>CAYXIF010000006.1:0-78932 GCA_964465575.1 uncultured Candidatus Bathyarchaeia archaeon | reverse complement strand
CACCTTCACCCGCTAGCTTGCTAACCAGCTTTTTGAAGATCCTCTTAAGGCCCTCAACAACAACACTATCTACGAAGTCTTGTATTGCGTCCTTGTCAGGCATGTTAACCTGATACTTCCCTTCTTGGTCGTTGGCTATCTAACCGATGATTGGTATGCGCTGTTCAATACTCATTACCAGTGGAAACTCCTTGGATGTCGATGCTTGAAATGGGTTCTCTGTTGAAGTCGACAAGAATCCTGATCTTGGGTGAATTGCCTAGAGCTCTGATTGGAAGTGAATCGTAGCCTTCTTCTTCTCTTCGCATTCTCCTAATGGCTCAGTTGCCTGTGGAAATGCTGCGAGGGCTACTTGATGACTTCTGTGCAGCAGGTTTTCTGGTGAAGCCTTACCCCGTACTTGTTGGCTTCGCTTGGTAAGCCTCCTTCCTCAGGCGATAGTTCTCTTTCAGCTAAGAAACTGTGGCTGATGACTTTGAACCCAACACTCTTGAAAGCGTCCAAGAACCCTTCGAAGGAAAGGGGGTTCATGTCATACCATTTAGTTCTCACGCTTTCAGGTAGCCCGAACAATTCGCCCTTCTCTATCGTACTGTCAACTGAGAACAGAGTACCTCCTGGCTTGAGGACGCGACATACCTCTTTGATAGCTTCGGTGCTTCGGGGGATTTCGTTGAACCCTCCTATCTCACATACCGCATCTAATGAGTTCGATCTGAGAGGCATTTTTCTTGCGTCAAAAAGCGCGAAAGAAGTATTGTGTATGTTAAGAGTCCTCAGGAAACCTTGCCATTCCTGAAGCACACCTAGGCATAGGTCATCGATCAATACTGTGGCTTCTGGGTTCTTTCTTAGTATAAGGGGGACGAAGCCTCCGCCGGGACCTGAAGCAATGTCTATGATCAGTCCCTCACTCTCAGCCATTCGCTTCGCAAACTCCATCACTACCGAGTTCTCCTGGAATCGGTCAAGTTGCCAGTTCTTTCTGATTCGTTTTTGCTGTTGCAGCTCTTTGACAGCGATTGGAGACCAGCTTTGTTCTGGAGGCAAGACAAATATCGGGATGCCGCCGTTAACGGGGTACATCTCGCGTTCACCGAATGCCCAAAGTAGCCCGTTATCCCACCTCCTATGCACCCATCGAGCTCCTTGTGATTTCTCTAGTTGCTTAAGGAACTCTTCCGGAAACGGCTGATCAGGGGTGATGACATGTACTGGAACACGATCACCTTCAACATTGCCAAAGAATGCTAAGGGTCTGTGGCTTTCTGGATGCACGAAGAGACCGGAAAAGATCGGATGCATATGATCCACTACCGTCTTGGTCTGTGGACAGACTTGTTTGGAATGCGCACAGCAGTCTAGGAGAAAAGGCAACATATAAATACAATCAGGCTTTTGGTGTATTCCAAGAAGAGGCAAAGGGAAGTTCTTCCTGATTGGTTGATAGAATAGGGAGACTCATTAGGAGCATAGCTGCAAGCACCGCGACAATAGGCATTGTCAGCCTTTTCTGGCTGCTGATAAGATCTGGAACGAGACCCTCGCGGATTGTGTATCCCTGCCAGAAAGCGGCTGCTGCAACCAGCTATAACTTTCTCATATACCCGTTTATTGCTTTCGTGGCTGATGCGTCAAGAAGAACCGCCTCCAAGGCAGTAGGAGCAGTAAAAAACTCAAGAAGGAAGAAGTCAATCCTCTATGCCACCTTGCTATCCCTGTCCATTTCGGCTTCAGGTCTTACATTGTACAGCAACGTTATGGTCAGCCCGGTCTCCGCTCTCAGTGAACGGTCAACACTCACTCAGGAGTTGACTTCTGTTTCAGTAGTCAAAGTTAGCGGAGGTGTTCAAACTGCACTGGCAACAGCCCTTGACCATATTGGAGGCATCGGAAGTCTGATTCCGGTCGGCGCCAAAGTTCTGATTAAACCTAACATTGTCAGAAACCAAGCGCCACCCGACACAGTTGATCCAGTATTAGTTACCGCGCTCATCAACATCATCAAGCAAAGAAACCCGAGTGTGATCTGGGTGGCTGATGGCAGCGGAGAAGGCAACACAATCAGCAACTTCAAGGCCTTAGGCTACTCAGCTGTGGACCTGATTCCAGGTGTCGAACTAGTCGACCTTAACTACGGTTCACTTGTGAACGTCTCTGTCCCAGGAGGCGGATACGTCTTCAACAGCTTCCAGTTCAACCAGATTCTTGTGGACGCTGACGTTTTCATATCGGTCGCTTGCATGAAGACACATGACACAGCCGTCGTGACCTTGGGAATGAAGAACCTCGTTGGGATCGCGGCTGGCTCAGTCTACGGAATTCCAAAGATGGTCCTTCATCAGAAAGCCCAAGAAAAGGGCGACACGTACATGGGTGGCGTCATAGTAGACCTCTGTAGCGCACGTAAGATTAACCTAAACATTATCGATGGAAGAGTTGCGATGGAGGGACAAGGGCCGCATGAAGGACCTTCGGTCAACATGGGCATACTGGTGGTCGGCAAGGACCCTGTCGCAACCGACTCCGTGGCATCGGCGATAGTGGGTTTCGACCCTGAGAAAGTGCCTACTCTTAAGTTGGGGCGGGAGAAAGGCCTAGGAACCAACGATCTCCACAAAATCAGGGTTAGGGGAGAAAGGCTCGAAGATGTTTACCGAACATTCCTCCCCGCGACGGGCCATGAATCGTTTCTCTTGTTTTCCGGAATACCAGCTCTTCTCTACAAATGGAGAAGCCTTCTGCCTTACCCGACGATCGGCTTCTGGGTCGTGACCGGGGCCGTGGCAGGTTTGGCCAAACGCTTAAGAAGGGAACCGCAGGCAATCCTGCCCCTCCCTACGAGCCAAGAATCCCGAGTTCAGGAAGCTCCAGTGAAGCCTCGGACTGCTCCCGGGAGTTCGAGCAAGCGGGTCGAGGATGACATAGACGACCGCGCAAAGGACTTCCAGGCTCATGTCAGAGAGATAAAGGATATCGCGCTAAGGTTGGAAGAGCTAGCGAAACTGTTTAGGTCCGGCGAGATTCACGAGAAAGCGTACGGCGCCATAGCGGACGAGTTGGGTGGGCATCTCTCCCTTTCCTTTAACGAACTCCTCAAGTCTAGAGAGGTTTTGGAACTCTACATGGCCATGGCTAGGTTGGAGTGGGCCAAGGAGAAGGTTCGTGTACCGGTCCACACAACGCAACCCAACGGGCTAGGAGGGTCACAGTCCATCGCAGACCTACGTTACATTAGAGGGTATAAAGACGTGGTTGAGAGTGGTCAGTACTCAAAAGGCTTGCCCAGTTCGATGGTCTACTCATCTAACTTGCAGAAGTGGGAAGATCAGGTCTCAAAGATCGGAGCAGCCTTGTCATCGCTTTCCATTGGGGAAGAGGCATCGATCATTGAGCAGTACTTATCTTTGATCAGAGATGGACATGTTACGAGAAGAGAGTCAGAAGACGTTCGGAAAGCCTTATTAGTGTGTCAGCAGAGGTTGGGGTCAGTTTCCGAAAGGTGGGCTCCCACAAGAAGAGAGAAGATTGACCAATTGATAGGCCTCGAAGCCGAAGCTTCTAGGCTTAAAGACGAGATCAAAGAGATCGCGGCAAGATTCGGTGTCGGCGAGCTTTCTCAGGATGGGTTCGAATACAGGATGAACGTTCTGCAGACAGCCTTGAAGAAGGTTGAGAACGAAGTCTCGGACGTTCGAGCCCTCATAGATGACATGGACATGAGGATATTCAGGTGTACTGAACTGCTGAGAGAGTAAGTCAGCTGTCTGCAGTCTCGTTTCTGTTCTACCTACGGCAAACACATTGCTACTGATTGTTCCAGCTTGGGGCGGCAGACATTCAGATGTCAAAATCATCCAGAAGTGGGATGTTGATGTGGGGAAACCTTATAAGAAGGCCAAAAATCAGTAGCGGTCATCTTGGTGAAAGTTCCATGAAGGCGAGTATCTATATCGACGGAGAAAGAGTGAGGGGAAGAATTAACCCCCAAGTATATGGGCACTTCCTAGAGCACTTCCATCGATGCATCTACGGCGGCATATATGACCCTTCATCAAGGTTTTCGGACCACCATGGATTCAGATCTGACGTTTTGGACGCCTTGAAAAAGATAAGGACACCTATTCTGCGTTGGCCCGGCGGATGCTACTGCGATGCCTACCACTGGAAGAATGGCATAGGACCCAGAGATGAAAGACCCATCACCCTTGACTACGCTTGGGATCAGGAGGAAACTAACCAGTTCGGGACTGACGAGTTTGTCGAAGTCTGCCATGCAGTCGGAGCAGAACCCTACATAAACGTTAGCGTTGGTACTGGAACAGCTGAGGAGGCAGCTCAGTGGGTCGAATACTGCAACAGGAAAGGAAGCACTAGTTACGCACAACTCAGGGAAAAAAATGGGTACCCCAAGCCGCACAATGTGAAGTTCTGGGGCGTAGGAAACGAGATTCATGGAGGTTGGGAAATTGGCGGACCAATGACTGGAGCGGAATATGCGAAGGTCTTCAAGGAATATGCGAAGCTTATGAGAAGAGTAGACCCGAGCATAAAGCTGATAGCTGTAGGGCACGGTCGGGATCCGCAGTTCAACTTTCAGTTTCTAAGGGACGCCGGTTTCGTGACAGACTACATCTCAATCCACTCCTACTCTTACCGTAAAGAGAGTCTTCCAGATTACTATGGGGCTGTAGCATCTCCCACGTATGCAGAGCAGAATCTGGTCAGTCTAATCAGTGCGATTAACCCAGCCATGAGGGGTTCACAAGGCGAGAAAAAACGCATAGAGATCTCTTTCGATGAATGGAACGCTTGGGGCTGGTCGCACTACCGCGAAGGTGGCGCCACAGCTTGGGGAAAGTGGACTCGCATGGATGAGAACGATTTGAACAGCCAATACACGTTAAGAGAGGCGATCCACACAGCCAGATTCTTGAACATTTTCCGTAGATATTGCGAGCACGTCACAATGGCAAACTATTCCCCCATTGTCAATGTGAGAGGAGCCGTCTACGTTCACCCGGATGGCCTTGTACTGAGACCATCATACCATGTTTTCGACTTGTACACAAACCACGGCGGAGAGGTATCGTTGGAAACCCAAGTCCAATGCGAGACGTACGATGCAAAGCGCGCTGTACTCAGATATGGTTCCCCAATAGAGGTCAAGGACATACCCTATGTGGATGCATCTGCGACTTTGAGCGAAGTCGATGGAAAGCTCTTTCTTTCGGCAGCAAACCTGAATAAGGATGAAGACATTGAGTGCCAAGTGAAAATCTCAAACATTGACGTGAGCAGAGAAGCCACGTTCTACGAACTGAATGGCCCAGATGTATTAGCCTACAATGATGTCAAACACCACGACAATGTGAGAATCCTGCCAAAGAGAACTCTCAAGACTGGACGCGAGTTCAGCTATGTTCTGCCAGCGCATTCAGTCACGGTTGCAGAGATAGGAAGCAAATGAATCCAGATGGCGTGAGCCATGAATCTGGGATTGCCATGAAGAAAGCGGTCCTAGTCGAGCTTGGGGTGAATTTTCGTGTCGATGCTGAAGGAGCTATGCAAGTGGACCAGATGACACTGGTTGACCTTAGGGCTTATGGGCTCAGCTGAATGTACTATTATCCGTTGCCACAAGACTTTTATTCTACAAGAAAGCCGCTTCTATTGGTTGAACCTGAAAAGGCGGAACTAGCATGATCGATGCATGGCTCGGGAAGGTTGTCGAGAAGGTTAGGCTCGACGTTATGGACGAGGCTCAGGAGAGACAAAGCGCCTCGTGGAACTTTAGACCCGTTGATCGTCCGCCTCTGATTGTCAATTGTCCGCCCCCGGATACTTGGCCCAAGTTCAAGTACGCGGAAACCTTTTCCGACCGAGACAAGATGTTGGTATCTCAATTGGCAAGCATCTATTCGCACTGCATTTTGCAGGATGACGCCATGTTGTGTCTAAGGGCGAATTACGGCGTCGGAGTAATTCCCAGTGGGTTCGGAAGCGAGATAGTCGTACAACAAGAAGTAGACAATATGCCTTGGGTCAAGGCGCCAATCATTACCGGAGACACTCCGAGCATTGATGCCTTGAAGGACCCTGATCCATATAGTGATGGACTGATGAAGGCCGCACTGGAAACGGAAGAGTATTTTGTTAAGAAACTTGATGGTACTGTGATCAGGGTCTATCTGTGTGACACGCAGGGTCCCCTAGACGTGGCCTACCTTATTAGAGGCACGAAGCTATTGACAGATTTCTACAAGCATCCAGACTTTGTTAGAGAGCTTTTCGAAAGAATCTCAAAAGCATATGTCGATTTTTCTGAGATCCAGAAGAAGATTGTTGGTGAGCCCAATGGTAAAGGAGTTCACGGAAACCCCAACGTGTGGATGGACAAGGGTGGTGCCCGGCTCTGCGAGGATGTAGCTGTCATGCTTTCTCCTACAATATACCGAAGATTTTGCAGACCTTTTAACGAGATGTGCCTGAAACCTTTCGATGGGGGCATGGGTCATTTCTGCTGCAGTCCGGTGTCGGCTGGGAAACATATACTTGATGAAGTGGTTTCCAACCCCTACGTCAAGGCCTTCTTCTTCGGGAGTCCGGGAAGATTCTACAACTTTGAAGAAATCGCCGACTATTTCCGACGGAAAGGCGTTTGTTTGATCTGGACAGACGGCCCCTTGGAGAATCAGACTGTTGAAGAGTGGGTTGAGAACGTTGGCAATAGCCTACGAGGGAAGACAGGCGTGATACTCTCGATCTCTGCAGAGAGTTTCGAAAAGGCTCAGAAACTGGTTAACTGTTTCCGTCAGTTCTTCCCGTAGCTATCGCGGCGCTCTGCTTACTCCATGAAACCCACGCGCGTTACTCAAAGTGCTTATCTGGCAACCTTTTCATGAAAAATCAGACTTCGCGGTCTAACCCAGATGCTGCCAGAAAGATACGCCAAGAATGCGTCAAGTAGGTGAAGAGACCTCCCCGAGGCAACCTTTTTATCCTTGCGTCCAAGTAATCAGATTGGTTTGCAGCTTAGAGGTACTAGTTTTGACGCAGAAAGAATGGAAGCGGAGAAGAATACCTAAGCTGCTCTCGCCAATAAATTCCTATGAAGGAGCTGTCAGGGTTGTCCGCGCAGGGGCAGACGAGGTGTACTGCGGGGTTGCTATGCCAGAAAAACTGCAGCATTTCACCTTATATAGGGGTCCTGGCAGGTCTCCAGCTCAGTTGCAGTCATATGATGAGCTCGCCAAGGTTGTGGATTTTGCTCATGGACGTAACGTGAAAGTGGTCGTGACAGTAAATGAACCCTTCATGTCAGAAGATCTCGAGAAGCCAATGAAGAGTCATGTCCGCTCCTGCCTTGATCAAGGGGCGGATGCACTAATAGTGGGAGACCTTGGAGTGCTATCTGTCATACGGGACCTAGGCGTGGATGTGCCTCTTCTTGCAAGCACTTATTTCGTCTCTATGAACAGTGAACAGGTAGATTTTCTGAGGAGGCTGGGTTTCAGCAGAGTGATTCTGGAGCGTCACCTCACCCTTCAAGAGGTGTCTGAAATTGTGAGACGCAGCGAAATTCCGATCGAGATCTTCTGTCACGCCGGAGGATGTTCGAATATCAATGCTAATTGCTACTTCTATCATTACGGTCCCTTTTCCAAGCTCCTAGGCTCTGAACTGAAGGTGAGCAAGCATGTAAAGAGCATAACTTCTCCCTGCACCTTGTTCTACGACATATATGACTCAAGCGATCGAGGCAAGAAGCTGTGCAACATACCCGTGCTAGACGCCTTTACCTTCTGTTCACTGTGCCATTTACAGACACTTGTACAGATTGGGGTCGCTGGTCTGAAGATAGTGGGTAGGTTGATGCATCCTGAGCAACAGGAAGCTTATACCATGGTATATCGCGAATTTTTGGATATGATAGCTAAGGGGGGAGGAAGGGTCCCTGCTAATAGGCTGCGGCAGAAGATCGAGTCTTTGAAGCGAAGGTTAGATGAACTGGATCTGGGAAAGCCTATTGGAGAGACTCAGAAGAAGAGCGTGCTCGAGAAGGAAAGACCGCTTAGGAAGAAACTTGAGGATGTCCGGTATGAGACGTTGCGGGGGCTCATCGAATTTCCCTTTAGGGAGGTTTTCTGTAAGCAGAAGCGCTGTTACTTTTCGCCGCTTTTCAACGCTCCATATGAGCATTTTACTTCGTGGAATCCGAGGGAAAAGAAATCATGAAGTTCTCAGTGCAGGTGGACAATCTAGAGTTGCTGAAGGAGGCTTCGGCTGCCGACTGCGATAAGGTGAGATTCGGTCCAGAGTTCTGCGAGTGGAAGATACCTAGTCTGCAAACGCTGAAGTTGGCTTATGCTATTGTCGAGGATGCGGGAAAGGAGTTCGAATACGTTACGCCTAGATGCTCTGATAGAGCCCTCAGAAAGGTAACAGATCAACTAGGTTTCCTAAGTGCGAAGAGGGAAACCGAGATAATAGTCAATGATCTGGGCTTGCTCAGCGTCGTAAACGGGTACGATGGGCTAAGACCATACCTAGGGAGGCAGCTGGTTCATGTTCCAGCTCGGTGCCCTTGGTTTAAAAGGGACACTCGAGGTTTAGTCTTTTTCGGCTATTTGGTGAAGGGAGCCATGGTAAGAAGGCAAGTAAAGGATTTATACGGTGAGACGAGCCTGCATTACGGACCTACCATCAAGTTCTATCAGGAGCTTGGGGTTCGAGGCGTCGACCTCGATTGGGTTCCAAATTGCTTTCCGCGTATCAGGTTCTTGGTTGATGCTGGGCTTGACGTGTCTGTCCATACGCACTTTGTTCCGGTGACTGTCACTAGGAAGTGTCACACCGCGCGTTTTCTTGGGGAGAGGACACCTGAGACATGTTCCAAGCCTTGCGATACCAGAGCATTTTTCTTAGACCATAAGGGCGTGTTCATGACTGTGGAGCTGTACTTGCATGGCAACGCAGTCTTCAGCTTGGCTAAGCCTGCTGAGAAGGATGCGAGAAGTCTTTCAGAGATAGGCGTTAGCGAGCTCATCATTAGCATGAACCCCGTGACGGAGATTCTGAGCCGGCAGAAGGTGGATGAAGCCGTATCCTCGATCAGATCTATGGGCATCAAGTAGTCAGCATTGGGCCACAAGCGAAAGACCGAAAGTCTTAAAAGAATTCTGGGCGCTAATCTGGATTTGGGTGGAGACCACCGTTGGCTATACCTGTGAGGGGTTTTAGGCATTTTGCCATCTCAACCACTCCGTTGCTTGTGACAGTATTTTTGCTCTTAACGGCTATCCTATGTAGCATGCCCGTGGCGCCTGCGTGGGCGCAGGAAATTCCAGCAGACTATGTGAAACTTGGGCTCGAAGCTGTCAACATGGATGAGCTTAAAGGCTACGTTCAAGATCTTGCAGCCTTCGGCTCAAGGTTTACAGGCTACCCAGGATGCTACGCTGCCGCCAACTACATCGAGGCGAAGTTCAGGAGCTTCGGCTTGATGAACTTGACGCGACATCGGTTCGATGTCGTCATACCCAAAGACGAAGGAGCCTACTTAGGGCTCGCTTCAGGTGAGAAAATCACGTTGTACCCTATGTTCCCAAATAGGGTCTGCCCGCCTCAGACTCCTCCGGGAGGCTTGAAAGGGCACCTTATCTACGTCGGAAAGGGAGGACTTGAGGAGCTAGGGGTGGCAGCTAAGAAAGCAGGCAAGGGAATCGAAGGCAGCATTGTCCTGATGGACTTTGACACTCAATATAACTGGGTGACAGCAGCTAATCTTGGCGCTGTGGCTGCGTTGTTTATGGAGCCTGAAGATATGAGTATGATGGAGGCGTCGATGAAGTTTCTAGAAAACGTCGCTTGGAACTTCCCCCGACTTTACGTTAAGGCTGAGGACGCTCAGAAGCTAAAGGCTCTGTCCGAGCAAACCCCCACAGTCACGCTTGTATCTAATATGAAGTGGAGGACAGTCGCGGCAGAGAACATAATCGGCTACCTGCCGGGAACAGAGTACAAAGATCGATATGTTCTCATCACTGCTGCGTACGACAGCTTCTCCTTCATACCAAGCCTATCTCCGGGGGCGCGTGAAGCCATAGGTATGGCTATGGTCCTTCAGCTCGCCAAATACTATTCGTCACACCCGGGCTCTAACAAGTATACATTAGTTTTCATAGCCTTCTCTGGAACAGATCAAGGCGTGATAGGCTCCAGATGGTTCATCAAGGAGTACGTTGACAGCAACTGGGAAAAGTGGGGATCCAAAATCGCGTTGCAGATCAACCTCGATATAAATGATGCGAACAAGTTCATGATGCCGACCACTGTCGCAGGATGGACACATGAATGGCGAGAGGGCACCGCCCCTTGGGTTACTGGCTACGAGAGCTGGCTCTTCAGGACTTTGGTCCCAGACCTAGCCCAGAAGCTTGGGAGGGCCGAGCTGGCTCAAGACCAGAGAGTAGGAGACATTATAGTACCCAGCAGGATTTTCAGAGGCATGTTCGGCAGCGGAGGGCCGGGCCACGGCATCGTATACCATGACTATCTGGGTTCGCCCCATAGGTACATGAACAGTGAGCCTCTTCTCGCTTTGGGTGGCTCCGGCTACTCTTGGACAAACTATCAAGCCTTCAATGGATACTACTACACGCCGCTGGATGTGCCGGGCAGTATGAGATGGGAAAACGTAAACTACCTGCTTGAAGCCATTTACCCAATAGTCCACGCCACATTGAACGTTGACCTGTCCAAGCTGATAGGGAAATGGGCACCGGGATCGCCGGGAATGTACTATCCCAAGTGGGTTGACACCGAAGGTGAGATTAAACGTTACAACGTCACGGCTGGACGGCATGAGCCGGTGCCCCGTGCCCTCATATACTATACGCGGGGCGGTCCATCAGGGACTTATGGAGGCTCTACCATAGGCTTCATCTTGTACACGCGGCTTCTCCCCCTCTATGCCATGGCGGACGCAGATGGTAAAGTTGTGTTGCCAGGACTATTGCAGGCTGAAAGGCTCGGCGAATACATTTTCGAAGCCCACGTCGTAAATGAAACAACAGGCAACGTTCTATTTTCACCGGGGTTCGGAACAGCGCCATACTGGTACCCGAACACGGCTATCGACGTAGGAGGCGGACAATCTTGGTCTGATTACGGCAACGAGCTTCTCGACAGGAAGACCCAATCCTTCGGCGTTTACACGCTCTTCGAATGCGGAACGATAATTCATTTCGATACAGGAGACGTCTACTATAGAAGTGGGCCTCAAGACGCACAATACAGATTGATAGTGAACGACTTCGTCTCTCATGCGCCTCCAGAACAATGGAGCTGGCACAGTTACATCTATGGCGGCTACGGGTTGGGAATAGCTGCGGCACATGTGCCACCAAATGTCCCCGTAGAATTTCTTTCTAGAACCTCCTACACACTTCGGTACCCCATGTCGCTCGTCATAGGTACGAGTATGGATCTGCAGGCGGGTTCAGGGTTTAAGGTTCTTGCTGGCGAACAACTTATCCTGACTCACACGACCCTTAAGGCAGCCGAAGACCTGCACAGGGTCACCATGCAGAGGCTGAACGTGTTGAAGGCTAGAGGCGTATCCCCGCCTGGCATGGCGGAGACAGAATCCCTATTCAAAGAGGCCTACGCTGCTCTGAGGAATTACGACTACCTGAAGGTTGAAGCCCTGTCAAACCAGCTTCTGGTGCTCGAAAGAGGTAACTACGCCAGCCTAAGAGCCACGACTGAGGACACGATCTACGCCATCACGTTCTTCGGCTTGGCGCTGATTCCCTTCGCTGTGATATCTGAAAGATTCTTCGTGAGCACGCATGGACCGAGGCGTGTGTTCTCCACAGTCACAGGCTACTTGGCGCCGCTGCTGGTTTTCTGGTTTGTTCACCCAGGCTTCACCTTGGCCAGCAACCCGTTCATGATAGTCATAGGATTCTTGGTTGTTGTCCTGATAATGCCGCTTCTGGCCGTCGTGTTCAGTATCGCAGCCTCTACGCTCACTCGCCTCACAGCGAGAATAGCAGGCGTACACTGGGTTGAGATTCCAAGGTTCTCCGTGGCCTTACTGGGGTTCTCCACAGGGATATCTCACATGAGGAAGCGCAAACTCCTGACAGCGTTGACGCTAATCTCGGTTACAGTCGTTACCATGGGCACGTCCATGTTCACCTCGATGCTGACCATAAGGGCCCTGAGCGTTGGGAGAACGGGGACATCAGCATTATACGACGGCATACTCGTCAGACACTGGGACTACTCCTCCGGCGGGTTCGGAGACGGAGCTGCGCCACAGGTCGGTCAGAGGCTTCTTGATGAATATGAGGCCAGATACGGGGACAAGGCGACGATCGCACCTAGAGCTTGGACTTGGATAAGCAATTTGATGCGTGGACTCCACGTAACCGATAGCAAAGGTAACATTGTACCGACGCCGATAATAGCCATTCTAGGATTGACCCCGCAGGAACAAGAGGTCACAAGCCCACAAAACTCCCTAGTTGATGGTGTCTGGTTCACTGAAGGGATGGCTGGCAAGCGCATGGCAATAATAAGCAAAGACCTCGCCGATGCAGGTAACCTCAAAGTAGGAGAAACTATGTGGGTCTCAGGGTACTCGTTCAAGATCGCAGGCATAGTGGACGATAAGAAGTTCATCCAGATCTACGACCTAGACAACTTATGGATAACGCCGTGGGATCAGAGGCTTCCAGGCTTCGATGGCAGAGTGCTCCCAAGAGAGACGATAATAATACCCTATGAGACGCTTTTGAACACCTTCAAAGGCTGGATTGTGAGCATAGCCATGAAGTTTGAGCCAGAATACATCAGAGATGGCACAATATTCAACATAGGAAGAGAAATATATAGAGAGACATTGATACCTCTATTCTTGGGCGCCAACGGGACGGGTTATTCTGTTAAGCAGGAGAACTTTGTTACTGTATTCGGGTGGCAGCAACAAGTCATACCTCTAGTATTGGCGGGCCTCATGGTACTTGGCCTTATAACAAGCGCCATAGAGCAGAAGAGACGTGACATTTACACACTAAGCACGGTTGGCCTATCGCCCTTCCATGTTGGCTTCCTGTTTCTATCAGAGAGCGTAACCTACTCAATCTTAGGAGGAACTGTAGGATACCTGCTCGGAATACTTGCGACTATGATCATGGGAGTGACTCCTTGGGGAATAGGGCTTCAGGTCAATTACGCTTCAACCACAGTTGTGACGACGATCTCAGCACTGATGGCCGCTATTATGGCTATAACGATCTATCCGATATATCAGGCATCCAAACTCGTAACCCCCTCCCTTGAGCGCAAGTGGAAGCTACCCAAGCCGAAAGGAGACATGTGGGAAGTGACGCTTCCATTCACCTTAGCTGAGGACATAAGAGCTGATGGTGTCTTAGCCTTCATCCATGAGCTGCTGGTGGGCCACACAGTTGAAGACTCTTCAATCTTCAGAACTAGGCTGCCGATACGGTATGAAGTGGAAGAGGAGAAGGGCAAGATCATCCGAAGCCTAGAGTTCGATTCAACCTTAACCCCCTACGAGTTAGGCATATCGCAAGTTGTCAAGATCAGGGATGTGAAGGACATAAGGTCCGGGAGACACTCGTTCTTGGTGGCGCTTGAGAGGAAGTCAGGCCCCACGGGATCATGGATAACCTTTGCCAGAGAGTTCATAGATGTAATCAGAAAGCAGACTATTCTCTGGGGAAGCATCAAACCAGAAGAAAGAGAAGATTACCAGAGGAGATTTGCTGCAATATCCAAGGGGATGGAACGCGTAGGAGCCGCGTGACCATGGGCGAACAGGCCACATCCGTCAAGCGCGGCTTAACTTGGCGCTCACTGCTGGCCCTCCTATACGTAGTATTCATATTTCAAGCGGCTTCCAGCTACCTCCAGTTGATGACTGGTTCCGCGCCTGCGACCTCTGCTATCCAATGGGCTACCATTCTGCTCTTCATAGAGATGACGGCGGTCTTTGCCGGAAGCCGACTAACCCTTAGCGAAGCAATAATAATATACCTAGCATGCGGCCAGACTCTGAAGTTCTGGTGGTTTCTAGCCCCCACAACTGGCAACCTATCCCATCCCGGCTGGATATACCAAGTGTACCTGAGGTACTCTCCGGTAACTAAAGCCCTAGGTCTGGCTGACAAGGTTCCTTGGTTCTACGCTCCCACATCGCCCGAAGTCTGGATTTACAGAACATTCTTCCATCCCGAATGGATGCCTGTGACTCTGTGGACCATCGCATTCTTCGTCGCGGCGATCTTCGGAGATCTAGCCATGAGCCTACTTGCATACCAGCTATATGTTGTGGCTGAGAAACTTCCCTTCCCCCTCGCCGACCCAGTAGTCGACACCACTAAGACTCTGGTTGAAAGAGAATGGAGAAAGATGGGCGTCCTAGGTGCAACTACTGCCTTTGCCTTAATCTACGGTTTTGTTCTCTACTCACTTCCACTCGTTAGTCTCGCTTTCTGGGGGATGCGCATACAGCCCCTACCTATACCTTGGATTGATCAAAATGCGTTAATACAATCGTTCCTACCTGGAGCATCCTTCGGAATAATGACCGATCTAGCCGTTTACGCCACGGGCTTCATCATACCATTCCAAGCAGCCTTGGGCGTACTGATCGGGTCTACAGCTTTGTACATTTTTGGAAATCACTTACTAGTGAGATACAAGCTCACCGGTTTCGCTCAAGAATACAGCTATGGTATGAGCATCAGTTTTGCGTGGGAACGGTCAGTCTTGTGGGCTTGGGCTATGATTGCAGTGGGGTACGGTCTGGCCATTGCGGTTGTCCCGCTTCTGATGCGTCCCAAAACTGTCACTGAGGCACTTCGATCTCTAGGCCGCCTTAGAACTGGCAGAACAGGAATCTCTATCTACCTGATTATCGGCCTGTTTCTGGGATCAACGCTGGCCCTGTCCGTAGTCGATTACATGCTTGCGCCGGACCTTTCGATAATCTTCTACATACTGCTTAACATGGCGTGGCCGTTTCTGCTGATTCTCATCTCAGCCAGAGCTCAAGGGGTCGGCGTTAGCTTTGGCATTCCCTACGTCAGAGAGATGACTCTCAAAGGTATAGGATATTCAGGCATCAACGGGTGGTTCGTTCCCATATACCTGCCTTCATCATGGGCCCAAGACCTGAAGATATGCGATATGACCGAAACCTCCCAGAAGGACTACATTAAAGCGACCTTCATAATATTCCCACTGGCCCTACTCTTCGGCTTCATAACAGTGCAATCACTGTGGAGCTTGGCACCTATACCATCATCCGACTATCCTGGAGCATTGTACAGCTGGCCCGTTCAGGCAACTATGCAGTCCCTCTTCATCTCTCCGGAAGCCGCAGAGTTCTTTAGGGTTGACCGTATCCTATACGGTTTTGTAGCTGGGGCGGGACTGTTCATCGCTGGATCCTACTTGGGGTTTGCCAATGCAGTAGTCGGAATAGCTGGTGGGATAGGCTCAGCGTTTCCTTCAGCCTTCTCTCAGTTCATCGGAAGCATAGTCGGGATGGTCATAGCCCAGATCATCGGAGAGAAGACATGGAGAGAATATAGAGGAATAATCTTCGCAGGCATCCTCCTCGGTGAAGGCCTGATAATATCCTTGAGTACAGGCTTGGTCGTGATCATGAGGAGTATGTGGGCTGCCCCGTATTAGTCTGCTTCAGTCTCGATTCAAAAATCAGCTTGACTAGGATTCGCCGAGTCCGCGGAATCGCCTACGACCGAACACATAGGTCCGGGATTTCGTCCCCCTTCGATGCCAGAAACGTGTCATGTCAGGTTTCTAACGTCACATTCGTTTAACTCTGCAGGCGACATGTTTACCCCTCTGTAAGACCGTGAATAGCTGAACTATTCTTCATATTTCCTCGGTTTCCATTTGATCCATCTAGGAGGGAACTTCTTGACATGACTAGCAAACTCTCTGTTAAGGTTCTTCATGCACCTTTCGACGCCGACTTTGTCGCACAAATAGTGCTTAGATGTAAGTGGAGTAAAAACATATGAAGGATGGCAAAGCTTTTAAGGAAACAGAAAGCATAGTAATGCCTAGGTGAAAATTGTTGGAAGAGAAAACAGCAGAGAGAGTTGTCATTAGACCAGTGACCTACGTCATAGGACTGATATGGACCGTGATTGCAACACTCTTCACCAGCTTTATAGCTGTCTTTACGCCGGGCGGAAGCCTATGGGGCCTCAGCTCTGAGGCTTGGGGTAATAGCTGGGCTGCCCAAATGACGTTTGTGATGTGGTGGCCCTTAGTAATAACGACAATTACTTCGATCATTGGCAAGGCACTCAGGATCAACAAGCGGGAACTAACCATAATACTGGCTATGGTCTGGGTCACGTGGATCATACCGTCCCACTATGGCATATTGCCCAGCGTCAATCAGCTGGGCACGGCCAGACAGATTCCGGCCTTCCAAAGGTGGAACTTGGGTTATGCCAAAGATATCAACTGGCAGTTTGGTCCAGATCCCTACAATGAGCAGCTGTGGCAATCGTGGATGTATGGTGGCCCCGTACCTTGGGCCGCTTGGATGCCCGCCATACTATGGAACATAGCTAGACTAGTACCGTACTACCTAATGTACGCCGTCATGGCTACGTTATGGAGGAGACAATGGATAGATATTGAAGCTCTGCCCTTCCCGCATGCAATGGCTGCATCGCGCTTGGTCGACATGACTTATGAGAAAGAGGAACCTAGGTTCCTGAGCAACAAGTTCCTGTGGCTGGGAGTGCTGATAGGCTTCTTGGCAATCTTCCAATATTGGGCATGGACCATCCCAGGGTTAGGCATGGCACGAATCGTGCAATACGGTAGCATAGGATATGATTTCACTCCGCTTGTGCTGATCCCATTGGCTAACCTAAACTTCAACTTCGAAGCATTTTGGATCGGGGCAGCGTTTCTTGTACCAGCTAAAACGCTCTTCAGCTATATAGTCGCTTGCGTCGGCGTCTACTGGATATGGTGGCCGGCGATGGCGTATATGGGTCTATGGGAAGCTCAAGCCGCAGGGGCAACTGGCGCAGGGCATGGCATGATCACTGGGATTTGGCGTGACGCGACAGGACCATTGATGAGGTCTTGGGTTAGAACATGGGGTGCAGCCGCCTGGGTTGGGTTTGGAGCTGGCTTTGGCTTGATGTTCTACCCTGTCCTCATAGCTTTCAGAGGGGAACTAGTTAACACACTCAAGGGATTTGTGGGTAAGGCACGTCCAGAAGTCGAGCAGAGAGAACCCATGAACTATAGGCTTATGCTGCTAGCCTTTGTGGGGCTGCTGTTGATCGATGTGGCTCTGTGGTGGCAGTCAAGTATGGGAACGCTCCCTATCCTCTTTGGCATAATATGGACGGTATTGATGGGACTCTACTTTATGGGGGTAGCTAGGACTGCAGCTGAATACGGACTAGGGGTGTGTGGGGTAAACGAGAACATGTGGGCGCACAACTGGGACACAACTATGAGAGAGTGGTGGGTAGCCGATCCTAACTCGCCCTTCTACATCAGAGATCTCCAGACTAGGTTCACAGTCTTGAAAACAGACATCCCATGGTTTACCACCTATATGAGAGCAGCTCCCATGGCGACGCTACTGGAATCCTATAGGATGGGTGCGCTACAAGGGATCCACGCCAAGTACATCTTCGGCGCAACAATGTTGGCAGTCGTGGTCAGCGTCATAGTTGGACTATTCTCGCTTCTGCAGTTCTGGTGCATGTTCGGCGCCGTGAACTTTGGTGCCTTCAACTTCACAGGCGCACCAAACAACTACCATCAGAGAGCCCCGACCTATGCCGCCATTACCGAAGTGGGAGACTATTGGCGCGAAGGACTCGGCAAGCTACCCACGCCAAACCAGTGGATCCTGTTCGCAGTAGGCGCAGTAGTGGTCTCATTGATATACTTCTTCCAGGGGAGATTCCCGTGGTTCCCATTGAACGCTGCAGGAGTGGCGATGGGCATGGGATGGGTTCCCATCCTCGCGCTCATGCCGTCAATAGTGGCATACGTAGCCAAGCGCATCGTACTCAGAATCGGCGGCGTAGAGCTATACGAGAGGAAGGCTATGCCGTTCGCAACCGGAATGGCGGCCGCAGTGGGATTCGCAATAATACTCGGTGTGATAACGCAGTTCAGAGTGACAGCAAAACTATAGTCTAAAACCCCAACAACTACACCCCCCCTTTTTCTGCGGAACTACCCAGCCTAGAGCATTGCTTCTCTTTCAGAAACGTTTGACCCAAACCCGCGAAATCACTCGACTATAAGTCATCTAGGAAAAATTTATATCTCAATTCAAGCAATATCTACATCCGAGGGTAAGTTGAGCAGAGTCCTAAGCAAGAACATAATAGTGGCAATAGTCACACTGGCCGTCATAGGAGCAGCAATTGCTGTTCTAGCCTTAACTTCAGGAGGAGGCCCGACAGGGGGCGGGGGACAGCAACCACCTCCGCAAGAGGTAAGGAGCATAGTAATCGACACCGGAGGTTTTGTAGGGAACAACCTGATCAGGGTGACCCTCAGAAACGCCGGAACCGTAACCACCAAGATCACAAACATTACTGTGAAGGGCACGGATATTGAGGGTTCGCAGATTCAGACTCTGACTTTGACATCAGGTCAATCGGGTCAGGCTGATGTTGGCCTGGGCAAGGGCCAAGCTAAGACTGGCGCGAACGAACTTACGTTCACAATAAAAACGGACCAAGGGGATTTCGAGCAGAAGCTTACCATCAACTACACACCGTAGAGGAACCCATTAGTTTCACACGATCCCCCTATAATACGAGCCATTAAGCGTAGGGCTAACTGAAACTCCTTAGATATTTCCCTAAGATCTACGTCTTACCTAGAACTCCTTCTGCCAGTACAAGTACGTCCGACCGTAGGTGAGCCCGAGTATTGAGATAGCAACCATAATATAAACCAATGCTAGGATCAGGGATCTACTCCGTTCCTCTAGAGCGAAAAACGGCCTAAGTCTCTCTGACACAACGGACGGCACGAACGGCACGAGGAAAGGAACTTCTCTCCGATATTCCTCGAACTTCTGGCCGAACCTCTTTTCGAGACTTTTTTCCTCGCTTCTGGCCAAAGCTATGTATGCGAAAACCAAGGTGGCCCATGCCCAGACATCTGCAGGCCGCAGGTGGAACGGTAGACTGTAGAGAAGATGGCCAAAAATCCAGATAAATATCCCAAGGTATTGCGGGTGCCTAACAACAGAGTAAAAGCCTTTAGTCACCAAACCCCCAGCTCTATGTCTATGCCAGAGAAGCTGGATGAGACTAGCCAAAAACAAGAGGAGACCCCCTAGCAAAAGCCAAGGCCTGATCAGTTCCAGGAATAAGCATGCCAAGTTGTTCGTCCAGACCTCCGGGAGATACAGAAATTCTGTAACCCACTCAGTGCCAGGCATCAAAGTTAGTGGAATCCAACTGACGTAGAGGATTCTGAAGAACCATTGAGGTATCGCCGGTACGCTTATCGGGTTTGGTGTTTCAGGAAAGTAGTTGAATATCGTCGGGAAGACGAGGGCCAAAGCAATCCACATCGGCAACCAGAAAGTTGAAGAGATCGTTGGGAGAATGAAGATCCAAGAGAAGGCAGTAGCTGCTTTCCTTGTTAGCCCCTTCTTCACAGACAAGAAGCCTCCAAGCACTTCTTACCTTTGCCCCGATATATTGTCAGCAGCACTGCGAGCTGAATACTCCTTCTACGCGCTTTTCCTTTGAAGACTGTGGACCCCACTCCACTATACCTTTGGCTGATTTCTTCTGCACTTCTTGCTCAACTTAAGAAACTCTTCAAAGTTTTCAACGCTCATCTCGACAGGTATGTCACCCTCTGAGGAAAGGATGAACCCTCCCCCTGGGGTGCCGACGCGAAGCCTGTCGAGCAGATGGTCTCTCATCTCTTCGCTGCTCATGAACCCGATGTTCTTGCTCAGGCCTCCATGCAAGCACATCTTTTCCCCGTACTTCTCTTTCAATGCCTCTAGATCCATATTGTCTGTCGGACCTATAGGGTTGAGTACGTCCAACCCAGCCTTGACAAACAGCGGCACAAGAGTGCTTATGTTTCCGTGGCTGTGCATGTTGATGAAAGCTCCGTACTTGTGGGCTAAGTCTATAGCCTTGACATGCCAAGGGTATATGAGTTCCTCGTAGAGTCTTGGGTTCATGAAGGTCCCTCCCCTATAGCCTAGGTCATCAGGCCAACCTACAATCATGACTCCCCTCTCAAGCAAGTTCTTCTCAGCTTTAAGGTTGAACTGAGCCATCTTGGCTATCAGCTTCTTGTAGAAGTCCTTTCTCATATACATGTCCTTGAGAGAAACCTCCAAAGGTCCCCTAAGAAAGTACCACACGCCTGAGAAGAAACCGTTTATGCCCCCTGCTGGAAAGAACCCTTCATCAACCGCATACCTAACCGACTTCTCAACCCCCTCATATCTAGAAGGATCGTCCGGGTCAGGCAGATCAAGTTCATCCAAATCGTCCTCGGATTCCACGGGGAACTCTACGTATTTCCGAGCCCAAACTATGTTCGCAGTGCCTACGCGCCACTTGGCGCCAGTCTCCCATTCCACGAGGTTCCACTGCGGCCCAGTTTCAACCACCCTTTGTATCTTGAACCCTCCTCCTCCCACGCCGACGGAGAAGTTATCCAAGAATTCAGCCACCTTGATGGCTCTGCCCAATTCGCCAGAGCCTTCCATGGTCATTTCATATGTTGCTCTACTCACTTCTCTCTCAACTTCAGCTAAGCCCTTCTTTATGGACGGGGTGAACTTTGCTCTCGACATCTCATTGGTGAAGCCAATCGATTGAGGCGTAACGGGGGCATCTTCATGGAGCAATGTAGACAAAACGCATTCAAACCTGTTGACTGTCAATAGTCCGCCTCCCGCAGACCATCTTTCAAACAATTCGCCTTATATTCTTAACGCTCTTTTGGAAACGGCGCGTGAAGCAGAACAAAAATGCGGGAGGGATTCGTAGCAAACAGTCAGTTGGTTCTCAAGGCAAATCAGTCAAGATTCCGCTACCTCGACACTAAGAACCGCGAGCCATGTTGACACGCCGGAGAGATTGAAGCAAACGTTAAATCTTCTCTGGAGGGAATAAGGCATGGAGGAACATGGTAACCGAGGGACAGATCAGAGATCTGATGAGGAAGAGGTTTCCTAGGTGCCCGATCTGCGGTTCCAGTTTGGGTTACGAGGTTACAAGCGTTCTTAAGGGTCACGTTCAATGTAAGTCATGTCTGGCAGAATGGTCTTCCACCGACTTTGTTAGATCTTCGGAATTGTCAAGACTGAAACTCATAGAACTACCCAGAGGCTCACATTCATCTACGTGGAGGAGACAAGGTTTGAAACGACATGAGTATTATCCGGTCGGGTTCTGGAAAACGTTGGGAACATCGGGTTCACGGTCTTCTCGCAGCCTATTCGCCCTTGAGGACATCAAGACCGTACTCCCCAAACTTGTCTTCATACTCCTACTGGCAGCCTTGCCTCGACTCTTTCTGATCAATGAAACAAGCATAATGACAGATGAACCCTTATATGTTAGCACTGGACGAAGCTACGTCCAAAGCTTCCTGACGCTAGACTTCAGAACAGAGGTGTGGAAGCAAAACGCTGAACACCCACCAATAGCCAAGCTTTGGATAGGGCTCAGTTCAAACCTTTTCATCCCTCTCCTAGGCAAAGAAAACACGCATAACGTTTACTTTGCTGCCCGCATAGCGCCGGCAACCGCTGGCACTCTGCTGTGCGTCGCCATCTATGTATTTGGGCGGAAGCACTATGGCGAGAAACCTTCCTTCCTCGCGGCTCTGATTGCAGCACTTTCTCCCTGGCTGGTCTACTACTCGACACTCGCGATCCTAGACATATTCGCCGCCCTGCTTGTCACCCTAACTTACATCTTCCTGTCAAACGCTGAAGCACACAACAGATACTACGTGCTTGTCGGCACATTCCTGGGACTGGCGATCGGGTCGAAGGGAACAGCTGTGGCAGCAATCCCGGGCATAGTCCTTTACCTTCTAACAACTCAGATGTTTTCCCGAGGAACGCAAAGCGAGAAGAGCTCTCGAGAACCAAGGCAAGCTCTGAAACAGACCTTGTTGGCACCCGTAATCGCTGGTTTCGTCTTCTTTGCGACCTGGCCTTGGCTGTGGAAAGACACCTTGACAAGGGCTGCGTGGGTTCTCGGTTATCACTTGGGTCACGTAACCGGCGGTCATACAACATTCTACGCGGGGCAGGTCTACACCCACGTTCCCCCTTGGGTGCCGATTTACGTGCTCTTCGTAAAGACTCCTCTCCTCATATTCTTCTTGTCCGTTCTTTTCGTGCTGGATGTGCTTGTCAAACTTGCCAGAAGAAAACCTGTTCAGCGCGGTCACTTGAATGTGTTTTCATGGCTTGTCGGCGGCGTCCTGACAATGTCGGCTTTCCGCATGATCATCGGAGATCACTACTTGGTCTTTCTGGGTCCAGCGATGCTACTGTCTGCTTCGTTGCTCATAGTCGACCTGTTGGAGAAGACCAAAAACTCCAACGATAAGCTCAACAAAGCGCAAGCAGTGCTTTACGCGCTAGTTGCCCTAGTGGTCGTTGAATCCTTAGCGGGGCTAGTGATGCACAACATTTCACCGTGTGGGTACGCCAGCGAACTGATTGTCCAAGCCGACAAAGCTGTACTCATGATTGACACTGGCTTTGAAGATGTAGCCGACTACTTGATTAGCCATGTAGCGAAAGACGCCAAAGTTGCGGTTGCCTACAATGTAGGGCTTCTAAGGATAGAACTGCTCAGAAAGAACGAGTCCGGGTTCAATCTCATAGCCCTAGATGGACTAGGAGACGCAAAGTACGCCGTCCTCCCGAGCATCCACACACAAAGGTGGGGCATTCCGTCACAGGTTAAGGACAACTGGGACCTCGTGTACGTGGCGCGGTCCGGTCAGTCTGTGCTGGCCTATGTGTATAAGGCGCCTTCATAGCGTGAAAGATTAGTCGGCACCCAGCACGTCAGTACGTTCCTGCCTGTCCCAGGCTAGGCGGACCTCCACAGTCACGTACAGGACGAAGTCTTATGGTACTTCTTGTGAACCTATGTTACGACTGTCTTGCCCAGCAGTTTGTGGCAAAATAAACGTCACCAATAGTTTCAGTACTTCTGCGGAAATTCTTAAGAGCCAAAGGCTACCTAATACTTTGAATCATGGGTATTAAGATAACCGATCCGATCAATGGAACCATTCTGAACAGCTCTCACGGCAAGCCAGTGAAGAACGGAATAGAAATCGTGGTTGAGGGCACTTGTCCGAAAGGAGCTCGAGTCACGGTCAACGGAAAACCAGCTGAAACGTCGAAGGACAGGTTTAGCTGCAAGGTGCTCCTTGAGGATAGGGAGACCACAATCCAAGCGCTTGCCAAGACTGCAAGCTCAGAATCATCAGATTCGGCGAGAGTATTCTGGGTTAAAGGTTCCGACAAAATGTACCGATTCTCAGTTGACGACAACATTTTCTTCCTCAAGGATTTGTCGGAAAACGCCCCCCGCTATTCTTCTCTTTTCGACAACGGATACATGGCCTTTTGGAGGAAGATCTACGAAGACTACGATGCCAAGATACACCTCAACATCTACTACCAGACCGAAGAATTCAGCCTGTCCAAAGGCTTCGAGGAGTTCTATAACTTGACCAATGACCCCCAAGAAAAGGACAACGTAATCCAACAAGCTACGATTCTCATGCCAGACTTTGTGCGTGAATGGCGACGGAAACTCAACGAGTTCCTATTGAGAGTGGAAATCAGCCGCGCCGAACCAGGATTCACCCAAGAAGACCGGGAACTAGTGAAATCTCGGTTACGCGCTCTTGGGTACATAGAATAGGCCCCAACAGCAGACTGGGCACAGGGTCTCGCCCTTCTCCACCTGCTGAGGAATCCATACCCACCAGTGACCACAGGTAGGGCAAGCCTTCTGAGTTGTGTCTTCTGCTTTTCCTGATGTATTGTCTTTGACGAGACCATGCGTTCGGGACTGCTTTCTCCGCTTGGCTCCTTGTGGTTGTCCTTAGGATCGGTCGCTGCTCTACCCATTTTCAATTCCACAAGCTTGGGCGTGTAGGAAATGCCAACAGGTTTTGTCCAACAGAATCTGCCGAGCTACCCACTCTGAGCCAAGCGATATCACGGTTGAGACCCATTACGGCGTTAGTGACGTAAGATAGTGGTCCTGATGCGTGACGAACGCAAGACATATCGGGCCTTTCGCGATCTCTTAAGTCAAATTGCCGGAAAGCTACGCACGCGAGTATTTGGGGAAGAGGTATGTGGTCACTTCAGGGTGTAGCTGAAGCAAAAGCGTTTGGCATGAATTGGCCATTGTCACAAATGAATGTTGACTACTCTATCCACATCCTAGTTGTCAAGTGCCCGTCGACAAGGATGTACGGCCGATGGAGTTTGTAGGTCAGAAACAAGGTTTCTCCGTTCCTAGAAGGCCTATGTTCCGCTTCTAGAAAACATCGACTTGACACCAACACAAACCTTATAAGAATGCTGAAAATCAGTAGCGGGCATCTTGGTGGAAGTTCAATGAAAGCGGGTATGGACGCAATCTGGGATGAGGATCATGAAGAAAGCAGTCTTGATCGGCCTTGATGCAGCTACGCTTGGATTAATGGACAGATATTCCAAGGAAGGCTTCCTGCCGTATATTACCAGCCTAATGGAAGAAGGAACTACGACAGAAGCCTTCTGCGCCCTGCCGCCAGCCACATCTGTGAACTGGAACACTATATCCACAGGGGCCTATCCTGGTACCCATGGCGTCGTCTCTATGGCAATGGTAAACCCAATGGGCCAATTGGATAAGTACGAGAGCGGATTCTCCTCAAAACACTGCTTGGCAGAGCACATTTGGGATGCAGTTGAAGGGGCAGGCGGAAGAGTGATACTTCTGAAGTACACAACATCTTGGCCCCCAACCATAAAGAAAAGTGTTCAAGTTGAAGGTTATGGAGATCCCGATACTTCCATACATTATATCTCGCCGAAGACCGTGTACACAGAGCAGAAGAATGAGGTACCATACATCTTCGGGGCAACCAGAGCCCTCGGAAGATCGTGTTTCATGTCTTTTCAAGTGAAGCTCAGCCCTGCAAGCGGTTGGCGCGAATTGCCCAAGAGCTTCTCAAAGCCGCTTGAGACGGAGCTTGTCTTGAGGCCCTTGACAGGTTCGTCGAAGACAGTGTTTGCCTTGCTAGTTGACAGGCATCAGAAGGGTTACGACACCGTTATCATATCGCCCCAGAAAAACCCGAAGGAGAGTTGGGCAGAACTCTCTGTCGGCCAGTTCAGTCCTTGGATAGCTGAAGTGTTCCGGACATCAAGCGGAGAGAAAGAAGGAGTATTTAGATTCAAGCTCTACGCGCTTTCGCCGGACGCGACCAGATTTAGGCTATACAGAAGTCAAATCTGGCCAACCTCAGGGTGGACTTTCCCAATCTCATTGGCGAAGGAGTTAACGGAGGAGATCGGTCCATACCACTGCATTGCAGGAACCACATGGGTCGTGGGCCACTGGTTAGGTGGCCCGGGACGCGGGAACAGGGAAGAAATGGAATATCTGATCGATGACTTTCGCTGCCAGAAAGACTGGCTCGGGAAAGCAGCAAACTATCTCATGACTGGATACGAGTGGGACTTCCTAGCTACGCAGTTTCACGCAATAGATCTTATTGACCATGCGTATTACGGGTTTATCCGCCCGGAGGATCCTCTCAGCAAGGTTGCAGACACGATGATCCGTGAAGCCTACGTACTTTCTGACGAGTATGTAGGTGAGATACTGAAGCAGACAGATGATGAGACTTTTGTAGTGGTGGTTTCCGACCATGGCTATATTGAGCACAACACAGCGGGCAGCGTGAACGTGAATCGCCTCCTAGCAGCAAACGGGCTTCTCTACTATAAGGAGATTGAGCTAGGCGACGAATACGATGAGTCCGCGGCAGATGGAAAGAGAAGAATAACAGTCGTAGATTGGAGCAGAACGAAAGCCTATGAATCTGGCAACTTTGTCTGGATAAACCTTAAGGGAAGGCAGCCGAATGGCATCGTTGATCCAAGCGAATACGAAGATCTAAGAAACGAAGTGATCAGGCTATTAGAAACAGCAAACTCCCCCCTAAACCCGTCTGACAGGTTCACGCACGTTGTGATGAAAAAAGAGGACGCTGAGATATTCGGTTTCTGGGGTGACAGGGTCGGCGACATCGTCTACTTTGCAAAGGCTTGGTACCACGGAGGACACCACGGCAACTTCAACACTAGCCGAGGAAAGCACGGATCAATGCGAGCCGCAGCAATATTCAAAGGTCCAGGCGTAAAGAAAGGAGAAAGACTGAAAAGGCCGATCCATCTTGTCGACATCGCCCCAACAATCGCCAGCGCCATGAACATCCCGGGACCAAGAAACGCAGAAGGACGAATCTTGCACGAGATTTTTAAATAGCCCAGATTCGAACCTCAGACTTGATGCCCCGATATAGGTTCACAGTTTTTCGAGCTTTAGCTTGGAAACTGTGGATATTTTCGTTTTCTTAGGAACAATATTACGGTCACTCCAATCGCTATGGTCATGATAGTCAATGTTGTCCATAATGGAAATGCCTGACCGGACGGAGACCCGTCCACTATGAGCGAGGTTGTTTCTAATGTGATGCTGTCTTGATATGTTGGTGAGATGAGACCTGCGTTGTCTTTGATTTGGAAGTAGACCGTTTTTTTGCCATTTCCAGCTGTAAGAGTCCACGTTTTGGCTAATGATGGAGTCTCCCACAGCTCAGTGTCAAAAACACCATCGTTGGAGTATCTAACTTGGGAAACGCCTGACAATGCATCATTAAAGGTGAGAGTCAACGTGACCGAAGCTGAGATTGTTGAAGCGTTATCGCCGTTTATCACTATTGAACCTGTAGGAACTGTCTTATCAACTTGTATCGTTCGCGTTTTGACCGCTTCATCATTACCAGCCGTGTCAGTTGACCTATAGTAAACAATCGTGGTTCCCTCATTCGTGACATTGAAAGAAGTTGCGTAGGTTGCCCAACTGACATTATCAAAACTGTATTCTGTCTTGGCAACGCCAGACAAGTCGTCAGCTGCTGACAGGGTCACCGTCGCATCCGATGTGTGCCAGCCTTGGTCTCCGACGACTCCGCTTAGGGTAATGATGGTCACAGGAGCCGTGGTGTCTTCTATCGGGCCTGCCGTGGTGACTATGACATTGTCCACTAAGAAATCTACTGCTGCCTTAGGGCCTTGATATGGCATTTCGATCCTTACCAAATTGAACGGCTGGCCATGTGAATCAAATCGTAGCGTACCTTGGGGATACGAGTCGCCGCTTGGCCAGGTCCCCCGCGCAATAGCCGATCCGATAGGCGTAGTTCCAATCGAACCCAAGTAAGCAGTTAATGTGATATTGGTGGGTTCTATGCCAGGACCCCCATGGTACTCAATAGTCGCAAAAGCCAAGCTGATACTGGTTAGGGACTGGCTAAACTCAATATCCATGGGATCTCTGAGAGGTTTGTTATCATACAAATACTTGCCTGAAAACTGCGAAAGCTTAAAGAATGTAGTACTATAACTCTGGACCGAAAAAGCAGCTGGGCCGTAAGGCGAGCTAAAAAGTGCGGTGATCTCGCCTGAGGTCTGATTGAAAGGTATATTCTGGCCTTCGGATAGAGTGGGCAAACCTGTATCAAAATCGAATGCAACAGTAAATGGGGCTGCAGCGAATGCGACCCTTGGAGCCAAGTCTCCGACTATCACAAGAACAAGCAATGCAGCCGCTACAAGAAGGGGCCCAGGCTCTGACAGAAGTTTTCTTTCCATCTTCGCGCTCCCGTTGCTACGTTGACGTGGGTGCCAGCACCATATGCCCCGTACCCATTACACCTAGATCCTCATGTGCAACTATGTGACAGTGAAACATTATCATGTCAGTAACGTCTTGGGCTGACAACAGTAATCCAATCCCAGGAAAGTCGCCCTTTTTTCATTTCCTCCCCTCACAACAGGGGCAATAGTAACCCAAGACCCCTGAATTTAATAAAGCTTTGTGACTGTACAACTACAGCGACAAAAATCACAAACAGCATATCACCAGTATCTTTGAGTGATCCAAAGGGGTTTCCTTCCAAGTGCCCTAAGTGCTCAAACAATTACCAACTTGGCGTCGAATTCAAAACTCCTAAAACTTTAACTTCCTTAAAGAATTAGCGATGAAACAAGCATTTTGTTGGTCTATGCCCTATTGAAGAGTCAGCATCAATATTCTGTCTTAGGTGTAATAAAAAATGGGGGTCGCTCCCTTTAAAAGGGAGACTTATTTTGGCTTAGATCGGCATAACGCTGGCAGTGTTGGAATATGCAGAGTTTCCTAGTGCATTGAAGGCTTGCACCCTGTAGTAGTAGCGCGTGTTTAGTGTAACCGTTGTGTCAACATACGTGTGTGTGTTCGATCCTAGCGTGATGGTTACCAAGTTTTGGCTGAAACCTTTGTTGGTCGCTCTTTGGAGCAGGAAGCCTTGTTCATTTTCGGAATTGTCGTTCCATGCTAATTGCACAACGCCACTGCCTACTAGCGAAGTTGCTTGAAGATTCGAAGGAGCCGCAGGGATTGCATCAATAATTGCCACATTGCTGGGTTCTGAGTCAACTGACATTGTTTGGAAGCCGACTGCTGGAGGAGAGTATTTTGTCGTGTCACCGACGAGGTTGGTAGCTTTGACCCTGTAATAGTAGAGCTGTTTGTTCTTGATGCTATTGTCGGTGTATGTTTGCACGTTCGCTCCTACCGTGAAGGTCGTTAATCCTATAGTGAAGGCAGTGTTTTCTGCTCTCTCAATAGTGAAACTGGTTTCGCTCAAGGAATTGTCCGTCCAAGTCAAAGTTGCTCTTCTTCCTTGCACACTGACGGCCAAATTGGTTGGCGCTCTGGGCGGGACTGCAACTATTATCGGGCGCATCATGTCCATCTCTTCATGTGCTAAGATGTGGCAGTGCCACGCGTATTCCCAGCCGAAGTTGACTAAGTGGTTGGTTAGGGTTATCGGTTCTCCTGTGATGTCGAAGATGTTCTGCGTCTTCAATGTGGCGCCAAGAGGCATTGTTGGGTCAATCGGGCGAACGCTGTTTGGAAGGTCGAAGGGTACGACTGGAACGATTGGTCTCAGAGCCACGATAGTGTCTTGAAGTGGGTTTACTCTGAGTGTTTCTTTCCAGCCAAGCTCGTTGGGGTCAGGAATTCTTATGTTGTTGTCCCATGCTACTCGGTTGATCAGCTGCACTTCAAACATGTGCCAGTGTACGGTGTGGACGTCGACGCCGTTGTGTGTTATCTTCCAGATTTGTGTTCCGTCGCCTAGCGTTCCGATTTGAGTGCCAGCGACTGAAGTCTTGACAATCTCGGTGGGTGGATCTCCAAAATTGTAGAGCAGCGTGGTCTGCATCAGGGCTCGTGTCTTTGGCAACTCGAGTCCGAACTGGACGGCCATTCGTCCGTATACATGGTCGAAGGCTTCGCCCATCTCGTCCTGGATAGCCTTTGCTTGGAACGGAATGGTCACTGACGTTGTCGAGTCTATTGGCGTGAATGTCAGCGAGTTGTCAAATATGTTCGAGTAGACGTCGGGGAAAGTTGTGCCATAGGCTGAACCGTAGGCAGCTTGCGGGACTATGATCGGGTTTTGTGATTGGGCGAAGACGCCCGCGGCGAAAGCTTGCTCTAATGCTACTAAATCAAATGGAGCTGCTGGAGGTGTGTTAGCGACTCGAATCTGCATTATTGTTCGAGTGTTAGACCCGTAGCCAGCTATGGTTGTGGGGGAGCCGCCGCTATCTGTCTGATCTGGTTTTCCTGTGTAGTAGTCTTGGCGTGGATCGGAAGCTGGAACTGGTGCTGGACAGTCATTGTAGAGGATGAGGGTTTTGCCTGCAAATGCGGAGAAGTCAACGATTACGTCAGCACGTTCGGCAGTTCCCAGTAGAAGCGTGTATTTGTTGACCAGACCGAAATCAAAGGTTCCTTGATCCATGTTCCAATCGACAGGCTGCATTGGAAGCACCACTGGCGCTGGTAGGAAGCCGCCTTCATTTCCGATTTGGATGAATGACGGACCAGCTGTTGCTGGATCAGGTACGCCGCCTTCCCTTCCGTCTGTCGGCCAGCCCTCCGGAAAGCCTGGCGTCAGGACTGCGGGCACCATTTTGACTTCAGTGTTGGTTCTTCCATCAAAGGTGGTGACGGAGCTGTCAGCAACATATATCTGCAGGTTGAAGAATCGGTCGTCAGCGGCGTTTAGGATGCGGAATCTGTAGGCTTTTGGTTCCACTTCTAGGTATGGATAGGCGATGCCGTTGATGACTGGGGTGTCCATGAAGGCTTCTCCTGGCATTGAGATGTTGGGTGTTCCCGGTATCATCGCCGGCTCCAAGTGATTGTATGGATAAGTTGGGCTGTACAACGGTCCGCCTGGGTAGTATGGGTTCGGTATCGGTCCTTGCTCTACTACTGTTGGAGGCCAGAACCATGGACCATACTGCCATCGTCCGAAGGTGTTCATTCCCGACGGGTCGCCTGGGTTCTGCATCGTCATGTAAACGTGCGGATACCAAAGACTTCCAGGTCCACCCCACATGGTAGTATCCCATGTGGGATCCTGGAATGCAAGCTGTGACGAGAAGGTTCCCCACATGTTAGTTATTGGCACTGTGTTGTCTGGCACAAAGGTCTTGTCTTGTATTATCAAGGGAATCTGGTCAGCTGGGATGAGTAGATCTGCAATCAGAGCCTTTTCGATATTGTCCGTTAGAAGATAGCCTGCAGCTTCACCGGCGTATACGTTGAGTCTGGTGATCCCGTAAGAGTGGTCGTGGTAGAACATCAGCCTTGCGCTCTGCTGATTGGTGTAGAAGAAAGTCATCGCTCCAGGGCCAGGGTCAGGCATGTCTGGAACATTGTAGACACTGACTCCTTTGGGGTACACTGTGTCTTCTCCAGCAGGTGTTATCCATTGATGAGCAGTGCCATCGCTGATCCATGGTGTGCGGCCGCCGTGAAGGTGCAGGGTTGCTCTGTTTTGCGTATAGCTTTCTTTCATTCCAGGCATTCCGGGCATATCTATTGGACCCATTCCTGATCCCATGACGGTGGTGTCGACGGGTATGAAGAGGTCGCCTCCGGCGCCTTTAGGTAATAAGTTGTAGAATTTGACGCGCACTGGGCGGTCTTTTTCGGCCATGATGAAAGGTCCGAGGTAGCGGGGAATGTCCACGCCAACTGCTTGAACACCGTTGGGCATCAGAATTGGGGTAGCGTTAGTTCCGTTAAGATTCGTCAGTGGAACCCCTGTACCCGGGAGAGTTGACGTCCACAACTGAACGTAACCTCTCAATCTGGTGGGAGCCAAATCCGAATGCATCTGTTGATAATATTCGACTACTGCGATTTCGTAGTAGTCAGACCCGAGATACGTTGTTGTGTCTTTGACAGCAATTGGTATGTATTGTCCGAGGGGCGTGTTTGCGCCCGTGGGTCCAAGCAGTGGTAGGGAGTCTATGAATTTCCTGATTCCTCCTGTAACACTGACAATGTTGCCAAGTCCATCATAAGTTACTGTTGGGAGCTGGCTGGTGGCGTAGTTGGGGTAAGGACCGAAATAGTGTGGCACTTGTAACGTCTGAGCATAGCTCACGTTTACAATCAGAGAAGCTAGTGAAGAAGCAAACAAAGAAGTCACTAAGAGAGCTGTGATTACAATGGTCCGAAACGAATGAACTCCACTTGTATTCGAAGAATTTCTTATCTTAGATTTAGACATTTTCTAATACCTTCTGTATGCCAGAATTTATGGAAAAACTATAAAAACCTTTGTGACTGTGGCATTACAGTCACACCCCTACCTTTCCGAAAACTAAGCGAGGTAAAGTGAGAATAGCAGTTGTTGAAGGTCTTCGAAGACTTGAGTTAAGCAACTACAGTATTTCCATAGTGACATCCCTGTAATCAGCAGTCAATGTTACCTTAGGTCTAAGGTCTTACAACTATCTTTGAAACCATACCTTTTAGGCGAGTTCGAGTTCTTTCTTATTCCTCTTTGATGAGCGTACTTTGTTTGTCTTGACTTCTACAACAAGACAATTCTTTCCCCTTCTTGCTCTATGACAACTGTGTTCCAGCAATCCCTCCCTCCTCGCTCCCTATCGGGGGCAACTGCCGGAGTGGAGAAAACAACCGCCGCAGCAACTTCACCTATAGCTCCTCTGGTTCTCGTCAACCGATCCCATGGCTTTCCTTCTTCTTTTCATTGGGTGTAGTTAACGCTCGAAAGGCTTTGGAAACAATCTTCGGGCATCGCAGGCAAGTGTAAGCATTATTTCGTGATAGTGTGAAAAGTAGCGTATCTAGCATTTCTCTCGCTACGACTACGGGGGGAATTATGGAATCAAGTTTTTTTGCAGATGGGCGAGGGTGGGATTTGTATCCTAGTCCGTGGCTTTCTTCTGCCCAACAGGGGCAATGAGAGACCGGCATATTCGGTCGGACTATACTGTCGAAGCCTCTGGTCAAAAAAGACTCTCATTGCTTTGGGAAAATGAACTACATTTAGTGCTTCGGCATCATATTATCTCTATCGTTGGTGGGAACTTCCTAAAGGAAACTTTGCCTTCCTTAGCGTCTACTAGTATTTCGTAGGGTTCCATCATGTCCATTCCTATTATTGTGTCGTGATTAAGGGCTTCTATGACGCCGAACACATGGCTAAGTGGGAGCTCATATCCGAGGATTGTCACTCTTGCTATCAGTTCACCCGTCATCAATGCCTTTTTATCCTCAGTTGCCAGCAGGACGTCCCTAGGTCTATCATACCTCACGTAGCCCAACTTCTCAGCTAGCTGGGAGCTCACAAAACTCCTAGTGGCACCCGTATCAAAGATGGCTTCGACATCAATTCTCTTGCCAAGAACGGTCAAGCCTACTCTGCTCTGCACTCTCCTGGCCATGATCTGATCCCCACGGTACTGCCGCCTCCCCCTCTTAAAAGACTTGTTCTATTGCTCAAGAAGGATACGAGGGCTGGCTGTTCAGAACTTGCCATCAGGACGGAGATGCATGGTGCTCCGGCCGGGATTTGAACCCGGGTTTCCGGCTTTCTTCCAGTTTCTCTGTCGAAAGGCCGGAATACTTGGCCGGACTATACTACCGGAGCGTCTCCTTTCCGCAACATCTGCAATAGAGTCCATCTTTATTTTAACCTTTTCATCCTTTTTTCAGAGGCTCTGGCATAGTTGGGGAGAACAATAATCTCGCTCGGCTGCTCAGCCAAGCCGAGACTGTTCTTAGCAAAGAACGGGAAACTGCCTAAGCTTGGCCAGAGATGAAACGCATCTGGGCAAGTCTGTCCATTACTTCGACAATCTCCCTTTCAATCTCGCGCCTCTTCTCCTTGTACGTGTTCTCGTCAAACTCGCCCTTTTTTAGGCGTTCCTCGAGTTTCTTCAAATCTTCGACAAGCTTGTCTCTTTGCTTTTCCAAGTCTTTGGTCCTTGCACCTATGCCTTCAGTGCCGAACATTTTTCATCATGCTTGACTGCACAGAACTTTTTATTAAGACTTTCCGCAGATACATGGTTAGAGGCTCATGACGACAAGCCGTGACGTGTCCCGCATCGCCATAAAAATGACAATAGACGGGCTGGGCGAAGCAAGAGGGGAGCTAATCCGGTTTCTCGCACCTAGGACAGTAGATACCTTGACGAAGAGACTGCCAATAGAAGGAAGGGCCGCCCTGTGGCACGGCGAAGTCTACTTCGAGGCACCACTCAACATGGGAGAAGAAAAGGCAAAGAACGAGGTTGAGAAAGGAACAATAGCTTACTGGCCGATGGGAAAAGCCTTCTGCATATTCCACGACAAAACCAGGCCGTACAGTTCTGTGAACCCTATCGGCAGAGTGACGGAGAATCTCGAGGCCTTCGCCGAAGTAAAGAGCGGTACCAAGATAAGGGTTGAACGGATCTAGGCTAGCTGACGCTGCAATCGTGCGAGTAGTGAACCAGAAAGGCTTCTGCTATTTCAGGCCTGTTCGACGTTTCTGTAGATCCTTGTGTTTCTGCCACCGGACACGTAAGTGATAACTCCTTGGTGATGCAGTTCCTCAAGAAGATCTTTTGCGGCACTAAGGCGAATGTTGAAACGGGAGGCCACGGTATAGGGCGTCAGCACTTTCATCTTAAGCAATTCCCTTGCAACGCTCTTATCCCTTGCGTCCAGTGGAACTACACCCAACATCTTCTTCTGAGCGCTTGGTGTTGCGCTGCCACGCTTGCCGCTCTTGCCCTTGGCTTCTTCTCTGGTCTGCGCCTTTTCCAGCTGGGATATACTTAGCTTTTTCTTGCCGCCGCCCATGTTTGAACCTCACATTCAAGAACCAGCACTGAGATTTATAGATTTCTCTAGGCGACCGCGCCTACGTCTACCTTGTGCTTCTTCCTCCATTCTTCGATCGGAACGCCGAGCTTCTTCTCGACATCAGGTCTGTGTATCGAATTCATTGTGCAGAAAGGTATGATCCTACCATCAGGAACCGCATAATGAATGCAGCAGCGTTGAACCCTTTCAAGATCAAAGTTGTAGGGATCCATGAAATGCATCGCCGAAACCATCAGCATCTTTCTGTGGAGTTCACCCAGAGACTTGTAGCTTCCAGTCTTCAAAAGAGGAAGAATATATCTCCTTAGCATGGCGAACCTAACGTGTCTAAGCGAACCCATAAGGCGCATCCTCCCTCTTGCGGCGTGCCCTTTTGCATAGTCCTCGTAGGATTTCTCCATTGTCTTGATGAACTTGTCAACATTGCCGTACTGAGTGATCGGGATGATCTTGTTGTCCTCGACGAAAATGTAGGTTGCCATGCCACAGTGAGGATGAGCGGTGAACTCCGGATAACGCTTGCTCTTCATGGCTCCCACAGCTCTCGAAACTGGAACAACAGTTGGGACAGGATAGAAGTCCGAGACCTTGACCTGCCCTTCAGTCTGTTGCTCCGCAAGCTTCATGAAGTCTGGTATCGTTATGCGCATTCTCTTTCGTTCTTGCTCGGGGATTCTGCCACAGAGTGAAACGGGCTGAAAGTTCACACATCGAACTACGTCGAAGTTCTGGATGGCGAAGTTGATGATGTCTCCTATCTGATGGTCGTTGACTCCCCTGACTAAGGTGCATACTAGGACAACGCTGTTCAAGCCTGCCTCTCTGCAGTTTTGAATAACTTTCCTCTTGGTATCGATTAGGTCAGCCCCCCTCGTGAACCTGTAGACATCGGGAGTCACGCCGTCGAACTGCAGGTAGAAAGTGCTGACCCCAGCATCCTTCAGAGTTTGGCAGTAGTCAACGCTTCCCGCCAGCCTAAGACCGTTTGTATTAACCTCGATGTGTTTGAACCCCATCTCCTTGGCCATCTTCACGAGTTCAGGCAGGTCATCTCGGATTGTGGGTTCGCCGCCCGAGAACTGAAGCGCGTCAGCTGCGACCGGCTTGTTGCTTCTGAGGTTCAGGAACATGTCCTTGATCTGTTCTTTTGAAGGCTCGTACACGTAACCTGTGGTTCCCGCCGTCGCAAAGCAGACAGGGCATCTCAGGTTACAACGGTTCGTGACATCAATAATCGATAGGACTGTGTGCGACTTGTGCTGTGGACAGAGCCCACAGTCGTATGGGCAGTCTAGCTTCGTCTGTGTTCTCGGGTTCTCAACTCCGTTGCCAATGTATTCAAAGGCTTTGACTCTCTCGTATTGGTCGCGGTCAGACCAGTAAACATCCTGAAAGAAGCCATGTTCGTCGCACTCCTTTTTGATGTAGACCGTATTGTCCTCCTCAAAGACTGTGGCGTCAAGAACCTTCAGGCAGTCGGGACAAAGGCTCTTCGTTTCCTTTACTACCTTCATTTTTCACCACTGACGGTTGTAACATTTATCTGGACTAGGCGACTCTGTATAATAGAGTTTCGAAACGATTCACAAGGTGAAAGGTAGTATTGACCGAGCCTGTAAGCGAGAAAGCTAAAGCCGCGTTGAGAGAGATCGGGCTGACCGAGTACGAAAGCCGCGCGTATCTGCACCTCCTAAGAATCGGGGTCACGACAGCAAGTCAGATCAGCCAGAACACAGACATCCCCTACTCAAAGATATACGAGACACTCAATTCTCTAGAGAAGAAGAGCTGGATCGAAACCAGTACCGACAGGCCCAAGCATTACTTTCCGAAGCCGCCAGCTGAGGCTCTTGAGGCGACAAGGTTGCGGCTCGAGGACACGATGAAGCTTTGGCGGAAGTCGGTTCTAGAGGAGCTTCAGCCGCTCTACGAGAAAAGGGAGGTGAGAGAAAAACCAGACGTGTGGATATTGCGTGGGGAGTTCGATGCCATCGCCAAGCTGAAGGACATGGTCCAAAATGCGGAGAGCGAGCTCATGATTGCGGTGCCCGTGCTGACCGAGGCCATCGTTAGAGGTGTGCTCCCATTGCTTAAGGGTCTTCTGAACTCGAACGTACGGGTTCTCATCATGGTTTCCAGAGACTCCGTCGCGGCTATGGGGAACCTTTCCAAGACATGTGATATCAGAGCTAGAGACAGCATGTTCGGGGGTGGCATAATAGCTGACAGTCGCGAGGCACTACTGATCTTAGGCGAAAAGAAGCCCTCGTTGGTCATATGGTCGGACCATCTCGGCCTAGTGAAGTTCGCGAAGGATTACTTCCAGCATCTCTGGAACACAGCAGAGGGAATCTAGGCAACTCACATAGCAGAGACATCCGCGATTGTCTTCCTCAGATTCTCCGCTCCTTGGTAGAATATCGCTTTCTCTTCTTCATCAAGTTCCCATTCCAGAACCTGCTCAACGCCATTCTCTCCCAGTATGACAGGGACGCCTAAGCTCACGTTCTTCAGACCGTACTCCCCATCCAAAACGACCGAGCAGACAGCAAGCCGCTTTTCATCATGCAGTATTGCTTGGATCATGGTCACAGTATTGCTTGTTGGCGCGTAGATCGTAGCGCCTTTCTTGGAGATCACCTCCAGCGCGGACTCTCTCAGCCGTTTTGCCATCTCTCTTCGTTCGGTTTGGTTAAAGGCCCTCTTCCTCCCCTCTATACTGACTTGGCTGAAAACAGGCACTTGGCTCTCTCCGTGCTCCCCTAAGACGTATGCCTTCACATCAAGAACAGGAGTTCGAAGCATTCTAGCCAGCACGGTCCTCAATCTGGCTGAGTCCAGCATTCCTGCGCTTCCGAGCACCTTTCTCCTGTCTAGACCAACGTTCTTCCACATTAGGTAGTTCATTACATCGACTGGGTTGGTCAAGGTCACGATGACCGATTCTTGTCCAATATTCTTCCTTATCTCCGAGGCAACCGCGGCGATTATTCTCCTGTTTGCTTCAAAAAGCTCCATCCTCGATTTCATGTCTGGTGACCGAGGTTTCCCTGCCGTTACAACGATGACCTGTGAGCCTTCAGCATCCTTATAGTCTCCTGCCTTGACTTCTGTGTTGTTCCGGAAGGCCAATGCTTGAGCGATGTCAGTGGCGTTTCCCTCTGCCAACTCTTGGCATATGTCAACCAAAACGAGCTTGTCCACAAGTCCTCTGTTTGCTACCTCGTAAGCTATGCAAGAACCCAGATTGCCTACTCCGACAACTGTGACCTTTTTCACAGAGGGTAATAAACTGGGATCAATGCTTAATAGTTTGCCTACAGCAGCCTGCGATCTCTGTATGTGGCTTAGAGGGAGGGGTCTCTCATCGTTTTGCTGGGCCTTCCTGCCCTATGTTCTGCTGGCTTGAGACCCTCAACTCCAGTCTAGAGCGCTCTATCCCGGTGAAGGAACTCTGGTCGATAGGTGGGTGGGAATGCTCCTCCAGATAACCCACTACGCAACCATCCGCATCGACTTTCAATCCCCCTCATTGGGATTATGTCGTTGAGCGGTCTCTTTCTAGAAAGAGGGCCCCTCGATTGTAACAGAGATCATAGTTACAAGCCGGGACAAGGCCCAGATCCAGGACGACGTCAAAACAGGGGGGAAGGGGAGTTTGCAGAGGCTTGTTGAAGCAGCTGCTAACCCAAACTTTTCTTCCCACTGCGCACAGTGGAAGGGTTCTGCTTGAAAGGCACGATCATAGGCCTCTTTGTGGGAGCAAAAACGTGAAAAAAATGTAGGGGGGTATCGTTTTTGGGGTGAAAACATCTGCTAAGAACAACATTTTTCGGCGCGCACACTCTCCTTGAGGAGGACTGTTATAGTTGACACATCTAAGGCATGCTATTGCGAGAAATCTTCACAAATACAGAACACCCCTAGGTTTTTGCTGAAGAACATAAACCAAGATCTCTATTGAGAGAAATTCTTGCGAATAGAGATACCCCCCCTAGGTTTTTTTCTGAAGAATCTAAGCCAAGATCTCTCCCTAGAACAGAGGGCCCCCTAGATCCAGAAGCTTTCAACAGCTGTTAGGATTACGACGTTGAGACATCTCCAGAAGATAGTCGAGACGGATTATTCTTTGCCGAGAAGATTGTGCCATGCTTGAGCTCTGAACGCCTCGTATTTGGATAAGCCTATCAGCAAAAACAAAATAAGGTCATGGGCTACATAATATGTCTCCAAGTGGGAGGTTGTTGACTGTGGTGAAAAAGATCAAGATCATAAGCGAGAAGATTGGTTCCGTTGATGCGGAGCTTCTAGAGGACAAAAACGCAAGAACTGCTAAGGCCATCTGGGAGGCTCTTCCTTTCGAGACTCGAGCGAACACTTGGGGTGACGAGATATACTTCTCAATCCCAGTCATCTTACCCAATGAGAATGCTCAAGAGACTGTTGAAGTCGGAGATCTCGGCTACTGGCCGCCCGGCCACGGCTTCTGCATCTTCTTCGGGCCAACACCGATAAGCCGGAGAGGCGAGATCAGGCCCGCCGACCCAGTAAATGTGTTCGGAAAGGTCAGCGGTGACCCAAAGGTCTTCAAAAAGGTGAAGGGCGGCGACAAGATCAGGATAGAGAGAGCATAGAAATGGGAAGCTAACAGGAACCTATGTGGTCCTGTCTTCGTCCAAGAAATAGAGAAGCATCTCGGCCGTATGCCAAGCGCGAGGAGCAGAAATCTTCGGTTCTGCATATTTTGGCCACGCTACGGCCATCTTGCGGTAGTCAGCTTGGCTTGTGCGCACCTAGCATGTGAGCGGATGAAAGCCTTGCCGCGGTGTCTGCGGCAATTGTTGTTAATGGTATCTGGACGAGGCAGACAAGTCGGATTGCTTAAATGAAGCGGCACACGTTCATAGGTTGGTGGATCAGGATGGGTTGCTGGAAGTGGTTTGACGGAGTCCTGAAACAGGCTGGGATAGAAGTCAATGATGCAAATAGGCGGAGAATCGACGAAGTGATTCATCATTATATTGGCGAACAGGCCGGCTATGGTCGCTGCTCCTCTGACTGGAGAAAAGCCCGAAAAGACATCCAAGCAAGCGATCAGATGAAAAACGAACTAATCAAAAGACTTCGCTCTGTGGCATGAAACCCAATTTCCCTTGCTTCTCTTGCCTGGAAGTTTTCTAGAGAACTGTTAGTACGAGCTCTCGTAGCAGCTCAGCCGGCGAAATCCTGCCAAACGTCAGCATTCGTAAGTGCGATGCGAAACCCGTTAGAGCGTCCCCCAGTTGCTGTTCGGTGCCTACGTCCCGATCCCGAGGTAGGCGACTGCATAACTGAGCTTAGTCTGCATGAACGCTCACTGTCTCTCCGTCTGAATCACTATCCTCCATGCTGAAGCGTCTGAACGAGATGTGTCCAAGACTCTATGTCCACTGTCTCCCACGGCCTTGGGAATATCTCTTGCCGAAGGCGGGTTGTCAACTAAGACCTCGAGAATGTCGTCGGAGGAAAGGTTAGCCAGTACTCTCATAACCAGCAATTGAGGATATGGACAAACAAGGCCTCGAACATCAATCTCGTAACAATGCTCATTGATCTTGCGAATGTGGGGCCTTTGTTCTTGGGCTATCTTCATCTAGTGCTCTGCCCCCTTGGTGAGAGTTTTGAGTTCGTGGGTCGCGTGTCGTCTGCAGAACTCGCCAAAACTTTCGAGTGGTTTTCTTCTCTTGTCATAGTTCCCAAGCAAAGACTCAATCCATTGTTTCAGCTCCGAGGTTGGAACATTCTCTTCAACGAGCCTCCCAAGCGATGGCTCTGGGCCTCCGCATCCTCCCAAGAATACGTTGTACACCTGCTTCATTTCGTCCCCCTCTCTGATTTGCTTCCCTATCAGTCCTATATCAGCCACAGAAGCTGCGCCGCAGTCATTGAAGCATCCGCTCACGTGTATTCGGAGCCCTGCTCCCTCAAGCAGTTCATCGCTGAAGCTTGATTCGAGGTGGTTGACGACATCGACCACAACTTCCTTAGCATGAGGACTGGAGGTCTTGCCACAGAAGTCAGACGCGCATCCCATGCAATTCCACCTCAAACTGGAACCGTGAAGAGGAAACCCCATCCTAGCAAGCCGCTTCAGCACCATAGCCTTCCTCTTAACGTTCGGGATAATGATGCTCTGTGTGGGCGTCAACCTTAACTCGCCACTTCCATACTCATCAGCGAGGCTGGCAATCGCCTCCATCTCTCGCCTCGACAATCTTCCACCTACAAGAGGAACGTTCACGCACCAACTCCCTTCTTGGCTCTGTGGCTGCACTCCCTCATGCGCATTGCGCCTCTCAAAGATTGGACCATCATAACGCTCCAATGCCCATCCAAGCTTCTCTTCCAAGGCAACTACGTACTTGCTGACACCCCAAGTCTCGATAAGCCACTTGAACCTCGCCTTTGCCTTGCTCTCTCGGTTGCCATGGTCCTTATAGATCTCAACCGTAGCCACGGCAACGTCAAAAGCTTCATCAGGCTTGACAAAGACGCCTGTGGGCTTGGCTAGTCTTGGACCTGGCAACGAGACACCGGCGCTACCTCCGACCAGAAAAGTGAACCCGCGGTCCTCTCCCATTCTCACGGCCACGAAACTGAGATCGTTTATGTATGCCCTTGTGCAGTCGGCTCCACATCCGGATATGGAGATCTTGAACTTCCGAGGCAAGTCGAGGAAGTCTTGATTCCCTGAGAAGTGACCTGTTAGGCTTGTCAATAGAGGGCGCCCGTCCAATATCTCTTCCTTCACTATGCCTGAAGCAGGGCAACAGACAATATTCCGAACATCGCCGTACTTGGCGCCGCTGAAGCCTTGGCCACACATATCAGTGGTGAAGCCCAGACTCTCCATCGTTGAGAAGATGTCTAAGGTATCTTCAGCTTGGATCCAGTGCATCTGAATGTCCTGCCTATCTGTTACCTCCGCTCGTTCCCTACCGTACCTTCCCACGAGATCCGCGATGCCGCGAAACTGTTCTGTCGTCAGTAGACCTCCCGGAACCTTGATTCTCAGAAAGTGCAGCGAACCCGTGACGTCGATGGGGTTGCTATCTCGCCCAATCGAATACCGCCCGAGAAACCGCTCGATGTCATCTACGAACAGCTTCACTGAGCTTCCCTCGACTTCACTTGGCAAGGGCTAGGTCTCTCCGGTGTTTTCATAACGGCGTTATGGCCTTTATCTCTTCCCTTCATATAAACTTATCTCAAGTCGCACCAGACTATCATCTTTAAGAGTGGCCGCAAGGCACAATCAAATGAGTAGCCATTCCCTGCAAAGAAATTACCGTCATAACGTGTTTGGATAGGCTTTCGTTGTCAAGAGGGGCCTTGGCCTACCTCAGCAGCGCGCCCTACCCAGAACCTACTCTTAGGCAGGCTAGTTGAACTGGAGGCTGAGCTGCTTCTTCAGGGTCCTGTATCTGTTTCTCACAGTCACTTCTGTCACGCCTGCAGCGTTCGCAATGTCTTTCTGAGTCAGTTCGCCCCCTAACTGCACAGAAGCTATATAGAGTGCTGCTGCAGCCAGACCCGTCGGGTCTTTTCCTATCTGTACGTGCTGCTTTTTGGCATCATGCAGTATCTTCAGAGCATGTCCCTGCATCTGGCTGGGAATGTCAGCCTTCTCGGCTATCTTCGTCAGATATGTTATGGGGTCAGATATTGGCATCTGCATCCCCAGTTCGCGGAGTATGAGCCTATAGTCTCGAGACAAAGCTTTCCTATCGACGAGGCTCGCTTCGGCTATTTCGCGGAGACTTCTGGGTGTAGCAACGGTTCTGCAAGCGGCATACAGTGAGGCTGCAGCAATGCCAGATATGGATCTCCCACGTACCAGTCCCTTGTCCAAGGCCTTACGGTAGATCACAGCTGCCTTCTCTTTCACGTGTTCCGGAATCGCGAGTCTGTCAACTAGTCTGTCTAGCTCGGTCATGGCTTGAGCCAAATTTCTGTCAATAGATCTGTGGGCGCGTGATCTGGCTTGCCACCTCTTCAACCGCCACATACGTATCTTAGTCGACAATGGCAGCTTCCGCCCAGACGCATCGACTGAGTCACTGCCTATTGATGTGGACAAACCCTTGTCATGCACCGAAAAAATCGTCGGCATACCAACGCGGCTACGAGCTTCCTTCTCATCTTGCGTGTAAGCGCGCCACTCGGGACCCTCATCCAAGATCGAGTATTGCACAACCAGCCCACAAGTTCCACACACAGTCTCCCCGCTGTCATGATCGTGAATCAGATTCGCACTTCCGCATTCAGGGCACTTGTCTTCCAGCACCAGCTGAGGTGTCTGTGCAGTCTTTTTTTTCATCTGGTTCATCTTCTATCCTGCCCATGATATCGTTTTAGAAGCCTTTGATCTCTCTAATGCCTTGCACGAAAGAGAGATGGCGCCGTTTGGCGCCGTGAGACGACGTCACCATCATTATATAACACCGTTATATATAAAGGTTTGGGCTGCTGGAGAAACAATCGAAGGTCTACATACTTGTTACTAAGAAAGAATAAGTAAGACGACTGTGACCTAAGAGTCTGGAGAGCATGTAACGCACAGGGTTCGAATTTTCCGGAAAAAGCCGCCCGAATTCTACGCAAGAATAACTGATTTATCCTGTGAGGTCTATGAAGACCCGAACCCAAATGGTGGCGGGCCCGCTGGGATTTGAACCCAGGATCTCCGGCTCCGGAGGCTTGCGCGCCATTTCCTATGGCTCGACGCCTTTATCCTGTCTGGGCCACGGGCCCACCTTGTCTGCAGTCCCCGATCCTTGGGAAGTGGGTATTTCCTCTGTCAGTTCTTCGTCTAGCCACCATGCTTTCTTCTTGCCTGTTTTTTCCGCTGCTAAGTATCTTACTACAGGTTTCCCGAGCTGCTTTTTCGATCTTCTCATGATTTTTTTCAGACGGTTTAGTACAAGCCATCTGTTGACATTCAATGCCTGGGCTATCTCGGCAGTTGTTGCACCCTTGTAGTGGACAAGGTAATCCATGATGTCGTTGTCTGTCTTATCGACGCAGAATGTGTGTGGGTTGACTTTGCCTCTTTCGAACGTTAAGAATTCGAGCTCAGCTAGGCAACCTTTGATAAATGAGACGTCGGCCTCAATCCTCTGGATTCTCTGCTCCAACTCAAGGATTCTGCTCGAACTCGGAGTTTTCTGAAACTTCTCGATTATGGCGTCTCTGACGAATGTGCTTCTTTCCCCTTCAGGTACTCGAATGCTTAGCTCAGCGTACATCTCCTTGGGAACCTTGACTGAAATCGTGACGGTTTCAGACATCTCTCACTTTTCACTTCCCAAGTCTTATCTCTTCTCGCAAGCTCTCAGATTCTAAGTAAAGCATGAGTATGGACAAATCACTCTTGCGGGTAATTGACCTTATAGACGCAGACAAGAGGAATGTAAGAAGTCCCCGGGGCCGGTTTCGGAGAGCCAAATGTCTGAGAGAAGTGGGCCTCCTCAAAGTATTCCAGTAGGAGGTTGGAATAGCCCTGCAGAGTCGCTTCCCTGCCATAGTACATGAGCTTGAAGAGAACAGTCTCTTGGCCCCTAGTGTTCTGCGATATCTCACCGGGCTCGGGTTGGCCATAATCGTCAAAACCTCGGCCATTGCGATTGACATCTACCCAGTCCCAACCAAGCGTGTGGTTGCCGAACACTTTCTCGTCCAGGCCAGGGATCTTCGCCATCCATTCCCACTTCCCCTCGTCGCCGCCTGCCATGATGAGCCTTCCCTGCGTATCGAAGGTTACGAATACTAGAACATGGGTAACATTGTATCTCTTGAGTATCTTTACTGCCTCAGTCTCGTTAGACATGAACATGAGACCTATCTGCTCTATCTGCGTCCAGTTCCAAGTGCCGTTGTCTGCAAGAGATGTCCTGTTCGCAATCGTAGTAATCCAGTATCCGTAGTCCCACCAGCTGGCAACAACTGTTCCCGGTTCGCCGGGCCTCTCAGGTGAGGCCGGCAAATTCTCGCGCATCCAGATCAAGGTGTCAAGCCAGTCACGAACAATATCAGAGGGCTTTGCGGAGAGACTAGCTGAAGCGACAGTAGTAGGGGAGAATGCCTGAGTGTAGACTTTGGGTCCCTGAGACTGTGGTCCTGCGATGAAATCTGGGCCAACAACGTATGTCAATGCAAGTAGAATGAACATCAAAAGCACAATCCCCGCGGAGGTCTCTTTTCCGACGAACCGGTATTGCCAAGCCTTTCGCGGAGGAGTCTGCGGAGCTTCTCTCAAGAACAAGACAAAGGGTTTCAGAATGCGCACCAGAGCCAATGCCCAGAGTAGACTTATGACAGGAGACATTATGATGTTCAGCCTTATCATCGAACTGGCAAAGAAGACTGAGGTCAAACCATATATGATCATAAAGAGACTTGTGTTCGTAGCCATCATGGCCGCGAAGAAGAGACCTACAGGTACAAAGAAGACGCCCATCCCAAAGTTATAGTAGAATGTTCCCCAAGAGGATGGTCTGTGCTCGGCAACAGACTCTACAATGGGCACCTCGAAGCGCACAAACGGGTTGAGCACCGACAAGAACTTTGTCTCAAGCCCTCTTATCATCCCTCTCCACCAAAGAAAGCCGAAGCCCCCCGCCACTAGACCTATCAGAATGGCTAACATGATCAGTTTCTGGCTTGTGGTTTTCACGCGGTGGTTAACCTCCGAGACACACAGCAGAAAGAAGGCTCCATAGACTGAGAGAACTTCAAATTCAAGAAGCCAACCAGTTCCAACGTAAGGAACGCTCGCAGCTATTGGAAGCGCAAGAAGGAACGTTATGCCGTATGACAGGAGCAAACGAAAGGAATACCTTCGTGACGCCAGCAGAATGAGAGCAAACAATGCGGTCATGACGACGGGGTAACGTGATGCGCCCCATGAACCACATAAGTAACCCAAAGAAAGCCCAGCTGCCACTGAGTACATCAAGCCAGCTCTTAAGGGCTTTCTCTCGTCGAGTGATCTAAGGAAGCAGAGTATGTAGAGCAATATGCTGAATATCCCAACAGTTTCGTCGTCGAAAAACCCCAGAGACGTCCGCCCAATGTAGGCTGAGTCCAACGCCAAGAAGAGAGCCGCAAACAACCCAGCCGAGTCTCCGGCCAAGTCCTTGCCGAGGAAGTACATCACAAGGCAAGTGACCGTGCCCATTAATGCAGGAAAGAGAACAACGAAGACGTACACGGGGTCGGACTGTAGAGGATCAAGACTCGGACCTGAAACAATAGGAACCCCCAACGCACGCAGAACAAGGTACATTGCCGCGGCAGTTAATGGAAGTCCCAAGTATGAAGTGCGAGACATCTTGTTTCCCCAAGGGTACCAGCTCAGATAGTCGTGCCACGAAACCCATCCCTTGTCGCCTAGAAGTCCATTTTCAACTATGTACTTTGTGTGGCGATACTGATAGTGTGGGTCAAACTCGGACAAGTAATATCCCCAACGGATTGGCAACAGCCTGACGGAAAAGGCTATGACCAAGATGATGACAATCAGAGAGCCCTTGACCAAAGAAGCGTGTGACACCTTTGGACGCAGGATCTGAGCCTTTTCTAAACCTGAAGCGACAGTCCTTATGCTCAGTTTCTCTCTGAACTTCATCACGAGTCTCCTTCCTTATCGATGCCTTTACCGGTTATATTTAGTTTATGGTCCAGCTGCGAAGCTAAGTTGCCAACCGACTTGCTTATAAGAACAGGCTCAGCAATGGTTAGGTGGTTCTGGGTGAGTCTCGTGAAGCTGCACCATATTGGAATAGCCTCAAACAACCTGGAAAGATCAATACGGCAACACGAGGAACTCTTCGGGCTAAATCGAATCTCTACCATTGTCGAAGATCCTTTACAGAAGGTGTCATTGATCTTGATGTCAGACCAAAGAAGCCCAGGTATCCCGATCGAGCTGGTGGCTCCACTAGGTGACCAGTCACCCATTCGGAATCTTCTGAAGAAAGGGATGCACCTTTACCATCTTTGCTATTCGGTCGACGACATCGAGTCGACCCTCAAGAAGGCTAGAAAGCAGAAAGCTATCGTAGTATCTGGACCATCACCAGCTAGACTCTACAATGGACAAAGGATAGCTTTCATATACACACCCGATGGTTACTTGGTGGAATTCCTAGAGGAAAAGGCACAGAGCCCGTAGGAAGACCAGTGAGCGACCCTAGATGCCTATCAGAACCGGCTGGGTCAGATACCTTTGGAAAGAGAGAAGAGCCTTTCTCATACATCAAGCTTTCCGAATGGCGAAATTCCACAGGACGCCTTTCAGAAAGCTTCTTGAGAACATTTTGGAGGTTATTGAGGCCTACCATGCGGGTTTCACTTTCCCCATCATTGCCTCCGCGGCTCTCAGAAACACTGGGCTAGTCCGCTTGATCACGAATTTCGGTCAGGAAGTAGCATCCCACGGCTTCAATCACGTGAACTACAGTTACCTATCTTCTGAGGCACAAGAATGGGACATTGCGAGAAGCCTTCTTGCCTTCAGAAGCTTGAAGACCCCGATACGAGGGTTTAGAGCTCCTTACAACATATGCCCAGCCCAGCTCCCTATCTTGCTGGAGAAATTCGAATTCCTTTGGGACGCGGGTCTAGGGTTTCAGGATAAGTACAGGGAAAGGCGGAGTTTCTTTAGGGTTCCCGTTGAAGGTCACGATTCAAGATTCGTCTGCATCCCACTCTACGAGTGGTCTGATGATAGGATGATCGACATCCAGAGGCTGAATGCCGTTGAAATGGCGAGGATCTTGAGGCGAGCGCTAAGAGAGACTGAGAAGCAACACGGTGTCATAATGCTAGACCTTCACCCAATAAGGATAGGGCAACCTCAGTACATCGACGTGCTAAAACAGATACTTTCTTATGGGGCAGAGCTGAACGGATGGTTTCCAGTTGTCACAGACGCTGTTGAGCACTGGCTAAGGCATGGTGAGTGGAAAGATGGTGCTGCCTTCTGTTGCTTGCTGACCGGAGACATCGACAACTTCACTTACCTTGAGTACTTTACACGACTCTTTTAAGGCGGTTAAGCCACATACTTACCCATTATGGGCAAACTCATAGGCAGACTCCTTCGTATACTCGCTTGGGTTTCTCCTTTCTACCAGTTCAGAAGCAGTATGCTCAGAAGATGCGGAGTAAGGGTAGGGGAGAGAGTCTATGTAGGGTTCCTCGTCATGGTCGACGGAGAATATCCAGAGTATATTGAGATCGAGGACGAAGCCAGCATCGGCCCGGGGGTAATCATAATGGCGCACTCAGGCGCAAGCCCCTTCCACCAGCGGCTGAAACTCTATCACGAAGAACCAAAAAGCGTCAAGATTGGCCGAGGTGCTTGGATAGCTGCCGGCTCAATCGTTCTGCCAGGAGTCTCGATCGGTGAAGGAGCCATTGTGACTGCCGGCTCAATTGTAGGCAGAGACGTCCCTCCGTACACAATGGTCGGCGGTCACCCCGCTAGAGCAATAACAAAGCTTAAGTGAGTAACGTCAGTGGATCTGGACACCAAGGTTCCTAAGCTTCTGTTTTAGCTCGCCAACCGTTTTCAACTCGACGATGTCGTCATCGCTGAGTGTGACGTTGAATGCGGCCTCGACTTCGTTTACCAGCATCAAATGAGCCAGCGAGTCCCACGACTCTGTGTCCTTCCGCGATATCGCATCCGTCACTTCAGACTCCTTGAGAAGCAGAACCTTTGCCACGATTTCCCTAAGCTGTTCCTCAGCGCTATTCATAAGTGACACTCAACCATTCGGGTGTCTTAACCGTAGCCTTCTCGAGGTCTAGCCTCCATCGCATGCCAGCCATGTCTTCTTTCACCAAGTCGAAGCCGTGATCACTATAGAAGGACTTTGCGGGCTCGTTCCGCGCTGTTGGGATATACTCCCCAATGAGGGCTGACGCTCCGCTTGCTTTGGCGTCGTCCGCTGTCTTGGCCAAGAGCGCCGTTTCAGCCCCTCGACCAATGACCCGGCAGCTTAGGAGAAAGGAGTCTATGACCCACTCTTGTCCTTCCTTCCGGATGATGGCAACGCCGACTATTCCTTCGTCTCCGAACCGGTCGCTGACCTTCATGCTATAAACAAGAAACCTTTGTGATTGGGAGATCATTGCCTCAACCTCGGCCTGGTTGTACCGTCGCGCTGCAAGGTTGAACTGGTTCGTTCTGTTGATGAGGCTCGTGATACGTGGTATGGTGAAGCTGTTGGCGTATCTTATCTCAGCCTTCATGTCTAGCGACCTAAGAAAGTCTTCAAGGCTGCCCTTCGACTCTAGAAGGTCCCTGCGTTTCCTCTCGGCATGGTACATCTCACCGCGTCTTTTGTCCTCCTCGGAAAGGACGAGTGTGTCGAAGGCTTTCAAGCTCTGGAGAGTCTCGCTGTAGTGGAAGGGAGATTTTGGCATATCCACCACGAGAACCTGAGGCAAAGCCTGTTTCATGCGTTCGCGTTCTTGGGGGGAGTCGTCCACGAACACCATGCTGTCTAGGCCTATGTTTAGTTCCTTTGCGAGGGCGATCATGTTCTCAACTTTGTCGTTCCAGTTGATCCTCATAGCTGCGAAGTGTTTGCCACGAAGGACCATGTTTGGATGTTCGGCGATAGCCCTGATTGAGTCTCCATAGTTGTTCCTGCTGTTTATGGCGAGGATAATGCCTCGGTTGTAGTAAGAGAGAAGGAGCTTCTGGAAGTCAACGTATGCTCTGCCAATAGGGTCCGCGCCCAGCTTGATGCCGTCGAAGCCGTCTTCGCCTAGGATGCCTCCCCAAAGAACATTGTCCAAGTCCAGGACAATGCATTTTCTTACGATGTTCTTGAGCGCCTTGACGTACGCCATATATTCATTGGCGATGACAGGAAAGAATGACTCGCTGAAGAGCACAGCTCCCCTATAGTACATTTCGTAGTTCAGGCACCTAGACTTGCCATGTTGACCTGCAAGATTCTCCAGGTCGACGATGTAGACTTGCCGACTGTCTCTGTAGAGGTCTGCAATCATCTTGTCAAGCCCGTCAAAGAAGTCGCCAATGCCCAAGCTCACCTTGTTGTCCAGAACGCCCAGGGGGGAGAACCATGGCACCACAAAATTGCTCACGAGTATGAGCGCCTTGGTCTGTTCTGCCAGCCTGGAAATCAGGCTTCTCAGATACCCAATGACTTCCGCCTGAAGGTTCCTTTTCTGCTCGTCAGAAAGCGTGAGAAAGTTCTGGAAGAAGTTGTCGCTAAGAAGCCGCTCTGCTTCGACAATGACTATGATGATGTCGGGCCCAAACCGGTACAGCTGGCTTGTGGAGTCTAGAATCTCTTGGGCGTACTGGTTGAATGGTGCTACATATATCTGGGGGCCCAAACCGACGAGACGACAATCGACGTCAATGTACATAACGAGAGGCTCTACGGTGAAGGAGCTGAGGATGGCAATCATCACCCTCTTCTCTTCCGGAACCTTGGCCGCTGCAAGGTTGAGTCTTTGAATCCTTCTGTACGCGTTCCAGTAGTTGAGGTAACTAGGTTGCCTCCTAACCTTATCGAGAATCTCTTTCAGCTGGAGATCTATATCGGTCTCAATACCTGAACAAGAGGTCGTCTGCAACCATCCCCTTGTAGGACCCTAGGTCTGCCCTGCTTTCTCAAACCTCGCAAGTGCAAAGGCTATTGCGTAGGATTGTGTATGAGACAGACTCACCTTGACCTCAACTTGAGAACCGGTATCCGCCATGCCTACGCGACCTCTTACTAGGTTGACTTGCGGGGCATCCCCGTCCCTGAGGATTTCGATTTCACGAGGCTTAACCCTGATGTGACGATTGACTGCCTTAAACACGGATTCTTTCCCCGCGAAAGTTGCAGCGAAATGTTGCGCCGCGTTCTTGAACGATAGGCAATAATCAATCTCCCGTGGCGTAAAGATTCGATTGTAGAATCTCTTGTGGTTTGGGTAGTCGAGCCTCCTAAACCTCTGGACCTCGACCACGTCAACCCCGATATCCCACATGAGAGGTGCCCGCCCATCATCTCGGGTACTTTTCAACGGGCCTGTCCTTGACAGGCTTCACATCTATTCCTTGAGGCATGAGAGAGAGCCTCTTTCCACATTTGGGGCATTTCCCTTCGTGTATCTGAAGGATCTCTTCAGGAGACTTTAGATCCTCACCTTTGTATAGGATTGCGCCACAGTCGTAACAGTTCACCTGCTGGGGCAAACTCACACATCCTTTCCCAGCGACTACCAAAACTAGAAAACTCCTCCCTAATAAGTGAAGCGGCAAGTCACGTTTAAATTCAGCCGAGCCTTAGGTAACAGCGTTTGTGCGTTCACTCGGATTGGCAAACTCAACGTTCATGATCTAGGGTGCAGCAAGAGGAGGAAAGCAGCCGCCGTTGCGCACGGAAAGAACACTGATACTGTGCGAGAAACCGAACACTGCCCAACGTGTCGCCAAAGCTCTAGACGGTTACGGGAAACCACGGGAGAAAAGGCTTGATCGGGTTCCATTCTACGAAGCCGAGAGAGATGGCAAAGAATTGCTTGTGGTTCCGGCTCTAGGGCATCTCTACACAATTGCTCCAAAAGAGACCGACCGGAATATCTATCCTGTCCTCGATTTTGACTGGATTCCAAGGCACGCAGCTGAACGCAAAGCCGCAGAAACGCGAGCATGGATCGAAGCCATCTCGAAGCTGTCGCACGAAGCCACAGAATTCATCCTGGCAACGGATTATGATGTCGAAGGAGAAACCCTAGGATATACAATACTGAAGTACGCTTGCGGAAGCAAGGAGAAAGACGCAAGACGAATGAAGTTCTCAACTCTAACCACGGACGAGCTCAGGACGTCTTTCACCCATCTTGCGGACCACATTGATTTCACTACAGTCGAGGCTGGGCTATGTCGCCACTTTCTTGACGCTTTATATGGAATTAACCTATCCCGAGCCTTGACCATAGCAGCAAAGAGCTGGAGCGGAAGGTTCACCGTTCTCAGCACGGGCAGAGTGCAAGGTCCAGCCCTGAGATTCCTCGTTGATAGAGAGAAGAAGATCAACTCGTTTGTGCCAACGCCCTTCTGGAGCATAAGCGCTGAAGTCGAGATTAATGGTTCAATCTTCGAGGTCGAGTATGAGCGCGAAGTGATAGAGCGCAGGGGCGAAGCACAGGCTATCGTTGAAGCATGTAGAGCCAAGAAGGGGAAGATAACGGAGACTGAGGTCAAGGAGATTCAGCAGAGCCCTCCGTTGCCTTTCGACCTTGGTGCTCTCCAGACTGAAGCGTACAGTCTCTTCAAGTTTACACCCAAGATGACTGGAGACATAGCTGAAAGGTTATATCTTGAAGCTCTGATCTCGTATCCACGAACGGCGAGCCAGAGACTTCCTCCCTCGATCAACTACGTAGCAATAATTGAATCTCTAAGCCGGAGTTCTGAGTACAATCGGCTATGCGCCGAACTCTTGGGGATGAAACAGCTTGTTCCAAGGGAGGGCGCCAGACAGGATCCTGCTCATCCTGCGATTTACCCAACGGGCAGTCTGCCCGAAAGAGGCTTGAGCGGATCCGAGAGGCGACTTTGGGATCTTGTCGTAAGACGGTTTATGGCTGTCTTTGGCGAACCATGCCTCAAGCGGACAATGAAAGTTTGCATTGCAGTGGATGGTCATCGTTTCTATCTTTGGGGAAGACGAGTTCTCAAAGAGGGGTGGACTGTTTTCTACAAGTCCTTCTTGAAGGCTGAGGAGGTTCTGCTTCCGCGTCTCGAGGAAGGGCAAGAGGTCGCAATCAAGAGAATCGAGCTGGAAGATAGGTTCACAAAGCCCCCTCCGCGATACAATCCCAGCAGCTTGCTCAAGAAGATGGAGGAGGAGGGGATAGGAACTAAGGCGACTAGGGCAAGCATAATCGATACGCTCTACAACCGCGGGTATGTCACAGAAGAGAGAGCAGTTGTCTCAGAACTGGGATTCGACGTCATTGATGTCCTTGACAAACATTGTCCCGAAGTGATATCAGTGGGTTTCACAAGAGAGCTCGAAAAAAGCATGGAAAAGATTCAGAACGGCAAAGAACGGATGGAGACGGTAATCAACAAGGCAGTGACCCACCTTGGACCTGTCCTTGAGAAGCTAAAAGAACACCAGGAAGCCGTAGGTCAAGAACTGAGCGTTGCCATTAGGAAGGCCCACATGCAGCGACGGATGGTCGGCGTGTGCCCGATCTGTGGCGTAGGCAAGTTGATGATCATGTACTCTAGGCAAACGGGAAAACAGTTCATTGGCTGCACAGGCTTCTTTAAGGGTTTGTGCAAGGCTTCCTTTCCGCTTCCCCAAACTGGTAACGTGGAAGCTGCAAGAAGAAGCTGTCGCGATTGTGGGTGGCCAATGATGCGGGTTCATGTGAAAAGCAGACGGGCTTGGACCTTTTGCATCAACCAAGGTTGCCCCTCCAAAGGGGGAAGAAAGTGATGCCCTGCAAAATCTGTGAGAGAAAAGCCGAGAAAGAGCTCTGCGGGCTGCATGAAGAAGCCCGCAGCACCTTGTTCAGGAAGTACGAGGTCTGGAGGAAGTCGTTGAATCTGTCCTGGACGGAATATCTGCAGGAGATCCGGAAGAACGCTTACGCCGGCCTATGGGTCAAGGAGGTCGCGTCATACCTGCTGGCTTCGAATCGTATGAGTGAGCAAGATGTTCCAAGAAGCAGCGGTGTGGCGATGGACAAGGTTTAAATCTTGTTCCAGTGTCATATGATTGCGCTGGACTTAGAGTCTCGGAGATGCGGAATTGTCCAAGAAGATGAGGCGAAAGCTGTCGTCCGCGGGCTACTCGCTACAGAAGTCCGGCACGAGATTGGCTACATTCAGGCCTTCACCTTTTGTTATCGCCTTAGCTGTGATGGGAATCTCAATCTTCCTTTTGGGCGGAGGGATCTACGACCTCTTCATGGAGCCTCTTACCATACTGCCCATAGGCAAGGGAAGATTCCTCTCGTATCTCCCGTACAGGATACATGAACAGGTGCTGATCGGAAGCATCGGGGTCATGATTCTTTACACCTTAGGAGCCACTGGTTTGCTACTGATCTACTACAGCACCAGATACGTTCGCAACCCGCGGCAAGTCTCGATTCTTTCAAAAGTAGGCGTCGCGTTGCTTCTCGTAGCCTTCGTGTCCATTGAAGCCGAGATCTTCTGGATTCTGAACTTCCCATACTCCTAGGGAAGCTTCACTGCAAAACATAATATAACCCGTCAGTTCCTATCCTCCAGATTGACGGAGTGTAGAGGTGAAGGGAGGCGCCTAGATGAGAACGATTGAATGGAGAGATGGTGTTGTTGTCACAATTGACCAGACATTGCTGCCTGATAGAGAAGTTTGGGTTGAGATTAGAGACTTCAGGCAAGTAGCCTCAGCCATTAGGGAGATGAAGATGCGAGGAGCTCCGCTCATAGGAGTCGCAGCTGCTTTCGGAATGGCTTTGGCAGCCCATCACTCAAGGGCCAAAACTAGAGACTCTCTCATGAAAGACCTAGAGGAAGCCGCGCAAATCCTGAAGGCGACAAGACCAACGGCTGTTAATCTTTTCTGGGCTGTTGACAGAATCCTGTCTAAGGCTTGGAACACGAAAGGCGACACTCAATCACTGAGGCTTGTCGTCATCTCTGAAGCTCAAAGGATGGCTGATGAAGATGTTGAGGTCAACCAGAGAATCGGCAAACACGGCGCGAAGCTTATCTCCGATGGCGATGTGATTCTGACCCACTGTAATGCCGGGCGCCTAGCAACGGTCGACTATGGCACCGCGTTAGCCGTTGTGAGGGCGGCTTGGGAAGAAGGAAAACGCGTAAGTGTGATAGCCGACGAAACAAGACCAAAACTCCAAGGCGCAACCCTCACTGTCTATGAGCTGATGCGCGATGGCATACCCGTAACCCTGGTCACGGACAACATGGCTGGTTACGCAATGTCCAAGGGGCTTGTAAGCAAGGTCATCGTTGGCGCAGACAGAATCGTGCAAGATGCTGTCATAAACAAGATAGGCACCTACACGATCGCGATCCTTGCTCATGAACACAGAATCCCCTTCTACGTTGCTGCCCCTGTGTCCACCTTCGACCTTTCCCGTCGATCGGAGGCAGTGATCATTGAGGAAAGGAGCCCGAGCGAAGTTACCCATGTTCGTACAGTAGGGATCGCCCCTGAAGGGGTCAAAGTCATGAACCCAGCCTTTGATATCACGCCGTTAAAGTATGTGGACGCCATCATATGCGAGAAGGGGGTCCTGTCACCGAGAGGATTCCGCGCATTGGTGAGAAAGAGATCTCCTGAGAGTAAGCTTTAGAACCTAGAGCGCAGAGTGAGAACATGCAGGCCGAAGATGAAGACAAGGAAGTCGAGGAGAAGGAAGAAGAGAAGGTCATCATCAAGGCTGTTCCAAAGGAGGGCGGCGTCTTTGTTCCTCCGTCAGAAGATGTCGAAGGTCTCTCTTCTAGGGGGTATGGAACTCCAAAGGATGGAAACCTTGTCCTAACCTTCTACGAAGCTTTGTATCTTATGAGCAAGGGTATAGTCGAAGTCTGGGACGAGAAAGCCGACAGGAACCTCACATTTCAGGAACTCCTTGAGAAGTCTCGCTCAGTGCATGTAGACGCTTGGGCAAGATACCTCATATACCGAGACCTCCGAAGCAGGGGCTACGTCGTTCGTGAAGGATTCGGCCTGGGCATCGATTTCCGGGTCTACAAGAGAGGCGAATACGGCAAGTCTACCGCAGACTATTTGGTCCTTGGAATCCGGGAAGGACAACCGGTTACAGTCGAGGATCTAGCCCAGATCCTCACGCATGTGCAAAGCCAGAAAAAGACGCTCATCCTGTCCGTCCTGAACAGAAGAGGCGAGATCGTCTACTACTCCCTCTCGCGTTTGGCCTTCGAATAGCATAAGGTTTCGGCGCCTAAGTAATTGATGAAAAAAGTCTTATACCGTTACCGCAGACTATGCAGCTTGACACTTGCGACTTGACGCGAGCATGAGGGATCACTGGTGCCGTCAGCTTTCCGTCAGACTGTGCGAGGCATGAGAGACCTTCTACCCAAGGAAACGCAGAGGCTAAGGTTCGTCGAACAGGTTTCGCGCGACTTGGCCAAGCTGTACGGGTACGAGGAGGTTATCACACCTGTCGTAGAGAGATACGAGCTCTTGGCTGCCAAGATTGGTGAAGAAAACAGAAAACGTATGTACGTCTTTGAAGATCTAGGCGGGCGGAAAGTCGCGCTTAGACCTGAGTTTACTGCATCCGTGGCTAGGCTTGTCTCCACGAAGATGGTGAGCATTCCCAAGCCATTGAGGCTCTTCTCTGCCGGCAGCCTCTACCGTTATGATGAACCACAGTCGGGTAGGTACCGTGAGTTCTGGCAAGCCAACTACGAGCTCTTTGGATCAAGCAGGCCGGAAGCTGACGCTGAGATTCTCACGCTTACAAAGGACTACTTGGACAAGAGCGGGCTCCGGGACTACTATTTCAAGACTGGGCATGTTGGAATCCTTCGAGGTGTCCTTGGCACAGAAGGAATCGAAGACGAACGACAAGGAAGCATCATGCAGATGCTCGATAAGGCGCGTTGGGACGATGCGTTGAGGCTTGTAAAGGAGGCCGGCGCCTCTAGCAAGTGCCTAGACGTGTTGAAAAGACTGTTCAAGATAAGAGGAAAAGATTCAGAGACTGTCACTTCACTGATAGGTAAAGTCATCGGAGACTACCCAGAAGCCTTGAAAGCCGTGGAGAACCTTCGGGAGATCATTTACCTGCTGAAGGCTAGTGGCCTAAACATTGACATTACTCTTGATGCCGGGTTTGCACGTGGGCTGGAGTACTACACAGGCGTCATCTTCGAGGTCTACATTGCAGACATGAGCGTAGCCCTTTGCGGCGGAGGACGGTACGACAGGCTTGTCGAGATCTTCGGTGGCGGAAAGATCCCTGCTGTAGGCGTAGCTCAAGGGATAGACCGACTGACTCTAGCCTTAGAGCTGCAAGGAACGGTGTTACCCAGCTCTGAAGAACCAAGAGTGATAGTGATACCCGTTGACGGAGGGATAGTCGACAAGGCTATTATGATTTCCTCAAATCTTAGGAAGAGAGGACTAACGACCGCGCTGGAGACTATGGGACGCTCTGTCTCTCAGGCTCTGTCCGACGCTGGCAGGAGAGGGGTGACACACGCCGTGATCGTGGGTCCGAGAGAGATGAAGGAAGGGAAGGTAGTCCTTCGTGACATGAGGTGCAAACTGCAGGAGACGGTAAGTCTCGAGGAACTTCCTAAAAGTATTAGGTCTTGAACGTTGCGGACGTCTTCAGGTTCCTGCTGAGCGATTGGAGTGTATTTTCTCTTCCCAGATCAGCAATGTAGGGGCCCAATCTCGGACCGTACGGCGTTCCCAAGAGAAGTAGGTAAAGAACCTCAAAGAACCTTTTCGGCTTTACTCCAGTTCGTCTGGCGATGTCGAAAATAGAGCTTTGGATTGCTTCCGCCTCACCCAGTGAACCGAGCGCTTGGATCAGCTGCTCAACTGCGCTTCTTTCCTCCGAGCTTAGCTCAACCTGCGTCCCTATAGCTTCTTTGAAGTCTTCAGCCCAGTTCAAAGCGTATCCTGTTCGCGTTACGAGATCAGCGGAGATTGAGTCCTTGACGTAACCGTAGTATCGAAGCTTGGCCATGATGAAGCTGCCCTCCGAACCTCTAGGGGCCACCTTCGCGAGACCTATCAGCAGATTGTAAGGGACGTGCACGCTGGGGGTTTCTGGGGGTCGCATGAACCAGCAGTACTTGTACAGGCCTGTGAGCTTCGTTCTTTCTCTCGCATCTTCGATTCGTTTTCTGTCAAAGTAAACGTTCTCAAGATCATCCAACTCATCCATGTAACGTGGGATGTCGACCATTGAGATATTTCGTGTTCCGACAAACCGCTTCAGTGTTAGCAGAACCATTGACCTGGGCGAGGCATACTTGAACCAGACTTGAGGCGCAAGAACATTGCCCTTGGATTTCGAGATTTTCTTCCCCCCCTTATCGAGGAACATCTCGTACTGCACGTGCATTGGCGGTTCATATCCGAGTATCTCGCGCGAGATTCTGTCGTTCACTGCTACCGAGTCTGCTATGTCTTTTCCGTAAGCTTCGAACCTGACTCCGAGGGCACGCCATCTGGCTGCGAACTCTCCGGCCTTCCAGCTTAGTTTACCTTCTCCCCTAGCATAGTCTGCCTCGCCCTTGTATCCGCATCCTTCCAGCCATTTGCGTTTGATCTCCATGCCTTCGCACACGTAGAGAATCTTTTCCTCTTTCGGGAGGAACTCGTAGGCTCTTGTTGTGTAGATTCTTCCGCAAGAAGTGCAGGTCGGAAAGTATGGCAGCGCTTCGAGGTACTTTTCCTGCCCGGTCTCTTCCTTAACAATCTCCCCTATCCGCTTCGCACTTTCCAGAAGCAGTCGTATCTCGTCTTTCAGCATGCCCTTCGCATATGCTTCGGCGCCTGCGATGGAGGTGTACTTGACTCCGCACGTGTCCAAGGCATCTAGAAGGAGACTAACCATGTGGTCGCCGTAGCTGCTGTGGCACTTGAAAGGATCAGGAACTTCATTAACGGGAACGCCGACGAACTTCTGGAGAGACTTTGGCAGCCCGGCGGGAACGCTTCTTAGACCGTCCTTGTTGTCTGAGAATACTATCAACTCGGAGTTGTAGCCCTGCTCTCCGAGAGCCAAGGATACGGCATAGTTGCGTGTTACCTCACCCAGGCTGCCGATGTGAGGGATTCCGGAAGCGGCGACCCCGCTCTCGACCCTTACCAGATCTAGGCTTCTGCCCAGCTTCTTCTCCCTGTTCACTATGTCGACGGCGATCTTGTCATACCAAGTGCCGTGCCCAATCACATCGTCCAATGCTGCCGACGTTCCTATGGTGATGTCGCTGGAGCTTATGAAGAGCTCGCGAGTTTTATAAGGTTTCATCCTCGAAGGACGAGTTCCCTGTAGACATTCTCGGCGAGCTCAAGGACCTCTTGCCGAGTTCTTTCATTCTGGATTGCGTTGTGCCAACCCAACGCCATGGCGTAACCAACAGGCTTCGATATGGGGTAGTGCATGATACAAGGTGCCAGAGCCGCCAGCACGTTCAAATGGCCGTATGTTCCAAGTATTATCACGCCTGTGATCTGAGGATGCTTCCGTCGTTCGTCAGGAGCCTGGGCTTGGGATCTTTCGAAAAGAATCTTCAATAACGAGGGTATTGTTCCCGAGTAGACCGGGACGCCGAAGACAACGGCGTCTGCTTCTGCCATCTTCTGCAAGATTCGGGGAACATCGTCGTCCTTTAGGGGGCAGTCGCGTTTGGCACGTGAGAGGCATTGGTAGTTGCAGCCTTGGCAAGGACGAATCTTGAAATCAGCCAGTTGGATGAGTTCTGTATCGATGCCCTTCTTCCTTAGCGTCTCTAGAGCAAGGTTCAGAAGGTCAGCTGTGTTCTTGTTGATTCTGGCACTGCAGGACACTCCGATGACTCTCATTTCTCTCACCTGTATTCTTCTGTATTCACTTAAGAGTTACGTCCAGCCTTCTTGACTGAGTTTTCGCAGAGTCCTAACTGAATCGTCGCCCAAAACAAGGATAGGAGAGCCGGCCACGTCCCCGCTCAATCAGTTTATTAGATGCCCTTAACAGAGATTCAGTCATGTCGTTGGATGAGAACCAGAGGAAACCGGGCTTTGCAAAGACTGATGAACCCAAGTGCGCAGCCCAGCCCAACAATGAGTCAGGAAGCATTTTCGTCATCCAGAAGCATGCAGCCACTCATCTGCATTATGATCTCAGGCTAGAAAGGGACGGAGTCCTCAAAAGCTGGGCGGTTCCAAAGGATCCTCCTCTAGACAGAGCCGTGAAAAGGTTGGCAATGAAAGTCGAGGATCACCCAATAGAGTACGCCACTTTCGAAGGCACAATCCCAGAAGGCGAATATGGGGCCGGAACTGTCGAGATCTGGGATAGAGGAACATATGAGACCGAGAAATGGCAGGAGAATGAGATAGTAGTCAACATTAGGGGCAGCAAACTATGCGGCAAATACTTCTTAATCAGATTCGAGAAGCAAGAGGAGGCTTGGCTACTCTTCAAGCGCTAGTTCGAGTCTATGACCTCTATCCTACATGAATAGTTAGCAAAGAGAATAATGTGTTATCAAAGCTTCGAAAATCTCCGCCATTGCGATCTGCCTGGGAAACAGCTTTTGTCAAAAAGGTTCTTAGGCTTTGTGAAGAGCCTGGTTTCTTGGTTCTCCCGCTTGCTGTTGACATTGTCGTTCTTTCGCTTTGCCGTATTGTTGGAGTATTGCTCAACTACCTTCCTTTCTCGCGTATTGTTGTTAGAATAGGGATTCGCACAAAAATGCCGATCAGTATTGGAAGTAGGAGGAGGAAAGATGGCCCTAAGATCTCCCAAATGATCCCACCGATGATGGGCGCTGGAATGGAGACTAAGGCTTGAAAAAGGCCCAGAATGCCTCGCCATCTTCCAATGCATTCTATTGGGACCAGTTCAACCATCAGAGGCGTTACACACACATATTCAGCAATGATTCGGAATCCTGACAGGATAGCTGAGACTATTAGAAACTCTGTAGATGGCGCAGAAACGAGTATCAGAATAGAGGTCCAATACAAGGGTTCCACAACGTAGATAACCCGCTTACGCCCAGTTCTGTCGGCTAGATTACCGAGATAGGCAGAAAAAAGGATCTGAACTGCTAGCGAGGTTGTGATCATCCCGCTAAGTACGAACTGGTCCGCACCCTTAATCTCGTGAGTGAAAGGCTGAGAAAAAGGGGCAACCATGGCTGCCGAGAAGCTGCTTACAGCGGAGAATACTATCCACCTCTTCGGCGTAGTGCCTCTCCTGAACACCTCACGGTAGTCCTCTAAGAAACTCGTATTGCGCTGCAATTCTGGTCTGTCGATCTCCGTCAGCCGAGTGGCCAGAAACAAGAAGAGCGCGAGGTCAGCTGCGAGCTGGATCCAGTATAGAGGTCTGATGCCATCGGCTCTCATGCCCCCAAAATGGGTTATCACCAAAGCTGCCAGCGTGGGTGCAACGAGGGAAGGTGCAGCGAAGACTCCGTCGCATATGCCTTTGCAGCTGGCTCTGTCCTTGCTCTTCAGAGAGACATCACAGATCGTCAAACAGCTGCCCACCCTCATAGCTAACGCGGACAGGAACATGGCGGGGATAATGATCACCCAATTCGTGGCTGTAGCGTGCATCAGACTCACGACGAGAGACAGAACAACACCCGTCAGGAAGATCTTCCTTAAGCTGTACCTGTCTTGGAGCCACCCAACTGGAACTGAGATGAAGGCTCCCATCACGTGTGAGAAGCTGTTGACCACGCCAAGTTCGATCGGGTCTGCGCCGAGAGCTCTGACGTAGATGCTGTCATAGGGCAAAGTCAGACGCTGGAAGAACCTGTTCATCATGGACCTTGCTGATATGATCCTCCAGTTCCTGCTCTGCCTCATCCATGTGCGGAAGGACTGGATTGTAGCCTCGGCCATGGCACCAGAAAAGGCAATCTTCTGATATAAGCGTTGGCTTAGATACAGAGTTTCTGAGAGCAGAGAAAGGAAGCTGGGACCAAGCTCGGTCAGATAGAACCTCCTCACTTAGTTTGTGTCTGGTAGTACTAGTTCAGAAATAGTTCCCTAGATTCGTGAAAGATATGAAGGAAATATCGAGATTCCCTTGATTTGGCACTACGCTGGTCTTTCTAAGACGGCCGATAGACGGTCTTGTCACGGCCTCTTCTCCTATGTTCCCCTAGGGGTTCGAACAGCGTACACTCACGCGCCATCCGGTTGACCATTGTTGTGGTCTGTCGATACGCGCATATTAGTCTCAAAAATGATGAAAACTCGTCTTGCGCCTAGATGCATCCCAGTAACCCATAACAAGACCAAGCCATCTCTCATGTCTAGTGAAGATGTCTTTGTCCGACTTTTCGAACTCGAAAACCTGATAAAGACTGCAGCGCTTGAATATTGCTGGACTGCTCCTAGAACAATGAGAGATATGTTTAAATCATTACATTACAAGGGACTATCAAGTTGAGAGAACGAAGCATGGTGCCCATCACTAAGCGAATCAAGAGGTTGTGAACCATGTCTGAGAGCTCGTTGAAATTACTGAGATAATCGATGAGAATCTAGGCGCATTTCAGATAGAGGGGGATTGATATTGAAAAAGAAAGAGTCGAATAAGCGAGCTAAGGAGATGGAGAGTCTAAAGGAAGCTCTGAAGACTGAACAAGAAAAGTCGAAGGATTACTTGAACAGGTTGAAATATCTGCAAGCGGACTTTGAGAATTACATGAGACGTATGGAGAAGGAGCTTCATTCAATAAGTGAAAGGGGGAACGAGAAGTTGATTAGGAACCTTCTCGATGTTGTTGATGACTTGGCCAAGGCGGTGGAGGTAGGCAAGAATACGAAGAATATGGATGCTCTTAGAGAGGGTGTAGAGATGGTTTACGGAAATCTCTGCGCACTATTAGAGAGAGAAGGATTAGAGAAAATAAAGACTGTTGGACAGCCTTTTGACCCTGACACACATGAGATCTTGGCAGTAGTGCCATCGAAAGAACACGAGAATGGAATCATAGTAGAAGAGGTTAGGAAGGGTTTCATGTTTAAAGGCAAGGTTTTAAGGCCGAGTATCGTGAATATCGTAAAAAACATTGAAGAAGGAAGTGAAGAAAAGTGAGCGAGACCAAATCCAGAGAAAGAATCCTGGGAATCGACTTGGGAACAACTAACTCTGCAGCTGCTATTATGGAAGCGGGGAGACCTGTCATAGTTCCCAGTGCAGAAGGCCCCACGATAGCCGGTAAGATGTTTCCGTCAGTGGTTGCCTTCACGAAGGAGGGTCAGCTCCTCGTGGGGGAACCTGCCCAGAGGCAAGCGGTCATGAATCCTGAGGGAACGGTGTTCGAAGTAAAGAGGAAGATGGGAACAGACTACAAAGTAAGAGTGTACGACAAGGAGTATACTCCTCAGCAGATATCCGCTTTCATTCTACAGAAGATAAAGAGAGACGCCGAGACTCTCTTGGGTGGGAAACTGACGAAGTGTGTAATCACGGTTCCAGCCCACTTCAATGATAACCAAAGGCAGGCTACGAAAGACGCTGGTGAAATCGCAGGATTCGAGATTGCAAGGATCATCAACGAGCCTACCGCTGCCTCATTGGCATATGGCTTGGACAAGCTAGAGAAAGAAATGAAAATCATGGTCTTCAGTTTCGGCGGAGGAACAAACGATACCACAATAATGGACTTCGGCGGAGGAGTCTTTGAGGTTCTAGCCACAAGCGGAGACACCCAACTTGGAGGAACAGACCTAGATAGCGCAGTGGTTCAGCACTTACTCGAAGAGTTTCGCAAGCAGGCAGGGATAGACCTTAGAGACGACAAGATGGCTATGAGGAGGCTTAAAGAAGCAGCGGAAAAGGCGAAGATAGAACTCTCAACCTTAACCACTACGGATATTGACCTACCTTTCATTGCCAGTGATGCAAGTGGTCCAAAACATCTCCATATGACACTTAATAGAGCTAAGCTTGAGCAGTTGACCTTGCCAATAGTTCAGAAGATTCACGATCCCATAATGCGTACTCTCTCAGATGCAAAGCTAACCCCAAAGGACATCGATAGAATTATCCTGATCGGTGGTCAGACGAGGATGCCTCTGGTCAGGAAGACTGTTGAAGACCTTATGGAGAAACCTGCAGAGCGTGGAGTAGATCCAATGGAGTGTGTAGCTGTTGGTGCAGCCATCCAAGGAGGCGTCCTAGCTGGCGAAGTCAAGGACCTTTTACTCTTGGATGTCACCCCCCTGTCTCTTGGAGTTGAGACTCTCGGTGCTGTGTTCACAAGGATAATAGAAAGAAACACTACAATCCCGACGAAGAAGAGCCAGATCTTTAGCACAGCGGCAGACTTCCAGACTGCTGTCACAATCAACGTCCTTCAGGGAGAAAGGGCCATGGCAGCCGATAACCTATCCTTAGGAATGTTTAACCTGACAGGTATACCTCCGGCTCCCCGGGGAGTCCCACAGATCGAGGTAACCTTCGATATTGACGCAGATGGCATACTGAACGTATCAGCCAAAGACTTGGCCACAGGAAGAGAGCAGAAGATTACCATTACGGCTTCCACCAAGCTCTCGAGCAGAGAAAAAGAGCGCATGGTAAAGGAAGCTGAAGAATTCGCTGAACAGGACAAGAAGAGGAGAGAAGAAGCTGAAGTCCGAAACAATGCAGATTCATTGATCTATACCGCAGAAAAGACAAAGAAGGACCTAGCAGACAAGCTGAGCAAAGACCAAATCGAAAGAATAGACAAGGCTATCAATGAGCTGAGAGAAACTCTCAAGGAAAAAGATGTTGAGAAAATCAAGGCAAAGAATGAAGAAGTAGCCAAGGTACTGCAGGAGATTGGAACAGTCGTCTACCAACAGGCAGCGGCTGCGACAGGTCCAGAGCAACAGGCTGGTGAAACTAAGGAAAAGAAAGATAAAGTTGTTGACGCAGACTACGAAGAGGTCAAATAACATCCACATCCTGATTCCGGGTCACTAGCAAATGAGCGGAAAAAGAGACTACTACGAAGTTCTCGGAGTCTCGAAGAACGCTCCGAAAGACGAGATAAAACGTGCATACAGAAATCTTGCTCTAAAGTATCATCCAGACCGTAACAAGTCACCTGACGCTGAAGAAAGATTCAAAGAAATCTCCGAAGCTTACGCTGTGCTCTCAGATGATGAGAAACGACAGCAGTACGATCAGTTCGGCATGGACGGTATAAGCGGGAAATACACTTGGGACGACATATTCAGAGGAACAGACTTCGACAGTGTCTTCAGGGACTTAGGATTTGGCGGGTTTGAAAGCATCTTCGATATCTTCTTCGGGGGAGGTCCACGCAGAAGACATGGTCCGCGAAAAGGAGCAGACCTGAGATATGATCTCGGAATTACGCTAGAAGAAGCAGCCTTCGGGGTAAAGACCGAAATAAACGTTCCTGGCTTAGCAGTCTGTGAGACATGCAATGGTTCTGGAGCAAAGCCTGGAACGAGCTCGAAGACATGCTCAAAATGCAACGGCACAGGCGAAATCAGGCGGACAAGGAGCATAGGATTTACCCGGTTCGTCGAGGTTGAAACTTGCAGAGAATGTGGTGGAAAAGGAGTATACGTCAAGAACTTGTGCGAAGTCTGCAGAGGTGCGGGAAAGGTCCAAAAGCTTAGGAGAATAAGTGTGAATATTCCAGCCGGGATCGATGAGGGCTACCAATTAAGATTGGGTGGCGAAGGGGAACCCGGGATGAGTGACGGTCCCAACGGAGACCTATATGTCTTTGTTCATGTAAAACCTCACCGTTTTTTTGAGAGAGAGGGAGACGATCTTCTATACAATGCTCACATAGGATTCACCCAAGCCGCACTCGGGTCAGAAATAAACATACCAACGCTTGATGGAAAGGCCAAGCTGAACATACCAGCTGGGACACAGACAAGCACAATTTTCAGACTGAAAGGTAAAGGCATACCACACCTCCAAGGTTGGGGTCGCGGGGACCAACTTGTCAAGGTCACAGTCAAGACACCCACGAACCTAACCCGACATCAAAAACAACTTCTATCGGAGCTCGCAAAAGAATTAAATGAATAGGGCGAGTTCGGCTGAAAAAACGATATGACTATATACCTCAGTCTTTGTTATCAAAGAGGTTCCAGATGTTGATTCAGCGATTGGACGAGAAAGCACGTGTTTGCGAAGGTGGAAAACTTGACTGAAAAATTGATACCAAACTTGAAAATGTACTGTTTTAATACCACCTTGATAGGAGTGCTGAAAGGAGTTGCTGACTATTTTGGAATGCCTCTTAGTAACCCCTGGTTGTTTGGCGGATCTGGGCACGCCTTTCTCATCAACATCCATGAACAGCTTTGCCCAAGTGGACCATACTGCTGGAACTTTGAAACCTTCCTAAAACTGGTCAGGAATCTTGGAATCGAGATAACAAATCTTGGGTTCTTTTCTGCAAAAAGCACGCCTGAAGAGAGAAGAAAGGTTGAAGCCACTTTGAGAGAGAGCATTGACGCTGGAACGCCGTGTTCCCTCCTAAACATGGAGAACCAGCTAATCGCAGGATACAATGACGAACGATTCATTGTGCAACAGCCATGGCCAATGATGGACTTCCCGCCAAAGACGTTGACGTTCGAAACTTGGAAGGAACTGGGAGACGAAGTTCACATCGACTTCTTTACCTTTGCCCAAAGGGAGAAGGCTAGCGACGAAGTGATAGTGAAGGACAGCTTGAATGCCGCGATAGACATAGCAAGAAATCCAGAGAGATGGAGACAGGAGCACTACTATGTTGGTCTTCAAGCCTATGATGCTTGGATAAAGGCTATTGAAGATGGCTTCGGCGCAAGCCATGGGAACTGGTGGAACGGAACGGTCTGGTGCGAATGCAAACAAATGGCATCAGGGTACTTCACAGAAATTGCATCCAAACATAGAGCCAAAATCTCGAAAAAAGCAATGGAACTAAGCAACCAGTACAAAGACCTTGCTGAACTCCTAGACAAAGCCAGAGACAAGCAACTTGCTAGCAACGAAAAAATCGAAGTACTTCAGAAAGCAAGGAAAACTGAGGCATCTTGCATCAATGAGATTGAAGAACTGCTAAAGATCCTTGGATGACTGCCAACTCCGCCTAGGGAAACACTGCCTGAAAGAATTATGATTCAAGCCGTTGTGATGTAACAGTTCCTGTTCCGGAATCACAATCGACCTTACCAATCTCTAATGGGCATATCCTCTTGCAACGCTATTAACGGCGTTATGTTTATTAGTTAGGAACGTGCTATGCGTTGTAAGGTGTCAGATATGGGTGACCGCGTTTGCATCAAGGATAACTATTTCTGAAGACCGAACTGACAAAGTCTGCAAGTCAAAAATAAGAAAAATAAAAGATGTCGTCGGCAACACCCCTCTCACGCAAGTAGAGACTTTGAGTCAAAACAAGATTCTTGCGAAACTTGAATACTATAATCCATTTAGTCTTTCCGTTAAAGACAGAACAGCAGTATATATGCTCACTGGACCGCTTGAGAGGGAAGAGGTAGATCCTGCCAAGGACGCCATATGGATTGAAGCTTCCTCCGGGAACCTTGGGATTGCATATGGAAAAATAGGGAAATTTCTGGGTCTCAAGACTATGGTTGTAACCCCGAGTATCGTTGGAGATGTAACGTTCAAGAGAGTGATGGCAAACGCTACCTTCACCGAGACCACCCCAGGCGGCTATTGCCCACGCGGAGAAAGGGATGGAGCCCTAAAAAAGGTCATGGACACATGGTTGACTAATCCCAGTAAATACGTATGGAGAGACCAGTACAGCAACGAAGACAACATAAAGGCGCACGAGGAGACAACGGGACCTGAAATCTGGAAACAGACAAAGGGGAAGATAACTGCACTCGTGGTTGCGACTGGAACTGGCGGAACAATAATTGGAGCCGCACGCTATTTGAAGAAGAAGGATCCAAGGATAGAGGTTATAGCGGTCGAACCACAAGTCAATCATCACGTGCAAGGCGTGAGGAACTACAGAGAATCCATGAAGCCTTCTCTTATCAAAGAGAACGAGGACTTGATAGACGAATGGGTGGAGATCAAAGATAAAGAGGCCTTCGAAGCTACAAAGCTTCTTTGGGGGGAAGGGTATCCTGTGGGAACATCTTCCGGCCTAAACTATGCCGCTTCGAGAATAATTGCTAAGAGACAAAGAAACGGGCTAGTGGCAACTGTTTTCCCAGACGCTCTGACCAATTCCTTCAGAACAATGCAGAGCTACATACTAAGTGGGAAAATCGAGGACGTTTAGATTGCTGCACTATTGAGATCAGACACTGTTGCTTCGCTATACCACATTTCAGATCTAGCTTACTCACGTTCTAAGAGTATTCTGACTCGCAGAATGATCAATGTCAGAATCAGAAGATAGAGACTATAGTGGAACTTTCGAGTACTTGATCTTCGGCGCCCAAACCTGTATCCGGGGCAGGATGGAAATCCCAATCAAAGTGCCGAAGACGTTCAAAGCAACGCTCTTAACCATGTTAGGAGTGTAGAAGGGAAACCAAATGATGAAGTTATGAAAGCCCAGAACAGAGAGGTTGAAGAGTAGGTATGGGATGAGTGCTATGGCCCCTGAAAACAGAGATATGCTCAGCAGATATACCCTTTCGGCCTTTCCGTTAAGGTTCTTGGCGATCGGGAAGAAGTATAGCAAATCGAATGCTAGGCCACCAAGCGCATATCCGAAACCCACGAATAGGGAGTATATCTGTCCTGGGCGGATGATTCTTGTAGCTGTGGAGACTATGAAAGCCATCGTTGCAACCCTCCCGAATCTTCCTGTCAGCGCCGCCAAGGTTAACATGAGCAACCAGCCTAATGCTCTCTGAACCACGCCGTGAACTTGTGTGATCTGACTGATGACCGGTCCAAGGTAGATCTCTGAAACTATCCACAACGAAGAGAGGGCTGAGATCAAAGCCAGCTCTTTAGAGTTGAACCAGTGATTCCTTCCGAATCCAGCGTATCCCATGTTCCTCTGCTCTGTTCCAGCCATTTTCTCAACCCAGCCGCAAAGGCTTTCTAGATGACAGGACGCAAATGCCACCAGTAAAGAGAAACATGAAAGGGCCTATCCAGAAGAAAGTAATGCTGATCAGGCCTGTTGGCGTCACATATAATGAACCGCCAGCCACGAGTAACAGTAAGGGCAACCCCAAAATTAGCAGAGAACACGTTAGGTAGATTGCCCCGCCAGCCCTAAACCGCCCGCTTAATACCAGCACACAAGCAATTAGGGAAGCAATGGTGACTATCGGCGGAACCACAAGTGAGAACAAACCTAATGTGAACCATGCTATGCCGCCTCCTAGAGCACCTGCAAAAAAGAAAACGCCTGCTAGGAGATACGATAAGATGGCCCACAACCCTCCCAGCATTCCCAGAATCGAACCAACAATTGCCCTTTTGGGCCTTCTTTCCTTGGACAATCAAGCTCTCTCCAGTAATCTGGGTTTCACCGGCCTAGAAAGGTGAAGGAAAGAGTACTCCACCGAAGAATACATACGCCGATATTAGGGATATCACGGCGTCAAGAACCGTAGCCGCAGTGAACACGATGAGGGGCTTGCCACGACCAGTTTTGACAAGATCTCTGAATCTCGTTTCCAATCCAATGCAAACGAAGGCCATCGCGAAATACCAGCCCCGAATCCCTTTTGTCACATTCAGTATGGCGTTTGTCGCAGTATTGCCTAGTGCAGGCAAGAGTAGGAACGAGAAGACGAGAGAAGCAATGACAAATCCTAGGACGAACTTTGGGAATCTATACCATATCTCCATCGGTTTCGGTTTATCGTCTGCTTTCCTATCCACTTTAACCACCCAGTACAGAGCTAGCAAAAACGCTGTAATCCCTATCAGCACATTCTGAGACATCTTAATTATCGATGCTACCTGCACTGCCTTCTCATCGTACAACGCACCAGCGGCTACAACAGCCGGCGTGGTGTCGATGGTTCCGCCGATCCATGCACCAGTAACGGCCGCCGGCAGGCCTGCTATTCTCGCCGCCATGGGCATAAGCACAAGCATTGGCATCGCAAACAGCAAGACAAGTGAAATCGTATAGCTGACTTCTTTAGGATCACCTTTGACTGCGCCGCCAGCTGCTATGGCTGCAGATACGCCACAAATTGACGTTGCACTGGCCATTACACATGCGAACGACTTGCCCATACGCATCTTGATCGCAAGGTGATAGCAGAAATACCAAACGATAAAGAGCCCCAAAGTAATTTCGAATAGGCCGACCGCACCCGCGGATAGGAGAACATTGAAGAGAATCTCAGCGCCCAACAAGACGAGGCCAATCTTTATGAAGAGCTCTGTCTTTACAGCGGACTTGAGCCACTCTGGGACACCGATTGTGTTGCTGATTAGTAACCCAATCAACAATGCCCATAGCACAAATTCCAAGCCCAAATAAGCTACAAAACTTTGATTAGCAATGAGGAAGGACGCGAAAGCGAGAAGAAACACGATCGAGAAACCCAGCAAGTAATTCTTCAACCTCTCTTTCAACACCAGAACCACTACGCCTGTCAATGCCAAAAGGAAAGCCCCTGCTAGAATGAAGTTTGGCAACCATACTGAAATAAAGTATGACGTATCTGCGGCATTTATGGATATTGTTACGTCTGTTGTCCATTTGCCAATTTTCGGCATCCACGTAACAACGCGCATTGAAGCTAGCCCAAGTATAATGAAGCCAATCCACACTGCCCACCAATCTTCCTTCTTATACAGCGAAGACCAGTCAATCCCGGTTTCTAGATCTCCATTTTCCCGCTTTTTCATGCGCTCCTCTCCCCATAACGGCGTTATTTCCCTCATCTCGTCTCTTATAACTACGTTATACTTAAGCTTTTCGTGCAGTTCCAGAGGAGTCTTTCTGGCAAAATATGGTGACAATGAATGCCATTGGATGCTAGGAAACTGCAGAAAAATGGTAATCCATTAACATAACCCGTGCCGCTGGAGAGCCCAGTTCACCCAGACCTACCATAGAACCTTTGCTTTCCCGAGTTTGAGTAGTCCGTTATAGCGTGTGTCTGGGAGAACTACCTCGAACAGGACCGCTAACTCGTCATCTGGGAGAACCTTCAACCGGTTCTCGGACATGCTACCACTCAAACAACGTCGTCAGATAGCCCGCATTCTCGAGATATATGCACAATATCCCTTATCACCGAAGCTGCCGTTTCCCTTCCACCAGCCCCTTGTCCGATCAGTACGTGCTGTCCTGAATAAGCGCAATCAAAGGCGACAGCGTTCAAAGCTGAACCAACACAAAGAGGGTCTCTTAATGTAATCCTTTCAGGATGAACCGCCATTCTCCTGCTGATTGAACCTATGAGTCGGATGGCAAAGCCCTCCTTCTCGGCGTTAAGAACATCCTGAAGAGAGACGCCCCGAATCCCTCTAATCTCGACATCTTTCAATGTAGCTTTGCGATTCATAACCCAGTTGGCCAGTATTACGAGTTTACAGGCGGTGTCGAAGCCCTCCAGATCGTACAAAACATTCTTCTCGGTGTAGCCAAGCGCTTGTGCTTCACTTACGGCTTCTTGGAGTTCTATGTTTTTCTCGGCCATGCTCCAAAGAACATAGTTCGTGGTGCCATTCAGAACACCTCTAATCGATTCAATCTTTTCGCCATACAGAATATCCTTGGCGAAATCCAATACGGGCATTCCGCCCCCGACCGCTCCACTGAACCTCAGTTGCACTTCATTTCTACAGGCAAGATCGATTAAATAGGGCAGTGACAAGGCTAGTGAACCCTTATTCGTAGTGACAACGTGTTTCTTCAACGCAAGTGCACTCTTGATATGAGATAGTCCCGGTTCACCTGATTCAAGGCTAGTTGAACTGGTCTCTATAACGATGTCTCCACCTACCTCTTCGAGCGCTTCCAAGGCAGAGAAATGGGGTTTACCCCAGTGCTTCACAGCGGAAACTGAACCTCTGTGTCTCTTAGCTTCCAGGACTTGAGAGAGGTCTAATCCATATCTAGCTATGGCGGCGCCACCTCGGTCAACAACCGCTACAACCTTCATGTCCAGGCCGTATTCTCTTCTGAACCAAGAGGAACGTAGCCTTAATATCGTTGCCAAGCTTTGCCCCACGTTTCCGAAACCTATAACAATCAGTTTGACCATGATTCGCCCCCAGAAGCGTCAGAGTCTAATGTCAGTTGATTCTGTGAGTACTTCTGAAATGAGTTTGGGCCTTATTGAAAGGGGACCTCAGCCGCCTCCTACCGCAGGTACGATGGATACATTGTCTCCTGTAGTCAGCTTTGTGCCTAGATTGCCCAGAAAGCGTATGTCCTTTCCGTTGACGTAGATGTTGATGAATCTCCGCAATTTCCCTTTTTCGTCGTAAACCTTGTTAATGAATGGTCGCCCATATCTAGCATCCAATGCGTTCATCACCTCGGTTAGGGTCGAACCGTCAATCCTAATCCTCTTCTCTTGAGTGACCTGTGAGAGTGCTCCGTAAAAGGTAACCTCAACCTTTCCCACGGTCATCCCTCCATTCTATTACCTTTCTCAATTCTTCAACAGACGGTTCGATCTCCACCGGTTCTGATATCGTTTTGAGTAAAGTGTCGGAGGATTTGAAACCGCTTCCAGTGACACAGCAGACAACTTCCTCATCTCGAGGGATCGCTCCGGAATCTAGAAGTTTCTTCAGAACGGCGATGGTGACTCCTCCGGCTGGCTCGGCGAAGATTCCCTCAGTTTTTGCCAATAGTCTTATGCCGTCAAGTGTTTCCTCATCCGTTGCCGATTCAGCTGCTCCTCCAGATTCTCGCACAACATTCAAAGTGTAGATGCCATCCCCGGGATCTCCGATAGCCAAGCTCTTTACTACGGTCTCTGGCTTCTCTATCGGCAGAACATCTTCAGAATTGGACCTGAACGCGCTCACGACGGGTGAGCATCCTTCTGGTTGAGCACCGAACACTTTCGTCTTGAGATCATCGACAAGGTCAAGGTCTGCAAATTGATTTAGGCCTCTCCAGGCGGCACATAGTAAAGCTCCGCTACCAACGGGGATTACTATGTTCTCCGGCGCTCTCCATCCTAGTTGCTCACATATCTCGAAGGCCAATGTCTTCGAACCCTCTGTGTAGTAAGGGCGAATGTTTATGTTCACTAGAGCCCAGTCATGTTCGTCTGATGCTTGGGCCGCAAGCCTGTTGGCCTCATCATAAGTTCCTTTAACAGCGATTATCTTGGCTCCATAGGTTGACGCTTGCAGCACTTTGTCTACTTCAATGTCAAAAGGAATGAAAACATAGCAGGGAATACCTGCCTTGGCAGCGTGCGCTGCTGTTGCCGCGGCAAGGTTTCCTGTCGAGGCGCATCCAACGGCTCCAAAGCCAAATTCTAAAGCTTTGGATACTGCGACAGTCGCGGGTCTATCTTTGAATGAGCCAGTCGGGTTTACAGTATCATCCTTTATGTATAGTCTTTTCAGTCTAAGTTCTTCGGCTAGTCTTGTGCACTCATGCAATATGGTAAAACCAGCGCCTAGGTCAACTATCTTTGTTTCATCTTCTACTGGCAGAAGCTCAGAATAACGCCAGAGCGTTCCTATTCTTTTCTTGATCGATCTCTTGCTGACGTTCACTCTATTCAGATCGTAGACTGCTTCTAATGGTCCAAAACAATGGTGGCAAGCGTGTATTCTTGTGGGTGGAAATTCCTGGCCACATTCTCTGCATTTAAGGCTTTCTAGGCAACTATTGTGTCTGAGTCTCCAACCCTCCATAACGGGGTTATGAGTATAACCCACATAACTGCTATTTATATTTTTCGCTGAAATCATTCCCGAGAGGAATAACCTGAAGGACAACAGATCTTGGCTAGAGTAGTTTTTCTCTTTTGATCTGGATGTCGGGTCTTGTAGCTTATTCACTTGATGGCTATCTGATGTTCGCGTGAACGAGAGAGGTTAAACTTTAATAGAAATGCTAATCCTATCCCTTTCTGATGACGCCTCATAGCCGTAGCGGGAGCAACAAAGAGAAAGCAATAATGGCCTCTTCCTTGCGGAAGGAGTATGCGGTCGGGGGCATCGTGGTCGAGGCGCTTAAGGGTGTTGACCTCGAAGTGGCGGAACGCGAGTTCGTCGCTGTCCACGGACCCTCCGGTGCTGGAAAGACTACTCTGCTGAATATCGTGGGCGGGTTGGACAGGCCCACAGCCGGCAAGATATCTGTTTTCGGGCTCGACCTTGCAGGGCACGGCGAGAGTTTCTTGGCAACCTTTCGCTGCGTATATGTCGGCTATGTCTTCCAGTCGTACAACCTGATCTCGACACTCACGACTCTGGAGAACATCGCCTTCCCAATGCAGCTGGCCAAATGGCCTGATGACCGCGTTGAGAAGAGAGCGAAAGAACTGCTGCAACTAGTCGGCTTAACAAACAGAGCAGACCATTTTCCATCTCAACTAAGCGGGGGCGAGATGCAGCGCGCTGCCTTCGCAAGGGCTTTGGCCAATGATCCTCCTCTTGTCCTTGTCGACGAGCCAACTGGCAACTTGGACTTGGATACGGGTCAGAAGATCATAAGGGTTCTGGAAGGCTTGAAGGGTGAGAAGACTGTGGTCGTGGCAACTCATGACAGGCGCATTCTTGGCGTTGCCACTCGAGTTTTGGCTATGTACGATGGAAGGTTTGTGTAGGTTGAGTGGAGAGAATAGATGGGGGTTCCCTTTCAAGGATCTTGCCAGAAGGAAGTTCCAGACGGGTTTGACAATCGCCAGCCTCGCCGTCTGTGTCTCTGTGACCGTCTTCCTCGTCCTTTTTGCAGAAGACTTGGGAATAGAGCTTGCATCAGTTGCGGGGGGCGAATCAACCATCGGCTTCTCAGGAGTCTACTCAAGGTTCATCCTTCTGGTCGTGCTCTTCAACTCAGTCGCCGGAATCTTGGTTGCTTACTTTCTCATAACAGTGTCGATGTTGGAGCGTGTGCGAGACATAGGCATAATGAAGGCTGTTGGTTGCCTGACCGATGTGGTCTTTGGATACTTCGAGACGGAAATACTTGTTATAGTGCTTACGAGCTGCCTACTCGGGGTCATAGGCGGGGTCTCATTGAACTATGCTTCAGCCAGCTTGATGAGTTATCTTGGTTTCCACATCTCCGTGCAGCCTATTGACACTTGGTTCATCGTACTCGTTATCGTCGGTTTCGCCTTTGTCTTCTTCATCTTGGGAACGCGACGGATCGTCAAGGCGGCGGGGATTGAACCCGTCAGAGCTTTTTCGCTTTCTCCTTGGACGACTTCGCGTTCCTCAGCCACGAGTTTTCCTACTTCGCTCGGCGGCGGTTTCGCGTCTAGAATGGCTTCTAGAGGTCTGAGTAGACGACGGTCAGCAACGATTCAGTCAGTGACGTGTCTCTCTATTGTCATGGTCTTGGTGACTCTGGCTGTCGTCGGCGGGGTCGTAGCCAACGAGACCATGCAGAGCTACGTTGAAAGGGCGATCGGGACGAATACTGTTCTCATCGCCGAGACGGAGCTGGCCGAACGGTACGAAAGCCTTCTCAGGGCCTCACTGGAAACCGTCAAAACTGAAGCCGTACACTACCTCGACGAAAGATACTGCGTGCCAGATTCGGTCATATCTAGAATCGGCGAAGTGAAAGGAGTCACCAAGGTCGATGCTCGGTTGATTCTGGAAGAGGTTGTTGAGGGCTACGCACATATCCGTCCCGACCCTGAGAAGGGGCAGTATACTGTGACCGGGACCTATAGGTCTGCGAAGGCGCTTGTCGTAGGTGTTAGGGCTGAAAGCGTTGTAAGCAATTGGCTGGTCTTAGGGAAGACGCTCGATAAGATGGATTTAGACAGCGTCTTGGTCGGCGACTCCCTAGCCTCAACGCTCTTCGACGACCCCTTTGCGCAAAAGCTGGGAACGCTGAACTCTAGGTTCGATGTTGCCGGCATATGTCTGGACCCTTTGAACAACGGGATGGTGGTCTACATGCATCTGGACCGGCTGTCTTCCCTACTTGGGCACGAGGGATGCAATGCTCTTCTCATTCAGGTCGATACCTCTGATTCCCTGGCGCGTTCCGGAGTACTGGCTGACTTGAGCGCTCTCATCTCCCGGCCGGGGCTGACTCTGGTCGACTTGAACGTGTCTCTGGATGTGCACAAGGCTTTCCTGAACCGTCTCTGGTCTTTGCTTCTGTCTCTCTCTTTGTTCTCTTTCGCGAACGCAGTCTTTTCGCTCATGGGCTATCTGATGCTTTCCATCTCAGGTCAGCAGAGAGACTTTGCAATAATGCGCGCGCTTGGAGCCAAGCCCGAGACTGTCTCAAAACTGGTTCTCCTCGAAACAACGATCTTGGTCTTGGCAGGCGGAGCAATAGGGCTCCCAATCGGGACAATCGTAGTGTTCTGGTTCTTCATTCCAGAGCCAGTCATATCAGCAACCGCGACCTTGGCGATCGTCGGGGTGCTCTCAGTTTTACTTGGCGCCCTATGCGTTTCAACCCTGTACCCTGCGAGAAGAATGACGAATACGCGCATAACGGATGGGGTATCGCAGCTCTGACTGAACTGTCGTGGTTGTGCCCAGCCTTGACGGCAGAGCGCTTGCATGAAAGGAAGATTCTTCTGGACACGAGCTGTTCAAGCTTACGCGAAGTTGCCTATCTTTCGGCACCTTTCTATTATCCACATGACCCTTCGGACGCTCTCTGGTGTGACAGCCAGAGGAGCGCCTTGTCGCAGCGTTTTGTACAAGGCATCATAGTAGGCTAACGCGCTGGTTGTGTACTCGTACTCCATTTCCCAAGTCTCCTCTTTCCAGGGGATGACCTCCTTGTTGTAGCTTCGATCGGGTGTTGGGTTCGTATCCACCTGCTTGGGAGGAAGATCCTTTGGATCAAAGTACTTCCACCTGAGCGATGAGGTGTTGCCTTTCAGTCCGCCCTGAGTTCCCATCACCACCCACGTCTCTTGTGGGTAGGCACAGGCGCGAGTGACTTCAATATCGATCGTAGGCAATCCAGGGGCTCTCAGCACTATCTTCACATGGTCCTCCGCGTCGCCTAACGTTAGCGTTCTCTGTAGGTCGCAGTAGATCTCAGGGTTCTTTCCCCCGAAGAGTTGCAGGGCTTGGTCTATGGTATGTGGTCCAGTGTTGCTTAGCTCGCCCCCACCGAACTTCCTCAGAGTCTGCCAGTCCCACCGCCTTCCGAAAGAGTGTTGGGACATTTTTATGAGGACGATACGTCCCAGTTTCCCAGATTGGATGATCTCCTTCACCTTTAGGAAGTCAGCATCGAACCTTCTGTTCTGGAACACTGTCAAGAGTTTCATTGTTCTTCTCGCCGTTTCAATCATCGCGTCGGCTTCGGCGAGACTCGTTGCCATAGGCTTTTCGCAGACAACCTTCTTTCCAGCTTCTAGAGCTTGGATGGTTTGAGCAGCATGGAGGTGGCTCGGCGTGGCCACAACAACCATCTCCACTCTGTCATCTCGTATCAGCGAGTCAAAGTCGGAGTGCGCTCTGCAGCCGAATCTTTGGACGGCTTCCAGCCGCCTTTCCTCTAGGGGGTCAAAGACAGCAACGACCTTGTAGAGGTTTGGGCATTTCTCGAACGTGTTGGCGTGTATCCCCCAGCCGCTTCTCCCGAGTCCTGCTATACCGACTTTCACATGTCCATTCATGCTTGCCATTTCGTCGCGTCAACTCCAAAGATGCTTAGCGGAAGACTTCAAACAGATACTTGGCGAATCTGGGGACACCAGTTTTCGCATCATCTTTCTCTTCGTACTCGATCGAAACGAACCCGTTGTAGCCCCCCGCCCCAAGTATCTCTCTGATTCTACGGTAGTCTAGAGATCCATCCCCAGCAATGGTCACCTTTGCGTGAATGTGAATGGCGTAAGGAACTGTCTTCGCTATCTCCTCATAGGGTGACTGTCTATAATTTCCAAGATCGAGGTTGACCCTGACCCATCGTGAATCGACCGCCTTGATCATCTTGACCACATTGTCGGCGCTTGCCGTTATGCCTCCGTGGTTCTCCATGGCGACCACAACTCCTCTGTCCTCAGCGGGACCAGCACACAACCTGAGCGACTCAGTTGTCCACTCTGTTGCCTGTTCCAGAGTGTAGCCGTCGGGAACATGTCCAGCAAAGACTCGCAGACATGGAGCACCAAGCACTTGAGCGATCTCCAATCCTTCTTCTACAGATTTTATTGTCTTCTGTCTCTCCGCGACGTTTGGACTGCAGAAGCTTGTGGAGATCCCAGCTCCTGATATGGACAGGCCCCGCAACGCCGATAAGTGCCTTATCTTCCTGAAGTATGCAGCATCCTTCGAAGGAAGCCAATAAAGAGTCAACTCCACTCCGTCCAGACTGAGACCGTACGCCTCCTCAATGAAGCCCTCGTACCTCATCCTCCCGTCCTTCAGGTAATCTCTGTAGGAATATGCTGCACAACCAATCTTGATCATTTGGCCTCACCCATTCTCCTATCGGAACGTTATCTTCAGACCCCATATAATTGGCTTATCCCTTGTCAAACTATGTGTGAAGCAACGGCTAACTACACAAATAGACTGCCAAGCCGAGCCGTCGAATACATCTCAATGCACTGCAATGGGACGGCAAAGCCTTAAGAACGTGAGAAGAAACTGAAAAAGGAGAAACAACATGTCGTTCAAGCAGAGGATGGAAGAGTCAGAGAGGAAGAAGGACTCCAAAGTAATACTAGCACTGGATCAGGTGCCGGGCGAACCCGGAGCGCTCTTAACCAGAAGCCTTAAGATTCTAGAGAGCGTGCACCCTTACCTTTGCGCATTGAAGCTCAACCGTCACATTGTTCTGCCGCTAGGACTTTTCGACGGTGTTAGGAGGATTGTGGAAAGGGCGCATCGTTTCGACTTGCCAGTGATAATGGACTGCAAGATCAACGACATTGGATATACGAACCGAGTGATAGCCAAAAACTACTTTGAGGCCGGCTTCGACGCGGTTATTGCCAGTCCGTTTGTTGGATGGGAGGAAGGGCTTCAGCCGGTCTTTGAGGTCGCAAGAGAGATGGACCGTGGCGTTATCCTCCTCGTCTACATGAGTCATAAGGCAGCTTGGGAAGGCTACGGTCAGAAGGTCTACGACCAGAGTGCAGGAGAACTGAAGTCTCAATACGTGATTTTCGCAGAGAAAGCCCTCTCGTGGAAGGCTGACGGAGCAGTGGTGGGCGCCACCTATCCCGACAAGATAAGGGAAGTGAAGGCCGTCTTGAAGGAAGCAGTGCCTATCTACTCGCCAGGTGTGGGCGTGCAAGGCGGAGACGTGAAAGCCGCCGTTGAGGCTGGCTCCAAGTACATGATTGTTGGGAGAACCGTGACGCTTGCGGAAAAGCCCTATGAAGCCGCAAGAAGGGTCAGAGATGCTATTGAAGGCGCCTAGGTTTCGACTGTGTTGAG
>CAYXIF010000005.1:32348-80687 GCA_964465575.1 uncultured Candidatus Bathyarchaeia archaeon | reverse complement strand
CGAGCTTCTTTCTGAGAAATTCCCTCCGCTGTTTTCTGTCCATCTTTCCAATCTCGGATTTGTATTTTTCTCTCATAAGTTTCATTTTGATGTTGGCGTAGAGAGCGTCGTAGACTGTTCTCGCCTTCTCTATAGACTTATGATCGTCTTCTGCAAGTGCAGTGATCCCTGTCATCACAGCCTCCAGCCCGGCTGCTTCTGCATAGGCTTCTAACTTGCCTGTGTCTGCTGCACGAACAATATTCGCCAACTCCAGCAGAGCAGGGTCCTTAATCCTGTACTTCTCAACTATGGCATCGAAGCTGCATTTGTCGCCATGGTGACCCAGCTCGGCGCCTGGTGCGTCATAAGGTATTGCCTCCTCTTCTTTCACGATCTCCTCAATCTTCTCGACCGGAACAAAAACGAACTCGGCTTTCGAGTCAACGAACCGCTTTATCAGCCACGGACAAGCAGTTCGGTCCACGTGCACATATTGTCTTGTTACCCACTTCACAGTTTTTCACCTTTCAGATAACTACGTATCGAGTAGGTAGAATAACTACGTCCCCCCCATATATATTCCAAGAATAGGGGGATTCGCGAGAGGTATTACAAGCTTCCGAGGAGTCAGAGTCCAGCCTTCTACCATACTCTGTGTTCTAAAGAATGGACAGGCTGTTCTGGTCCATAGAAATAAGCATCGAAAACTATACTGTATTACTGAACAGAATTGAACCCCAAGATAACAGTTGCCCTGTTCATTGCCGCCCTCGTCAGCACAACTGGAGTTGCTCTAGCACTAACTAGCTTTCCTTCAGCTTCCAAACCCAACATCGTCTGCCCATTAGACGGTAGCCCGTATGTTTGGACGCCGGTCGGCTCGAAGAGCGAGAACTTCATCTGGGTATGCCTAGAGTGTGGTCATCACTGGCAGGTGACTTACCCTGAGGATTCATACAGGAGCTGGCTAGATGTCTTTCTAGATCCAGCTTTTGTCCGAGACTATGCGGTGCTGTATCTGAGGAAGGAGCTTGACCTGCCCGATCCCCTTAAACTGAACTGGATAGGCGGCAGACAGACACCCGAGAGATACTTAGGATATGAAACATATGTCTTTAAGGCCAAAGACCTTTCTGTCACCATAGGATATCCAGTCGTTCTTCCCCAGAACACTGTCTACAGAATCAAGATTGAGGTTGGAGGACGGATTGTCTGGGAGGGGCAGCTTCACCGTCGGAGGTTCCTCACGTCCGAACTACCCAGCCAAAACAACCTTAGAACAGTTTACGACTACTATGGCGGCGTCGGCGTGTTCAAGAAGGGCATTCACGTAATAGCGACAAGCTACGACCCCTTGACACTCAAGAAAGAGTTCCAGACTGTAAATGATTTCTGGCAGGCACTTAAGGAAAAGGAAACGACCAGAGCCTCAAGCAAGGACTTCGTAAGCATAATCATCTCACGTGGTGACTATCCTACAGGAGGCTACGCCATCCAAATCAAGTCTTTCAGCTGGCTGGAGTCTTACCCGGTCAAGCTCAGATTCGAAGCAAACTTCACAGACCCAGGCGAAGGCGTCTATGTGACGGAGGCTTTCACAAACCCATTGGTTCTTATACCTCTGGGCAGGCTTAGCCCGGGACTATACACAGTTGAGGTTCATGTGGACACGTACATCCTGACCTTCGACGCTCAAGGAAAACCAGTCTACACGCTGCTGTTAACGTTCAAGGAAGAACTGTGGACGCAAACTTTCGTTGTCATTGACTAGGACAGCCGCAGGATGGCATAAGCTACATCTTAATCCCCAAGCAGGTTGATAGCTTATGCTTCAGAATTCTGATCAGTTCCGGGTCATTTCTGTAATACATGTCAGGTATGTCCAGAACGACTGTCTTGCGGTCTGCTTCAGGGTTTAGGTGCAGTATGTATTCTTTATGATGCCTTTCCATTACAAAGATCAGATCCGCCCAGTTGACTAGGCTCTCAGAGACCCTTCTGTGAGCTTGAGGCCATGTTCCTGCAGATTGAACCTCGAAACCGGCCTTCTCTTTGAGAAGAGCTTCACCCGTAGGGCTTCTGTCCATGTTGCCTGTACAGACAAAAAGAACCTTCTTGACCAATGGACTACGCGTCTCCAACATTCAAAAAGTCCGGTGGGGGATAGTTGGCTAGGAGTGGTCTGATCTTTTGATGGAAAGCTCTGAGTGCCTTGACGTCTTGGGTCAGGTGGTTCACTATCCTGTCCTTCGCATTCTGATCTCCTGAGACCGCTTTGATGAACAGCTCGTTGACCTCCTTCCCGGATATCTCTTCATGAGGAATGCTGTAGAACACACAGATTTCATGAAACCTTCTACTTTGGAGCTTCAGGAACCTCTTCGCCCAACCATACAAATCAATCATCTTGATAGCTGGTAAGTACAAGTCGTACTTCAGGCCTCTAGCGACCAGAAATGGAATGTCAAAGTCCGTTCCGTTGAAGGTGACCACCTTCTGACCTTCCATCCTCTTGAATGTCTCAGCTATTACTGTCTTCTCGTCTTCGAAGGTTCTGACAAACACCACTTCCGGCTTCTTCTCTCCTCTAGCGTATCCTACCGCCACGATCATGCCAGAGTCGGCGTCAAGGGAACTTGTCTCAATGTCCAGATATACTTGTATCTCCTTTGCCATATCCCTCTTCAACCTTTCGATTCTAGAGTCGCAATCACTGGTGCGTGGTCAGAAGGTTTGGTGGTCCTCCTTTTCCTTGCCCATAAGTCCACTTCTACATCCTTTAGCTTTTCTATCACAGGTCTCGTGCATAAAACATAGTCTAATCTCATCCCTTCGTCTCTCCATATAGCTCCACCTATGTAGTCCCACCAAGTGAACTGCCGCTTCTCAGGATACAGAAACCTGAATGAGTCTATCAGTCCCCAGTCGAGAATCTTCCGAAATGCTTCCCTTTCTTCAGCCATCGTTCCTATGCCGTCCCTTGTGATCTCAGGGTCGAAAACGTCCAAGTCGCTTAATGCAACATTGAAGTCTCCCACAACCACAATCTCCCCGCTTGCCTTCTGGTTTGAAGCTAGGAAGTCCAAGAACTTGGCGAACCATTCAAGCTTGTAATGATACTTGTCTGTTCCCCTAAGATCCCCATGAGGAGCATACACATTGATTAAGAAGGTATTCCAGACCTTTGCTGACACTATTCTTCGTTGCTTGTCCCAGTAATCATCACCGAAACCTTTTCTAACATCCTCAAGCGGAAGCTTTGAGCAGATGGCAACACCGTTATAGCCTTTCTGACCGTAGACCTCACATTCGAAACCATACTTCTCAAGAACTTTATACGGAAAACCCTTTTCAACGACTTTCAGTTCCTGAAAGCAGAGAACATCCAGATCGCTGCTCCTTTTCTCCAGCCAATCTATCATCAGATCGCTTCGCGCTCTTATTGAGTTCACGTTGAAAGTGCCTATTCTGACTCTCTTAGCGGTCTTCTCTTCCTCCGAATCTGGCGGCTTGCCCCGCACAAGAGAAGCGAGATGTTCCTGTTTCAACAGATCCTCTCACCTACACAAGCATACTCGAGCAAGATAAGAGATGCGTTCATTTTTCTTGCTGAGAGTCACTACTGTATAGGACGAGACTTTCAGCAAGAGTCACAAAACATTGATCAGGTTCTTTCCGCAGAAATATGTACGGTCTTCAAATCGCTAGTGTCAACCAGACTTTGGAATGCAAGAGTTTCCAACAGCTGGTGAAGGAGAATCCTTTTGCTTGTACAATGTTCTCTATGGTTGTACGCTATTTGGCTTCGATCCGCACAACAACTCTTTCCTGAGACGCGCGGGCGATGTCTAATGCGTTGGGTTTCCCGTCCAGATCTAGATTCACCTTGAAGTACTTTGCCTGCTTGGGAGCGTTTTGCAGATAGATCAGCAGGTTGTTTGCTACATCTGCTTCATCTGTGATTGCTTCTCCCATTCCGTTTAGATCTTGTCTCTGCACGCGTAAAGTGACTGGAGCACCATCAACGAGGTTTCTCCACCACTTGCGACGGCGGTAGCTTGTGACTAGGAAGAGATTACCATCTCGGACGTAATTCACTGGAATGGTGTACTGTTTTTCACTCTTTCTTCCTTTGAAGGTGATCAGCATAGTGTTCTTGCTGACTGAACCGTGGAAGGGTGAACTCAGCATCCACCTCAAGATCGAATTGTACCACATATCAGTCTCCTGCTCCTCAGGGTTGGCCCGTTTCTCTCATAACGTAGTTATACAACACGGTCATCGTCCCATATAATCATTACTCAGAACTTGAAACGGGCAGGTAAAGAAGGACGAGTCTAGATTCCTATATTCCGCCCTTTACGAAGTAGAGTGTCGAATCCGAGTTTCGCAGCATAGAACAAGATGGATAGAAGTGCGAAAAGAAGATTGGAGACTATGAGAAAGCCGCACATTAGTACTTCACCGAGGTCCGTTGTGAACCAGAATAGTCCGCAGCTTCCCTTCACAGACAGACCAAGGATCAAAGACATGTTCAGGATCATTATGGAGGTCAGGAACGCAACGGTCCATACTGGGTTTTCAGATTGCGCTTTATTCAACATGAAAGAGAAAAGGAAGGATCCAGACGCAATTAGGGAGAATCCTGTAACAGCAAAGGTTGTCAGGTAGAAAGCTTCGTATGATTTTAGGTAGCTGGGGGAGATCTTCCAGGTGGTTCCTTGGATGGATAAGGCTGGTTGAAAGGCCTGATGCAGTAGGAAAACCAGTACAGCGTAATAGAGTAATAGTGCGGCTAACGTGGCCATGAAATACTCCTTTTCGGTAATGAGTCGAGTCCAGATCCTTCTTCTGACTCTAGTTAGAAACGGAAGCGCAGCCACAGCGACCACAATGATTGCCAAAGTGCCACCCATTGATCTAACGGCAATTTCAGAATTGCTCTTATCAAGTAATGCCGCTCCAAACGGCACAAACGACGAAATATTCATTGATAATGCTTCAGATTGCTCGGCGTTGCCGATAGCCTCTGCTGGCTCCATACCATAGTTCCGTTCAGCAATCTCAAGCTGAGAAAGAGCATCAGCCAAGAAATGCTCATATTTTCCCTTCATGCTGGTCTTTTGAAGAGTAATATTCGCTTGAGCCAGGCGGATTTCAGCAAGATGTATCTTGTATGAAGCTATGTACTTATTATTGCTTAATGCGAGCGCTTCAAATAGAACTCTCCCAGATGAGTCTGACGGGACCTCCCAGCCCATTAGCATACTGACAGTGGGAGCGATGGTGTCCAGATGGGCCGTGTCATTGTTCTTCACTCCGGCCTTAACTACTCTGGGGCTCCACAGTATTAGTGGAACATGCAAGACTTCGGGTTCCCAACCTCCATGTCCACCAGTATCTACGTGTCCATGATCAGCTGTGACTATGATTAAAGTGGAATCCAAGATGCCCAATGCTTCATAAGCTTTGAGCACTTTCCCAATTTGAGCGTCTGCTGCAACAACAGCGTTGGCATAGTTGGGGCTGAGAGCTCCATACCCATGACCCATATGGTCCGTGTCGCCGAGATGAACCCACATCACCTTCGGTTGGTATTTGTAAGCAACTTCCACAGCCCAGTCTCCTATGACTGAATCGCCAGATTGCCACTCGCCCGATTTGGCAGAGGGATCGCCCAGTTTGTATTCAACATGCTCTCGGAATAATTGAAGGACAGAACCAGATCCAACGCTGGCTGTTGTGCTATTGTTTCTTTTCGCCACCCAAAAGATGCTGTCTATTGTTATGTTTCCACGGTATTCGTTTCCGATCACCTCAGATATCCAAGGTGATGCGCCTGATCCTATGGCGCAAGCGCTAGGTACACTTGAACTCGATAGGGTGAAGCATTGTGCATTCGTGTATTCGGTGCCTTCTTCTATTAGTCGGCTGATAGTCTCTGGGTTAACTTGGTGCAGAACGTCATATCTCAGCCCGTCTATGACAAAGATGAGTGTATACTTGACGAGCTGAGCCCTCTCGTATTTTGAATCAATGCCGATGTGAGGTCGCATGGGAGCGTAGGTGTAAGGGTTCTCATAGCCAAGGTAGGTCTGGGAAGCTTCCGTAAGGGCGCAATATGACACGATGATACTGCACGCTGACGACGCCAAAAGAAATATGGGAATGATGTTCTTTGTTGAAACCATATTCTACTTCCATTCTGTTCATTGTTCTCGTGGCAGCAGGCCGTGTCTCAAAGCCACCCTTCCTTCTCCTACCATTCTATCGTTTCACCTAGACCTACCATTGGATGTCGTTAAGGCAGTTTGTATTCTGTAGCCTTGATCTTCGAGTTTGCTAAAGAATCTATCGTTCAGATCTGTCAGAAATAAGCAAGCCTGCAATAGCCATTAGAGAATTCCAGTTCTGCCTTCTGGGGTGTTATTTGCGTTTCACAAGGGATATGAAGGCTACGATCAGGAAGACTACGCCGGCTAGGAATGGGCTTTGAGTGAGGAACCAGACGACGAGTCCGAATATGGCTGCAGGCAGGAAGAAGAAGATGACCTTCGCGATAGCAATGATTATGATGAGGCCGATAACCAAAAGGAATATGAGTATCATGAGTTCAATGAGCGGCGATATACCCGGAAGCTGAAAGGCTTGAGCCATAGACAAAGACTCCTTTAGGGATAGATTTTTCTCCTCACCTAAAAATGTTACAGTCAAAAAGGCGAAGAAGAATTGCTGAAAGACTAGCCTCTCACGCGTGAAGAGCCGCAAAGCGCTATACTGGTGTAAGCCAAAAGGTCACCCCGACTCGTCGTGTCATCTGAATGGTTCAGGTTTTCCTTTAGCTTTCACAGACTGCTCTGGGCCGGAAGGGCCGTACACAAATAGGAACCGCAGCTCTTTATTCGCTGTGTTGACTATCTGGTGACCCATCTTTGGCGGGATAAATATGACTGAGCCTTCGGATAGATCGTATTCAGCGCTTTCTATCTTGGCCTTGCCTTTTCCCTTCAGGACGTACATGGCCTCTTCCTCCTTCTCATGCATGTGGTAAGGTATCTGGCTTTTTGGGTCAATGACGCACAACCCCATGGAGATGTTCTGAGAACCGTCAACAAGCTTGTCCAAGAGCAATGCCACGGTGCGGTTGTTGCCTTCAGGCTGAGTCAACCGATAGGCCAAGATCTCACTCGAGCTTTTTACGTACTTGGTTCTTGACACCTCAACGCCTCGAGTACTTCTTATACTTCAGTCCTTCCATAAACCTTTTGGATCTATACCAAGGACCAGTGCCACCGCAACAATCAGAGAGAGTACTTTTTCCAATAAGAAGTCTACATGTATGAGGCGATCGTCACAGAGTCTCCGCTCAGACCTGCTAGGTAGATTTATGTTGAAGGCACCGATAATCTGAGGAGAACGAAAATGAGCATTAAGGCGATTGTCAAAAAGAAAGGTAAGACCAGAAAAGGAAGAGGTTTCAGCCGAAAGGAACTAAAGGAGACAGGGTTGAGCCTCAGTCGGGCATTGAGGATGGGAGTGCCTGTCGACATTAGAAGAAAAACCAAACATGAAGAGAACGTAGAAGCCCTAAAACCATACCTGACCATTGAAACGGAAAAAGCCTCAAGGCGAAAAAAGGCCGCAACGCCTGAGGTCACTGTGGAACTTGCTAAGGTCAAAGGTATCGGTCCAAAGCTGACAGAGAAGCTGACAAAAGCAGGAGTTAAGGATGCTAATGACCTAGCAGCATCTAGTCCAGAGAAAATAGCGAAGACAATCGGCGTCTCAGAAAAGAGAGCTTCTACTCTTATTGAAAACGCGCGTTCCCTCTTGAAACGCTGAAACAAGGCAGGTAAGTCGAACAGATTTCAACCGATAAAGGGGTCCTCATAATGCCAGTTTCTGCTAATGACTTGATGAATGAACTACCGAAGCCAGGCTTATGAACACGCAATTGCTGAGGACCTCGGTCCGTGTCTGGTTGATGGAAATCCTTGTTTCAGGCTTCAACTTTTTCGTGCTCATGAACCTTGTCTATGAACCCCAGTGGGGCGAGCTCGTGGCGCATCAGATCGGCATGTCAACCCGGATTGTGTACATCTTTGCTTTTACCTATTTTTCGCTTCGATCTGCTAAACAGTACGAAACTAAGGATCTGTTGCATGTTGGATTACTATGGCTGGGCTTGACTTTGACGTTTGAGTGGGTTGGAAGTCTCACGATTGGGCAAGGTCAGGGACCTAGGCCGGTTGAGGAGATTCTGATTGGCTGGAACATTTTGGCGGGGTATATGTGGCCTTACGTTTTGCTGACCTATCTACTATCAAACCTCATAGTTGGATTAGTGTTCAAACCGGGAAAGCGAGCTTGAATTCGTTGGTTAGCGATTCCTTTGAGGGTAAAGCTCATTCAACAACTTGCGGCCTCGGCATCTGGCCGACTGCTGTTGCATATCTTCGCTGGGTCTCACTCGGAAAACTTCACACAACCTAGCATTCCGTAAACAACTTGCCTCCTTTCTCGGCTCAAGGCTGAAATGCAGCCTCTCTTGGAACTGCGACTTTAGATGGATCTTCCTTCATCTTGCAAACAAGTATTCCAAAGCTCTGGCTTCATCCACGTAATGGGAATTTCACAGGCCCTCCGCTCTCTGCTGATTGAGTTATTGCTGTGGCTATCTCAACAGCGCTCCTACCTTCCCACCCATCTGTCAAGGGTCCAGTTCCATCCAAAATGCATTTCACGAAATGCTGCAACTCGGGTATACAGAGGTCTGCTTCACTACCAGCAAGCAAAGGTTCCGTATGTTCAGGTCCACCTTCAGAGGCTATTTTGATGATCATGGGGGAAGCGGCGAAGTCCGCCAAGACAGAACCTGTGGTCCCGTTGACTTTTATTCTCCAATCTCCTGATCTAAAGGAGTTGCCAAATACTAACGTTCCCAAGGCGCCGTCCTTGAATTTTAAGATGGCTGTAAAGCAGTCTTCGTAGTCATATTCAGGGTGGGCAAAGTTGGCGCCATATGCTTGAACCGATTCCACATCTCCTGTGAACCATCTCATGAGGTCTATATCGTGAATCATGACTTCGAACAGGCCATTGCCACATAGGTCTTTGCTTTGCCGCCAGCTCTTGCTTCTTGTTCCCGGTTTGGCCCAGTAAGTGCGGACCGCTTGGCAGTGGATAGGTTTGCCTATTTCTCCATTTGCTATTGCTTGCTTTGCTGATGCATTTCCGGGCCAGTATCGCATGACATGGCCAATCATTAGCGTCAATCCATTTCTTCTCGCTGTATCGATCATTGCATCACAATCCTCGAGCGTAAGGGCCATTGGTTTTTCGCAGAAAACATGTTTTCCAGCTTCTAGTGAAACAATAGTGAGATCGCGGTGAGTGTAGTTCGGAGTAGCCACGATTACAGCATCAAAATCGTGCTTGCTTAGAAGATCGTTGATCTCAGTGTAATAATCGCACTTGGCCTCCGTGGCAAGTGTTTTCGCCTGTGCCTCGACTTTGTCACATGCGCCCATTATCCTAATGCTGGGCATTCTGAGAGCTGTCCTTGCCAGTGTGGTGCCCATTCCGCCGCAACCGATTATGCCGACTTCGATGACTCTGGTCAAGTTTATCCTTCCCCAATCATCTTATGCTTTCTTGGAGGTTGAAAGGCTTAGAATCCGCATCTCTTAAGATGGTTAACAGACTTCTCCATCCTTTCGAGTGTCTGTTCAAAAGTGAGGTTCTCTCCTTCGATGCCTTCTATCTCTATTGTGAAGGGACCGAAGAAACCTCGTTTGTTGAGTAGTTCTCTAACCTTCATGAAGTTCACGATTCCTTCGCCGAGAGCTGGGAAATACCAGGTTCGAGGCTTTCCGTTTGTGTCTTTCAAATGAACGCCTTCAATATATTCGAGAATCTTCTTCATCTCCTCTATTCCGTCCACTCTCTCGTTGTAATAGTAGATGTTGGCGGTGTCGAAGTTTATTCGTACGTTGGGATGGTTCACTCCTTTCATAGTTTGGAGAGCGACATCGCCGTTCGTGGCCATGTCAGGATGGGTCTCAAGTAGGACCACAATGTCCTTTTGGGCTGCGAGATCGCCTATTACTCTGAGACGCCTACAAGCAACCTTCCTGTCCATTTCGTCTGCACGAACGCTCACAAGTATTCTTTCAGTAGCCATACGATCGGCTATTTCCACAATGGGTTTGAACTCTCTACGAATATTCTCTTTGTGAATGTCGCAGAGGGCTTGAAGACTTCCTAGGGCAAGATCGTGTTTTTCTAGCTCCTCGAGTACTAGACCAACTTTCTCCGGGTCTGGAATTGTGAGCTCAATATGGTCTATGCCTATTTTCTTTAGATGCTCATATGCGAGGTCACTGTATCTACCATAACTTGCCAGTCTACACGAGATTATGTTCTTGCTTGCCATTTCCGTTCGCACCAATCTTACTTCAGCATGTACCCTAATAATGTGAGCGATATTCGCCTTCAATTATTGCATGAAGTGGTAGGATGCTGAAGTTGGGGGACACCTCAACCTCAGCCTTATGTCCATAATCTTTTCTTTAAGTTCTTGGATACAAAAGGAAGTCGGGGCGTGGCTTGAGATGAGTCGAAAACTGCTTGAGGTGAACTTTGACGGAACCTTTCTTCCCCAAATCATTCTTGGTTGCGATCCTTTTGAATGCTATACATATTTCTATCCAAGTCCTGAAAGGAAATCGAGCGCATATTCGAAACGTTTCTCAAACGCCGGGACCATGCTCGAAATTGCATCTGCAGCTTTGGACGGAGGAATTAACGCCCTAAACTTCAGTCGCCACGAGAATCTTGTCAAATTGGTTGAAGAGATCAAGAAGCGTGGACTGGAAATGAAGCTCGTACCCCTGGTTTTTCAGATTCCTTTGAAAGTTAGGGATGAACCTATTCCAGTCACAAGAATTGAAGCAACTTTTTTCAGACACATTGATTGGAAGAAAAACCAACTTTACAAAGAGTTTGTCAAAACATCGATGTACGGAGAAGTTACAAGTGCCCTTCCGCTTAGCAAAGAGGAGATAGACAAGCTGGATATTGACGGCGGGAGGTTAGAGAGAGCTCTCAGGTGGTTTGATAGTAAAGGTTGCGTCAAGCTAGCTATGACCTGTGTCGAAATCTTCGCTTTGACCCAGCGATTTGACCTTATTGAAGTATTTCTTCAGATCTTCGACAAGCTGGGATACAAGGTTTGTGCAGGTTCTCACATTGCAGATGTGTTTGAGATTTTGGAGAAAGAGAAAATCCGATTCAAAGCATACTATGCTCCCCTGAACAAGATAGGTTTTCTGATGGCGCCAACTCAGGAACAGATGCTTAGACACCTTGTGAAAATGAAGGAACCACTCATTGCTATAAAACCATTGGCTGGAGGTAGAATAAAGCCGAGAGAAGCCTTCAATTACATATTCAACCTGAGGGAAAACGTGGTTTGCATGGTTGGCTTAAGCTCTATTCAGGAAGTGGAAGAAGCATTGAGAAGTCTAAAAGCTGAAGATTTGTGATGCCAGAGTGTGTGGACTAAACTATCTCCACTGCCATGCAATATCCTTCTTTACATAACCTGATTGGATCTAGCTTTAGTGATAGGAGTTGGCTCTGGGTATAGAGACACGTAAGCTTTACTAGGCGAGTTCTGTCGAGTAGTATGTTGGCTGTTCGGAGATGACTAAAGGAATTAACGTTGCTCTTGTTGGATGCGGCCGCATTATGCCTGCCCATCTCTGGGGATACAAGGAGCTGGAAGAAAAGAACATAGTAGATGTGCGAATCAAAGCTCTTGTTGCCCGTAAGGTGTCGGATGCATTGCGTTTTAGAAGAAGAGGAGAAGGTCCTCCTCCGAGATCGCCAATAGGAGGGCCTGGAGATCCGCTTCGAGCTCCTCATGTTTGGGTTGAGGATTTTCAGAAAGATGTTGAGGTTGAGGTGTATGACGACTATCGGAGAATGCTTGAAAACGCAGACATAGCTGCGGTGGACGTCTATTCCTCTGTCTTTTCGCACCATTCAATTGCTCTTGACTCCATTGCAGCTGGAAAACATGTGATGCTGGAGAAGCCGATGGCTGTGACAGTTAACGCATGCAAAAAGATCGTTGATGCTGCGAGGGCTAACAACGTCAGACTAGCCGTGGCAGAGGTTGTGAGATTCGATGTTGGTACGCGAGTGGCTAAATGGGCTATTGAAAACGGGTACATTGGCGAGCCACAGATGATCGTCCAAAACAACGTCTTCGCCCGTAAGCCCTTGGTTTCGTCCTCGCCGACTACGAGCAAAGCTTCTACTGAGGTTCATTGGAGGCAAAGTAAGCTGCTGGGCGGGGGCGGCGTCTTCTTTGATATGGGCGTCCACCATTTCGATGCGATCAGATACCTTTGTGGAGAGGTAGAGGAGGTTAGCGGGTTAATCAGGACCATGGGGCAGACTGAAAATGCCGCGGACCATCCAATCGTTGATGACACTTACTTTTGTCACTTCAAACTTGAGAAAGGCGCAATCGGTATCATAAGCTTCTCTACTGCTGGGCATGGGGAATCCAGTAGCATTGACGGGGGGCGAGTAATCTACGGGAGCAAAGGATGTCTGAAGGGCGATATGATCATCACCGATAACGGTGAAAGAATGTTGTTTTCAGACATTTTGAAGCACGAGATACCTGATTCTATGAAGGAGAAGTATTTTCCCGGTGGGATCACAGAGTGGTTCGCTCTTGAGACACTGGATTGGTTGAGGTCAATAAAAGAGGAACGCGATCCAGAGGTTTCGGGGGTTGAGGGATGTTGCGGTAACAATGGCCGTAGCGGAATCGAGCCAACTCAAGCGTACAGTAAGGGTTAAGGATGCTATGGATGGCTTAGTTGCGGGCTATCAGAAGGAGATCAATGACTACTACAACCTATAGGCGGGGCGTCAAAGACTCTCGTGTTCCTAGAGCTTACGCAATGTTTCCCGCAAGTACTGACTGCTTTTCCGCAGTGCTAAGTCTATGTCCTCGGCTGAAGCTCCAGGGGGTGCTCCGTATTCGATGAGGGAGGGTCCTCTGAAACCAGCCTCCTTCAAGACTGCAAAGAGCTCTTTAAAATCAATGGTGCCCTGACCTGGTACACGGAGCTCTCCACCTCGTCCTCCAACAATGTCTTTCAGGCACATCCCATCAACGTAGTCAACAATGACTTTGAGGTCATCAGGCACGTCCTCAGGCCTTACTCCCTCATAGTAGACGACGTTTCCCGGGTCATACCAGATCCGCACCTTCTCCGACCCTATTCTTTCCATGGTCTCTAGGCATTCTTTCGCAGTCGCGGTTATCCCTGCATGTGGTTTGAGAGCTAATTTGATATCTCTTTCCTCTAAGTATGGCAGTATCGATTCCACCCACCTGAAAAACTCCTCTACCTCCTGCATCCACCTGCTTGTTGGCTTTTTGACCTTGATGTCCTCCAGATACGGCCATGGACCTGCGATGAGGACACGGTTTATTCCAAGGGTTGCAGAGTTATCAACGATCCTTCTGAATTCCTTTGTTCCTTCTTCGTCATAGCCCTTAGATGTTCCCCAAACTGCGATGGGTTTCAGATTGCATTCTTTGAGCAGCGAAGATATCTCTGCCAATTGAGGGCCAGTTATAGTGGGAGGAAAGAATCCCATAAGTCCAACATACTTCAAGCCAGCAGAGGAAATCCCTTTAAGCGCTCGTTGAACGCCAAACGGTCCATATGATCTTGTGAAACTTCCAATCATCCATTCCAACCTAATCCACTCACAGCTTATCTTTCTCGAACCATGGACTGACTACTGTGAAGAGAACTATTAAACGTCATGCCCAAGACTAGGACATAGGTTCGACAACCTGCCTCATTTTCCCATGCTTTTTGGGAAAGGAGAAAAACCGCCATGTTAGGATTGTGTGAGCTCGGTTTCGCTGATCGTGCAGGCCTTGTTAATCGATACTGTCCTTGGCCATCATTTTGAAACTACATGAAGCAATCAAAGACCATAAGGAGTATGATACATGGAAGAGCGGTTGCTGATCCTTAGCACTGTCCCTCCAAGTTAGGCTTTTCCCTAGATAGGACGGAGCGTGTGCCCTGTTCAATGCGTTGCACACTGTCAAGGGGCTGTACATATCAGATTTCAAGCTTTTCGAGTATCTTCTTCTCTTTCTCGCCTGTGACCTCGGCAGTGACTCGTATGTAATCTTGAAGCCCCGAGACTTCAATCCGCGGCTTGAGCAGCTGGTCAATCTGGAAGACTCCGGCGGCGTCGGCCATCATTATGCGAATCGTTATGGGCTTCTCTTTGCCTTTCTCAATCTTCACTTGCTTGATCGATAGCGCCGAAACCGAGTGGATTCCAACCTTGCCAGCTTCAAACGGAATTCTTGCTCTGCCTTCCTCCATGTCCAAGGCGTCAGCGACCGACACGACACCAGCCTCGACCGTCAACGGCTTCCGTCCTCTCTCATGAGTGACCAGCGCATGCAACACTTCAGACGTGACTATAGCTCGCTCTTCTTCGTTGTAGATTGGCCGAAGGTGTTTGTCCAGAAACTCAAATGACAGCAACGCACTAAATTCATCGTGGACGTCTCGGCTCACGTTCATGCCCAGATCATGAAAGATTGAGCCCAGAACAACAACGACTTCCGCGTCTTCGTTCTTCATGTTGTAGTTCTTAACAATACTGGGCACAACTCCATGAGCAACCAGCATTCTCAGAATCCTCAGCGCTGAGTTGGCTACAATCCTAACATGCGTGGGACCATGGTCGCTGTAGCCCATGCGGTCGATTGCCATGACGTTTGCGCATCTCCAGAACGTCCATAGACGGGTGTCCCTCCTCACGCTTTCTATGAGCCTCTTCAGCTTAACGTTCTCTCGGGTAGGAATGTTAAAGGCGCGCGGCAAATTCGGTCGTCCTCAATCTGAGCTAGAATATGCAGGTTGAACCTTATAGCGGTTACCCGAATGAACAAATATCAACCACCGCTTACGGCTGAAGAGGGGATGCTGCTACGAGCTGAAATTGAGCGCTGACCTCTTTGTGATTGAAGATTTCGAAGCGCGAGCCTACGCTATGCCCTTTATCTTTCCTATGACCCAGACCATCTTCTTTCCGAAGTTCCGAACCGTCCTTATGCCTTCTTCATCCCTCTCGACATCGCCCTTCTCTCTGCCAAAGGCCACACTCCAGTAGGAGGAACCGGGGACAATCATGCCCTGTTGAATAAAGAAGAACAGCAACTGAGCGAAAGTGAAGCTCTGCCCAGCCCTTCTGGCCACAACGACAGGTCCACCCACCTTGTTCTCGAAGACCCTGCCCTTGGCTCCGGACACATATCCAGCCCGATCAATCAAGGCCTTGATCTGCGGGGTTGCTGAACCAAAGTAGACAGGTGAACTCAAGATGATCCCGTCTGCCGCAACCATCTTATCGAAGATCGATTGAAAATCGTCCTTTATCCTACATTCACCAATCTCCCTGCAGACAAGGCACCCATCACAGGGCTTGACCTCCTTGTCTGCCAACCTGACGAGCTCTGTCTCTGCGCCTTCTTCTTCAACGGCCTCCAGCGTCTCAGCGACGAGTCGTTCTGTGTTCCCGCCGACTCTTGGGCTTCCGACGATGCCCAGTACGCGAATCATGACTGATCACCAAAGCATACTACGTTACTGTCTATGGAACGGCATAAATAGACATAGGCTGCGGCTTCATCTGATTCACACTCTCCGAAGGGCCGTTTCAATAATGCTATCGCGAAGTGCAAAAGAAGAAAAGCTCTGAGTACGTCAACCCTACAATGACTCAGACTAGACAAAACTAAGAAAGCAAATGCTAGATCACCATAAGGGTTTTATCCGTCTCTCCTTTCTATTCTCCGTTTCAACCATTTGCCTTTACTCCACCAGAGATGATGTATTGAAGCGAGTAAGTAGCTCTGACCGAGGAAAACATGGACAGGTTCTTCCCAATCCTGGTAGAGCTCTCACCACCCTCTTCTTATTAAACACGGGCTTCTCTTTGAGCATGGAATCCGTCAACGCCTTATTCCCTCTCTATGTCCAAAGTCTCGGCGCTTCAATCCCAGAGGTTGGTTTTCTCTTAACGGCGTCTGGGCTACTGTCAACTTCTCTAATGCTTTTCACTGGGTACATGTGTGACAAATTCGGCAGGAAAAGCACCATGTTCCTAAGCGTCATCCTGGCGTGTTTCCCGCCCTTACTTTATACGTTCACGACTGATTGGCGTCAGCTCATCCCATGGACTATGATTTTCTCAGCAAGCTTCGCCGTCTTCATACCTGCACGGATGGTCTATATAGCAGATTGCACGACTTCAGAAGACAGAACAAAGATCTATGGCTACATGAATATTGCCTTGCCCATTGGCCACTTCATAGGTCCTATGGTAGCAGGGATACTAGCCAATTCATGGGGTTTCTACCATCCTTTCTATTTTGCGACTGCTGTCTCGTTGCTCTGCTTGGTGCCAGCGTCACTTGTTGTCGAGCCACGGACTCTTCGTGACTCTTTATCATCGGATTCAAGTACAAGAAAATCATACACTAACGGATTCTCACGAAAGGCAATCTGCATTCTGGCTATTCTCACACTCTACCAATTCCTTGTCTCTCTTGGGATTGGCACAAGCTATTCACTTCTATCTATCTACTTGGAATCCACCTTCCTGGCTGACGAACTCCATGTAGGCCTATTCTTCTCGCTTACTGGACTCGCACTTTTCCCAAGCCAGATAATAGGTGGTTCTGCGAGTTCGCGGTTCGGTCTAAGGAAATTCATGATCCTGTGTCTAACCTTCATCCCATTCCTTTGCGTAGCATGCGCTTCCGCAACCAACTATGAATTGTTCACTTTGACATACGTTCTGCTCTACGCCTTATACAGCATGACATGGCCAGCCTCTGTAGCGATACTCATGAACATAGTTGAAAGGTCAAAATGGGGCCTTGCTACAGGCATGAGACAGACAGGCGTAAGGCTAGGTTTCACAGTCGGACCAACCCTCGGAGCCATCCTATGGAATGTTTATGGCGCCACAACTCCCTTCTGGGCCTCAGCAATCCTAATAGCAGCCTCATCACTATTGCTTCTACTGCTCAGAGAAGAGTAAGAAGACTTGGGCCACATAATCGTGACAGCAATACGATCGATCGTCAAAGTACTACTGCCACCCCTTCATGAGAACGGACAATATATCATGAGCAATGAACCATCTCCTGGAATGCAAAGCCCAAGACGATAATCTTCTCAATGTAGTCTCCCAGCATGGTTTGACAATTTCCCAACCGAAACGTCGTTTTCATTCATAAACAATTCTCTCTCGCTACACCCTACGCTAGAATATCCGCGGGTCTCCTGCCCAGCAAACATCTCTATGCGTCCGAACCGTGCAACAGAATTCTCAGCAGGTTTGTTGAGGTTTCTTCAATGAAGTCCTTGGGCTGCCAAGAGTTCTTCATCATCCTCCAGATTCGGTTGTTGACTGTAAAGTTTCCCCACTTTCCCCGGTGAATTTCGTTCACCTATTTGGAGTTTTTCCCCGCTGCATACAGCGCAAAAAAGTGATGTACTATGGTAGGTTCTTCCGAAATTCAGGGCCAATCCGTTTTTCGTGGCCTCAACTGCAACAATAAGGACGCTGAGGGGCGAAATGGCTCTCACATTTGGGTCAACTTTTCCCGGCATATTATGTGAACCCTATATAGGGTCATTCTTCTGCGTTGCGCAGGAAGAAATAACAACTACAACATGGCACATAGTATGTTACTGACAGAAGCCAGCAAGCCTAAACTAGTGTGATGAAAATGGAGAACAAAACAAAGCCGAAAAGCAAGAAGATACTCCTAATGGGAAGCAGCGCCTTCAGATTCAAGGAACTACCAACCGAGGTGAAAGAAAGAATGGACGAGGCCATAGCCCAAAACACGCAGATAATCGTTGGAGAAGCCCCGGGAGCAAGCAGGCTCTACCAAGACTACCTGAAATCTAAAGGTTACAAAAACGTGATCGTCGGCCACGCCGTAAGAATAAGGTACAACGCAGGAAACTGGAAAACCGTACAGTACGGCAAGAACCTGAAGGAAAGAGAGAAAAGAATGATCGAAGACTGCGACTCCGCAATCATCATGTGGATGAACAACAGCGGCGTAATAGCAGAAAACCTCGAACTCCTAAAAAGGCTAGGAAAACCCACATTCCTCTACGAATACTCAAGCGAAACGAACACAGAAAAAGCAGGCGAGCTAGACCCAGAAAGAATCTACGACCCTTTCTACTACATGAAAGAGTACTACAGAAGAAAGAAAGCCGTTAAGGAAGCGAAACGATACCGTCAAGAGTGAACCAGCTTGTCCACCTCGTAGACTGCATAGTGAATGACAAAGATCCTTTGCCGAATGTGGAGAGGGGAAGACACGTAGGCGAGATTATGATCAAATCAGTCGAATCCGCAAGAACGGGAAGAGCACCCAGCATCGAATGAATTCCAAGGTAAAGGAAAGGGAGCAGAGAAATGAAAACGAAACTGGATGAGGAGCTTTTCGCTATATATGCAACTGGCTAACAGCTCGAAACTTCACGAACCCCTCCGGTTGCCCCAAACCCGCCCAGAAGTCCGGAATGGGCATTCAGCATTTCATCCAGCAGCTTCTCAGTCTGCTCTGGCGTCAGTTTGGACGAGATTTGAGGATCTTGAAGGAACGCCCTGTAGGCAGTATGGCGATCACCGCTCAATGCTGCCTCAACCGTCAACTCTTGAGCCGCAATGTGGCTGTTGAGTGTAGCCGCCAGTGATTCCGGGAGTGGGCCTACCTGAATTGGCTGGATGCCATATCGGTCCACAACACACGAGACCTCGACTATAGCGTCTCTTGGCAAATTCCTCACCGCGCCCCTATTTCGAACGTTCACAACATGGACTTCGTTTCTGTTCTCTAGGATTCCCTCGATTATCTCCACTACCTGTATGCCTTCTCCCTTGGGCAGAACCTCCAAAGATAGCTCTTTCCCCTCTTCTCGAGCCATCTCTTCGACCAGTAATTCCCACTTCTTGGCCCTTGCCGCCTCATGCTCCATGTCGTGAGCCCTGATCCCATACTTCATTCTGAGACCTTGCAGCCTTCCTCTGTATTCTTCATCTAGTTGGCAGAGCGAAGGAAAGAACTCTAACCAGTGGCTCCAGCAGTAGGGCAATATACCGTAGTTCTCAAGCCCCCACTTCAGGATCGGGTTCATGACCTTACCCTTTGTCAATGCCAACGCGTCCCTGCCGTCCCTGAACCTGAGCTCAAGTATTGCGGCGCAGTGGTTCAGTCCCGCTGCAGGCGCAGGCAGAGATAAGTCCCCTGAGACACCAAGCATTTCACTTAGCTGCTTATTGTTGCGTGGAATAGAGGAGCACGTGCATAATCCCACGGTCCTTACCTTCGTGTGCCTGTTCATGGCCATGGTGTTAGCGGTGACTGGATTCGTGTAGTTGAAGACCCAAGCGTCTGGTGAAACCTCTTCAAGGTCCTTGCCAACACCCACGAGAACGGGGACATGACGGAACGCCCGCATTATACCGCCGGGCCCGATCGAGTCGGCTATCGGCATGTAGACTCCGTACCGCGCTGGGATCTCGATGTCCTTTTCCCAAGCGTAGGTACCGCCGACCGAGATGGCTGTTACCACGAAATCTGCATCAATCAATGATTCTCTCTGGTTAGTCGTACCTTCAACTTGAAGAGCCGCATTCCTTGTCTTCACAATCTTCCTAGAGAGAGTCTCCATCACCTCTAGGCGATGGGCGTCGATGTCCATCAGAGTGATGGTGCTGCCTCTCAGAACATTCGACTCAACAAACAGTCGCATCAACTGCGGGGTAAAGGTGCTGCTTCCCCCACCGATTATGGTGATCTTGGTCAACTCTCTTCGATTCTATCAATAATCCTGAAAAGGTATATAACAGCTCTACCCGAAGGCCTGTGAAGCTGACCGTGATATATACAGCCGTGCCCTATGTAGCTGTATGGCGCTTTCTCCAGATTTCAGGGTCGAATTCCCAAGGCTCAGAACGCCTATAGCTTTAATCATCGACGATCCAGCGCCATATGTCAACCACCTTTACTACCTTAAGAAAGAGTTGAACCGAGACTACCCTGACCACTACGAAGAGTTCAAGGAAATACCCAATGACTTCTTGGAAGACTTCATCGCCCTTGTCAAAGAGCAACCGGTTAAGGGAAAGTTCTCAGTAGTTCCAAATCCCGCTGGCAAAGGATATATCAGTGTAGGTATTGAAGGCTACCCAGAAGAAGGTGTTAAATCTTGGATCAGCAGGGTCAAGGAAGAGCTCACAGAGTTCTTCGACATAACACCGGAAATGTTGACCCACGTCTGCGCATTAGACCTGAAGACCAACACTCTCCTGCCGATGCATGAGCAGGAATGGGCCCGCACCCAAACTGCGGAAAGCTTAATCCCCTACATAGTCAAATCTCTGCTAGTCCTGAAAAGCGTCGGCTTCAACACTGACGGTGTCACTTCTCCCGGCGCCTTTGGCACAGAGGTTGAAGCCGATTATGCTGATGCAGTTCTGGAAGCCGTAAAGAAGGTTAGCGGGGCTAGGCTCGCTTGGTATTTCCTGCACATAGACCATTCCTCGAAGATCCTGACACCTAGATTGGTCCACCTAGATAGGCACAGAGGGGAAGCTGTAGTAAGCATAGTCAGCGGAAACAAGGATATCATCTGGGAGACTTCGACCCCCAAATCCAGATCCGAATGGAACAGAGAGAAGGTCCTTCAGAATGCAGACTACTATGTAACCGCGGATGGAGAGGCCGGCAGACTAGTAGAGCTTCATAAAGCTGGAAGCTTCATAGTCTTCCACACCCACTGGAATAGTCTCTGGTCTAACAACGCCAGACACGGACTTGCTGTCCTAAGAGAGGTGCTCGACAGAATAAACACGCTCCTTGGCGAAAGGGTTCTCTGGATGAAGCTGAGCGACATAGCCCAGTACTACGCAGCTTCCAAAGCCTTAGAAGCTCATCTGGAAGAAGAGCCAGGTCTCATGCGACTGCTCTTGGACAACCCCTTTCTCTGCGTGGACTTGACTGTCAGCTTCACATGTAACCCCAGAGTAAGCGAGGTCAATCTGTCCAAAGCTGAGTTTAGAAGCGGCTGGGACAAAACCAAAGTCCTTGAGAAAGCTACGAGGCTTGAGAAAGCGGGTTCAGTCCTCAAACCGAACACTTGGCTACAAACGAACCACAGAACCTACATCTGCTTTGACAATAGGCTAGGAAACCACCTCGAACTAACGCTTGCTCCTAACGCTTGAAAACTGGGGCTCCTGAAATGGCTCGGTTCAGAAGTCTTCTTGACGCTATCTCTGAACTCTTCCAAGGCCAGAGTTCATCAGTAAACCTTCCTCTAGGTGTAAAAAAGATAGAAAGAGTTACTTCTGAAGCAGTTAGAATCCAGTTCAAAGATAAAGTAGACCAAAATTTGCTCTGCCACCTTGCCTATGAAGAAGGTTATCTCGTTCAAAAGGGAGATTTCACACCAAGAGTGGTGGACAAAGGCACGATCGCGGCTAGAGTGGGAAGCCAATCCGACCCAGGAAAAAAGCAGAACATCTTCATCTACCTGATACCTCGAAAGAAAGAAGAGATGAGCACCTACACCAAGGCGATAGCTTTACGAAATGGCGTACTTAACCGCGAAACAGCCGAAATAGACTCAACCAAGTCCTCTAAACACAACCTGAAAGTCATACGATTGGTCGAGAGATACAGAAAGAGCATGTACCAGAAACCACGCTAGAGAAAGAGCTAGGATTCCACTGATCAACTTTGCATAGCACCCGTTGGCCTAGCACTCTCGGAGCGCGCGGTGGAGAAGTCGCAGCTCGCTTCTGGCTATCTCCTCCTGCCATGGCTCATAGTTCGAGATCCTCATCAAGCTTTTGATCAGCTTTCCGCTGTTCTCCAGGTGGGCTTTGATGTTTCCGGGTTCTTTCCTATCCTTTGTGATGTGGACCGATGTCTGTCTGTTTGACCAGTCCCCAGGCTGGTCTAAACCGGGCACGAACTCCGGCAGATACCTTTCTAAGGTTGTGACGTCTGTTATGCTTCCCAACTTCCTGATTCTTCTATTCACCCTCCAAAGGCTCTCATCAACCCCGTAAAGGGTCATGTCGTAGCCGTTGTGGGCCAAGTCGGTTATGCTGCCAATCGAAAAGGCTGCCAGTTCTATCTCATGACTTTCAGCTGTCTTGTTTATTGCCTTCAAGCCCGACGAAGAGATGAAGCCGTAAAGGATGACCTTCCTTACCGTTGACCCCACGGTCTCACACTGTTCCATGATTCTTTCTATTGACTTCTGTCCGGTTCTACCAGTCGCCTCAGTATCAGGCTTCAGCACAGTTATCTCTGTGTTAGGAGGTAGAGTCCCAAAATCCTCGTAAATGACATCCAATCTCACGGAAGACTCCTCATCATGACTCCTGTATGAAGGCCTTTCATAGCAAGGGCGTACCCAAACATCTCTGAATCCCCGCCCTCTGTTCAGTTCCCTAAAGGCCGCATGCAGCTCATACCCTGGCGCCGCTCTAAGGACATTCTCGAAGACTACTGAGTCTCGGCCGATCTCAGAGAGGCCTGCATGTTGCTCTACTGTCCTAGCGGCTTCTAGAGCAGCCCCAAAGGCAAGGCGCTTCAATGTCTCTCCAACGATATGTGGGTGACAAGCAATGTCTTTTCCCTGCGCAGTGTCAATGATGTACAGTTCCTCAATAAGCTCGGGCTTCTCTACCTTGAAGACCTTTGTTGTGGGGCTGGCGCCATAGACCTTAACGGGCCTAGTTGACTCAGCATCAATGTTGTAATCTGATATTATGCGGTCAACATCAACTTTCCCGGGCGTGGAGTTCATGGACGTGCACCTTGCCAGAGGACTTTAGTTCAGATTGCAGCTTTCATGTCTGTAATGGCTACACTTGCTTTTTGGTCTTCCGTCTATGCACTATGATCCAAGGCAGTGCCTCGGGAACTGCGTATGAGAGTGGAGCATCCGCTTAAATAGCGGTCGAGAACTACATGATTGCAGACGAGGGTGATAGAGATCACTGTTCTATCAAGAGACGAGATTCTGACGTATATTGAAGACGGAAAAATCGAGATCACGCCTTTTGACAGGAGCCAGATTGGGCCAACATCAATCGACTTGACGTTGGGGAACGAGTTCAGGGTTTTCAGAAAGGTTAGGAAGATATTTCATGTCAAAGAAGACGTAAACTACGAAGAGATCACTGAAATCGTCAAGGTTAAGGAAGGCGACTACCTCCTCTTGATGCCAGGAGAACTCGTCCACGGCATCACGGAGGAGAAGATAAAGCTTTCTGAAGACGTAGCGGGATGGATAGAGGGAAGAAGCAGGTACGCAAGAATAGGCTTAATGATACACGTGACAGCTGGACTGGTTCAGCCTGCATGTGACAACAAGCAAGTTCTCGAGATAAGCAACATGTCCCCGATGCCCATCGCTCTATACCCCGGCACAAGGATCTGCCAGATCGTGTTAGAAAAAGTTGAGGGCAAAGCAAGGTATAACGGGATATTCAAGGATCAGATGACACCCTAACTCAGCATCGGAGAAGCGCACTCACTTCTCGCCTCTTATATAAGGCTTTCCCAGAGCTGAGGGCGCTCCAATTCTCTTTCTCATTCTCTCGCTTGCCCCGATTAGTAATGCCGCTATGGTCGCAATGTACGGCAAGGTTGCCAACAAGCTGGCGGAGACGCCGTATGGCTGAAGCCTGAACTGAAGAACCTCGACCCCGCCAAATAGGTAAGCTCCGAGCAACGCTCTCTGGGGACCCCACATTGCGAAGATTGTTAAGCCGACGACTATCCAGCCCTTGCCCACGGTCATGCCTTCGGACCAAGCTGGAGTGTACGACAAGGAAAGATAAGCTCCAGCCAATCCCGCTAGCACTCCACCAACGAACGTGCAGACGTAGCGCATTTTCTCTACTGAGACCCCAAGCGCATCCACAGCGGCAGGATTCTCACCAACGGACCTTATTATCACCCCAAAGTTCGTTCTGAACAACACATACCACAACACTGGAACCAAGACTAGTGAAAGATAGGTCAGTAGATCGTGCCGAAACAGGAAAGGTCCGAGTATTGGCAGATCGCCCAATAGAGGCACATAGAACTTTGGCAGCTTTGAGGGCAGAGGCAGACCCACGTAAGCCTTTCCGAGAAGCCCACTTAGCCCCACACCAAACATCGTCAACGCAAGTCCCGAAACAATCTGGTTACGCCGAAGTGTAATACTGAGGAATGCGTGGACCAAGGCAACAAGCCCACCAATAAGAGCTGCAGCTGCAAGTGCCAACCAGACGTTTCTTGTCGTCGATGTGACTCCGAAGCCGACAACTGCGCCCATGATCATCATTCCCTCTATGCCTAGGTTCTGGACCCCAGACCTTTCAGTTATTATCTCGCCAATAGTTCCGAGGAGGTATGTTGTTCCCGCTGCCACCGCGTCATGCAAAAGAGCCTCTATAACGTCAATCACTGGAACCTCACCTTGACCTCGTACTCCATCAAGATCTCACCGCCGACTACGAAGAGCAGTATCAGCCCATTGAAGATGTCAATAGCGGCAAAAGGCAGCCCAATCAGCTGTATTGCATCGCCTCCCACAAGCATCCCACCAAGTAGCAACGAGACGGGGACCACTAGTAGAGAGTTAAGCCTGCCAAGCCAAGTCACGATGATCGCGGTGTATCCGTAGCCAGTAGATATGCCGGTTCTTAGCCTGAGTTGAACACCCGCTACTTCGCCAACTCCAGCCAACCCCGCAAGTCCGCCGCTGATCAACATGGTCAGTATAGCTATTCTCAGAAAGCTCATACCAGCATACCTTGCCGCCTCCGGATTCTCGCCTGTCACTCTGACCTCAAAGCCAAATCTGGTTCTGGTTGTCAGGACATATAGGGCCACCGACAAACCCAACCCAAGCAACAAGGTCGGGTAATGAATGCGCGTCCCAAGCAAACGTGGAAGCTGCCCCGAAACAGAGAACTTGGTCGTGTAGGGGAAACCCCATTCGCCTGGGCCTTTCCAAGGTCCATAGACAAGATACTCGAGGATCCTCTGCGCTATGTAATTCATCATAAGTGAGGTTATAGCCACCTCACTGCCGAACTTGGCTCTGAGAATGCCAGGAATAAGCCCCCACACTGCTCCGAACACGAAGCCTATTAGGAACATCGCTGGCTGAAGGGCGATGGCAGGTGCTTCTGGGAATGAAAGCGCAATCCAAGTAGCGCCAATGGCTCCCATGAGTAGCTGCCCCTCGGCGCCAATGTTCCATAGGCGTGCCCTGAAAGCAATGGACAAGCCCACTCCGCAAACCATCAGAGGAATTGCTTTCACGACTGTTTCGAAGAAGCCGTAGGGGCTCAAGAACGAACCTGAAAAAATCCTTTTGTATGCCTCTATGGGGTCGACCCCATAGCCTAGGAAGATTACCCCAGCCACTATCAAGGCTAACAAGAGAGACAATACAGATGATAGTATCAGTGCAAGTCTTGTGGGCACCTCTCTTCTCGCTACCTCTATCTTCAAGGTTTCATACCAGCCATCATCATCCCAATTGCTTCGATACTAGCCTCCTCAGCGGGCATCTCTCCTATTATCCTTCCCTCAAACATGACCGCTATCCGATCGCTCAACGACATGATCTCCTCGATGTCCTCTGAAACCAAGAGAACCGCCACGCCTTTCTTCCTCTGCCGCAGCAACAGCTGCCTAATCTGTTCGGTTGCTCCTACATCAAGTCCATAGGTGGGATGCGCAGCAATAATGAGCTTTGGGTCGCCAGACATCTCTCTAGCCAGTATGAGCCTCTGGATGTTGCCGCCTGAAAGAAGTTTGACTGGAGTGTTCACGCTAGGAGTCTGCACATTATACTCGCCCACTAACCTTCGGGAATGCTCGTTTATGAAACCAGCGTCTAAGAACGGCCCCCTAGTAAATTCGTGGGTCCTATAGTTCCTGAGCATAAGGTTCTCTGACACTTTCATGCTGGGCACGACGCCAACCCTTATGCGTTCTTCCGGAATGTGAGCGACCCCTTGCTTAGCAACGGATCGGGGCGACAAGTTGGTGACCTCCTTCTCCAGGATCCTCACTTCGCCCCCTGTGGCTTTCCTCAGCCCTGTTACAACTTCAACAAGTTCTTTCTGCCCGTTTCCCGCTACCCCTGCAATCCCCAAGATTTCACCGGAACAGACTTTCAAGGAAACTCCTCTCAAAGCAGGCAAGCCCTTGTCGTTCAATGCCTCAAGTTCTCGAACCTCAAGCACGGGTGTGCCAGCTTGCACCCGCTCTTTTTCCAGCCGGAACAGCACTTCCCTTCCGATCATGAGCCTTGCAAGTTGCTTCTTATCCGTTTCAGAGGTTCTGAGACTTGCCACGACCCTTCCGTTCCTGAGCACAGTAACACGGTCGCTGATTCTCACCACTTCATCTAGCTTATGCGTTATGAATATGACTGCGTGACCTTCAGACGCCATGGTTCGGAGTGTCCTGAACAGCTCTTCAGCCTCTTTAGGAGTCAATACAGCTGTAGGCTCGTCCAAGATCAGGACATCGACGCCACGGAAAAGGGCTTTGAATATTTCGACCCGTTGCTGCTCGCCTAGAGACAACTGCCAGATCCTTGATCTGGAGTCGATCCTCAAACCATACCTTTCAGACAACTCTTTGATCCTTCTCTCCACGTCCGGAAGCGGATTCTGAAACAGCCACGGAAACTTGACCGCTGTTCTTAGGTCGCCAAGCTGCAGACCAAGCGCAATGTTTTCAGCTATAGTGTTTGTGGCTACCAACTTGAAATGCTGATGTACCATGCCTATGCCAAGCTGCATAGCGTCCCTTGGAGACCTTATCGAAACCCGCTTGCCCCGTATATAGATCTCGCCTTCGTCTGCTTGGTACAATCCGTACAGAATGTTCATAAGCGTGGTCTTGCCAGCGCCGTTCTCCCCCAGTAGTGCATGTATCTCGCCCGATGTCACTGAGAAGCTCACGCGGTCATTGGCAAGGACGTCTAGAAACCTTTTGGTTATTTTGACCATCTCAACTGCGTATGGGCCCTCTTTCTCTTTAGATCTTCTCTCCGCCATCGCCGTTGTACGCTCTCCTTGCTTCACTGTTACGCTATTTCATTACACCTAGAGGGGGAAGCCCCTCAAGTCGAGAAAAGAAAAAAGCGAGAGATGGTTACATGGTTGCTGCTATGCCCTTTGCCAAGGTACCAGCATCTCTGCTATCCTACTGTGCCTATGACCCCTTCAACGAACCAGTCTATGGTCCAAAGCTCATAGTAGGTGCCTCGCCTTCCAGCAGGGACCCTCACCGTGCCAGCCTGGTCCTTGATAGGACCAGTAAACGGATCAAAAACGACTGACGGCTCACTCATCTGCTGCAGTCGCGTCATCACAAGGTCATAGACGCTCACCTTGCCAAGAATCGGGTCCGTCACGGTCACGGCCTTCAGTGCTGAGATGAACTTCGGATTGATTGGGACGCCAAAGCTGCCTCCCAGCTCCACGCCGCCCTCGCGAAGGTTATATAGGTAGTCCATGTTTGCCAAGTTTGTGCTGTTGTGTACGCCCAAGTAGATGCGTGTGAGTATGTCCTCGTACAGCTTTTCCCAGTGCACAAGCTGACCTGACACACAGGAGTCTGGACCGAACTTCTGCATCGGCGAGTAGTGAGAGAACGTATAGATCTGCTTTCCTGCCTCGGTGCGTTCTTGACCAACTTGCAGCACTGTCGGCGAGTCTTCAGTGAAAGCTAGGGCATCGCAACCCTCCGCGATCAGGGCTTCAGCAGCCGCCCTAGCCTTTGCCGGGTGGTACCACTCGTTGATCCAGCGTACAGAGACTGTTGCTTTTGGGTTAACCTCCCTCACGCCCAGCGCAAAGGCGTTGATGTGCCTTACGACTTCGGGTATTGGGTGTGCCCCTACGTAGCCTACTTTGCCGGTCTTAGTTAGTGCACCAGCCATGAGACCGTTGAGATAGTAGACTTGGTAGAAGTCCGCGAAGTATGTGCCTACGTTCTTTGCCCGCTTGTACCCAGAGCAGTGGAAGAATATCTTCCCAGGGTATTTTTCGCCAGCTGTAATGGTGCCATCCATGTAGCCGAAGCTTGTTGTGAAAACGATGTCACATTTCTCCTCCTCGACTAGCCTGCTCAAGTATCTGTCAACGTCAGCCTCTTTGACAGAGTCGACGTAAACTGTATCCAGCCACGGAAACTCCTTGTCAACGTATAGCCGTCCTTGGTCATGCGCGTGCGTCCAACCATAGTCACCGATGGGACCGACATAGATGAAGCCCGCCTTTATCTTCGTCTTTGGCACTAAAGATGCGATAGCGTTGTACTGAGCTTGCAGAGCATCATACTGTGCACGCGGCACCATCTTGGCAAGTTCAGCCTCGTACACACTGCGTGGAACCATCGTGAGACTGGTTGCCCCGTAGCCTGCTCCGAGGCCAATAACCAACATGACTATAGCAGCCACTATAAGCTTGGTCAACTGCGATCCATTTGCCACTCTTTCACCTCCCAAGTTTACACTTCTCCTTTATTGTATATTGAGAACATAAGTCTTTGCAGAGAGAAAAGGTGGACCCTATTATCTTCAGAAAAGTTCACGGACCGCTTGCCCAGCCAAATCTCAGCACATCAAAAACATTTCTCTCTGTTCAGTCACTGGCAATCCTTGAGCGGTGACATGACTGCCCATGCAGCTATACGAGTCAAGGGAACCGTGAAGTTAGTTCCTTGACCTCGACCTCCTGTCTGTGATGAATGCAGCGGTATTCTTTGCATTGTGTGAATGTCCCGTAGGATTGTTCGTCCCACCTCTTCAAGCAGGAAAATCTTGACTAGCAGTCAGGTTCTTCGGCCATGTCCCAAACTCCGAAGACTCTCCCATCCAAAAGAATCGTTGGTGTGAGGTTTTCTGGACGATCAAAAATGTTGTCATATTGTTCTGTGTCTCAGCAACGCTTAAATATTACCGGATGGTAATACATATTACCAGATGGTAAGTACGAGGCAACAACCAACATGAGCCGCCAAAACTTGATCAGAGAGGCAAAGCAACTTCTAAGAGACCAGGGATTCTCGGAGGATCAGATATACGAAGACTTTGTGTTGAAAAACTGCCGAATAGACGTTGTTGGCTGGAGTAAAGAGGCAAAAACAGCAATCGAATGCGGCGACTGCGACGAAGAGAAGCTTGAGGAACTCCGCAAGTTCTTCGATGAGGTACTATGCCTTACAGCAGGAACCTCCCGTTACCGGGTGACACGCCAAAAGGTGGCGCCTAGACAGCCACGAAAGCCCTACGGTAGACTTGCGGGCTTGAAGCTACTTCTGACAAGAGGCGACGATGTGCTCTTCGAGGCTCCGCTGTCCTTGAAGGACTGGTCTAGGGATCAGTTCGAAGACGAGTTGGCGTCGCTTGAAGAGGAGTTCAGACAGTATTCGAAGCTCTTTGATGCTTTGTCGCACGAGACCCGTTTGAGGATGATGAAGCATCTTCTGGAAGACGAGGACCAAACCGTAAGCTTTGTGGAGTTCATGCGCGACTTGGATTTGAACCCGAAGATCGTCTGGGAGAACGCCAGAAAGCTTAGTGAGGGTGGGTTACTAGAGAAGGTTGAGAAGGGCAGATATCGCTGCTCGGAGTTCGGGCGGATGGAGCTTATGTTGAGCCTCGCATTGAGACGGTTGATGGAAACCCTTGAAGAGTTCTGACGGAGGTGAATGGCGAAGATGGATTCGTTCTTCGACTTTGACGAACTGCTCCAAGACTTCGACGCCTTCAGCACCAAGTTTATGAGGAATATTCAGAAGGAGTTCGAGGAGATCGAAAAGTCAGTCAAAGAAGGCAAACTCAAGGGTGACTGGAACGTCAAGCGAATTGACAAGCCGGGCATGCAGGGATTTATCATCCAAGGACGGTTCTGGACGGACAAGCCATTCGGGCCGTTCGGACCCTACGACCCATTTGAACCACCTAAACCCCTGAGAAGAAGACCGACGTTCGAGACGCCCTCAAACGTTCCAGAGGACGCGCTGAAAGAGATTCGTGAGCCGCTGACAGATGTCTTTGACAGCGAGAAGGAGACGAAAGTCTACGTGGAATTGCCGGGAGAAGAAGAGAGCGACATACAGCTTGACTTCAAAGACGGCAAGCTCGAAATCAAGGCGAAGAGGTTCTACAAGATGTTAAACTTGCCAGTGGAGACCCCAAACAAAGAGAAGATGATCACAAGGTACACAAACGGCATCTTAGAAGTGACCATCCCAAAGAAGCAGGAGACCGAAACCAAATATTACAAGCTCTGACCACAGAAGTAATCCGTATCTACGGCAACGATTTTCTCCTCATTTTCTCTTTCCGCGATGCCTATAGAATCGACGACATAGCCTTCGTTTCCTTCATGTTTCTTGCAGTTCCAAGGCCATTCCTCCTTCATGGAAGGCACATGAGTAGAGGTTGGGGGTTTGTCTCAAGGTAATCAATGGCTCTGCGCATGTCAATGACTGTCCGAGTTATCCCTCTAATGGAATCTGTGATATTGGGTGCGTGCGGCTCCTTCCCCCCTCCCTTCGCTCGCCATGGTACTCGGCGTCGATGGACATTATGGCATACCCTTCGCCAGCTATGAACTCGGCAACTGCAAGTATGGCTTCCTTTTTCCCTCCATAACCGTGCAGGAAAACTATACACGGGACCTTTGAGTACCCCCTAGGAATTGACACCAATCCTGGAACCCTTTCCCCGTTAGCAGAATCTAGATACACTTTGAGAACCTTGTGTCCGCTTGATTCCTTGATGGTTATCTCAACAACATTCAATGGATGATCTTCGTCGTATCCATACCATTTCGAGAAGTCTGTCAGGTTCAGTGGTTCTCCTCGGGTGGTTGTGCTTTCTGGTACAAGGCACCACAACGTGCCCAGCAAGATTAGAGCAAGCACACAAGAAGGCCCCTCGGCGCCACGCCTTCATTCAAATCAGTCATTCTTCATATAGCGCATTAAAGGTTATTTAGGCAACCATCATCAGTTTCCTGACCGGCAGACTCTAAATAAAGACCGGCGGAGGAGGAGGACCAGTGGGAACATCAAGAGGAGAGCGTCCCAATGTTGTTCTATTCATCACGGATCAGTGGAGAGCCAAGGACACCGGATACTGGGGGAACAACGTCATCAGGACCCCTCACATAGACTCCTTGGCCAGAGAAGGAGCCGGCTTCAAGTGGTGCTTCGTCCAGAACCCGGTAAGTACTCCCAGCCGAGCTTCCATGGCAACGGGCTGGTACTGCCACGTTTGTGGTCACCGCACGATGCACCATATGTTGCGCCGGCACGAGCCGAACTTGTTGAGGTATTTCAAAGATGCAGGCTACTACATCTGGTGGGGTGGAAAGAACGACATGATATCTCAAGAGGCAATTCCTGAATCCTGTCATGTCCGCGTGCATGGAACAGGTGGCAAGCCCACCGTTCACAAGAGCCCTTGGAAGCAAAGAGACAGGTTGTTTCATACCTTTCTCTGGGGTGAGGTGCCAGGGAACTTCGGTCCGTCATTGGCTGACGACTATGTAGCCGAGCAGGCTGCAAAGTTCCTAGAGACACCGACTTCGGAGCCCTTCTTAATGCTTGTCAATCAGACCTATCCCCATCCGCCCTACGCAGTGAGTGAGCCTTACTTCTCGATGTATGACCGCTCAAAAGTGCCTTCCCCAATCATGCCGCCCAAAGACTTCAAAGGCAAACCTCAGGTTCTGAAGCTCGTTCACAAGCGTATGCGGATGGACGAGATGACCGAGGATGATTTGCAGGAAATTGTCGCGGTCTACTATGGGATGATAACTAAGACGGATCGCAACTTCGGATGGATTCTTGAAGCGCTGAAGGAGCATGGGCACTGGGATAACACAATAGTCGTTGCAACTTCTGACCACGGCGATTTCGTGGGCGACTACCTGCTGACCGAGAAGACGCAGAACACGTTCGAGGACGTGCTTGTCAACGTGCCCTTCACGATCCGGGTTCCTGGCTGCGATCCTTTACCCTCATTGTCAGAAGCGTTGATCGAATGGATTGATCTTCTGCCGACACTAGCTGAAGCCTGTGATATCACACTAGGTCACACACAATTCGGGCGTTCCCTGTTGCCAATTATCCTCGGCGAGGCGAGCCAGCACCGGAAATACGTCTTTAGCGAGGGCGGTGCGCTCAAGACCGAGGTTCACACCCACGAAACAGACCGCCCAAGGGAGAACATCTACTGGGCTCGAGTCGCACTTCAGATAACCAATCCTGAAGCCCACGGCAAGGCTGTGATGATCCGTTCGAAGAAGTGGAAGTTCGTCCAAAGGTTATACGACACAGATGAACTGTACGATCTGAAGAACGATTCGAACGAGCTGAACAACCTTATAGATGAACCCTCCGTGGCAAGCGTCCGTGATGAACTCGCAAGCATCATGCTGAACTGGTTCATTGAAACAGGCGACCAAGTTCCTTGGCGCTGGGACCTGCGGAACCCGAATGAAGCCCATCCGCCATGGTCAATAGCTGCAGTCAAACACGGATTCGCTCAAGTTCGATCAATCAATCGATCAAAGTAGACTGAGTGTAAAGGCTTTTTTACCTGTAGCCAGAAACCTATCTGAGCAGGCGCGGTCGAACCAGTTTATGAGCAAGCTGAGACTGATTCTGGTCATTGTGGGCGTGGTAGGATTGGTTGCGTTGTCTTCGCCCTTCCTGACTCCGAAGGAACAGAAACTCTTCGCCTTTTATCTACCTTGGGATGATTCAACGGAGACCATCGTGAACCTGAGCGATCGGCTTGACAAGCCAGCAGGGAGCCTAGGACATGTGCACGTAGGAGAAGACGGTCACCTCTACATCGGTGGGAAACGCATAAGGTTCCTAGGGGTGAACATCTGCGGCGGCGCAGCCTTTCCTAAGAAGGAGGATGCCGAAAAGATAGCGGCCAGGCTCGCCAAGTTCGGCGTGAACATTGTCCGGTTTCATCATATGGACGCTTCTTGGGAGGCATTCAACATTTTCGACAAGACCGTGGGCGGCACCAGACATCTGAACAAGGAGGCACTCGATAGGCTGGACTACTTCATTGCCAAGCTGAAAGAGAATGGCATCTACATAGACCTGAACCTCTTAGTGTCGAGGAGGTTGACAGCCGTCGACGGCCTGCCGAACGAGATAAACACAGTGGATTGGAAGGATCAGCAGGTTTTGGGCTTCTTTGTGGACGAAATCAAGGAACTTCAGAAAGAATATGCTCGCCAACTCCTGACGCATCGAAACCTGTATACAGAGCTAACTTACGGGAAAGATCCCGCTGTGGCGTTCGTGGAGATAGTCAATGAACAAGGGTTGATACACGGATGGCTCGGAGGAGTCATAGATCATCTCGCCGATGTCTTTGAGCACAGGCTAACCGCAAAATGGAATGAGCACTTAGAGGAGAAATACGGCTCGACTAGGAAGCTGCAAGAAGCTTGGGGCATTGTAACAGTAATACCTCAGCTTGAACTTTTGAGAAATGGCAATTTCGAAGACGAACTGACTGGTTGGAACACGGAAACGCACAGCGGAGCTCAGGCATCCTACCGGGTGCTGGCAGGTCCCGGCGGAACAAATGTACTCGAGGTCGATGTGACCAAGCAAGGGTCTACTGGCTGGCACGTTCAGTTCAACTATCCCGGGCCGCAAGTCATCGCTGAGGAAACGTACCTTGTCACCTTTAGTGCGAAAGCTGACCGACAAGCAAGCGTAACAGTGTCTCTCAGGCAAGCCCAGAACCCTTGGGACGTGCTATCGGGTAGCGTGACTGTTGAACTCGCCCCTGAATGGAGACAGTACGAGCTAGCCCTCATAGCCTCAGCCTCTGAAACGAACGCTAGGTTGGACATCTCAAACCTAGGTGTTACCACGGCGACATACCAGTTCGCATCCTTCTCCATGAAACCTTTCAAGGGTTATTCCGTGAAGGAGGGAGAAAGCATTGAGGCTTCGACGATACCGATCTTCACTCTGGGCGAGTTCGGAACCCGAACCATCAACGCCAGACGTGATTGGGTCGACTTTCTCTGGGCTCTCGAAGGCTACTTTTCAGAAATGTACAGATACATTAAAGATGAGCTGAAAGGCGAATCCCTGGTGCTAGGGACAATAGTTGGCTGTAGCACCCCAAACATAATGGCTAAGCTTGATTCTGTCGATACCCACGCCTACTGGCATCACCCCTCGTTCCCAGGAGGCGCTTGGGACCCAAACAACTGGTACGTCGTAAACGAGCCCTTGGTCAACTACCTCAATCAAAGCGTCGTTCCGTGGCTATCCTTGAAGAGGGTATACGGGAAGCCACACTTGGTGAGCGAGTACAACAATCCGGCGCCCAACATGTATGACGCCGAGACAGTCTTGACACTTGCTACTTACGCTGCTCTTCAGGACTGGGACGGCATCTTCATATTCGACTATGGAAGCCGCGACAACTGGGACACCAAACGAATAAGAGGGTACTTCGACATAGACCAGCACCCCATCAAGATGGCAACCATGATCCCTGCCCAGATGCTCTTCGTGCGCGGAGATCTGAAGCCAGCCAATCATCTGATATCCGCAGAGCTTAGCGGCGAACGGGAGAAGGAACTTATAGCCAAGGGAAAGGCAAGAGCATGGAACCTTCCCGACGGCAGCTACCTAGGAATCCAGTCAGCGACGCCGCTCGTTCATAGGACCGCCTTGATAGTTGAGGGCTATGTTCAGCCTGCAGACCGCCTTAGCTCCCAAGAGGTGAGCATAGCTGGCTCTTTGTATAGGTCGGACACAGGCGAGATTGTCTGGGACATCACTAACCGTGATAATGGCGTGCTCCTTGTTAACACATCTAGGAGTGCAGTGGTTTTGGGGTTTGGCGCTGGAAAGACCTTTGACCTCGGAAGCATAGTCATCGCGCCTGAAAAGACGCTTCTGGACGGGTTCAGTGCGATAACGCTTTCAGTGATTAAGGGCGAGAGCTTCGCTCAATGGAATACCCTTTTGCTGGTGGTTGCTGGCTATACAGCCAATACGAACATGAGGGTAAGCGAATATCAGAGCGGAACCCTCATTGCTGTTGCTACACCAAGCCTGACAGAGATGAGACGGTTCAATGGTGGAATCACCTGCGCCGGCAACTGGGGCGAACATCCCACGCTGACTGAAGGTGTGCCGGTGACGGTGAAAATCAGAATCTCAAGCGACATCGTGGTCTGGGCCTTGGACAACTCCGGAAAGAGAGTTCGACAGATCCCCGTCTCCGTCGAAGGCAACTACAGAGTGTTCAGTGTGGGGCCAGAGTACAGGACGATATGGTACGAGATAAGGCTTGGCGGATGAGAAACTGCAGGACTTCGTCTTAGCCTATTCTAGGGAAACAACCTCTACACGTAGCTTTGAAAGCGAATCCACGATGAACCTTCTTTGGCAATACTTTGACCTTGATTCTAGGCACATTATGACGACCGTGCATTTCTCTAGCGTTTCTAGCAGTCTGCTTATGCCTTGCTCACATTGGGGACTTGGCGTGTACTTTTCGTAGCCTCATTCTCGGAAGCCACCCGAAGCCCCACTAAAGGATAAATACTCGATCCCAGCTCTCATCAATCCGACTTTGAGGCCCTCCACTCCAAGCTGGGGTTCTTGCTCTGCGCGAACCGTCTAACATTGACCAAGACGCGCACCTCAAGACCTGTGAGCAGAGCAGTGAACTCCTCGAGGTTCTTCCAGAGACCATATCCCAGCGAGTATACTCTTCTCAAGGAGCGCCCCCCTACAACGTGAAATCACGTCTAAGATCTTTCTGCAAACAGATCGAGCAAGCGAAGGTTTTATCTTTATCCTATCTGAATGTCATTCCGTCGCAGAGGAGAACGGGTTTGAAGATTGTTGGCGGCCCCGGTTCGCTTGAGCTGGCACAGAAAGTTGCCGATTTATCGAACCTGCCATTGGTATCTGTTAGAACCAAACGTTTCCCCGACGGTGAGTTCTACCTCAAATTTGAGGAGAGAATATCGGGCGAGGACCTTTTGGTTGTTCAGAGTCTGTATCCGCCCCAAGACACGAGGCTAGTGGAACTTTTCCTCATTCTTCACACTACAAGGGACCTCAAGGCCAAGTCCATAGAGATCTTTGTCCCGTACCTCGCCTACAGCCGCCAAGACGAACGATATCTGGAGGGCGAATGCTTGAGCTCAGGCATGGTCGCTGAGATGCTGGAACAGCTGGGCGTCAGAGCGCTTTATACGGTCGACGTGCACAACGAGAAAGTGCTGAAGATGTACAAGGTTCCGGCATTGAACCTTAAGGCTTCAGGAGAACTCGCGAAGTATTTTGCGGCGAAGGACCTCAAGGACCCCTTCATCGTGTCCCCCGACGATGAAGATCTCGCCATAAGAAGGGCGAAGGACGCAGCTGAAACCATTAACACCGACTACGACTTTTTCGAGAAGTCGCGGGACCCGTACACGGGCGATATCACGACAACGGCGAAGAAGGTGGATGCGCATGGAAGGGACGCTATCATAATCGACGACATCATAAGCACCGGAAAGACCTCAGCCAATGTCGCAAGGATCCTGAAAAGCCAAGGAGCCCGAAGAGTGTTCGTTGGTGTTTCCCATGCCTTGCTCCTAGGAGACTCAGCAAATCTCCTGAAGTATTCAGGTGTCGACGAGATCGCTGGAACCGACAGCGTAGTCAATGAGTACGCAAAGGTTTCAGTCGCACCGATCCTTGCAGGAGCCCTCAAAAGAGGCAAGTAGCTCGAGTCCTCGCAGTTCAGGGAGGTCTAGATCGCATGATCAGAAAGGTTGAGGTCCCTCCAACATGTTTTCTAAATCAGACTATTGAGACTTTTAGTCGTTGCGGCGTCCTTCTCGTCTCGGGAAGAAAAGAAAAAGCCAACGTCATGACGATTGGATGGGGACTGCTGGGGCGACTGTGGAGAAAGGCCACCTTTATGGTGGCTGTCCGCCCTTCCAGATACACTCATGATTTCATTGAAAACACAGGTGAGTTCACGGTCAATGTCCCCAATAGGGGCATGGAGAGCATTGTCTCATACTGTGGGACAGTGTCTGGGAAGGACCACGACAAGTTTGAGGAGTAGGGATTGACGCTCCTTCCGGGCAGAGTTATCAATTGTCCTGTGATTGCCGAGTGCCTCATGCACTACGAGTGCAGGGTTGTCTACAAGACAAAGGTCATTGCTCGGAACCTGCCAAAGGATATCTTGGACACGTGTTACCCCCGCAGAGACTACCACACGCTATACTTAGGCGAGATCGTCTCAACCTACGCGGATGAAGACGCTGAAGAGAAGATCTAAGGTTCCGCCGCACCCTCTTGGCGGATCTTTTCCTGCGTGACAGTTGCGCAATGTTTTTAGGTGCCTGTCCTTCTCATAAGCGCTTTGACAACTGAGCCGAAGGTTCCGCCTAAAATTGATGCTGAAGATTGACCTGCACGTTCATACTTGGTATTCAGACTCCACCGGCTCGGTCGACGATGTCCTAGCGGCTGCGCGACGCAAAGGACTAGACGGTGTCGCTGTAACAGACCATGGCACTCTCCAAGGAGCATACGAGGCCTTGGCAAAAAGCAGGAGGCTCATCGTCCTAGTTGGGGAGGAAGTCAAGACTACTCAAGGAGAATTGCTGGCTCTCGGAATTAGGAAAAAGATACCAAAAAACCTCCTGATGGCTGAAGCCATAGCAAGGACTCACGCCCAAGGAGGACTGGCTATAATACCTCATCCGACCATCCCCCTGTTCAGCAGGCTCCGGGAGGGAGACCTGAGGAACCTTGCAATTGATGGACTAGAGGTCATATCAGCGATAACGCCTATGCCAAGGTACTTCCTCAAGAAGAACCTCGAACTTGCCCAAAGACTGAAGACGTCGATAACCGCGGGAAGCGACTCTCACTCTCCGGATACTGTCGGAGACGCCTACGCCGTCGTGAACTCTGAAAGCCGAGACCCAGGAGACATCGTACGCGCCGTCAAGTACGGCAATGTTCTTATCGGCGGCGGATCCTCTAAGACGAGCATCAAGTTAGGAGTCGTTAAGGGTCTGTTCACCCACATCCTCTTGAGACCGTTTGCAGATTCCTCAAACCACTAGATCTGGCCAAGGCTTTTCTGCCCCGCACCCGTAAGCGCCCAATGATAGGGTCTCCTGCCCTTCCTTGCCACAATGGCTTCGTACTCCATCAGGTGGAGGTGATACAGAACTGAAGAGTATACAGCGTCAGTCCTTTCACTTAGCATCCTTGCTGTGAAGGAGCCTCCCTCAAGAAGAGACGCTATCTTTGTCCTAGTCAAGAGACCCGGCTTCACATTCCTCTTACGCAGCAAGAAGGCTTTTGGATGGTAGGAACCTTTGAACATCTCCTCCCGAGACTATGCTCAAAACGCTAAAAAGGCTTTTCCCTCTCGTCAGTAACAAACTTAGGTAGGCGGGTCTGTGCCGATCTCCTGCCTGCCTCGAAGAGTGAGAATATTTCATCCTCGATGAGAGATAGACGCTGAGTGTAATAGTCAGACATCGCATACTTCTTCACTAAGTTGCGCGCGGCTTCAAAATACTTCTCAATCCCTCCGCGATAAACCGTCAAGGTCAACTCTCCCCCGCATCCAGCACACCTCCCCTTCAACGGGATCCTCCTAAACCTTCTGCCGCATTTCTTACATCTGAAGTTCTGGGTTGTGAAGGCCCTTAGGTTCCCCGAGATGTCCCGAAAGAAGTGCGTGTTCAGGACCATCTCTGCAACACGTCGCGCATTTACCGCTTCAATCTTCTCCGCCAGCTTAAGCTGGGCATTCAGCTTGTCCGTCATGCGCTTAAGAGTCTTGTAGACGCTTTCAATGTTCCCTTCGTTGATGTCTGAAGTCGGAACCGTGAAGCAAAAGCCCTGGAACTGGGATTCAGAATCGAATCGGTGTCTGATCGTGTCAATGAGGTCAGAGACCTCTCTAGGTGAGGCTCTTCTCAAGCTGCTTTCGTAAAAGAGTAGCGGGTACTTGCCAGCGACATCTAGCTCGTGAGCTTGCCTCTGAACTTCCCGCGGGTTGATGACGCGGATTATGAATAGAGGAGAATCCATGATCCCACCCATCTGATCTGGGAGGTATTCCCGGGAGAAGTTCAGAAAAGCATCCAGAGCTAGCATTATGCTGTCTTCGTCGCCGTCACAGTCCCTGCGTTTAGCCGAGTGCCACAGAGGATGAGCCAAACACACCTGCAACTTTGTGAAGCCGATTATCCTTCCTACTGTGCCAGCGCAAGTGTGTGGAGCCAACCCTATGACCAGAACCCCTACTAGGTCTTCTGGGCCGGTCAAGCTGTAGAACCGAGGAAGCCCATATATCTTCTCAAGGAGCTCGTCAACGAAGTCCGCAATGTGGATTAGATAGCCAACGCTATTCAAAGGCACTATGATATCTTGGACCTTAAGCTCACATAGCTGATCAGGGCTGACGAGCGCCGCTCCCAGGTAGTCACAACTATATCCTAGCTCCGTGAGTCTTTCGACGGGGACGCTGATCTCCGAGGGTCTAAAGTGTGTCAATGGAGCATTGGTTGCATCAAACCTCACGGTTCCGTCTTTGTAGACTGAGAGGTTATGCTTGGCTCTGAGGAACCCTTTCTCAAGGAGCTCAGCCGTCTTCCTCTTGTTCGTCAAGCCCCTCACTCCCTTGACCCGCTTGGGGGTGAACCCTACCTTGCGGCGGGCTTCGTCAACTAGGGCCTTTAGAGGGATTGTCTGGTTGTCGAAGTTCTTGGCCTCAACCTTACATATTGGACACACGTTCGTCTGCAAACTCCTTGCGCACTTGGGACAAACGAGGGCGAACGTTGTTCTTGAGCTGCATTTCGGGCAAAGAGGGTTGAGTGTCACCACTTGACACTCGGGGCATAGGCGCTTAGCTACTTGGACTTGAATAAAGCCCTTCTTACAGGCTTTCATAAGGTCTCTCTGGGGTCCGCCATAAAGTCCAACTGGAAACAGCACCTGCACGACGGGCTTCATCTCTCGTCTGCTCGCCTTTTCCGGGCGTCCGACGCGTGCTCCTATAAAGGAAGGTGCCTTATCCCTGACTAGAACCCCGCTCAGCCTAGCGATGTTCTCAAGCGTGGATTCACGCTTTGACACCTTCTTCTCAGGGACATGGAGCCCAAGAGTGAAAGCAAAAGCATACGCGTCGTCGCCATCTATCGCAATCTCGCCCCCCACTACTCTGTGGGGTACGCAGATCCTTTCCAGCAACTTCTTGATGCGCTCCTCAAACACCCCTCTAATCTCTGACACTCCATCCTCGACCGCGACGACTTTCGACGAGAAGAGCCATGACCGGAGACGATGAATCCCATGCGGAGTAGCGACGGCCCAAAAGTAGGTGTAGAGCGGATGAAGCGGAACTCCTAGGACGAGGCTGAGCCGAACCGCTTCCTGAACCGACGGCTTCTGCCTGAAGGGGTCCGCCAAGTAATCTTCCAGTGACTTGCCAAGGATCGAGGCTTTCGAGGCAGCTGCTCCGACATCTCCATTGAACGCGTGCACAACAGCTGCCCTAACCTCCTCGGACCACCATTCCTCCGCGTATCCAGCGGGCAGGAGGCTCTGGTTGTTATACAAGAAGTCGCCAAAATTGACGAGCAGATCGCCTAGAAACAGAATCTTGTCGATCTTGGCCTCTATCTTGCTGAAGTTCTCCCCGGAGACGCGGACGACTGTGCCGTCCTTCAGACGCACGATCGGCGGCTCTATTGAGTCGACGGGAAGAACAACTCCTGACTTGCCTGGAGTTTCGATCTTCAGCTGGGTCCCGCCAGCAAGAAAGCTCTGCAAGGCCATCATTGTCAATGGATGGACCCCGACCCCTGCTAAGCCAGTGTTCCTAGCCCTACCATAACGAAGCCTAAACCCACCTCTCCTAGAAGGAAAACATAGAATCGGCCTGCCTGCGGGCACATCTTCCATGAAGCCCGATTTCTTCCCGAAAACCTCGCGGATGTCCTTCAGCCAGTCCCATCCCTGAATTCCAAGGTCTTCGACGACAGCAAAAACCTTGACCGCACGCCCCACTATGCCGTCGTTCACAACCCTAAGCGCGCCACCCCTAAGACAGTTCGTCTCGATGCGCGGCAGATTGCGGAACGACGAAACTTCGATCCGGTCAGACGGTGTCCCGGTGACCTCGACGGGAAGATACTGAATAGCCCTCTCCAACTCCTCGTCTGAGATGTGGTACTGAAACCTCCCAACGTCCCGTTCGTAGAGCCGCAACTCTTCGATAAACCTTCCAACCTCCTCCTGCGTCGGCTTATATCGATCCAACCCCAAAAGCCTACGGACATAGTCTGCAATCACAGGCGTCAGGGCTGTTTCCGTGCCGCCTGCCGACCGTATTGGACCAGCAAAGTACACGGCTAGGTATCTCGTCCCGTCCAAGTTGGCCTTTATCAGTACCTTGGCAATACCCTCCGAGTATACAGCCGCAGTGACCCCTTCCGTGAGTATCGCGACCGCGGTCCTAATAGCTTGTCCAGCGACCTCCTCCTCGCTCAGGTGACCAAACCCACCGTAAACAATCTCCTCAGCGATCTTGAAGGCAGCCTTTTCTCTCGGCATCTCTTCCAAAAGCTCGCGTATCCTCTTCGCAAGACCGGGAAGACGTACGAACCCCTCTACGAGGCCGGCCAAGTCATCGGCTATTTCGATCTCAGGCTCTGCCCTAGGGTCGAGGCCTTTCCCCCTAGCCCGTCGTGACATCTCGACGACCTCCCCAAGCGAGGCCTCTAGACCCGACAAATATCGCTGATAGCTCTTGCTTGCCTGAACTAGCAGAAGCCTTTCGCTTTCAACAGGCGCTATTCTGTGTGGATGCGGCAGAGGATAGTTGTGGGCCACTTCTCTATCGCCCTTCCCGTCGCTTGCTTGTATGTTTTCTTCGCGATCTCCCTCCTCCTGTCCACGCAAGCCCCGCACTGTTCATGCCTCATGTCAGAGGGACCGTCGCACTGGCCGCAGTTGAGAAGCAGAGTTGCACCGAGACCCTTCAACTCTGTCCATGCGTACTCTCGCTCATCATATTCAGGCTCGAAGTCGGGCCACACATTATAGAGGTCTTCTCGACCCAGCGCCTTCTTTAGTGAGGCAAAATAGCACTCAAACGTGGTCATGGTAGGTCCCCGTCTACAGCCTGTATCTATTGCTGACCCCCGCATTTATACCTTCTACTATCTCTCGAACCTTGCTCCCCACAAAGGTCTTCCCACTTTCTTCTAAGGCGGTACTGGTAACGATAAGATCGGCACCCGCGGAAGCCACCTCCGCGGCTTGAATGCCTGTTCTAATACCTCCACCAACGACTAGCTTAACTTGGGTTACACTCTTGACTAAGACGATCATCTCTGCGGGTACCGGTCGGCTGACACCTGAGCCAGCCTCCAAGTAAACGAACCGCATGCCCAGGTATTGAGCTGCCAAAGCATGAGCTGCGGCCAATTCCGGCTTATTGTACGGGATTGGCCAAGCCCTACCTATGACAGCTGCGGCCCCGCCCTCTCCGACTATCAGGTACCCGAGTGGTATCGCCTCTAACCCGAACTTGTTTACCAAGGGCGCGGCCAAGACCTGCACCCCGGTAATGAAGTACGGATCAGCCGAGTTGAGCAACGACATAAACCATAGGGCATCGGCATATCTGCTCACACCAGTTATGTTGTTCGGAAACAGAACGACTGGCAGCTGCACCTTCTTCTTGACGGCCCTCACAACTGCGTCCAAATGGGTTGAGGACACGATCGTGGAACCCCCGACCATTATGACCGAAGATCCTCCCATCTCACCCTCCTGCGCAAGCAAAGACGCCGACTTCGGTGTCACCCTCTCGGGATCAATAAGCACAACGTGTAATGCCCCTTTCTCGTCTATCTTCCTCAGAAGATACTCTTCGACTCTTCCCGCCAACTGTATCACCCCTGTGATATCACAACCTCACACATAGAAGTGATCAATAAACTGGCAGTAGACGTCGATCTCCTCGAAAGATGGCTTCACGGCAGTCTCTTCTACTAGGCCGCAGACGGCACATCTTACTGTGGCCTTGTGTTCTCGCTCCCTCATCTCCACCCGCAGTGATTGCTTCCCGCACTTGGGGCACAGGAAAACTCTTGGCAATTTCCGCTTAGGGATCCTTGCTACCTTTCTCCGTCTTCTACCCATCCATGACCTACCCGTTTACTATGGTCTAATATCACTCTTTAAGACTTGTGGTTAGCCGTTCGCGTCGTTTTCTGTAAGGAAACCGAGGAAACCGAATCACACAAGCATCACATGTCCACCACGACACAAAGCCGCACAGCAGATCACATATGATGTCACGACACCGCGAATGCTCCTGAAGAAAACGCGAATCTCGCGACCCTAACTGGGCTCTATAGAGAAAGCATTCCGGCCGAGCTCATTTACACAACGGGTTCCACGAAGACAACGGTCCCCGCCAATCATGTCCGCAACAGCTCGCTTCGTGTCGAAGGACCCATGCGTGTGTAGCAACGCCCAACCACAAAAGGCTTTTACGCCAGCACATTAGAACTACGTATATAAAATCGTATCCATACGAGGGGTCGATCTCCTTGCAGAATCCATCACCCAAGCCGAGCCTCCACAAGTGGCTGGAAAGTCTGATATCGGATCCGATAGCCAAGGCGCTCGCAAAAAACAGCCACCTCACAAGAACACAGCTGGAAACCTTCCTAATCGACGCCCTGGCCGAGAAAGCAAGCGGGAAGCCCATGCCATACGAAACGAAGGCCAAGCTAAGACTTATCAAGTCCGGCGTCAGCAGGGGCGCCTTCAATCGAACCCTTGCCCAGGCACGCCGCAACATTGCCGAGTCCATCTATACGCTCATCCTTCTTGGCTACCTGGGCATCTTCGACACTTCCACTTTGGACCCGTACGTTGAGATCGCAAACAAGATCCGCACCTACACAGAAGCCTATAGGGACTTCTGGAAGAGAAAAAAACCGAGCGCAGAGCACTTGAGAGTGATCAGCATGCTTCAAAAGGAGATAGAGAACGAACTGGTGCAGTTATCCAAGCCCAGAATGCCGCGGGCAACGTAACATCACAGATCACGCGCAGCACCTCCAAAATCACGCCATGCTCCCAGAACAAGCGCCCGCAGACCAATTGCCCCGATTTGCATGCCTCCAGGTCCCAGAAAGGCCTTTCCAGCCCCTCAGCAACACCAGAAATCGGCTCTGAACGGAAAACCTTATTACATGCCCCTTGATACATAGATGACATCACGTGATCCGTGACGTGTGACATCACGTAACGAGGGAGCCCCTGTGACTGAATTTCTCTTCGTGATATACGCCCTATTATTTGCACTCACTTCGTCCGTCATGCTACTCTACTACAGGAGGATTAGGCAAGCGTCGACAGACTACTCGCGAACCAAGACTGCCATAGCGGACATGGCTCTCAGCTACAACAGGGACCTCCAGAAGCAAGATGAAAAAGTGCGAGCCGTTGCCAGCAAATGTGAGGAGAACACAAGCCTCGCTCAGCAGCTCGAGTCCGAGATAGCCAACTTGAGAGCCAGAATGGACGTATTCGCCGCGGATCAAGAGGCACTCCGCTCCCACCTCGGCAGCCTGAAAGAGCATATGGACGCTCAGCGTAACGAAGTCCTCGAAAAACTAGACCGACTGGAAGCTTTCGGGAACGAACTTAAGATGCCTCCGCCAAGGATCAAATCTGCGATTCCCATAGGCAGAGAGAGGGCCCTCGCAGCGCTGACGCAGACCGAACTCAGAATCATCCAGCTCTTGGGGGCGGAGGGAGAGAAATCGGCTCCCGAAATAACGGAAGCGGTGAAGCTGACGAGAGAGCATACCTCACGCCTGATGAAGAAGCTCTACGCTCGCGGCTACATAGAAAGAAGAACGGACCGGATGCCATACGCCTACAGATTAAAGAGAGAGACGAAGGACCTCGTCAAGGGCGAGAGCACTGCAAGCTAGTTACTGCGTTCCTATTAGCCTGCTTAGGCCGCTTGACATCACCCTGTACCGAACTTTGTTGGAGTCTTTAGCCTTAATGAGCACGCCTTTGTCCGAAAGCCGGGATAGGTAAGTGGATATTGTGCTAGATCCCACGGACTCGTTAGCCTCTCTCTCATATGCCACCTGAACGTCCTTTGGTGTGAACCAAACCAATGGAAAGTCCCTCTCTACCACGAACCGGACCTTCTCGATCTTCGGCAATTCTTCGTTGCTCTGAGACTCCGGTCCTAGCTCTGGCATACCCCCTAGCAATTCTACCATGTCAAGGACCCGCAATGCGTTCTTTCTTGTGACTTTCCCGTCCAGGCTTATGCTATATCGGTTCCCGGATTCGTCGTACACTTCAACGCGCATCTTTCTTACCGGCACTCAGCGTCACCGATACGGCTCCTTCGCAACCCACGACTCTACAATTCACAAGTTATAAGCCGTTCGGTGAAAGATATCTGCACGGGAAACCGAAAACGGACCGCAACACCGAAAATGCCCAAATTCCGCAGCCCTTGGAATTAACAGGGTTAACAACACCAAAGCCGATCAACGGAAAGGCAGCAAAGGTCCCCGCTCCATTTTCCAAAGGAAACGAAGGGGTTGTCGTTTCACGCTCGTTCGAGGCAAAAATGGCAATCTACAGGTCGCCACGTTCGCGAAGAGCCATCAAAGGCGCAATATTTGCGCCGATTCACACAAAATCAAAAAACCCGACCGCAAAGCACATCTGCACGCCAGCCCGCAATAAGACGCGGCCGGGGACTGGACCAACCAACTAGGAGCAGTCCTGAAGTCTACACTCACAGGAAGAAAAGGGAGACACCCCTCGCTTTCCACTAGAAGCAACTCATGGCTTATCAAACAACCCGCCCCTTATCGCTCACCTAAAATCCTCTAAGCTGCAACTACTAGGAAATTGTACCACGCACGTTAACTGCCAACGAGACCAAAGACAACGGACAGCCGTTTCTCGCGAAACACACCAAACAATTATAACAAAAACGCAACTCTCGATAGGAAACACAGGGGTGGCGGCCAAGTGGTTTTTGCTTTTGCGAGGAGTGTCTATTTTTCTGTAGGGCACTGCTTATCCCCTGTCGAGAACGATGGCGCTACGGGTCATATACAACGGTCGGCTCTTGGAGGCCTACGCGTGGACAGTCAGCGAGGGATCCTTGAGGAAGTGTTTAGCAATTTCCTTAAGGGGTCAAGTGTCTTTAGAAGCAGGGAGGCCCTCCGCCACGACTACGTCCCTGAAAGCCTGCCACACCGCGAGGATCACATCAGATACCTGGGTGAAATACTTGCCCCAGCGCTTAAGGGCTCACTTTGTTCTAACACTTTGATCTATGGAAAGACGGGCACAGGGAAGACTGCTGTCATGAAGTTCGTGCTCAAAAGGCTCGCTCAAAAGGCGCAGGACCTCGGTTCAAATGTCAGAGTCTGCTTCGTGAACTGCCGGCTCGCCGGTACTGAGTATAGAGTCCTCTCCAACTTGTGCGCAGCGATTGATATGGGGATCCCTTTCACTGGCCTCGCTGTGGGTGAGGTGTTTGACAGGTTCAGAGATGGGTTAGACTCCAGTAATACTCTCTTTCTCGCTGCCTTGGATGAGATTGACGCGATTGTCAAGGGCCGCGGGGACATGCTCCTTTACGAGCTCACTAGGATAAACGGAAATCTGCGAAGGAGCAGGGTCGCGATTTTAGGGGTCTCGAACGACTTGAGGTTTAAGGAGATGCTAGATCCGAGGGTGCTGAGCACGCTTAGCGAGGAGGAGATAGTCTTTAGACCTTACAACGCTGATGAGCTTCAGGATATTCTCGAAGAACGCTCAACAGTCGCGTTTCAGAGTGGCGTCTTGACCGAAGGGGCTACCAAGCTTTGCGCGGCGTTGGCGGCTGCTGAGCATGGCGACGCGAGGCGTGCCTTAGACCTGCTTCGCGTCGCTGGGGAGCTCGCTGAGAGAGTGGGCGACACACAGGTTTCCGAGGATCATGTGCAGCTGGCTCAAAAAAGAATTGAGCACGACCGGATATTGGAGACGCTTGTAAGTCTCCCCACCCACGCAAAAGCTGTGCTGCTGACCGTTTACCTCTTAGCAAAGTTCAGCATTAGCCGCTCGATGACCGGCGATATATACAACCTCTATAGCGAGCTGTGCGGGGAGATGGGCCTCGCCCCCCTTACCCAGAGAAGGGTTGGCGGGCTTATCAGCGAGCTGGACATCATGGGTCTGCTAAACTCTCGGGTAATTAGCCTTGGTCGGTACGGTCGGACGAAAAGAACGAGCCTCGGCGTTCCGTACAAGCTGGTTAGAGAAGGCCTTGGCGACGACCAGAGGTTCAAGGCCCTTATGAACCACAGGCCAAGGTACTTGGCGCCCTCTCGATAGTCTTCCCTTTCACATGGCTGAAGCGAAATCCATAGGCACGACCTCAAGATTCTGGAGGTTTACTATAGGCACAATCCCTGGGTTCGGTACATGTCCCATCTCTCTTTGGTAATCTGTCTGGCTCTGCCAAGCCCCGGAATTGACTATCAGTACGCCTCTGTAGTAGCTGTGGGCCATCATATGTACGTGGCCACTTTGGAATATATCTGGCACTTGGTCTATGACAAGGTGATCAGTCCGCTCCGAGGCGATCATGGTTCTTAACCCATAGACCGGAGCAATGTGCCTGCATTGAAGAAGGTATTTCATTGCCTCATCTGGTGCTTGGAAGCTCATCCTTGGGACAGTCGAGATCACGTCGTCTAGACTTCGTCCGTGGCAAACCAATAGGTTGACTCCATGTAGACTCAGAGTTGAGGGGCTGCCTATGGAATAGATCTTTCTACACTCGTAAAGTGGCTCAGCATATTCTTTCTGGATGGCGGGTTGGGGCAAAGCTCTCCTTGATGCATCGTGGTTTCCTGGTATTATTACGACTTCAATGTGTTCGGGGATATTTCCTATTATCTTCGCTGCTAACTCGTACTGCTTGTAGATGTCCCTGACTTCCAGCTCTTTGAGCTGTTCAGGGTAGACTCCGACCCCGTCGACTA
>CAYXIF010000005.1:0-32248 GCA_964465575.1 uncultured Candidatus Bathyarchaeia archaeon | reverse complement strand
GTAGTCTTCAATCGACCCAGTGGCCCTTATCTTGTTAGTCGGGTCGCCAGTTACCTTTAGGTCAGCCTCCACTTGCTTTGCGTACGGCTCAAAAACCGTGTTGCCAGCATCCGTTGCGGGAGCGGCAAACGCCCCGAGTGGTGGAAACTTCTCCATTTTGCTTTCGAGAAGATTGCGACTGATGAAGAGGGGTCTGCTTGGGAGCTTGTCAGCCTCTTCTATGGCGCTTCTGGCAAGAGCAGTCAAGTCTGCGGACCGCGAAGCCTCCTTCAGGTACATGAATGCGTCTTTGTCGATTTGGTAGCCCGCGCCTATTATTAGAGAGACAGCTCTCCTAAGTTCAGGTTCCTGCTCCAACGCTGTTCCTTCCGGCACAAGGACGGGTATGATTCTTTCGTCTTTACGCATTTAACTTTTTTTGGGGTCCGGCTGCTAGCTATCTGCACCGACAAGATAGGGAACCGCTCTATACGCATTCATACTTTGCCAATAGCCTTTTATCTCGTACATATGCTTTCATATCTCCGAGGATGGTCAATTGGAGCTCCGCAAGGTACAGGAGACAAGGAGCGGAACATTCTTTGTTACGTTGCCGAAGGACTGGGCAGAGAGAAATGGCATAAGCCGCGGCTCTGTCGTTTCGGCCTCGGTCTCGCCTAACGGGCGCCTGGTCATCGATCCCCGTTACAATCTGGAATCGACTCCTCAGACCGTAGTGATAAAGCCTAGCGCCCATCTAAGCCGCGAAATTATCATAAACTACCTTCTGGGTTACGATGTAATAGGGATTGAGGCAAGAGACAGAATAACAATAGAACAGCGGGAGACAATCAAAGAAGTGTCTAGCCGCCTCATAGGGTTGGAGATTACGGAAGAAGATCACACCAAGATAGTCATGCAATGTTTGCTTGAGCCCTCGGCCTTGCCTCCCGAGAAGATACTTAGGCGCGAGCATCTTATCACGTCAGGCATGTACCGTGACGCCGTGACAGCATTGCTTGAAGGCGATGTTCAGCTTGCAAGAGGCGTTATGGCTAGAGACAACGAGGCTGACCGACTGTATTTCCTCTTAGTGCGCATACTTAGGACGGTTACTCAGAACCCAAGCCTAAGCGAGAGACTGGGTGTCTACCCCATAGACTGCTTAGATTACCGTCTGACGGCGAGCCTAGTTGAATCTGTTGGGGATCAGTCTTCGCAGATAGCTGAACATGTGACCCGCCTAGAAGGCTCAAGACTTGACGCTGAGGTTTCCCAGCCCTTTTCAGAGCTGCACAAGGTTGTCTATGAATGCTACGGGGACGCGTTGAGTGCATTCCTTTCGCGCAGCATCACCATCGCGGACTCGGTACGAGAAAGGAAGACATTGGTTGATGAAGCTTACCACAAGATCGAGTCAGTGTTGAACACATTGCCCATGGACGTCGCGCAGAACCTCATCTCTATTGTCTCGCTTGTGAGCTCTGTCTACGACCGCAGTATAGACATCTCGGACCTCACCACGCCCAGAATCGTTTGAAAACGCAGATGACCACAAATACGAACGCTCTTTCCTAGTGTAGCCATATCTTACCTCCTCAGTACTCCGTTGTCCATGCCTAGAACGTCGTCAACAATCCGGATCTACACTCTGAGAGTGAAGGAAGCGTTTGCTCCCTCAGAAGACCTCAGAGCTGGGGGCGGGTCTAGGCGTCATTCCACCTGGCAAACGCTTGGCCACCTAACCAAAAGATAGGATGGGTCTGATGGGGATAGGGTCTCTGTGTCTTCGCAGGGAACTGACCTCAGAAGATCTCTCTTTCACCGATCTTCCTGTACGTTTTTCCTCTCACTCTTACGGTCTGCACCAAATCTTCCTCGGGTCCTCTTTCGACGGTCTTGCGCTTGATTGTTTCTCCGCAGACGCCATTGGGGAGTAAGCGTCTCGTTACGCATGTTGGATAGCTGCAGTTGGATGGGTTGCATGGCTCGTCAGTCCATTGGCACCAAACGGTTTTCCCCCGGTACTGGAGAGCGCTCTTCCCGCATCTAAATTTGCTGCATCTCGGAAAACATTTTCTAGGTTCGGCCAAGATCGACACAACCTATGCCAACAAAACAAGTCGACAGGTCGCGTGAACTAACCATTATCATCTCGATAGGCTTGAACGCGGTAATAAACTTTTCTTGCAGACCTGCCAGAAATCCTTTGTGAATCTTACATCCGTCCCGTGTTGCTCTCCGGCAAGTGTCTAGACATAACACTTTAAAACTGCGCGGAGTTAGTTTTACCTGAGGCAGAGGCCAAGGTTGAGGTACGACATCGACAGAGGTAACGATGCTCTCGTAATCGTTGATGTTCAGAGGGATTTTTGTTCGACAGGAGCTTTGCCAGTTGCAGGAGGTGACGAGATCGTACCCGTGCTGAACAAATACGCGAGGAAGTTCAGCAGAGCAAAGGCTTTCGTGGTTGCCACGAAGGACTGGCATCCGCGCAATCACGTGTCTTTCATCGAGTATGGTGGGATGTGGCCCTCCCACTGCGTGAAGAGAACAACAGGCGCAAGGTTTCACCCTGGCCTCAAGATCCCGAGAGGCACGACCATAATTCCAAAAGGAACCTCTCCTAGCGAGGAGGCGTATTCAGCCTTCGACGGAACTGACCTAGAACAAGAACTTAAGGCAAGGTGCATAGGAAGGCTTTTCGTGGGCGGGCTAGCAACAGACTACTGCGTTAAGAGAACAGTACTCGACGCCTTGGGGCTGGGTTTCAATGTGGTTCTTCTCGAAGACGCAATACGAGGAGTTGACATAAACCCTAAGGACAGTGAAAAGGCGGTCGAAGAGATGTTGACGAAAGGGGCCAAGAAGTCAACTCTGTCCGACCTACATTGACATTAAAGTTTCTCAGCCGTGAGCGGGCTTGGGGGTCAACCTAACACCAATCATGGTCAAGCGCATAATGCGCTTGGAGGATTTCGCAGGAAGGAGGCTTGCGGTAGACGCAAACAACTTCCTATACCAGTTCTTGGCCCTGATCCGGACTCCTAGGGGGTTCTCATTGGAAAGCCCGGACGGCACCGTAACATCTCATCTAGCCGGACTCCTATACCGAACAACCAGGTTAATCCAAGAGTATGACATAAAACCGGTCTTCGTGTTCGACGGCGCACCCTCAGAATACAAAAGGACCGAGATTGAGAAAAGAAGGAAACTCCGAGAGAAAGCCGCTGCCGAATGGCAAGCAGCCCTCAGGACCGGCGACTATGCAAAGGCGTTCTCCAAGGCCGTTGTGACCAGCCGCCTGACTCAGCCCATGGTCCAAGACGCTAAGAAACTGCTGCAACTGCTGGGCATACCTTACGTCGAGGCGCCTAGCGAGGCAGAGGCCCAGGCAGCCTACATGGCAGCTAAGGGAGATGTCTGGGCTTCAAGCAGCCAGGACTACGACTCGCTTCTATTTGGCGCGCCTAGGCTTGTGAGATACCTGACGATCTCTGGCAGAGAGTATCTGCCAGGTAAGATGACCACTAGGCCACTAGAGCCCGAGTTGATAGCCCTATCTGAGTTTCTGTCTGAGGTTGGTATTGCGAGTGAGCAGCTGGTCGATCTGGCAATCCTGGTTGGGACCGATTTCAACGAAGGCGTAAAGGGCATTGGTCCTAAAACGGCGCTGAACCTCATCAGGAAGCACGGTAGCATTGACAACCTCCCGGATAGCTTGAGGTCAAAGGTACCTAGCCACTATACCCAAGTTCGAGAACTGTTCTTAGCACCTAAGGTCGCTCAAGAGTATGCGATAGGCTTCGGGCAGCCAAGAGAAGACGAGCTATATCGCTTCCTGTGTAATGAGAAAGGCTTTGCATGGGGTCGCGTTGAAAAGGCGGTTCACCGGCTTAAGGTACCGCGTAAAAGGATGGGGCAATCTGATCTGAGGGGCTGGCTCCGGTTCTGATCTTTGTGCGGTTCACACAGTTTCGCCCACGATCTACACTTCGGCGAATCTGCACTTATTCATGTGACACTAGTTCTTATTTAGTCGCGACTGTTAACCTGCCGTATCTCCCGACGTTCAGTTGGACTTCTCCTCGGAACGATTTTGTGTAGCCGTTCTCGATTCTCACGGTGTCATTTACGTTAACCTGTTCGATCTGTTCGTTCCATAGTACAAGTTTGATCGTTCCAGTGTCGTCGCTGATAGTAGCTTCAGCCACTCTGAAAGACTCGCCACTGAATCTCGAGCGGACCTCCCGGGATTCAGTCATCTCTAGAACCTTTGCCTCCACATCAACTCTTCTCATGCCGTCCCTCAATTCAGCTATCTTCATGCCTCCTCCTCCACCTTCTTCTTCCGCGATTGTGACCCCCAGCCGTCACCTTAGGGGCTCTGTCAGTTGAGTCTCGGTGCATGAGGTTTAAGGGGTTTGAGTTTCTCCGCAGTTTGTTTGGCGTTCCCTGAGTCTGTTCGGTGAATCTTTCTGCATTTTGTTTTCGTCCCGCGTCGCGGAAGACAGCACCAGAACAGAACCGAGAGGTCGGTGAGATCAGCGACTTGCTTCGGTCCGTCTGGGCATCACAATGGAGGGTTGGAGGTCGAATATAAGATTTGCCTTTTCGGTCTATGCTAAGCCTAGCCCCTCCCCTTCTCGAAGAGTTAAATACCGAAAAGAGAAGAAGCATGTGGACAGGGAGTTGGCAAGAAGGGCTGGTCAGGGTGAAAGAGCTCAAGCTGGGGCTGGTCACTTACAACTTGGCTAAGGGCTGGGACATCGCGACCATAATAGACAGATGCGGCAAGACGGGCTTCGAGGCTGTTGAGCTGCGCACAACCCACGCACATGGGGTTGAGCCCTCTCTAGACAAGAGAGGACGCTTGGCCCTAAGAGAGAGGTTCAAGAACTCGCCTGTCCGTCTGCTAAGCCTTGGAACGACGTGCGAGTTCCACTCCACAGATAGTGAGGAGCTAGCCCGAAACATAGAGTTGGCAAGACAGTTCGTTGAGCTAGCATGCGATGCTGGTGCGCTAGGCGTGAAGGTTAGACCTAACGGGCTTCAGGTGGAAAGGGGAATACCGGTTGAGAAAACCCTAGAGCAGATAGGGTTGGCGCTCAAAGAATGCGGCGAGTACGGCCGAGAGTACGGAGTTGAGATATGGCTTGAAGTTCACGGAAAGGGAACGAGCGACATGCGGCGCATAAGGCGTATCATGGAGGTTGCAGACCATCAAAGCGTCGGCGTCTGCTGGAACTCTAACAACACGGACGTCGCTCACGGATCAGTCAAAGAATCCTTTGGATTGGTGAAGAAATGGATCCGCTCAGTACATATCAATGAGCTCTACAATAAGGATTATCCGTGGCGTGAGCTCTTTAGGCTACTTCGCGACTCCGGTTACGATCGTTACTGTTTGGCAGAGATACCTGCGAGCTCAGACCCGGAAAGGCTAATGCGATACTACGGCGCTCTTTTCGAAGAATTGGGGAGGTGAATTGACATGGAACGTGTTGGCGTTCTAGTTGTTTCTTACGGCTCAAGGGAAGCGGCAATTGTAGACGCGTTCGCCAGAAGCCGGGACTACAGCACAGATCTTTACATAGCTGACAAGCAGAAAAACCCATTCAACGTTAGGAGGGCGAAGGAGCATATAGTGATTCCATCCCTCAGTTCAGAAGAGATATGCAAGTTCGCCAAGAGGCACCGCGACGGAATTGACTTCGGCATTGTAGGGCCTGAGAAACCGATAATCTCGGGGGTAAGAGACCTTGTCGAGAAAGAAACAGGGATACCAATAATCAGCCCCACAAGGGACTATGCCATTGAGGGAAGCAAGGTTGCACAGAGATACCTTTTCCAGAAGGTGGCACCAGAAGTCAACCCAGCCTTCAAGGTTTTCGACCCGAAAGAATATAGAAGCCTTGATGATGTGAAGCGAGTTCTCTACAAATGGCTGGACGAGCTGGACAACAAAGTTGCTGTCAAACCTGATGCACCTGCGGCTGGGAAAGGAGTTGGGGTTTGGGGAGACCACTTCAATACCCGCGAACAGCTATTTGAGCATTTCATGGCTAACTTTGAGGAAGGACCGGTCATAGTGGAGGAGAGAGTTGTAGGCGAGGAGTCAAGTTTTCAAGCGTTCTGTGATGGGAGGCACCTTGTTCCTTTGCCGGAAACCCGGGACCACAAACGAGCGTTTGATGAGGATAGGGGTCCAAATACTGGCGGCATGGGTTCCTACAAGGACAAGGGGTACACACTGCCGTTCATCGCGCAATTAGACTGGGCAAGAGAAAGCGAAATCGTCGACAGAATCTTCAGCAAAATGAGGGGGGGCAGTAGCAATACAGGCTTGCGTGGGGTTCCTTTCTATGTAGCCTTCATGCACACTCAGAGTGGACCAGTGATACTCGAGAACAACAGCAGACCTGGAGATCCAGAGATCATAAACCTACTACCTATCCTAAAGGATGACTTTGTTGATGTTTGCTTTAGGATGATCGAGGGCTCCCTAACCAGAGTCAATCTCGATAGGAAAGCGACGGTTGTCATCTACAAGGTTCCGCCCGGCTATGGTGGCTATGTTGATGCATTTCCTGACCGAGTTGACGGAAGCCAAATTGAGATGCCAGTGATCATTGAGGAAGCTGAGAAGCTTTCCGCGAAGCACGGTGAAAGCATCAGAATCTACCCGGCGTCGATGGAGTTGAGGGATGACGGCCAGACTTATGCGCTCACTTCACGCGCGGTCTGCTCTGTAGGTATCGGCGATACAATCGAGGCGGCTCGTGAGATATCTTTGGAGGGACTGGCAACGATCAGAGGCGGAGCTCTCTGGAACAGAACAGACATCGCCTCCAAAGAACACATTGGCAGAAGCATCAGGCATATGGAGCAGTTGAGGAAGCGCTAATGGGGTTAAGGGTCTTCGTGACGGACTGTGAGGGTCCGGTATCGAAAAACGACAACGCCTTCGAGCTAACCAGCCGGTTTATTCCAATGGGGGATCGCTTCTTCACGTTGGTAAGCCGCTATGACGACGTTTTGGCCGACATAGTCAAGAAGCCCAAGTACAAGGCTGGCGATACGCTTAAGCTAATTCTTCCATTCCTCAAGGCTTACGGCGCCACAAACGAAAAAATGCGGGTTTGCTCATCAGAGAACATACTTTTTGTTCCCGGCGCTGATGAGACGCTCAGATTCGTTAGGTCGATAATGCCATCTTACATCGTGAGCACAAGCTACGAGCACTACGTTTCAGCCTTGTGCAACGCTGTAGGTTTCCCCATTCAGAACGCATACTGCACAAGAGCGGACCTAGACAAGTATGCCATAAACAAAAAGGAATCACAGAGACTGAAGGTGCTGAGAGAAGAGATTTCGAAGATGCAAATGATCGAGATTCCAGTCGGCGCAAGGGTTTGGGCAGACCTTTCTGCGGAGTGTCAGAGGGCCGTGAGAAGACTGGACGATGTCTTCTGGGGAGAGCTCTCTGTAATGGATGTGGGCAGGATGCTAAGAGAGGTAAACCCGATCGGGGGATATGAGAAGGCCAATGCGGTTAAGGAAATCGCAGAGAAGACAGGAGCCGGCATATCCGATATTATGTACGTGGGAGACAGCATCACCGATATCGATCCTTTCAGACTTGTCAAAGAGCAGGAAGGCCTAACTGTCTCTTTTAACGGAAACCAATACGCAATAAGAGAAGCCGACATAGCTGTCATGTCCCATCACACTGCGGTTATCTCGATATTAGCTGAAACATTCGGTAGGCTCGGAACGGAACAAGCGATCGAATTGGCTGAAGACTGGTCTGAAGCGTCCTTGCAGGAACTACTAAGCACTTCACTGCTTGGACAGATAGAAGCGCTGCCACCCGGAAAAGCTCCACGCGTCGAGAGAATAACTCCAGAGAACAGAACCAAGCTTGCCGAGGAGAGCAGCATGTTCAGGAAGACTGTCAGAGGCGAAGCTATCGGACGATTGGGATAAGACCCGTAGGCGCTGCTTCATTCTGACCCCTCTTGGCACGTGTTCAGAAAGGAAGGCGGTCATGTTTGACCTCTACGGAACGCTTCTCTGGAGGGGAAGAACCCGCCGGAGGCTCATTAAGCCCTCATTACGAAGCCTATACAACTGCCTACAAAGCAAAGGCTGTAACTTAGACTCTGGCAAGCTTGGAGAGACTGGCAAGAGGGTATTCGGAAACCTTGGAGTGCTTTCAAAGTGTGTGATGTCACATATCACACGAAGCTCGGGACAAGATCCAGCACAATAGGGCGCCACTATGTTCCGATAGTCTTAGACTTGTGTATTTGAGAAGTTCCGTCTAGGGCAACTAGAGGCAACGGTCATAGCGTTGAAGAGGATCTAGAGAGACTGTGTAAGGTAGCCCGAGTTGGCCGACCATCAATGGGGGCGTGCGGCATCGATGTCTTCACAACTGTGCAAAAGCTAGGTTTGGTCTGAGAGTCTTGAAGACATGCGACGAGAAGCCTGCAAATGTCGGTCTTTTGTTCATTTGGCAGAGACTGGCAAGTCGGGAGGCCGAATCAGAAGGAAATCATCGTCGGCTACGTGGGAACTCTAGGGCTCTCAAGAGTTTCTGGTTACCCACCCAGACGGGGGAAGCTGACCAACAGCAGGAATGTGTCAAGTCGAAAGCGTCAACTATTTATCCATTCCAGCAGCACTCTATGATCATGGCAGATGCTGCGTGATTCCTATGGAGGTGGCGGTTGAAGACACTTATGCTGAAGCCTTCGACGGCCTGTACTTCAGGGTTATTGTCACAGCCGACGACAAAACAACCCTTAGAAGAGCCGCCGAGGACTCCACTTCAACGCCTTCTATCGTAATCAGGAGAGTTGAGGGCGGAATCGAGAAATACATAGAGAAAACAAAAACCCCAGATGGCCGCTTAGGCGTGATTCTTCAGTTCTGGAGCGGACTGGACGAGAAGAAGCCAGTAAGCGAGACTGTTGATAGGTTCTACAGGGAGTTCTCCTACCGAGTGCGCCAAGACATTCTTGTAAAACCCTTCACATCTTTGTTCGATGCGTGTCCCAATCCAATTGGCAGAGTTGACGCGATGGAACGAATTGGTCATTGCGGCGACGGCTACGAATGGGTGGAGAAACGCCACGAGAGAGAAATGATCATCGTGCCCATCATGGTTCCGGATTTTCAGATCGAACGCTACTTAAGCTACGGACGTGGCGTCACTGGAGGCAACTTCTGGTACATGTGCAGGAACAAAAAAGCCGTCATGGAAGCTGGGAGAAGAGCCCTGAAAGCCATAAGCAACATAGAAGGTGTGGTCACACCATTCGACGTTTGCTCTGCAGGCTCAAAGGCCGAGACCGAGTTCCCTCACATAGGTCCGACCACGAACCACCCATACTGCTCCTCGCTCAGAAGGAAACTGGGAAGCAGTTCCATGGTTCCGAACGAAATCAAATATATCCCTGAGATTGTCGTTAGCGGGGTGACTTTAGAGTCAGTTAGAGCCGCGATGAAGGCTGGGATCGGGGCGACACTTAAAGTCGACGGCGTGGTCAAGATCTCGGCTGGAAACTACGGCGGAAGGCTGGGCAGATACCGGATTTTCCTGAAAGAGTTGTCTATATGAGGTTTGATGTTGTCTGCTTCGGCGGCCTGAACGTCGACAAGCTCTACAAGGTTAACCGCATTGCGAAAGCCGAAGAAGAAGCCAGAATTCTAGACTACATCGAGTCTCCAGGAGGCTCAGCTGCCAACACAGCCGTTGGTTTGGCGAGGCTCGGGGTCAGAACTGGCTACATCGGAAAAGTATGCGAAGGCCATGACGGAGACTTTCTTCTGCAGGCTCTCAGATCGCAAGGGGTCGACGCTGAGGGGGTCGTCGTCTCAGAGATCGGAAGGTGCGGAACGGTTATTGGGTTTGTTGATGAAAAGGGCGACCGAGCTCTTTATCTCGACCCCGGCGTAAGCAATACCTTAGAGTTTTGCGAGATCAAACTGGACTACGTTGCTGTCGCGGATATACTGCACTTGACCTCCTTCGCGGGGAACCGACCCTTCGAAGCTCAGAAAAAACTGGTTGAGGCCCTCCCCAACGTAAAAGTGACGCTTGACCCCGGCATGCTCTATGCTCAGAAAGGGCTAACAGAACTCAAACCACTGGTAAAAAGGTGCTTGGTCGCGTTCCCGAACGAGCACGAGCTGAGGCTTTTGACTGGAGAGGACCATAGGGAAGGGGCAGAAGTGCTGCTAGCCGAAGGGGCCCAGATAGTCGCCGTCAAACTCGGCAAAAAAGGATGTTATCTCACAGACGGCGAAGAAAGCCATCTAGTAAAGCCTTTCAGGGTCAAGGTTGTGGACACGACCGGAGCAGGTGATGCTTTTTGCGCTGGCTTCATCTACGGGTTACTGAAAAACAAGACGCTCAGAGAATGCGGCATTCTAGGGAACTTTGTTGCCTCAAGGGTCATAATGAAGATGGGCGCGAGAAACGGACTACCACAAAGAGAAGATCTCCCTCTCTAAGCGATCAAGCTGAACTCGAACATAGATGAATCCGGCAAGCGAGTTCGGTTCTAGTATCTCAGATGCAGCCCTAAACGTACGTTCTTTTTTTTGGAGGACTTCGTGAGTTCGACGAACCATTTGACGCTACGAGACAGATTCTCTCGCTTCTTGCTGACGGGATTGAGACGTATATACTACAGTCTGAGCCACACAGCAGACTAACATACGTCCTATATGCCCGGAGAGACTCCGAGGGGCGGCTGGGATAGAAGTGGAATATTAAGAGCCGCAGCAAGATTTACAGGAGACTTAGGGAAAACCTGAGAGATGACCCAAGAGATCCAAAGGCATTCCTAAACTTCTGGGTGAGACGCTTGCTAGAGAAATGGAGAGAACGCCTTAGAGTCCTTTCGGCCAAGCCTACTCTACCTCCAAATGTTCTGGAGCAGATTAAGAATGCCGGAAAAATGCACCGCCACATGGAACACAAGGAGGAGCCAAAAAGGATGGTAATACAAAGATCGATACACCACGGTGAGATAAGCGTCCCCGAAACCGTCGCGCGGACACTCACAATCGAGAAGATTGCACGGAGAGACCTAAGCTCAAACGAAGAATCTGAACTCGCCCCGATCGCTCATACTGAAATTCTTAACTCACTATCACTCAGAATTGCCATTGCTAGAAGAGAAGGAACCACTGATCTACCTAAGCATTAAGCCCTACATCCCCCGACACTTTGGGCACGGACGAGTGAGTTCGCGCCAACTATAACACGAGATAAGGTTTATACCCGCACTTTCGGAAATAGTGCTGGACAGCTGAGAACGGCGGAAGGTGCTCTAGGGCTTGCGCCCCGACATTTCCAAGAGATTGATTGCCGAAACCGTCAAGTTTCATGGTCACTTGGGTCCTTTTCTGATCCTAGGTCTGAAGGCCGGCTTGCTCGCCAACAGAGTTCTGGGGAAAGACCCTATCAGGACGCGAGCTATCGTGGAGACTGATCCAAAGCCACCTCGCTCGTGTGTCATCGACGGAATCCAAGTGGCGACTGGCTGTACCATGGGAAAACGGAACATCGAGCTCAAGAGGTCTAACCGGGTTTCTATAACGTTTACGAGGGGCGAAAGGTCGCTCAGACTCTGCTTGAGGAGAGAAGCTCTAGAAGGTGTGGCAACAATCTCTTCGGTGGAGGAGGCTGAAAGGATGGCTCTAGCCCTAGCCAGCAAGCCAGTTCAGGAGCTCTTTGAGACAGAGAAGGGACCCTGACTCGGCATCGTTTGCAGATCTTGTGGCTCAAGAAAACAGATATATCATAGATAGAAGAAATGATTCCAAGGTGGTCTAGATGGCTATAAAAGTAGCAATCAACGGGTTTGGAAGGATCGGAAGGCTCCTTTTCAGAGCAGCGATCGAGAGAAAGGCCAAGATCAACTTCGTCGCAATCAACGACATAGGCGACGCCGCCACGATGGCACACCTTCTGAAATACGACTCGGTGCACGGCCGAGCTCCATTCGAGGTCAAGGCTGAAGGCAACTCAATGGTCGTCGAAGGAAAGAAGATCCCTCTGCTGAACCAGAAAGACCCTGCGGCACTGCCATGGAAGGACTTAGAAGTATACTTGGCTGTCGAGTCAACAGGGTTGTTCACAGACCGAGAGAATGCAGTGAAACACATTCAAGCTGGCGCAAAGAAGGTCCTGATCTCAGCGCCAGCCAAGAACCCGGACATCACCATAGTCTTAGGCGTCAACGACAAGGCTTATGATCAGAAGAAACACACTGTCCTGTCAAACGCTTCATGTACAACGAACTGCCTTGCGCCTGTTGCCAAGGTGCTGGACGACAACTTCGGCATAGAAATGGGCATGATGACAACTTCGCATGCTTACACGAACGATCAGAGGATTCAAGATCTTGTTCATAGGGACCTTCGAAGGGCACGAGCAGGAGCTATAAACATTATCCCTACGACAACAGGGGCGGCTAAGGCCATAGGCGAAGTTCTGCCTAAGCTCTCAGGGAGAATGAACGGAGTCGCATTGCGTGTTCCAGTTCCGAACGTCTCTATAGTGGATTTAACCGTGGTGTTGAAGACACAGGCTACTGAAAAGCAGATCAACAAAGCATACGAAGAAGCGGCAAAAGGCGAACTGAAGGGAATCCTCGACTACACAGAGGAGCCAGTAGTCTCGACCGACTTCAACCACTCGATCTATTCGGCGATCGTTGATGGATTATCCACAATGACGATTGGCAACTTGGCTAAAGTGTTCGCCTGGTACGACAACGAATGGGGCTTCTCGTGCAGGATGGTTGAGCTCATAGAGCTTATGGGCGAGAAGGCAGGAATCTAGAAAGTCTGGCTTAGGGACTAGATATACGCCTCACTTTTTCTGCAATCTAAGGTGAAGAGGGAATGGCGAAATTCCTGACGTTAGATGACGTGAAGGTCAAAGGAAAGGTTGTGCTGGTGAGGGTTGATTTCAACTCGCCAGTGGACCCCCAAACTAAGAAAGTTTTGGATGGTACAAGGATTCGTGCACACGGGGAAACCACGATCAAGGAACTGTCCAAGAAGGGCGCCAAAGTCGTAGTCTTGGCACACCAGGGCAGACCGGAAGAACCCGACTTCATACCTCTCAAGCAGCACACTGAGCTTCTAGCCAAAGTACTCGGCAAGCCCGTGAAGTATGTGGACGACCTTTACGGAGACAGGGCCAGAGAGGAGATAAAGGAACTCAAAAGCCAAGAAGTCCTCGTCCTAGAGAACACTCGAACCTACTCCGACGAACAGAAATCGAAGACACCAGAAGAACACACGAAATCAGGTCTCGTCAAAGAGCTTGCGCCTCTGGCAGATTTGTTCGTCAATGATGCCTTCTCGGCAGCCCACAGAGCTCACGCGTCTGTCGTCGGCTTCTCACCAGTTCTGCCCACGGTTGCTGGTAGGATAATGCAGCGTGAACTCAACGCCCTAGACAGAGTTTTAGAGGCTCCAAGGAAACCCTGTGTCTTCATTCTCGGCGGTGCAAAGGCTGACGACTCGCTCAAGATATCCAACCACGTTCTCAAGAACAATATCGCGGACTGCGTGCTGACAGGAGGGATCACGGGACATCTGTTCCTCGTGGCAACAGGAGTCGAACTTGGCAAGCCCAACACCGAACTCCTTGAAAGGCAAGGAGTGCTTGGGCTTGTTCCAGGCATAAGGCAGCTGATAGATGCCTACGTGGGGAAGATCAGGGTTCCGCTTGATGTGGCTGTAGAGGTGGAGGGGAGAAGAAAGGAGGTTGCCGTTCGCAAGCTTCCGACCGAATATCCTATATTCGACATCGGAACAGAAACCGTCAAGATGTACTGTCAGATCATAACGAAGGCGGAATCCGTCGTGGTTAGCGGACCTCTTGGGGTCTATGAGAAGAAGGAGTTCCTGAAAGGCACAAAAGGGGTCTTAGAGGCAGTAACAATGTCCAAGGCATTCTCACTAGCTGGCGGAGGACACACAATTGCAGCCATTGAAGAGCTAGGGATTTCCAGCAAGATCTCCTACATAAGTACAGCCGGCGGCGCACTCATCGAGTACCTCATGGGCGGGAAGCTGCCCGGAGTAGCCGCACTCGAGGGAGCTACCAAAGGGAAGTGACGGAGTCCCGCACCTGCTTTTCTCCTTCTTTCAGTTCGTGGCGCAGGGAGCTGAATACGCACAAAATCTAGTGGTTTCCATCTCAGCTTGGCCCTTCTTTTTGACACAAACCAGCTTAGAGAAGCCCTGATGAGCACGATGCTCTGTTAACAGAGTAGATACGAGCATAATATGAAGATTAAACTCCTGAGAGGAGCCCACCATTCAGCTTAGTGGTATTGATGTCGAAGTTCTCCAAAGAATGGGAAGGAACAGGACGAAAGGGAATCAGATCAATTATCAAACCTCAGCAACCGCTCAGATCAAGGCTTGAACTAGTAGTCCGAAGAATAGAAACGCAAGCTCAAGCAATCGACGGTGCCATCAACCGCTTCAACGAAAGAGACAGAACTATCTTCTCGAAGGTGGTGGATGCCTACGTCTCCCATGACACAAAGAGGGCCAACGCCTACGCCAATGAGCTAGCTGAGATCAGGAAGATGGCGAGTTTCCTGATGGGCGCCAAGCTTGCTCTCGAACGGGTCGTTCTTAGACTAAGTACGGTATCGCAACTTGGCAATGTTGTCACGACGCTGGCGCCAGCAATAAAGGTTCTGCAAGGTGTCCGCACGGGGATATCAGGAATATTGCCCAACGCAGAGCAAGAGCTAGGTGCAGTTGCGCAGCTACTTGACGAGATAATGATTGAGGCTGGAACCACAACTGGCGTGGGCTTTGATGTTGAGACAGTAAGCGAAGATGCAGCGAAAATCCTTAACGAAGCGGCAATAGTGGCAGAACAGAGAATGAAAGGAGTGTTGCCAGAGCCAGCACTGAAAGCGTCTGCAGAGGTTGCTGAACAGACAGAGTACCGGAGCCCTTAGACTAGCCCAAAAAGCCGACGTGCATGGATCGCCGCACTCCTTTCCAGTGAGAAGGAAGACTAAGGAACGACAGAGGTGAAGCAAATGGGAGCAAGAGCGAAGATGTTCGGCGCGATGGCATTCATCAGCGTGATCGGCTTCTTACTGGGGACAGGAATCTACTTCATCTACTTTGAGGCGTTGCCAGTGCTGGCGCAGGTATTTCCCCAGATCGCTAGCACTCCATGGGTGATCTGGGGGTTGATAGGCGCGCTTGTAGCAGTAACATGCTCTCTTATCTACGCCTACTTGCCATCCGGTCGCATCTAAGGGACAGACTGTCAAAAGAGACCGAACGTTTTTCGCCAACAATGTAGCGTAGCTTCCAAGCAAGAGAATGCGAGAAGTCACAGCCCGGTTTTTCTGGTCAAGCTGCATTCAATGACAAGGCACTTATCTTGGATATTTGTGGTGTTAGGATACTGTGAGAACCCGTATGTAGTCTCCAGTATCGGCGCAGCTGTCAGCCGCCTCCTCAATCGAGTCCAGCAAGTCCTTCAAGATCAAAAGGACAGATGGGTTCATCCTTGTGCCGTACTTCACGAAGAGCCCTTTTATCTCAAGGTGTTTCTTGTCAACCTTGTTCTCTTCCACCTCAACCTTCTCGGACATCTCCCTCGCTTTGGAAGGGTTTTCGCCTAGGTTTCTTAAGCTTTCCCTCAGCATGGCGGCTGTCTTGGTTGTGCCTGAGGCCATGTCGCAGAATGCCTTCCAGATTTCTTCAGGGACGTCGGCGTCGAGGAGAACCAGAACGTTTCTTGCTGAGTCTTTGACATAGTCCGCCATCATATCCAATCGCTTGACAAGGTGCATGATGTCCTCCCTTTCACGAGAGGAGAGACTTCCTTTGGTCAGCTCTTCAAAAACCGTTCTTCTCAAATCGTCTATCTCCTCTTCGACTCGAAACAACCTGTCTATCGTTGTCTTAGCCGACTCCTTGTCTTGGGCTGAGGCTGCTACGATGGCCCTTTCAAGGTCATTGACTGTGTCCAAAGCTACAGTCATCTGTCGGTAGGCGATCTCTAAGACCTTGCTCATTCGTCGCTTCTCAAACCAACGCTCCATCCCACAAAATCCCCCTCAGTAGCACACACTTCCTACATACCCAGCAAGCATTTTAAAGTTTACTTAACCTGTAATGTCAAGACCATTCTTCTCATTCGATTGAGATCTCCTTCTCCAGTCCCATTTCAGGATAGGGATAAAGAAGAACGGACTGAGGTGGAAAGTCCAAGTTGAGGCGGTCGCCTACCTCCCACGTGTCAGCGTCAGAGACGTAGGGGCGTTTCACGATGACCTGTTCACCGCCTTCTGTTCGTACCTCGTAGCGAACAGCGCAGCCCGCAAAGGCCTTCCTCTCAATCTTACCGCTCCATGAACCCTTTCCGGTTCCAGATCTCAACATGACCACAAATTCGGGTCTCACAGCAACTACAACTTTTTCTTCTTCCCGAAAATCCACAGCTTCAAAGCTTGAGATAATGCCACTTTCAACCTTGACTTTGACACTATCTCCGCTCTTCTCAAGTATTTCGCCCACCATAAAGTTCGCTTCACCGACGAAGTTGGCAGTGAACAACCTCTTAGGGCGAAAGTAAAGAGCTAATGGTGTGCCTACCTCAACTATCCTTCCCGCTTTCATGACGACTATCTTGTCCGCGACTGCCATAGCTTCCTCTTGGTCATGAGTCACATGAACTGCGGTCAACCCCAAGTCCTTGATCATCTTCCTTAACTCTAGTCGCAGCATTGTTCTGACTTTTGCATCCAAAGACCCCAGCGGCTCATCCAGAAGCAACAGATGTGAACCGGAAGCCAGAGCCCTTGCGATCGCAGTCTTCTGTTGTGCTCCCCCGCTGAGTACCCTTGGTGGGTCGTTGATTCTTTCCCTGAGAGCCATCATGCTAATCATGTCGTCTACCAGGCTCCTTGTCTCTAGGGCGCTTAATCCTCTAATGACAGGTCCGTAGGCGACGTTATCATAGACAGTCATATGTGGAAATAGGGCGATCTCTTGGAAGACGTATCCAATGCCCCTCTCTTGGATAGGAACGTCGTTCACGAGCTCTTCGGCGATGTAGACTTCTCCTTCAGTCGGCTCTGTGATGCCTGCTATGCACTTCATTAATGTAGTCTTGCCACATCCGCTTGGACCAATGAAGCACACATACTCCCCGTCCTCGATTCTTAGGTTCACTTCATCTAATGCCTCGATCTCGCCGTATCTCTTTGAGACATTGACCAGATGAACTGAAGGCATTTAGATCACTTCCAACTCCCTGAGCAATCCCACTTGTGGATATAGGAAGGTTTTTATGCTTTCCGGCTGAAGACGGACTCGGACTCTGTCGCCTACTGAGAACTGACTTGCCTTGTGAGAGATGTGGACTCTGGAGCTCATTACATCTCCATTTTCCAAGAGAATTTCGTATTCTATGAAACTACCCAAGAAACTTGACGACGCAACCTTGCCTGACAGAACATTGGCTTTTTTCCTTCCCCTGCCCTTCTTTACGATCTCAGTCATCTCTTTCCTCATGGCAAGAATTAACCGTTCGCCAGGCGAATACCCTATCTCTCTGATGCCCAGCAGAAGCCCATTTCTGAGCTGTACTCTTGATCCATGCTGGTCTCTCTTGGTGACGAACCCCTCGAGGAAGTTGGTTTCGCCGACGAAGTTGGCTACGAATATGCTTTCCGGCTCGTTGTAGACGGTGAATGGGATGCTCGCTTGCTGGATCTGACCGTGTCTCAGAACCACGATCCTGTCACCCACAATCATTGCCTCTTCCTGATCGTGGGTGACGTGAACAGTAGTGAACCCCCTCTTTCTCACCATGTCTCGTAGCTTGTACCTAAGCTCAACCCTTAAACGGGCGTCCAAAGCCCCTAAGGGCTCATCCAGCAAAAGAAGGCTCGCGTCCGAAGCCAAGCCCCTTGCAAGAGCAAGACGTTGCTGCATGCCGCCGCTCAACTCGTTTGGGAAAGCGCTGGCTCTCTTGGCCAGCTTAGTCATCTCAAGCATCTTCATTGCCCTTTCATAGGCTTCCTTCTTGCTGAGTCTTCTGGAAAGGGGACCGAATGCAACATTCTCAATCACGTTCAGGTGAGGGAAGAGTGCATAGTTCTGGGGTACGTAAGTGGTGTTTCTGTCCTGAGGGGGGACTTCATTTACAGGTCTGTCATTAATGTAGATCTCTCCTTCATCAGGCTTGACTATGCCCGCTATCAGCTTGAGCAGTGTCGTCTTTCCGCTTCCTGTCGGACCAAGAATGCATAGATACTCGCCGTCGCTGACCTCTAGGTTCAGACCGTTTATGGCTACTGTCTTGCCGAACCTTTTCGTGACGTTGACGAGGCGGACCGACGGCATTCCGTGGTCACTCCTCCCCTCTTACGACGATCCTCATTGCAAGAAGAATCAGAAACGAGGCTGCAATGAGGAATCCGATTCCCAGAGCGCTTTCGGACGGAGAGGCAGTTCCTTTCACTATCCAATCCACCAAAAGAACAGGAACCGTTCTTAGAGTCTCCGCTGCTGCCTTAGCGGCCCCAGTCTCGCCTACACAACGAGTGAAGACTAGCACGGCACCTGAGAAGACAGAGTACTTCGAGAGGGGCAGGGTTATTCTTCTGAAGATCGCGAAAGGCTTAGCGCCCAACGTGGCTGCCACTTCCTCCATTTCAGGCGTTATGCTTTCTATCGACGCCACCATCGACCTTACGAAGTACGTGTAGGTTATTGTTACATGTGAGAAGACGAGGACCCAGAACTCGGAGACCGCGCCTACGCTTTCCCAGAAGAACCTGAGCGAAACACCAAGAGCAATGGAAGGAACAATGATCGGGATGTTAACTAGGGCATCAAGGATCGGGGTCAAGCTCCCCACCCTCCTTCTGGCTATGAGTATGGCGGCTGGCAAGCCCAAGGCTATGTTTGCAAGCGTTGAGATGAGGCCGATCAGGTAAGATAGGAGCATACTACTCCAGAAGTCACTCCATAGCGATCCGCCGCCAAAGGCTTCGCCTAAGGTTCCATCACCCAGAGCGCTGACCATTGGCAGAGCGACAAAGAGCGAAGGAACTATCACGAAGAACAAGAACACGACGATAGTTGTCAAGTCTCTGGACCTCACCAATGCTCTGCCGCTGAGCGTCCTCTCGAAGTTTGGCCACGCCCGCCTCAATGGAAATCTCAGTCTTAGCGCCAGCAGCCTAATGAGGAAGAACACGATAACGGAGCTGAATATCAGAAGCGAACTGGCGTAGACAAGTGCTCCTTCAGCTCCGATGTTGTTGTAGATGAATATCGGTCCATTCTCGAAGCTGCCCGCTACCATGACTGTTGCTCCGGTCTCCGAGAGAGAGCGTGCGAAGGCTAGAAGGAACGAGGCGACAAGCGCCGGTTTCAACAAGGGTAGCGTTACCGTTCTCACGGAGGTCAATGGTTGAGCGCCAAGAGTCTTCGCCGCGACCTCGTAAACCTCTCTGTAGCCCAAGAGCTCGCCGACCATGACCCTCACAATCACTGGGTAGGAGAATGCGAAATGGAGCAACAATATGAGCAAGAAACCGGGAGCCACTAATGGTTCCGCCCCAAAGAGGCTAGAAATTCCCTCCCGCTGGCTCCAGAAAAGGCTTGCCGAATACCCCAGAGCAGCCGTTGGGATAAGGAATGGTATGTCTGCTAATGTGTCTATTGCCTTGATCAAGCTCGATCTGCTTCTCACGATGTACCATGCAAGCGGAAACGCCGCAACAAGGTCTAGGATGGAAACGGTAAATGCCAAGACGAAAGACCAGAGAACAGCGGAGTTGGCTCTCGCCAAAAGCTCCGGAATACCGTAGATTTCTGTCAAGCGTGCAGCCTTCTGCAAGATGCCAGCGATAGGCGGCAACAGGACCAAGACGAAAAAGAATACCATTGAGGAAATGTAGACGAGATTCCTAACCCAACGCTTCGATGAAAGAGCGTCTAGAATCGCGGACAAGCCGAACTTTTTTTCCTTAGGGATTTGACGGCGCTCCATTTCTCGTTGTAAAAGTCATGAAGCAGATATATATCTTACCCAAGTAGGCATAGGTTCGTTGACGGGGCAGTCAGCGGTACGAGGTGAACCCGAGATGTTCTTGACTTTGAAAGGGAAGGTCTTCACTGAACTGAACGAAGGCAGAAGATTCATGGAACTGCCTTGGGTTGGAAACCACATCAGAAAGAAGCTGAGGTTTGACCTCTACCGGGGGACGCTGAACCTTTTCCTTTCTTCGGGCGCCCGGATAAGCGATCTGCTGCGGAGATCAGGGTGCCACAAGATCCCTTGGAGGGTGAGTCATCTTTCAGGTCCTTTCTCTAGGGCCTTGGCAAATGACCGGGTTCTAAGTGCCGTCGTCAGACCTGATGTCAAAGGCTTCATGAAGAACGTCTTGGAACTGACAGCGCCTGTGTGCCTGCGGAAGAAGCTCTGCCTAGAAGACTGTGACTAGGTGAAGGTCAATATATGGCTAGGAGAGTGACGCTTGTGGGAAATGGGCAAAAAGAAGAGGTTCTAGGCACTTTCTCAATAGTTGGGAGGTGCCCAAGAACTGGAGCTTTGGGCGTCTGCGTCTCGACGGCTGTTCCTGCCGTTGGAAGCGTTGTGCCCCATGCTGAGGCGGGCGTGGGCGCAATAGCCACTCAAGGGTTCACTAACATCCATTACGGCATTGATGGCTTAAGCCTTCTTATGAAAGGTTTGTCCTCTCAGATAGCTCTTGAGACAATGCTTCGAAAGGATTCAGAAAGGGAGTTGCGGCAGGTGGCAATCATCGATGCTCAAGGAAGAACGGCTGCATTTACTGGAAAAGAAACGCACTCTTGGAGGGGTCACGTGATCAGAGAAAACTGTATAGCCGCGGGCAACACCGTCGCTTCTGGTGAGGTGATAGAGGCCATGGTTGAAGTCTTCGAAGACTGTGTGGGGTGGCTAGCTGAAAGGCTTATGAAGTCTCTTGAGGCAGGGCAGGAAGCCGGAGGAGACAGACGCGGAAAAGCCTCTGCAGCGTTATTGGTCGTCGACAAGAAACTCGTAATAGAAAGCCGTCCTTCCCTTGATCTCAGAGTCGACCTGCATGCAGAGCCGGTGATGGAGCTTAGGACGATCCTTGAAAGATACAAGAAATGGGCTGGGATAAACCGTTAGGAGTAGCACACAGCGGCTTCGATCAAACTCAAAACGGGCAGGATCAATTGTCTAGGAGTTGGGTTGCTCTTGCTTCTTCTTCCTGATATGTGCGTAGTCGGTTCATTAGCTCTTTGAAGTCTACTTGGTGCGCATCGAATTCTGGTCCGTCAACGCATGCGAATTTTATTTCGCTGCCCACTGCGACTCTACATCCACCGCACATACCAGTTCCATCTACCATTATCGGATTCAAGCTAACAATAGTCTTCATCCTATGAGGGCGGGTTGCCTCTGCCACGGCTCTCATCATGGGAACTGGACCAGCCGCCATCACAAGATCGAACTTTCTTCCCTTTCCAAGAAGGTTCATCAGTATGTCGGAGGTGAAGCCTTTAATGCCGCTTGAACCATCGTCAGTTGAGATGTGCAGTTCGTCGCTTAACTCTCGCAATTCCTGCTCCAGCAGAAGGAGTTCGGCTGTTCGGGCACCTAAGATTGTAACGACATGGTTTCCCCTTTTCTTCAAGGCCCTAACCCAAGGGTAAATCAAAGCTGCTCCGACGCCACCACCAATGACGACAACATGGCCTAGGTTCTCTATCCCTGTGGGGATCCCGAGTGGACCAACAATGTCTTTGATGCAATCGCCAACTTCAAGCTTCCCAAGCTTTCGTGTAGAGACCCCAACTTCCTGGAAGATCAACGTGACCGTTCCCTTATCGCGATCCCAGTCAACTAAGGTCAGCGGGAACCTTTCGCCCTTCTCGTCAACCCTAAGGACGACAAACTGTCCAGCCTGAGCCTTCTCCGCAATGAGGGGCGCCAACGCTACTAAACGCTTGACGCTTGGCGCCAAGTCTTCTTTACCTAGGATCTTGAAGTGGCGGGCCATGGAATGCACTCTCAGCGCTACGACACCGAAGCGTTTGTAATGGGATGGCGAATGCTTTATAAACCTTGTGAGGAATGTGCTCGTCCGCAGCATTGCACCGCAATATGCATGGAGAAGACCATGCGTTTCAGAAAACTTAAATTGCCTTTGGAGGCTCATTATAATCATACACTTGGCGAAAGGAAACCATTATGGAAGAAGACGAAGAACTTAGGAAAGTAAGAAGTAGGAAGCTCGAGGAAGCGATGCGGAAAGCAGAAACAGAACAATCCCCCGCATTGGCCAAACCATTGGAGATGACGGACCAAAATTTCAGTGAGGTCGTTAAGAAGAACGCTTTGGTCGTGATTGACTGTTGGGCGTCATGGTGTGCTCCATGCCGTGTTATCGGTCCCATCATCGAGGAGCTAGCCAAGGACTATGCTGGCAAGATTCTCTTCGGGAAGCTGAATGTCGACAGCAATCTGCGGGTCCCGCTTGAATACCAGATAATGAGCATACCTACGATCCTGGTGTTTAAGAATGGAAAGCTGGTGAACCGAATAGTGGGCGCGAGGCCCAGAAACTTCTTAGAATCGCAGATAACCCACTACCTTTGACGGCTCAACGGGTCTTCTAAACCACATTTCAACAGGGCCTATGTTCATCGAAGACCTAGCTTGTCTATTGTCTTTGCGATTTCGTTGACAGTCAAGCCAATTTCCTCGGGTGCCAGCTCCCGGGGCCTCCTGTAATGGAACGGCAAACTATCCGCTAGTCTGACCGCGTCAGTCTTTTGGATCTTGAGGTTGCCGAAAAACGGCATTATGGCGTTCCTCAGTTTCTTATTCTTCTGAGTGAAGATTACTCGAACTATCTCAAAAAACAGTTTTTCGTCTTCGATATGGAACGGAATCCTCCTTGGCCTCAAACGAACGATCATCGAGTCCACACTGGGAGCGGGCTGGAAACATCTGTGAGGAATACGATCCAGAAGCTCAACCTCCGATCGGCAGTAGGATGCAACGGTAAGCCTTCCATAATGTTCCGAACCAACTGGCGCAGCTAGCCGTCTAGCAAACTCCTCTTGAAAAGTCAAGACAGCTAGCTTAAAAAACCTGTCCATAAGCCAGAAGAGAAGGGCCGACGAGATTGAGTAGGGTGGCGTCGAAACAACCTTGTCGAAGTGTGGGACGGTTATCTTCATGATGTCGCCATGGAGGACGGTCACGTTCCTGCGGCCCTCTAACCTGTTTCGTAAGGCTCTAACCAAGCTAGAGTCGATCTCTACTGCAAGTACGCGGTCGGCTACATCAGCGAGTCGTTCTGTTAGGAAACCAAGCCCAGCTCCCACCTCGAGCACAAGATCATCTGCGCTCAGAAAGGCGTAAGAAACAAGCTTGCCCAAAGCCTCGTCGTCAACGAGAAAGTTCTGGCCCAACCGCTTTCTCGGCGTTACCCCGTAAGCGCGAAGGATTCGCCTTGCCTCTTGGTGAAGGCTCATGTCTTCTCACCCTAACTAGAAAGCTGGAGCTCGATAAGAGTTTCAGGAACCTGCGGATTTGCGCAACTGCAGGCCTTGAGATCCTCTAATCTCGTCATGAAGACCGGGTGAACAGTCGGTACTTGCTTTCGCCTGAGAGTTCTTCTATGATTCTTTTTGTGATCAGTTTGGCTGGGCTTGGTATGTTGACTCTGGTCTGTAGGTCTGCGAAGCTTTCAAATAGCTTCTTTTCTCTTGCGCCCAAGATGGACCACATGTATTTCTTCCCTATTCCTGGAATAAGCTCCAGAGCGTGCATCCTAGGGGTTATAGGCTGAGATGTGTTGAAGAAGCTGACGAACCACGCCTCGCGGCCCAACACGATCCTCTCGACCGCGTTCTCTAGCTCCATCTTCGAGTTGGCGGTCAACTCGTCAAAGCCGATTCTGCCAAGTATGTACGTGATTTCTTTGCGTGAATCCTTACCAACGTAGACTCTGTCAAAAGGTTTCAGCACAACCCCAGTCTTTACGGTAGCTTCGAGCAGGGTGAAGTAGCTTTCTCCGATAACCTGAATCACTGGCCCGCCTCGGAACTTCGTCCCTGCTCCGGGTTTTCCGAAGGGCAAGTAATCCAGAACGTAGGCGTGCTCTTCATACAGCTGCCTAGACTCTTTTTCTCTGCTTTCCAAGAGTATTCCCTTCTCTCTTTCACTTTTCATCTCAGTGGTAAAAACTCTGATGATGCACCATGAGGGTTAGGTTGCTCTTGCGTCAACAGCCGGGGCTAGGACGACACCTCTCAAGGACGGCGAGAAAAAAGCCTTTCCCTTAAATGAGCTCGAAAACAAGGATTGCTCGAGAACGCACTCTGTCCTCATTACTCGCCCTCACCAAACGCATGTATTTTACGCCAAAAGTGCTAATAACTCTTTTCTTCCAGCCTTAGCTCTTTCCTATGCCTGTTTAAAAGACTCAGAATCGACTCCAATTTTATTGTCTCTATGATCTTCCGTCCCCCAGCCAGAAAAACTCGCAGTTCCTCGATACTTTCTGGCATACAGTTGACTATCTGAACGGCTTCTTCCTCTTCCAGCATTGCCTCAGCCTTGAGTTCCTTCAGAAGCTTTTCAGCCGATTCCGCGTCAAGCTTGGAGAACTTAGCTGCGTAGTCGAGAGACCTTCGTTGGTACTGATCCAAGTTTTCTTCACCCAGAGCTTCAAGTAAGGACTTAACCTGTGGTGTCGTGACTGGTTGAACCTTCACTACTCTTTTTCCAACCATGCCTTATCCCTCTTTGTGAAGACGAAGGTGTTCAGGTCTGACGATAATCTCCTTTATTGCGTCTCCTTGCGTAACATTCACCTCGTACGCTCTACCCCTTCTAGAGACGATTATTCCAACCTTACCCTGGTACCTGCGATGTGGCATTCCCTTGTGAACGCTTGGATCTATCTTGATGACTACTCTATCTCCAGGTTGATACTCATAGAGTATCCTGCTCAGCGCAATTTTGCCGTGTTCTCTAGGCTTCTTGCTTAAGAGCGAACGGGCTTTCCTTCGATATCCCTTTGACATTGACATCTAGGATCTACCACGGTTGAATGATATGCTCAGCACATCAAGTTTGACGGGTTCAGCCTTCGCGTCGGCAATCTTCGAAACGTTCGGTTCTGTTCGCCCGTCATCTCCGGTTACCAACTCCTTCACGTAGAGCCCACCTTGGCACCGGATCAGCATCTCTATGCTGTTGGGCGAAATCCTCTTTACTCTGGTCTCATATATGTGTTTTTCCCGAGCCCGGTCAGCCCTGCGCCTTAGCACTCGCTTCGGCGTCTGCTGAACAACAGTAACTTCAGTTAGGGATTCCTCCAGCTTCTCAATCTCCTTGTCTGAGATTCCTCTGTCGAATCTGATGGTTAGCCTGTACGCTTTCTGAGATGATTCGACGTGCTTGAGACTCACTATCATGTCTCTGTCGACAAGCCTGAGTCTCTTAACCTCAATCTTCCTTTGAGCACGCTGGTTGATGCTACGTTCAAGTTCTGAAAGGTCTAGGCTTCGTTTGCGTGGCTTCTTGACTTGGATGATAAAGGGTCTCCCCGCGCCTAGCATTCGAGCGTCTGCATCCTCCCTCCCTGCTCCGTGGAAGAGAGTTTCCTCTCCGAGCGTTCTTTCCAGAACTGGTCTGGCAATCAACTCCTCAACGGATTCCGGATGCATCCTCCCCGTCCAGTTACACGCTTGGCAGCCTTTTCCTCGGCATTCGACACAGAACCATCTTGATTGTGGTATGCCTCGGACGAGCTTGCGGTACCTGCCCATTATGAAGAGAGGGTTGACCTGAAGTCGGAGGTCTTCTGTGAATGGGTTGGCTATGATGACGACGTGGGGCTTCATGAAATCCACGGGTTTGCGGGCAATCTCCGTGAGCATTTTGCCTACGACTCGGCTGAACTCGTTCTTTATGCTTTCGCCGTGTTGAACTTCGAACTCCGCTTTGAACTCATCTTCTCTCTCCTCAACTTCTCTGGGTAGCTTGACCCCGACAAGAAAGGTCTGGTACTCATAGTCACGAAGCATCTCCACGATCCTGTTCACCAAGACTTGCAGGGCCTCGAATCGTCCCTCGCAGAGATAGCATCTCTTCGTTTCCTTAGGCCTTCGTTTCAGTTTTCTGAGAACATCAGCAGCCATGGGGAGAGAGCCGTTCTCCGCCAACGTCTTAAGCAAAGCAACACCTTTCCTGTCTTTCGAAAGCGCCAGCTCGTGCCCCTTCATGGTAAGAAGGGTCTTTAGGGCTATTCCACGATTCTGGTTGTCCATTCCGTAACCTAGAGCGGCAAACTGCCTACCTAGACAATGGTCGCATAGCGCATACTTTTCAAGGATGGCTTGAGCCTTTTCGACCATTTCCATGAGGAGAACATCACCGACACTTGGTTTGAGCAGTACAGTTCTGGGCTGGAAGGTTTGAACGTTAATAATCGGGTTCGTTTATATCTACGTTACTCCTGAGAGTGGTTTTGGTGGAGAAGTGATTTGAGAATCGTTCGTTACTCTCGTGACGGCATCGAGTCTTATGGCATACTAAGCGGAAGCGGCAGGGTCACGGACTTGCCACAACTTGCGGATCTTAAGAGAAGGACAGTTCCACATAGCTTGGAGGGGTTGATATCGCTTGGTTCGAGCGGTGAAGGCTTTGTTGAGTCTTTGATTGGCGAGTTGTCAGGGTTGTCGGCGAGTCAAAGACGGAAGATTACCATCAAAGAGAGCAGCGTGGTCTTGAGGGCGCCCATTGTTTCGCCTTCCAAGATCGTGTGTCTAGGGTTGAACTATAGGGACCATGCCGAAGAAGGAGGTGTCGCCGTGCCTGATGAACCAGTGATCTTCTTGAAACCCCGTACAGCGATTATCGGACCCGGGGAGCCTATAGTCAAGCCTTGCTTTGTGAAAGAGCTGGACTATGAAGTTGAGCTGGCAATCTTGATCAGTAAGAGAGGAAGGGATATCCCGGTCTCGCAGGCGAAAGACTTCATTTTTGGGTACGCTGTCTTCAACGATGTGTCTGCTCGAGACATACAGTTCAAGGACAAGCAATGGACGAGGGGAAAGAGTTTCGACACCTTCGCTCCTATAGGGCCATGCATTGCAACTGCTAAGCAGATTGGGGACCCAAATAATCTGGGTATGCGGACTTGGGTCAACGGTGAACTTAGGCAGAGCTCTTCCACGAAGCGGATGGTCTTCAATGTTTACGAGGTTGTTTATCACCTTAGCCGGGTTATGACTTTGGAGCCTTGTGATATTATAGCCACAGGAACGCCTGCTGGAGTGGCAGCCTTTATGAAGCCTGAGCGGAAGTTTCTGGAGCCTGGAAATATAGTCGAGGTCGAGATTGACGGCATTGGAACTCTGAGAAATCCCGTGGTGCAGCAGTAGATGGTGTCCGTGTTTGGCTAAAATCTTATATAAAGATGGCTTATTCTAATCTCTGGTGCCGCGGTAGCTCAGTTTGGGAGAGCACCCGACTTGGCGGTTTGGCTTGCCGTGAGGGTGAGGCTGAAGCCCGAGTGTGCGATCATGGTTTGAGACCGGGTTGTCGCTGGTTCAAGTCCGGCCCGCGGCACCATTCTTCTCTGCAGCTTTTGGTTGAGTGTATTCTGGTTTGGGGGGTTTAGGCTTGGTGTAGGCTTGATCAGGTGATGGGTTAGCCTTTGCTCCGAAGACCAAACAGGACATGATGATCCTTCTCCAAACAAGAATGGAGCAGCGGAGACTAATCCTCCCGCTTGAAAGGGTTCTTCTAGTCCAGATCAACCAGCAATAATACTGTTTCGGCAAGCCTAAACCAGCCGAGAAGACTGAGGAAAAGGGTTTCATGACCTTCTACCATCCGCAGGGCACACATGACGACCAGCTCTGGGCACTGGCCTTAGCAGTCTACGCTGGGAAAGAGAGGATCGGCGACATAGACGCGTTCAAGTCCGGTTAGGCTACATGCACTAGATATCTCTTGGAGTTCTTGAGCCAGTCACATCAACTCTTGCAAGAACAAGTTTCGGTAGGCTTCTACGCTGTCCTATATTGACCCTGCAAAACATTGGGTCTTTCTTCACGCTGTCAGATGGCTTTATGGTTGCGACGTGATCCGTTGCCGAAGCTTTTCTGTATGACGGCGTTTGCGTTTTGTTTCTCCTCTAAAAGGCTGGTGAGACGTTCATATTCGTCGAGGAACTCCTTTCCTTTCTCTGTGATCTGAAAGAACCTCCTTCCTTCGTTTTCTTGCGAACCTAGAAGAGTATGAGAAACCAAATAGTCCAGGTATTTCTGGAGCTGGCTGTAGCTTAGGTTGCACCGGTAGAGGATGCTCGTTTTTTTGGCTGGCTTTCGGCAGACTGAGAGTATGCCGTAGAGGATTTCGAAACGTCCTCTCTTGCCGAAGTCTGATTCCATTTTTTGCCCTCGTACTGGTTCTGCAGCTGTGTTTCTGTGGTCGTACTAGAGGATTCTTGGGATGATTTATAAGGCGTGTTAAGTGCCTGTCGTTAAGAGGGATTTGAATGGCGGATTAGTAGGTGAGTTCTGAACGTTATCGGTTAGGAAGGCTCGGGGCGTATATTGCGACAGAGAGAGTGAGTTGGAGAAGAATTGGATGGCATTTATGGAAGTTTCCTCCGTTTCAGGGTTCTAAAACAAGTATTTGGCTTTTCTAAACGAGCCTATCCCAAACCTTTTATATTGAAGTGCATATTCAGTAGCGATTCTTGGCTGGTGGGCTTCTGATCTTCGAGGTTGTTCGGTCTCTTGAAGATGGCCGGTGGCATTCTTTTCAGGAGATCATGAGCGAGTTCTGTCTATCTGGAGCCGAGCTTCGTGAGGTATTGGGGTTTCTCGCCAGGTTTGAGATCGTAGACTCAGATGAGAAGGTGGAGAGAGTTAGACTGAGCTCATCGCTTTTGGCGCTGCCAGTCTGAGCGAAGTTTTCAGAGGTCCCGCAAGTGACTTTGGAAACAGACCTATGTACCATATCTGCAAGATGGGTTTGGCCTTCTTAACCCTTATATCAATTTTGGTTCAACCAAGATAGCATGAACCCTGAGACCAAGTATTCGAGAACTAGGCAAGGGTTAAGCATACTAGGTTTGGTTTTGGCCATTGGTCTTGTAGTGGCTAATGCGGATTCTATCTACGGTTTGCTAACGACCGTGTTTCCTATTGGCAACACCGGTGTTATTGCTTCTGCTGGGCTTGGTGTCTACTCGGAGAGTCAGTGTGTGAACAACGTCTCTTCGATCAACTGGGGGACTCTTAGCCCGGGGCAGTCTAAGAGTGTGACGGTTTACGTGAAGAATACGGGCAATGTGAAGTTGACTTTGGGTATGACTACTGAGAACTGGAGTCCGCAAGGTGCCTCAACATATCTTGTTTGCGGATGGAACTATACTGGGCAGCAGATTCAGCCTAGTCAGGTTGTGGCTGTTGCTTTTACTTTGACGGTTTCGTCGAGCATACAGGGGATAAGCAGCTTCAGCTTTGACGTTCGAATAACGGGCACCGAAGCAGTCTAGTTTGCTTCCTTTTCCTTTACCTTCTTTCTACTAGAGAGGGCGTAGCGAGCAGTACAACGGGTCTTTCGGTAAAGGTGGATGAAAACAGTTTCCTTGCTCTTGGGTCTATGGTGAACTTTATGCCTATCTGTTTGGCGAGGCCGTATCTGGTTAAGAAATCTACTACAAACTTGCATAGAACGATTGGGATGCCTAGGGTTCTTGAGATTTCTTCAGCTGTTCGTGGGGTTTGGTCTGTGGCGAGGTATTCGAGCGTTTCGTCTAGTATGTGGGTCAATGCTACCGGTTTCTGTTTGCTGGAAGGGCGCTTAAAAGCTGTGCGAACATGCGGCGCTATGCAAGAGTGATATTTGTGGGTGTGGGCCGGGTAGATGTGGAAAATATGTTTCTGTGGTCTATAAAGTCTGTTCTCAACCTATTTATTGTCTTATTGTAATCATGGATGGGACAAAAGTTGCTTGATGTTCTCTGTGAGCAGTTGAGTCTCAGGATGGCTAGTGGACAGTGGATCAGCTCGGCTGAGCTGAGTGAGCTTGTTAGGGGCTGCTGCAGAGACGAGAGCCATGTTGGGGATGTTTTGGGGTTTCTCAAGAAGTATTTTCTTGATGTTGACGAGGAGAAGGCTCGGGTTAGGCTGAGTTCGTGGGCGCAGAGCCTATTTCAGGTTTCTGTTTCGTAGGATCCTTGCTGATTAGAGCCGCATTTCTTCTAGTGTTTCCTTTATCTTTTCGTAGTCTTTGAGGAATCTTTTCCCCTTTTCCGTGGTCTCGTAGATTTCTATGTTGTTTTTGCTTCTTGTTTTTGTTAGGAGACCTGCGTCGATGAGGCAGGTTTCGTACATTTTGAATTGTGAGAGGCTTAGGTTGCATCTGTAGATGAGCCTTGTTTTTCTTGAGGTTCTGTTTGAGTGTTCGAGTATGCATGCTATGATGTCGACTCTGCTTCTTTGAGCGAAGCCAGTCTTGGCTGTATTGCTCTTCAAAATTAAGGTCCCTGCGGGGATACTATATTTTCGTGTATCTGTATATATTGTTTCGCGACATTTTTTTGGATGGTTCTGTCGACAAAGTTGGATGGTTTTCTATCCGTCAGTACCTGTTGAGAAGAGTCAGAAAGTGGGGTGAAAGTGAAGTGTGTTTTAGGTTGTTGAGTCTTTTGGTTTTTCGGTGGTTTCTTTTGTTTCTGTTTCGAGTTCTTCTATTGGTTTTGGTGTTGGGGTTGTTGCCATTGTCCATCCTATCCAGGCGCCGATGAACATTATTGCTAGGAAGGCTATGAGGACTACTGTTGCTATTGCTCCGAACTGGATTTGTTGGGCGGTCCAGGGGAGCCATGGTAGTGTGCTCTTCATTAGTTCTGGGGCGGCTACTGTTCCAACGTATGCGGCTGAGACGATTATGCATGCTAGGCAGATTGTTGTGCCTATTGTTTGGTCTTTGTTCATGTTTTCACGCTTTTTTCTCTTTTCGGTGGCAGGAAGTATAAGGGTTGTGAATTTCTCCTCTCGAGTTTTGTTTCTGTTTCCTGTTTCTGAGCGCTCTTCTGGTTGTGGAAGAGATGGAGGGGTTTTCCATAACTTCTTTTCGGAATGGTTCTCCAGAAATCTCTTTCACAACACATAATATACTTTTCCAGAAAATATTGGCGCAACCCTCATATGGTTCGTGTTGTCTTTCCGAGGTGCTGCATGAACGTGCTTTGATGGTTTGAGTGTTGGTTTCTTGTCTGCTTCCTTCAGGGAGGGACTTGTTGAGTGGAAACGTTTGAGAGGGATTTGAAGCTGCTCGTTGATGAGCTTCGGCAGGAGTGGAAGTTGATGTGGCGGTCAAGGATTGATGATAAGGTTAGGGCTGAGGGTATTGCTGACAAGACTTATGAGCGTTTGTTTGTTGAGCGTGGTCTTATTCTTTTGGCTACGAGGAATTTTAGTCCTCCGGATTTTCAGGACATTCTGAGGAGGCATTTGACGCCTGAGGAGGCTGAGCGGGTTCAGCCCGATCCTAACAGGGGTGGGGTTAGGAAGTTCATTCGTGAGTACATAACCATCCAGGATAAGGTTAGGAGCAGGCTTAAGGAAGAGTTGCGTGCTCAGTTGGAGCAGATGAAGCAGCATGGGCAGCCTAAGCATGGGGGTAGGGGTTGGCTGCACATGTCAATGGTTAGAAGTTAGGGCACTATTTAGTGTTTTTGTCCTATCCAGTACAGGGACCATCCCACGAACCATAGTAGGCATATGGCTGGGAGAAGGGTGAAAACTAACAGTCTGTTCATATCTTTGGTCCACTAGAATTGTGTGTAGAACTTTCTTATAGAACTTGTGTTTCAGTGTTTCATTCTTTGATGTTGTTCTGAAGTTTGGTTGTCCTGAATTACATCAGGAAACAACAGGTGTGTGTTGGTTTGGTTTTGGAGGAAGTTGAGAATAGGGTAGGATACCGTGGTAAGCTAGAGATAATCAGGGATGTCTTGGTGGTGGTGAGTGGGGCTGGGGATTTCGGTTCCAAGAAGACCCATATTATGTATGGGGCTAATCTAAGCTATAAGCTTTTGACTAGGTACTTGGGTGAAGTCCTTAACGCTGGGCTTGTTTGTCCCGGGGGTGACTGCTATGTTATTACTGAGAAGGG
>CAYXIF010000004.1:0-89541 GCA_964465575.1 uncultured Candidatus Bathyarchaeia archaeon | reverse complement strand
CCTTCAGCAGAGTCTTCAATGATCGCTGTCCAGATCTCCCCTAAGTGAAAGAGAGCATGTTCACCGGGAAAGATCGCTCTATAGGGCGTAAACCCAAACTTTCTAACTCGAAATGCAATGTTTGTTCCAGCATTCGTAAACAGTCTTGCCGTCTGTATTCGATCAAAGGCTCTTAGCAACTTGTCTTGATAGCACTCGTATTCATCAAAATCGACTGAGATAATGCGAACAAGAGATTCCTTGGGAAAAGGAGGTATGTACAAGCTCCGGGAACGTATGCTTCTAAGTCTTGAAAAAGGAGAGACAACCTTATGAATACTGAGGTAATGGATCATACTACCAGAAGAGAGCACAATCACCGCATCTTCTTCTGACAGACTCTTGGCCATGGTGAGAACGGATTCAGGGAAGCTGGCAGTTTTCTCTCCATATGGCAGCTCACATAGCTGAGAGATTGCCTTAAGACGGTTAGCTTCTTCCTCGAAGCTTAGAGCTAGCTCTCTACTTGTTCGGTCAAAGAGTATGAGCATTTTCTCGCCCTTCCCCAATTCCAGACAGAAGTCCAAGATTCTACGGCAAACCTCTCTTAGACTTTTCACTAGGCAATGATCACCCATGGGATGCTTACCATTCTCGAATATAAGGGGCCAGGATATTTATGGAGCGCCGGGCCGTATCTGTACCCGCAATCTGCGCCCTTCTCTGCCTATCCATAAGAAACCCTTTCTTGGATTAAGTCTATGCCGAGATCTGGTTTCCTGAATACGTATATTTCCAGGTTTCTGTGACACCACTTAAATATGTGAGTCACTCGCGAATGATCCATGCCTAAAATAACAGTCTCGATCCCGAAAGAGTTGCGTGATAAAATGAAAAGGCACTCTGAAGTCAAGTGGAGTGAGGTTGTGAGGAAAGCCCTGATCGAGTACATGGGAAAACTTGAGGTTATGGAACGTAGAGTTGCTTCCTCCGAAGAGTTGGCAGAGATGCTGAGAGAGTCTAGACTAGATCTGATCTCAATAAGCTTGGAGAAGGCGATAGAGCATTACGAAGGGGTAAGGGAGCTCGAATGGAAGAGGTCCTCTACGATACAAGTGCGCTCATAAGCCTTTTGAAGAGCGGAAAGCGAGAGGCCAGAGGCTTTACAACCTTATTGAATGCTGTGGGATTTCCGAAGGCGTTAGACCTTGAGAAACTTGGCGTATTGTACCCTGCGGTTGAAGATTACGATGTTCTGAAGATGGCGTTCTTTCTCGTTAAGATAGGTAAGCATGTGCCAGCTGTTAACGTGGTAATAGCTGCCATGTGTCTAAGAAAAGGATTGCTGCTTTTGACCTCTGATATTCATTTTGCACATATCAAGTTGGTGAGGAGCGAATTCAACTGATCAGTTAAGCCTAGACCTGCACTTGGAGCCCCGGGCGGGATTTGAACCCGCGATCCACGGCTCCCTCTGCCTAGGCGTACAAGGCCGTTGCTCTAACCGCTGAGCCACCGGGGCACAAACGGAAACAATCTGTTAGGTAGAAGAAGAGCTTTATGAACATTACCAGTCCGCCAGGGCTTTACTGCCTGCTGACATGAGAGTAGGATGCCGTCCTTTTTTCTTGAAACCTCACTAAGGATAAATACTTCAATCAATCTTAACGGAGACCAAGACGCCGATCCTCAAGCAGTGATTGTGGAGGAGTTCAAGCTTGAAAGGCAGGCCCCTTGCCGCCGTTGTCTCAGCCGGGTCATCCAAGTTCGGTAAGATGGACGATTACACGGGAAGAGAGCTCTTCCTTGAAGCAGCCATGGAAGCCTTTGAGAGATGCCCCAACCTCAACCCGAAAAGAGACATCAAAGGACTCTTTATCGGCATGATGGGCGAATCATTCGAACATCAAGGTCACACCGCGCCCATAATCTCAGACTGGACCGGACTGCTACCCACACCTGCAATCAGAACTGAGGCCGCTTGCGCATCCTCGGGCGCGGCTATTAGACAGGGCATTTTTAGCATTCTCTCCGGCATCTACGATGTCGTCATGGTAGGCGGGTTTGAGAAGATGACCAATAGGTCTACTCCGGAGGTTACAGAGTACCTTGGCATGGCAGCTGACTTCCCCTTTGAGCAGTGGAATGGTGTCACCTTTCCGGCGCTCTTCGCGCTCATGGCTACAGCTCATATGCACCAGCACGGCACAACCGAGAGGCATCTTGCGCTGATTGCTGTCAAGAACCATCGTAACGGAGCCCTGAACCCAAAGGCCCACATGCAAAGAGAAGTGACCGTGGAGAAGGTTTTGGAATCGAGAATGATTGCGAAGCCACTCAAACTCTACGACTGCTCGTTGATCTCAGATGGAGCCAGTTGCGCCATCCTCACTCGCCCTGACCTCGCCAAGAGCTACACGGACGACCCTGTTTGCATAATCGGCTCAGGCCACGGCACAGACGCACTTGGACTCTATGAAAGAGAAAGCTTGACTAGTTCCAAGGCAACAAAGCAAGCAGCGAAAGAAGCCTACGAGATGGCGGGTGCAGAACCCGACGATATTGACGTAGCTGAAGTCCACGACTGCTTCACAATTGCTGAGCTCATCGCGTACGAGGACCTAGGATTCTGCGAACCCGGGAAGGGAGGAGAGTTCATAGAGAAGGGAATACCGGACTTGGACGGAGACCTGCCAGTAAATACGAGCGGAGGTCTGAAATCCAAAGGACATCCAGTAGGCGCAACTGGCACAGCTCAACTGAACGAAGTCTACCTTCAGCTAACTGGACAGGCAGAGAAGAGACAGATTGAAGGTTGCGAGATGGGGCTGACCCATAACCTCGGCGGAAGCGGAGCTTCGTGCCTCGTCCACATCTACAGGAGAGGATAGAACGTGACTGAGCCAACTGGAACCGCTCAACAAGCTCCATTCACAATCGAACAGTTCCAAAGGTTCCTTCTGGAAGAGAAGATAATGGCAGCCAAATGCAAGAAGTGTGGTTCCACTTTCATCCCACCCAGACCGGTCTGCACGAACTGTTACTCTAAGGAACTAAGCTGGGTCCAGCTCAAAAGCCAAGGCAGGCTGGTCACCTTCACGGTCATCTATGTTGCACCGGAGCAATTCCAACCGATGGCGCCCTATGCGTATGGCATCGTGGAACTCGAAGACGGACTTCGCTTGCCTGGGATGATCAGGGGCATTGAGCCTGAAAAGGTTCGGGTGGGCATCGAGCTCCAAGTCGGTTTCGACAAAAACATCTCTCAGACTTGGCCGCATTGGCCGCGCTACTTCTTCAAACCACCCTAGATTCGGCAGCCTCTTTCTGTAGGTTGCTACTTCCACAATCGGAAGATCTTCGCCCTAAAAGAAGGAACTGAAAACGATCAATGCCAACAGGTACAGTAGTCCACTTGCTACGAATATGCAGTCGCGGCTGGCTGCCGCCAGTATGCCTCGACATTTCTCGAAACGACTGGAAATTCACCAGCAAACACGTGTTCAAGTTTCAACCCCACATGCACCATCGCAAACTAGGTTTCTTTAGCTGAAACAACTCAGAACAAGCCTGAAATCGAAGTGCAGGGATTGGGACTTGAACCCTGGCAATTTGAACGCACATCTTCCTCTAGTCAAACCTGTTTTTGTTAATTCGAAGTGTGAAATTCAAACGAGATAGGTCACGTATCCCGGGATACTATGAAACCCTAGTCAGGGCGAGGTTTGGATTCTCGAGTTTGGGCTAGGCTATTGTGTCTCTTGGCCGGGCATATAGGTTTGGATGAAATCATCTTATAGGTGGAAGGAGGTTAGTGCATGGATCCAAGTACTATTGGGCTTATTGGCGGCATCGTAGGTTCAGCCATTGGGGTGTTTGGTGCGTTGATTGGAACTTATTTCTCCATTAAGAGCACGAGAACTTCTGTTGAACAAAGGTTCGTCGTTAAGTGTGCTTTGGGCATGTGGGTATCCGAGATTCTGTTGATAGCTTTGTCGCTTGTGCTCTCACTTATCGGTGTAATTCCCAAATGGTTTTATTGGGTAGCCTACGCTTTGTTTTTGCCTTGTCTGGGCTGACCATCCCTTGGGGTAATAAGCACCAGATGGCACTGCGAACGAAAAATGATCCGGCAGGCTCTGCTCAATAGCACGCAATTTGCGCGATCTGAGGACACGTATAACTGAACGGTGAGTTTTCTTTCTTTTCCCTTATTGCCAACTTATTCAGGAATCTGCTTCTCCGTTTCTTCAGGGTTGGGCACTGCTATCATTGTTTGAAAAACCGGTCTAATATCATACCAGTAGCCGTAACCTGACTTTCATTGGTTATTCACCATTTTTGTGAATATCTCCAACTCATCTCAAATGTATCTAGAAGGCATTTTACGCATTTGCTGTATTCCATAGCTGATACGTCCAGTATCTGATTGTCCAACCACACAATGTTGAACACCTTGTCCGAAAAGCTAAGAGAGCCAGTATTTGCTTCCTTGCCTTTGAAGTCAACGTATATCCTTGCCTTTGTCGTAGCAATCTCACCCAGCCTTCTCAGTTCTTCGTTGGGTTCCTCACCAATTGGCAGGATCATCTTCAAGTCTTTGTCTTCTAACAGCGGTCTCAACTCTCCAAGTAAACCCATAGGGATATTGCTAATCCTCACCCTCCTTGATCTCTGAATTTTCCTCTTGATTTCCTCTATTCCTTCTTCAATAGTACTGAAGATTGTTGAGATTCTAGCTTCGTATCTCCCTTCCACAATAGGCATAGTCTTCACCTCACGCCTCTTTAGCAGCGTTCCAGCCTAGGCGGTTCCAATCCAAGAAACATTTAGCGCATTCATCGTACAGCATTTCATCCACTACATACTCGTGAGTCACTGGATCTTCGAACACGGTGAATGTCCTTGTCTCATCGAGAGTAGTTGACATCGAGGGCACCTCTTTATTTCGGACCATGCACACAATTTTCATTTCAGCCTCTCTGAATTGCACATTTTTGTCACCGGTTTTCTTTTCCCCTGGGAAAAGGAGCACTCTAACCTCTGCATCTTCTCGGAATGTATCTTTCACTTTCTTGACGAAATCTGTTGTTGCATTGTTTATCCATATGGTCTTAGCTTTTCTCATTTCTTCTTTCAAGCTTGTCAGGCCAATGTGGAATTTCAAAATCACAAACTTCTCTTTCATTTCAGACACCTCCTTATCGAGTGTCATCTGAATCGACTGCAAAAAATCGGAATAGTCTTCTTTGATCTTCGTGAAAACGTCGAGCGGATCGTTAGCCCTAAACAGTAACGGTATCCCAGAATAAACTCGTACCCAACCTTTGTGCTCAAGAGACTCCAAGACCAAGTATATCTTTGTCCTCGGAACACCAGACTTTTCGGACAGCTTTCCTGCGGTGTTCAAATGGTCTTCTAGTAAAGTAACATATACTTTGGCTTCGTATTCTGTGAGTCCGATTTTCCGCAGCTTTTCGATGACACTTTCCACGAAATACCAATTGATTCTTATAGTTCAAGGAATAAATAGTTGCTGTAACTCGACGGAGTTACACACGACCAAAAGTGCAAGTTTTAAAAGGTAAAGAGATTAGATGCGAAGACCGATAGTCTGAGCCGATATTTGAACCGAAATCTCTGGTTACTAAAAAAGGATTAAGAAGGTGCCCTATATAGATTTGATAATTGGACAGGCTATGTCGTCTAAGAAGCTAGGAGAAACAAAAGGACCATTTATTGTCTGGCTTGTCGTGACTTTGTGTTTTGTTATGCCTATTCTGTTTAGAAGTTCATCACGAGGAACGTTGCCACAAGATATTACGATGTCGCTTGTTTTAAGTTTGTTGGTTAGTATGGGGATGCCTTGGGGGGCAGTTCTTGTTTTTCTTGTCATTTTCTTGGCTTTTTGGGAGAAGAAGCGATCCTTGAGGGAGATCTTCTCTGGCCTAGGGCTAAAGAGAGAAGGTTCTGCAAAGAGCTTGTTTGGGACATTAGTTTTGATTCCGCTTTTTCTCATTATTTACCTACTGCTAATGGTGCTCAACTATTTTCTTGGTCCTGTCTCATTTCCGCAGTCTTCGAGGCCTAGCGGTGGGCAAATCCCAGCTTGGTATCCTTATATATGATCGTATACTCATTCTTTCCTGTTGCAGTTGTTGAAGAAGCATTTGGCAGAGGATACATGCTCGATAGGCTTATGCCCATTCATCCTTCGAGTCTCGCTAAAGCTTTGCCTGCAATAATCATAGGCTCACTATTGTTCACTTTCTATCATCTTCCTTCATATCTAGGGGTATACTCACTATCGCTTCCGTGGGCAGTTGCTCTCTTGGCGGGAAACGTTTTTCCTTGGTCAGTTGCTTTAAGTATAGCTTACGTTCGAGCACGCACCAGAAACATTCTTGGTCCCGTATTTATCCACTTTCTGGCAGACAGCATTCCAATAATTCTCTCCCTAGCCTAGCCTTTATGACGAAACATGATCTTAGACTGTAGACGAAGAAGAACGGCATTTTATGATACTAAGCTTGTACCATGAACATTGTTCAGAAAGGACGAAAATCAAGCTTTAGCTCCAATGATCTGGACCGATATCTGATCCTACGCCGGGTTATAGGCAAACGTTGCACAAGGTCAACGCCAGATGAAAAATGTAATGGGTCCCAAACCCAAGAAAGCCAGAAATCATCAACAAGCAGCAAAGGGAGGATTTGCTGGCGATTTCGCCATCCATAGCGCTGGAAACCTTCTTGTTTGAAGAAGATTCCTAGACCAACGTTGCATAGAGAAGACTCTCATAATGCTAATAAACGTGGACTCACGTACTTGGCGCTGAAGAACATGAGGCATGGGGTACGAGTATGAGTGACGAGCTCGAGAAATATGTGAATGATCCGCTCTGGCCGATCCTTGTCGAAACGGTATATTCCATCGTCATGTATCCCTATCACAAGGCATATGTCGCGGACAAACTGCTCAACACACACCCGGACCTTACGCCGAGAAAGCTAGCCGCGGAAATGGGCATATCCCTTGGAGAAGCGCTCGTAATCCTACACGAGATCAAGAAGAAGGAATAGATAGCTTCCCGAGTTCCCTGCCGGCAGCGGGTTCAGCCATCAACTACATAGCGGTAGGACACATATTCACCGGCGGTTGGGCTGTCTCGGGTTATCTTCACTAGGTCGCCGGGAATCGCGCCAATAACCTTGGCTATGGGATCCGATGTCCGCATGAGTGGAAGCTTGTAGGGAGCTACTCGGTACTTCTCAAGAACCGCCTTTTTCTCTTCCGGGGAGAGAATCTCATGTTTCGGGACAAGGTAGTGCTCGAATATGTTGAATGATGGGAAGTTTGTCGGTATGAGCTCGACACCTCTTCTCCGAGCGTTCGCCCTTGCTGAGTGAGTGTAGGTGCTGTTGGATATCATTATGCCGCCGTCGAGCTCACTTGACTCGGCCTTCTTTGACAGAAGGTTCACGTAACGAATGCCAATCGTCTCAACGCCAGTGACCGCCCAGATAAGCAGCTTCTTACGTCGTCGACTCTTGACCGTGAAGAAGTCTCCCTCTTTTCCTTCTTCTTTTTCCAGAAGCTCGTATCCTCTGAGCTTCACCAGCACCTCAACCTTTCTGTTCAGAACGGGATCAAGGATCAACGAGCAGTCTCCTTCGCTTGGGTGCGATATGCAAGAATCACGCCGACTCCCTTTAAACTTTGCGCTGAGTTAGCAATAGAGTTCACCTTGGACGCAGTGAGGGGTCTCATCTGCATAGTATGTCTGTGTTTGTACATTACATACACAATTCTTATTTTTGATGGCGCCTAGAAGCGTGGTGAACCGGTTATGAACTTAGAAGCCAACCGCCCGAAGTCCGTAATGGTAGCTGCTGCTTCAATGTGCGCTGCACTTTACGCGATTGGGTCCTACATGACCGCGTACATATCCTCTCCATGGGGTTCGGGCCAGTTCAGACCCGCCGTTGTTGTGCCTTCACTCTTCGCCACTGTTTTTGGACCTATGCCAGCGGCGGTCGGCGCGGCCTTGGGGACTTTGATTGCTGACTCCGCGAAATACGGGTACCTTTATCCCGGAAGCCTGTTGGCTGCGGTGCCAGGAAATTTCTTGGGCTTCTTCATGTTCGGATATATCCTACGTAGGCGGTTCAGCTGGGGCCGATATGTGTTAGCCTCGAACCTGACGCTCACCGTGGCAAATGCCCTAGTCGCTTTCCTCTACGTCTTTCTTTTCAAGGTCATGTACCTTGCTGATCTTAAGTATATGAAGATGGCCACAGACGTGCTAGTAGCTACTTCCATTGGGCTTACGATATGGTGGTTTGTCACAATGCTCCCCTTCGTCCTTCTTGTCACTCCAGTGCTGGTGAGGGTTGTGGTTTGGGCCGTCCCTTCTGTTGTGCCCGAACACGTAAGGACTTTCAGCCTGAAGGAGGAACTACCGAAAGGCACCTTCAGCTTGGCACTGCTGGTTCCGGGTCTGATCATGCTCGTTGTCGGCCTAGCGACAACGTACACGAGTCTAGGAATTTACACAAACATAGGGGCTCAGACCATGTTCTATGCAAGCGGAGCCGTTCTGTCAGTCCTAGGCGTCCTTGTCTACACCAGAAAGACGTTTCTCTTGCGAGGACCAAGTCCCGAAAAGAAAGACGCCGCAGCAAGATGACTGAGATCTCGCAAAGCTAACAAGGAAGGTTCCAGCACGCTGGTCTTGCGGAGTCGTGAGATGACGAGAAGATTCAAGATAGTCGGCCTTGGCGGATCTTTTGACCAGCTGCACAGGGGGCATCGAGCTCTGCTCATGAAGGCTTTTAGCTCAGGAGACCTAGTCCTGATAGGGCTATGCACAGACAAGTTCGCCAACGAGCTCCGAAAGAACCATGAAACTGCATCCTACGAGGAAAGAGAGAAGGAGCTGACCAGCTTCCTCCAACGAAAGGGGCTTCGTGACAGAGCCAAGATCATCCCTCTAGACGACGCTCACGGCCCCGCGGTGACGAGCGCTGACCAAGAGGCCATAGTAGTCAGCCAAGAAACTGAGCCCATAGCTCGCGAGATAAACACTGTCAGGAAGCGGAACGGTCTGCAACCGCTCAAAGTGATTGTGATCAGCATGGTTCCCGCCGAGAATCACGTCCCCATCTCCACAACCAGAATTCGGCACGGAGAGATCGATAGAGAGGGGCGCTTGCTCATGAAGTAGCCACATTAGCCACACTCTTGTGGCAGCCAGTCAAGTTTAAAGGACGCATTGTCCTAAGTTCTCGCTAGGAACCGTCTCAAAGGCCTCGTGCAAGCTTTGAGGAGAACAGGACTCGCGGAGCTTCCGCTCCACGTGGGGAAGGCACCTCAGTGGCTAGTCAGCAGAATGATCGGTCTAGCCAGAGGGATCGTTGCCGTGATCGTGGACGAGCACGGTCGCGACACCTTTCTAAGGAGGATATCGGACCCATACTGGTTCCAGGCCTTGGGTTGCGTCCTAGGGTACGACTGGCACTCCTCAGGAGTCACCACTGTATTGACAGGCGTTCTCAAGAACGCTCTGGAACGCGAGAAACTTGGGTTAGCCGTCTGTGGCGGAAAAGGCAAGGCATCCAAGAGAACGCCTTCCGAAGTGGGAGTGGTCGGCGAAGAGCTTGGACTCTCGATTGAGGACATTGACAGGTTAAGGTATGCAAGTCGGATGAGCGCCAAAGTTGACAACACGGCGATACAGGCGGGCTACCCGCTATATCACCACGCTTTCTTCATAACCGGCGACGGCGAGTGGGCCGTTGTTCAGCAAGGGATGAACACGTACGACAGGACGGCGAGAAGGTACCACTGGCTCTCTGAGGACATTGAAGACTTTGTTGTTGAACCCCACAAAGCGATCGTGGGTGACGCCAAGAGAGCTGCTGCACTGAACATGACAGCTCAGGAAAGTGAAGGCTGCCGGAAAGCTTCAGTGGACATCGTGAGAGAGAAGCCGGCGAAAGTTGGGAATATGCTGAGGTCTATGCGACCAGCATATCAAAGGTCGCTCAAAGAATGGATGCATCCTACTCAGGAAAATGGGCTGAAGGCCCCTGTACTTGATGTCCTTTCAATGCCGTCTAGGATGAACTGGACAGCGTTGGCGAATGCATATGAGCTCCAGCCCAGAAACTATGAAGAGCTTCTAGGCATGAGAGGAATAGGCCCAGCCACTGTCAGAGGGCTGGCACTTATCTCAGAACTCGTCTACGGGGAGAGACCGAGCTGGAAAGACCCCGTGAAGTACTCCTTCGCCTACGGCGGAAAGGATGGCGTCCCGTTCCCAGTCGACCGCAAAAGCATGGACGAGTCCGTATCAATGCTGGAGGAAGCTATCGAAAAAAGCCGTCTTGGAGACAGGGAAAGGTTAAGCTCGCTTCGAAAACTCAGAAGACTCGTGCCGCCAGACAGACATGTCTGAATGAAGGTACTCTCAAGTGAGCATAAACGCGACATCTGATGGCGGTCTGCGCCTCTGACAAGGGTGTTCGTTGCAACACCTTCTTGCCCGCTGGAACTTCAGCTCTTAGTGCGCCTTCTAACGATCTTGCCGATCTTCAGCAGTAGCCACGCAATGAAGAAGGTGATGAAGGGAATGGCGAGTATGATGATGGGGATATTGGACTCCACAAACCTGATCGCTTCAGCCACCCAGTCAGTCCTCTCTACGTACTCGCCAACAGTGACTTGGACACTCTGATGATTCAGGGTCAAGGGAGACACGGCAGCCGGCACTTCTTTTGCAGCTAGATCCACCGACCGAACTGTCAGATCTACCTGCCTCAACGTCCAGTCTGCCAAGGTTACACTGTCATTGATATTGCTGATCCTCATGAAGTCCAACCTTTCGTACATTGGTTTCACTTGGGAGAACACTTCCAGAGTTATGTTGCTCCAGTCTACCGAGTAGCTCTCCAAGATGAGAGCCTCTGTCTCGCTTTCTGAGAAGGCGGCTGTCGCGAGGATATTGTTGCCTAGTGGGTTTACTGAATGGGGGGAATCGAAGCCGCTTCTCGTGAGAATGTACGCGGCTGCGACGGATCCTAGGGAATTTACTTCCAGAAACAGTAAGTCACCTTCTTCCTTTCTAACTGACGAGTAGCCCAACACGTAGTACTTGCCGTCTTTGAAGCATACATCTTTGAATCCGTCGCTTCCGCTCCACCCGACGCCTTTGACATACTTGAGCCGACCGTTCTTGTCAACTTCGAGAAAGAAACCGTCAGTCTTGCCCATGGGAAAACTTTCACTCACGCCGACCACAAAAAGACCAGCTTCATCTGTCTCAACGGCTGATACGGCTTTTTCAAAGCTTGAGCCGCCTATGCTGGCGGACCACTGAACCTGTACGTTTGCGTCCATCTTGACTAGCAGAATGTCCGACAAGGAAACGTTGTAGCTCTTGGTTTCGCCAAGAATTAGCAGCCCCCCATCGCCGGTTCTCTCGATTCCGTGGGCGATGTCATCATAGGCCTCAACTCCTATTGTCCATGATCCAAGAATCGTTCCAGAATAGTCGAGCTTAAGCAAAAGAACATCCGAGCTTCTTATCTTGCTGAAGCTGTAGCTGTATCCTACAACGACGAGGCTTCCGTCCACGTCCAGAACGTCTTCGCCTGCATCGAAATCTTCGCCACCAATGGTTCTAGTCCACAGGATTTCATTCTCTCTGCCAAGTCTCGCCACTAGAACGTCATATCCCTGCCCTTGCCTATACAAGCGACCTACCGCAACGACGCTTCCGTCAGCCAGCAATCTGGATGACATGAACATAGCTGGGAACCCTAGGTCGACTACCGCGCCACGTAAAGCGTTTGGATCCGCGGAATCAACTGTCAAGACAAGAGGTTGCTGGCGATTGGCAATCAACGCGTAGCCAGCAACAGTGACGACATTGGCTTCCATGTCGCTGAACATGATTCTCAGTCTAGGGGGAGAGTTCTGGTCAACTGCGGTAAGAGGCGAAGCGACAAGCCATACGATCACAGCGATGGCTAGGGCAACTCTTGACATGAAAGCTCAAATTCTCCGCGCTTTCAGCTAAAGGATTTTCTCACTCTTTTATAAACAAACCTGTTGAAATCACAAAAAGTCTTATATCCAACCTTGTTCGATAAAGGCATGTGTGATTTGAAATGAAAGGAAGAAAAACAGCGATAGCTTTGCTTTTGGTTTTCTTCGTAGCTGCAATGACTCCCCTAAACTCAAGTGCACAAGTTGTTCCTAATGGCCCATGGGTTGACGAGATAGACTTCTTGGCAGAACCAGACGACGCAAAAATAGTTGACATGCTGAAAAAGGGCGACATCCATGTGCATCTAATGGATATCTCCGACCCAGATCTATTTGCTCAGGTCAAGGCCTCACCGGTCTTGGCATACAAGATCGCCTACGGGCTGTACCTCGAACTCTCCTTTAACCCTGTCGGACCAACCTTCAAGGGAGGGGTCGGATTCAACCCCTTCTACAACGCTAAGGTAAGAGAGGCGATGAACTGGCTTGTAGATAGGAACTACATCGTGAACGAGATCTTCAAGGGCCTTGCAAGGCCGAAGCTTTTGCCCATTGTTTCCGCCTTTCCTGACTATGGCAAACTGGCAGAGACGGCGAAGCTTGTTGAGGCCAAGTATGCATACAACTTCGAAAAGGCTAAGGAGGCCATCTTCAAGGAGATGGCAGCGATGGGCGCTGAGTACAAGGATGGCAAGTGGTACTACGCGGGCTCTCTCGTGACCCTCAAGTTCCTGATCAGAACAGAGGATCAGAGAAAGCTGATAGGTGACTACGTCGCCAATTCACTAGAGAAACTGGGGTTCACGATAGAAAGGATGTACAAGCCCAGCAGAGATGCTAGCCCTATATGGTTGCGCGGTGACCCCGCGGTTGGCCAGTGGCACATCTACACGGGCGGCTGGATAACAACGATAGTCAGCAGAGACGACTCTGACAACTTCGGCTACTTCTACACTCCTCTGGGACGGCCCGAACCACTGTGGCAAGCATACAAGCCAGGACCTGAGTTCTACGAGGTGGCAACCAAACTCTGGAAAGGAGATTGGTCCACTTGGGCAGAAAGGATGGCTCTCATGCGTAAGGCTTCGGAACTAGCACTACAAGAATCGGAAAGAGTATGGCTTGTCGACCAGATATCACCATTCGATATGAGACAGGAAGTTGGGGTTGCTGTAGACTTGTCCGGTGGGCTCAACAACCCGATATGGGCCCGAACGGTAAGGTACAAAGACAAGGTCGGGGGCATTCTGAAGGCGTCAAACAGAGAAGTCTTAGTGGAACCGTGGAACCCTGTGGCCGGAACAAACTGGGTCTATGACCAAGTGATCTTGAGATGTGTCCAAGACTACGATTTCATCTACAACCCGTATACTGGCATCCCAATGCCTAACAGACTCGAATCAGTCACCATGGAGGTGGAAAAGGGGGTACCTTGCTTTTCAAGCAGCCCATGGTTAACGCTGAAGACAGTTGACAAGGTCCTAGTTCCGTCAGATGCATGGTTCGGCTGGGATGTAGCAACCAAGACCATAACTAACCCGCCGAGCGGGACTTACGCGAAAGCCAAAGTCGTGGTGAACTACGGCGATGTAATAGGGAAAGTGAAATACCATGATGGTTCAGTGGTGAGCATGGCAGACTGGTTCGCGACCTGGCCGTTGGTATTCGAAAGAGCTGATACAGCTAGTCCGCTTTACGACGCAAGCGCTGTGTCTGCGTTCAAAGCTTGGAGAGATAACTACCGTGGAGAGCAGATAATAAGCACAAGCCCACTCGTCGTGGCGTACTATATTAACTACACATTCATCGAAGCCGAGTTCATGGCAGACTGGGCCTCTGGATGGCCAAATATGCCGTGGCACGCCGTCGGGCTGGGCATACTCGCAGAAGAGAAGGGGCTGCTTGCGTTCTCTGCGTCCAAAGCTGTGGAAAAGAAGGTTGAATGGGCAAACTACATCGGCGGTCCAAGCTTGGTCACCTTCTCTGCAGTCCTAGATGAAGCGAAGAACACCGGATACATACCGTTCAGACAACATGCAAGCAAATACATAACGGCACAGGATGCGTCGGCAAGATACGACAACCTAAAGAAGTGGAACACTGATCGCAAGCACTACTATGTCGCTTCAGGCCCATTCTATCTTGCGACCGCGGACTTCACAGCCCACATCGCTGTTGTGAAGGCCTTCAGAGACTATACTTTCAAGGCTGACAGATGGGCTTGGCTGGCTGAACCGCCAATTCCAGAGTTGTCACTCAAGATGCCGCAGAACATTGTCCCAGGACTAGAGGCACCTTTCACCCTAAACCTAACGACGAAGGGACAACCATATGCGAACGATAGGATAGAGCTCGTGAAGTACCTTGTGCTTGACTCAGCCGGCAATGTGCTTGTAGTCGGGGACGCCACAGCTGCCGCCCAAGGACAATGGTCAATCAAGCTAAAGGACATTGAGACTGCCAAGCTGACAGCAGGAACCTATAGGCTAATGGCAATCGCGCTGAGCAAAGATGTTGGGACCCCGGGATTCCTCGATGCACCGTTCGTAGTTATTCCAGAAATAAGCTACTTCCAGTCCCTACTAGCGAAAGCTGAATCTGGCCTCAACGCACAGCTCTCAGCACTACAGTCGACCCTGACAAGTCAAGTCACGACTCTTCAGGGTACGGTGAGCACATTACAGACAATTGCCTATGCCTCAGTTGCCCTTGCTGCAGTCGCCATAGTAGTGGCGATCTATTCGACAGCTGCCAGAAAGAAAGCGTAACAAACTTCCCCTCCTTTCTTTTTTTGCGGCAGAATCCATAGCCACTCTTGAGAAAGAGGCTCTGCCAATTCATTCCAGCTCGAAAAGCAACGTTTATATGACAATCTGAGCACAAGACAAGGGCGATAGTGAAATCCTAATGGCCATGAAAGGTCTCATAAAGTTCATCCTGAGAAGAACTGTCGTAATATACCTAGTAGTTGTTTTTGCCATCTACCTCACAATCATAATCGCCAACATGGGCGGATACGTTGACGAAATCGTGAAAAGCGAGCTGACTTTCGCTATAACCTCACGATTCAGAAACGATCCAGCTTACCAAGGGTATCCCCCAGATGTCATCGACAAACTGACCCAAGACGAGATACAGCTACAGATCAAACGCAGTGGGCTGGACCTGCCATTCCCGATCCGAAGCGTGATATACCTCAGAAACGCCTTAACTCTGGACCTCGGGAACGCACAGTACATGTATAGCGATTCCGGCTCTAGGCTCGTCAAGAACATAATCCTGGAGAGACTTCCGCAAACCGTGATGCTCTTCACCACGGCGATGCTCGTGAACTTCTCCATAACTATGTCAATCGGGCTGTACCTGTCCAGACACCACGGAAGCAAACTTGACAAACTGTTCATAGCTGGCGCTCCAACCTCTGTCATACCGGGATGGTTCTACGGGATCTTCCTGATTCTTATCTTCGCATCTTACTTTCACGTGTTGCCATACGGAGGCCTAGTGGATGTCCCACCGCCCTCCGATCCGATACAGTACTTCCTTAGTATGATCAAGCACATGATTCTCCCCCTTGCGTCTTGGGTTACTTCGGCGTTCTTCCTTGGCTGCTATGGAAACAGGACATTCTTTCTCATCTTCTCCACCGAGGATTACGTCGAGGCTGCACGTGCCAAGGGAGTTCCCCCAAGACAGATCGAAACGAAGTACATTCTTCGACCTTCACTTCCACCGATAGTAACAAGCTTTGCGTTGGGCCTAATCAACTCGTGGAGCGGCGCAATCATTACAGAACGAGTCTTCAACTGGCCTGGCTTAGGTTCAGTGACCTACTCAGCCATATCTGCTTTCGATACCCCGGTGCTCATCGGCGTGACGATAATATATGCATACCTGCTTGCTGCTACAGTACTGCTTCTCGATGTTGCATACGGGCTAATCGATCCGAGGATAAAAGCGAAATTTGGTCGGTGACGTGCATGGGGTCAGTTGGCGGCGAATACCGTCTGAAAGGTATCGCAAAGGAGCTGCTGACCTACAAGTCTGGAGTTTTCGGGATAGCCTTCCTTGTCGTGCTGATCTCGTTGTCTGTCTACACTATAATAGCGATACCTTACGGCGGAGCGATAGATCTATGGAGAGGAGAAGGCAATGTTTGGATTGAGAACCCGAGAAACGCCCAGCCATACTGGGTGAACTATTTCGGCCCAAACCTGCCCGAAACCATCAAGCGAGACTCTCACCAAACAGGCGCAGGAACAGTCAAAGTCCTGATTCCCATTCCACAAACGAACCTCAAAATGCTTCGCATAGGTTTTTCTTTCGATTATGTGTATGATGCTTTTCCAAGTGAGATAAACATTTTCTTTTCTGCCAGGTTCAATGAAAGCGCACCTTTCCTGAGGATCTACTGGACCAAGCCCGGAAGTACAGAGATCAAGCTCCTAGACTATATAACGAGAACCGCCAACGATAACTTCTACCTTTCCATCCATCCGCAAGTAGCCGCCAATATTGACTCATACATTGCGGGGATTGTCGGCGAGAAGCCGTTAGCGCCTCTACCAGTAGAGCAGGCATTGTTCGCAGTTGAAGACCAAACTATCAAGAGCACAACCACGGCTAAACCTCTCAAGGGGACATACAAGCTAGTCATAGACGGCACCTTGTTCGGAGAGGATTCGGATCTCGACGCGAGAGTCGTAATATATGGAAGAATTTGCGGCTTGGCTGGGACTGACCACTTGAGAAGAGATCTCACGATCGCTTTGCTTTGGGGAACCCCTATTGCACTTTCTTTCGGGTTGACCGCCTCACTCACCATAAGTCTGCTGCAACTGCTGATAGCGACTGTCAGCGGCTACTACGGAGGCAAGATAGATTCGCTGATACAGAGGTTCACAGAGGGCTACATGATCCTGCCGTTCTTGCCATTCTTGATCCTGATAGCGACTTTCTACAGACTCGACATCTGGATTCTCTTGACGGTGATTATTGTACTGAGCGTGTTTGGTGGTGGCGTAAAGAGCACAAGGGCACTTGTGATGCAGATAAAGGAGTACCCCTACATCGAAGCTGCAAGGGCTTATGGAGCGAGCTCAAAAAGGATCGTCCTACTATACATAATCCCAAAGATTCTGCCGCCGATCGTGCCCAGCTTAATAGGCTCTGTTCCCGGCTATGTTTTCCTAGAAGCCGCTCTTTCACTTCTGGGATTAGGAGATCCTTACCTGCCCTCATGGGGCAAAGTGATAGAAGACAGCTATAGAGGTGGAGCTCTCTACAAGGGATACTACTACTGGGTCACTGAGCCAGCCCTTATGCTCATACTGACAGCTTTCGCCTTCTCCTTCCTAGGGTTCGCATTAGACAAGATAGTCAACCCGAAGCTCAGAGAGATCTAGAATCTGGTGAAACCTTGATGACAGATAACATACTAGAAGTTAGGAAGCTGTTCTTGTACTACGCAACAAGAAAAGGAACGGTAAAAGCGGTTGACAGCGTCTCATTCGATCTCAAGAAAGGAGAGACGTTGGCGCTAGTCGGCGAGTCTGGGTGTGGAAAGAGCTCCATAGCAAAAGCTGTGATAAGGTTGCTTCCCAGAAACATCGACAAATATGATGGCGAAGTCCTCCTTGAACAACAGAACATCATGGAGCACGACGAAACAACCTTCCGAAAGGATGTAAGATGGAAGAAGATTTCAATGGCTTTCCAAGGTGCAATGAACTCGCTAAACCCAGTATTGAAGGTGGGATACCAAGTGGCTGAGCCGCTGCTCATTCATGAAGACATGAAAAAGCAAGAAGCCTTGGAAAAATCGATAGAGTCTTTGAGAATGGTGGGGATACACGAATCTTTTATGGAAAGGTATCCCTTTGAGCTCAGCGGCGGCATGAAACAAAGAGCAGTTATAGCAATGGCACTTGTCACCCACCCCAGGATACTCATACTTGATGAACCTACTTCTGCTCTCGACGTGATAACCCAAGCGAACATAATGAACCTGCTGAAGAAACTCAAGAATGAGATGGGGCTAAGCTACATCTTCATAACACACGACATTGGACTAAGTAGCGAACTGGCTGACAAGGTCGCTGTCATGTACGCCGGAGAGGTGCAAGAGATAGCAAAAGCCGAAGCCTTCTACCGAAAGCCGACCCACCCCTACTCACAGAAGCTTATGGCCAGTGTGCCGACACTGAGGACCGACAAGAAACCAGAATTCATCCCCGGCGCTCCTCCAAGCCTCATAAGTCCGCCTACTGGATGCAGGTTCCACCCAAGATGCCCTTCCGCGTTCGACAGATGCTCCAAAGAGAATCCACCCGCCTTCGATCTAGGATCAGGACACTATGTAAAATGCTGGTGGTACGAGCAGTCCGGTGAGAAGAATGAGTGAGGACGAAGGATTCCTCAGCCTAGAGAACTTGAAGAAATGGTTCGAGTTGAGGAAAGGACTCTTCTCGAATCCAGTGCATGTCCGAGCAGTGGACGGGGTAAGCTTCGACCTCAAGAAGGGAGAAGCGATCTCGCTCGTGGGCGAATCAGGAAGCGGCAAGACCACTCTAGGCAAGACAATACTCAGGTTGTACGAACCGACAGAGGGGAGAATCACAATCAAGGGCAAGGACATCACGCACTTGGACCCTGATGACTTAATGTGGTACCGACGTGAGACATCCATAGTCGAGCAAGACCCTTATGGGGCACTTCCTTCATTCTTCACGATCCACAGGATTCTGGAAGAACCATTGCTGATACACAAGGCTGGCAACAGAGAAGAGAGGATCAAGAGAGTCCATGAAGTCTTGGAAGACGTGAGGCTGACTCCCATTGAGGATTTTGCGCCCAAATACCCACACATGCTTAGTGGAGGACAGCTACAAAGGGTCGCCATCGCCAGAGCCCTAACCCTGAGACCCGAACTTGTAGTCGCGGACGAGCCGGTCTCGATGCTGGATGCTTCCGTTAGGATTGAGATCCTGACCCTCTTAAGAGAACTGCAGGAGAGAAGAAGAATCAGTTTCATCTACATAACCCACGACTTGGCCACTACAAAGTACTTCTCGGAAAGGTTGTCTATCATGTATGCTGGCAAGATTGTTGAGTCTGGAAGAATGTTGGAAGTCCTTCGCAACCCGCTGCATCCCTACACGCAAGCCTTACTCAAGGCCATACCGGACCCGGACCCAGGGAACAGGAAGATACTGCGAGACGTTCCCGCAGGCGAACCGCCAAACTTGATAAACCCGCCTCCAGGATGCCGGTTCCACCCGAGATGCCCATATAGGATGGAGGTCTGCGTGAAGGATCCGCCTGACATAGAGCAGGAAGGAGGGCATTTTGTCCTCTGCTGGTTGTACGGCAAGAAGTAGACGACATGCCAAACGGCTCCTGCTGCTGGGCATAATCATAGCCGTCGTTTCAATCGTTCTAAACGCATACCTGCCACTCCTTTTCAACACAAGGTACAGAATAGATCGCCGATTTGAACTAGAAGAGAATGTCAGCAGGAGCTTCGCACTGAGCGTTGGAGAGACCAACATAGCTCTCGTCACATACAACGTCTCGACCAGTGCAACAAGACCGCTGGACATAAGCGTCGAACTCATAAGACCAGGGGGGAGAGTTCTTCACTACAGAGCAGGAATAATCCAAGGAGCCGGAAACCTATTTGGCCAAGTCACGTTGGATGACAGCCTAGATCAGCTACAGATAACCATCAAGAACGAAGGTTGGAGCAAGGCAAACTGCGAAGTCCAGCTAACGTACACCAAGAGCCCGTCTGCATACTTCTTATTTGTAGCGTTGGCAGTTATCCTAGGCATCGCCGGCGTCGTGATCACTTTTCTCGGCCTTTTCCAGTATTTCGTACTGCCAAGAGACGAGCTAGAAGACAACGTCTCGCTGGACGTGACACGATAAGACTGAAATACGGCTTTGCACGAAATCATAGTGCCATTGCTGACTCCTTTGCGCAAGTCGGTATGGCTCTTACTGATGCGAGGCTCTCCAAGAAAAGGATGCATAGAATAAGCGTACTTTGGGAAGGTTGGAAAGATGGTCAAGATCGGAATAATCGGCGGTTCAGGGCTTGAAGACCCGCGAATCCTGAAACAAGCAAAGGTGACTGATGTCGAGACCTTGTATGGAAAACCTTCATCAAATCTCACGGTAGGCAAGATTAAGAGCGTTGACGTTGTTATACTTTCGCGGCATGGCAAGAAACACACAGTAATGCCTACTAACGTTCCTTTCCAAGCAAACATATGCGCCCTGAAGAATGCTGGCTGCACACACATACTTGCCACCACTGCTTGCGGCTCTTTGAGAGAAGAGATCAAGCCAGGAGACTTCGTCTTCATAGACCAGTTCATAGACAGGACGACCAAACGAAGATCGACCTTCTATGAGAAGGACCGTGTCTGTCACATACCCATGGCTGAGCCATTCTGCCCGAACCTGAGAAAGCTTCTTTTCGACCAAGCAAAGACACTCGGCTACAGGTGCCACGAGAAGGGAACAGCTGTCACCATCGAAGGTCCTAGGTTCTCCACTAGAGCAGAGAGCCTTATGTTCAGACTCTGGGGAGGAGACGTGATCAACATGACCACCGTCCCAGAAGTCGTCTTGGCGCGAGAGGCCGGGCTACACTATGCCGTGGTCGCTATGCCTACTGACTATGACTGTTGGAAACCTAGTGAGGCAGCTGTTGATGTATCAATGGTCATGAAGACCTTTAGAGAGAACGTTGACAAAGTTCAGAAGTTGTTGGTAGAGACGATTCCCAAGGTAGAAGACTATGATGACTGCAGATGCACAAAAGACATAAAGAACGCTGTGATGCGATAGGCAGGGGATTAGTTGAACGAGGACATAAAGGCAAAGATTCGAACCATCCCAAACTGGCCCAAGCAGGGAGTGATGTTCAGAGACATCACCACGCTAATGAAGGATGAAAAAGGCTTCCGCGACACGTGCCAAAGGCTTTTTGAGCACTACAAGGACAAAGACATAGACATTGTCGCAGGAATCGAGTCACGTGGCTTCGTATTCGGTACCGCCTTGGCAATACTACTAAAGAAGGGTTTCGTCCCCATAAGAAAGAAAGGCAAGCTTCCCGCGGAAACCATGAGACAGGAGTACCAACTTGAATACGGCATTGATGCAGTCGAGATACACAAGGACGCCATCAAAGAAGGGGACAAAGTGCTCGTCGTGGACGATTTGCTCGCCACTGGAGGCACAATGAGAGCGTCTTGCCAGTTGGTTGAGAAGTGTGGCGGAAAAGTGATTGGCTGCGCTTTTGTGGTGGAGTTGCCAGAGTTGCGTGGACGAGACAAACTGAAGGAATATGACGTTTTCCGTCTAGTCGAATTCGAAGGAGAATAGCTGCAAAAGACTACTAGGTCACCTCGAATTTCCAAGTAGCTTGAGCAATCATTGCTGCACGAAAGGGACACGGACAGATGGTCCTATTGCGGAGACCCGCAAGCCATTTTCCGCGGAACAATACAGAGGTGGACAAGCAGCTTTCTGCCATCTTTATGGAAACTGTTGGTCTAGGCCTGCCTTTCCTCTGGTTTTGGCTCCTGTACATAGACGAACACGAGCGAGGTTGCCAACACGATGAACACGGGCATAAGGAGAAATGGAAGCTGCGGAGACACGTTATCATAAAGCAGCCCGCCGGCTATCCCCCCGATGGCCATGGAGATGTTCGTGAAGAAGTTCATGGACCCTGTGGCCTTTCCTCGCTGGGATTTCGGAACGAGATCAGCGAACATTGCTTGATAGGCTGAAAAGCCAAGAAGTTGCCCAAATGAGAAGAGGATGACTGATAGGTAAAGTGACAAGTAGTTCCCATATACAAAGAGTAAGACACCGGGAATCAGGACCAAACTGGACAGGACTGATGGCTTTTTTCTGCCAATCCTGTCGATAAGGCTTCCTGTAGGAAACGAAAGGACTATCATGCTCACAAACAGCACGATGGAGATGTATCCCCATCTTTCACGAGCGAGCTGAAGGGCTGGGTCCTGTTGTGGGGGAAGTGCAGGATTGGGAACGCCTCCTATCTGTAGGACGTAGAAGGCATAGACAAGAAACAAGGTCATTGTCATGGCAAACGCGAAACGCTGAATGAGTTGTGAGACGAAGAGAAAGAACATTGAGCGTGGAACCTTCCTCCAGACACCTACACCCTCCTTCAATGCTAGGGGATAGGAGCGTAGCACATGTCTCAGGTCTAATCTCTCTGTACTTGCCATGCTCTCTTTCAGTTTCAGCCGCACGGTCGCGCCAGCGAAGAACAATGCTGTAACAATGGCATAAGCTATCCTCATGCCTGTCAGAGAACCGTAGGCGGTCACTAGGTACAATGCGGCGACTGGAGCAGGTGTTGTGGCTACGCTCATTACTAGGGTCAAAATGGAGAAGCCCATTCCCCTCTTCTCAGGCGACAACGAATCTGCAAACATCGCATTCAACGCCGGTTGATAGATCAAGAATAGGCTGCGAATCGACTCACCCAAGAGAATGTACTCCCAGCTTGGGGCGAATGTGTACAACAGGTAGGAAAGAGCCACACCAAAGGTCATCGTTGATACTAGCCATCGCCTGCCATACTTGTCAGCCAGGTACCCGCCAGGAAACTGAACCGAAGCCAATGCAAGCATAGAGGAAAAAGTGATCAAACCCAAAGCTGAGGGGCTTCCGCCAAGCTGAAGAACATAATCCGAATAGTAGGTGCCAGGAAGCTCACCAGCGAAATCCATCAGAATCCAGCTTACGATGAGTATCAAGTAGTTCCCTCTGACAAAGGAAAATTCATCTTTGATCTTCTTCAAGAACACCGGATAATCAACCCCTAGCCAGCAGGTCCTTTCAGTTCACGAGCCTTTTCCCACCGCCGCAAAAGGGATGCTATCCATATCGGAACCTGCCCCATTGACTCTTGATCGTTACCTTATTCTCCCCACGGCTCTTTCTGCACCTTCCAATGACCTTAGCTTCGAGTCCAAAACCGGCCGAGATGCTCAGTATGTCGTCTTGGGCTTCAGGCTTTGCGACAACTTCGAAGCCCGTCCCCATGTTGTAGATCTCGAACATGGCTCTCCAGCTTTCACCGGATTCCCTTTGAATCAAACTGAAGATAGGGTCAGGTTCAAAGAGAGAGTCCTTGACAAAGTCGGTGTTTCTGCCAACCCGCAGGCATTTCGTCATTCCGCCTCCCATGTTATGCACCAGTCCGGTCACGCTGGGTCCGGACTTCTCCAGTATTCTCAGGACGACAGGGACAAAGAACCTCATGGGCGAGACCAACGCCTCGCCGATTGTCATGTCCAGTTCGTCCAGATATTGGTCAATCCTGTACCTTCCGCTGTATCCTCTTCCTTCGGGATCCGCGATCTCCGGGTACTTCGCTTGGTAGTCCCTCTTCAAAAGGCAACGCCTTGCCAAAGTGAGTCCGTTGCACATGATTCCACTATTCATCTTTGGCTCGAATATCGTCCTTCCGCCGCTTCTTAGACCTATGATGACATCTCCCGGTGATATGTTGGCTCCAGTCACCGCCTTGGACAGTTCTACGCGCCCGTTTACGACGCCGGAGATGTCGAGGGTCCTGAGCTGATCAGGAAGATCAGCCGTTTCGCCACCAGAAAAGAGGATCTTGATTCCGCATCGCTCAAGCGTCTCAAAGCAATCCCTGAACCCTGCGTTCAGAACCTTCAGGAGCGCGGCTTTGGGGACTTTACGAGGGTTTAGTGCTATGTAGTCGACGAAGTTCACCGGTCTGGCGCCAACGCAGGCTACGTCGTTCAAGTTCATTGCCAGAACATCTTGTCCAAGTCCCCTGAACCATTCGAGGATACCTGTCTCTTTCCAGTTAAGATAGGCTTGAACTGGCTTGCTCCCGGCACTGTCTACGTGTGTGACCAGACCGAAGCCGGGAGCCACTGGATCCTCTGCTACGACGCAGAAAGCTTCAGGAAAAAGGTTGTGGACAGTCGCCTGGAAGACTTCGATTCCATGCTTCTTTACGTCAACTCCGGCTTCAGCGTACTTTGAACTCATTCCAAATGTGCCACGCATTGTTATGTTACAATTCTCTCTAGCTTCTTCTCTTTCGTTGCTCTTAGGATCTCTAGCGCTATTCGGTCGCCCATACTCATGCTTCTTTGGTACATGGCGTTCGCGTACTGGGAGCCTATGCCCATGTGAACGTTGGTTCCGCCACCATGTCTTACCGCGATGTCTTGGGTTACTGGCACATGCATATAGGTCTCCTTGCCCGCAGGCACATCGTAAAGCCCGTATTCAACAGCTGCGCCCGGGATCTTCGACCAAGTAATGAGGGTTTGAAGGCACCAAGCGCCAATGATGCCAGGAGGTTCGTATTGCCTTGTTGCGAGAAGAAATGCATCAGCGTACTTATGCACATCCTTGAGGAGCGACTCTCTCAGGCTCATTGCGAGATGGCATGTGACTTCGAACGAAGGGACCTTCTTTATCTTCTGTTGGACATCTATCGGAAGTCTCTTTACACCGTCAAGAATGGTCTCTCGCCGCTCGTCTATGGACAAGAATTCATTAGCCAGGTGCACACGAGCCTGCTCAAGGCTCACTTTGAAGAGCTTGGCGAAGGCATCGTCCGCGTCCCCCCATTCTTTCTCCGCACTTATAGGCGAGAAGAAAAGGTTGAAGTTCGCATGGGGACCGAGCACGATCTGTTCAACTCGAGCTGATTCTAGCCCCTCGACCGTGATGTTCCCCAGTTTCAGCTCACTCTCCACCTTTTCCTCAAGGTCGTGCGAGTCAGCGGCGAAAATGAACTCCCTCTCAAGCTCCCTGTGAGCGTGTTCAGCCTTCATAAGAAGCGGCTCGTCAATATACTCCTTGAACCGGATGCCAGTCTCGGCCACCTTGTACTCGTACGCCTTGGGATAAGGAATCCCTGCTCTCTCTGCGAACCAGTAGTAGTCGCGTTCAAGCATGCCTCGGTTCTCAATTTTAAGGATGTTTCTAGAACCAAGGATTGGAACACCGAACTCCTTCTCGATCACGGTGCAGTAGGCGTCTCCACCAACATAAACTGCGAAAGCTCTGTTTGGTATCTGGATGCACTCCAGCTCGACGAGCTCATCCACATGCTTGACTATCTGGTCATACGAATCAACGATCAAAATTGCAGATTTCCACGAACCCTTCTTCTTTATATCCTCCGTGTCGTTTACCACTATCAAGTCTCTGCTGACAGCCGAGGGGAGATCCTCCATTTCCTCACCTGGATTGCCTACCATAGGGTTCTGGAGGTAGATTCTCGCACGCCCTTTCGGAACGTAGACTATGCTTCTTAACCCATAGTTCCGTTGTCCTTGCCAAGCGTCCAGCGCTGAGTGAGAGCCCAAGTTCAGCCCAATAGGCTCTTTGTAGGACTTGACAACTTCCTGCATCTCTTCCCGTTGTATCATTGCCTATCACCAAATTTGGTTCCAGATAGTCTTTCATAGGCGTCTATATATCTTTTGGACGTCTCGAGGATTACATGTTCCGGAAGCGACGGGGCCGGTGGATGCTTGTCCCAGCCAATGGATACGAGGTAGTCCCTCACCGGTTGCTTGTCGAAGCTGGGCTGATCTTTTCCTATCTCGTATTGATCTTTGGGCCAAAAGCGAGATGAATCAGGAGTAACCAACTCATCAATCAACAGCAGCTCATCGTCGCGTAGGCCAAACTCGAACTTCGTGTCCGCCACGATCAGCCCCTTAGAATCAGCCCTCCGTGAAGCCACATCATAGATCTTCAAGATAGCTTCTTCGATCTCTTCTGTCAGCCCCTTCCCAATCATCTTCACCACCCTGCTGCTCGTCAGTTCAACATCGTGCCCCGTGTCCGCCTTGGTTGTAGGAGTCAGAATCGGCTGTGACAGCTTCTGCGCTTTTCTCAATCCAGAAGGAAGCCTTATCCCGCATATGTCTTTTCCTTCCCTATAGTTTTCCCAAGACTGACCGTAGAGGTAGCCTCTGACAACGAACTCTATCTTTATGTTCTTGGTCTTCTTCACGAGGACTGTCCTTGAATCCACCACTTCCAAGAGATGGTTTGGGATGATGTCGCGTGTCTCACTGAACCAGTATGCTGAAAGGAGGTTCAAAGCCTCACCTTTGCACGGTATCCCATTGGGTAGAACAACGTCGAAAGCTGAGATCCTGTCGGTTGTCACTATGAGCAGGTTGTCGCCGAGGTCATATATATCGCGCACCTTACCCTTTTTGTACAAGGGGTAATGCAGATTCGTTTCCATGACAACGTTTCTCAATTCTGTGTTCACAATTCACTCCTCCGATTCGACTTGCTGTCGCTTTTTATCATCTTGTCAGCCTGGACGACCTCGTTTCTCTTCTTCTGAATGTACCGCTCAACCTCTTCCTGAAGACCGCGATCTGAAAGTGCCAAGATCTTTATTGCAGCCAGAGCAGCATTCTCTGGTTTCGAGGCTAGAAGGACAGGAACCCCGATGGGAGTTGCTAGAGAGGAAAAAGCCTTAGTCCAGCCTAGACTGTCCAAGTCAGGAGGGCAGGCAATAACAGGGTACATCGAGAAGCCCGCTGTGACGCCGGAGAGCGCATCCGACAAGCCTGCGATTGTTACGAACACTATCTTGTCTCCTGACTTTTCGTACCTCATCAGTTTCTCTAGGAGTATATTCGGGATTCTATGAGCAGAAGCCACCGTGAATTCACAACCTACTGCGAGGCCTTCATTCTGCAAGAAGCGCTCAATCTTTTGGGCGAAAGGTAGATCGCTTTTCGAACCCATGATGATGACTATTTTCTGATTGGCCATGACAGATTCTATTCCATCTTCTGCATATAAATCTGGACAATCAGATGCTTTGCGGATAATCTTTAATATCGAAAAGCGGTTACGTATCTAGCATGAACTCGCGTGAAAGAGTAAAGTTAGCCCTTCAGCACCGTGAACCAGATCGAGTGCCCATCCATGACAGCCCTTGGGCAGCGACCGCAGATCGGTGGAGAACCGAGGGGCTGCCATCTGGAATTTCACCTGCGGATTACTTCGGCTATGAACTGTGCGGTTTTGGAGCCGACACTTCGCCGCAGTTTCCCGTTGAGGTTCTCTCCGAGGATGAACAATATATTGTTGAGCGAAACAGTTTCGGGGGCATCAGGAAGAACCACCGGGACTTTTCGACGACACCCATGATCATTGACTATCCCTGCAAGGGTAGAGAGGACTGGGATAATATGAAGCCTAAGCTGACACCAAGTGATTACCGCGTTGACTGGGTTTCGGGTCTGCAAGCCTTTAGCCGGGAACGAAGCCGAGGAAGATTCATCACATACAACGCAACCGTGGGATACGACAAAGTCCAGAGCTACGTGGCTTCGCCCCGGCTGCTGAAGGCTGTCATAGCTGAGCCAGAGTGGGTTGAGGACATGTACCGGACTGATGCTAAGCTGGCGATAGGCATGTGCGACCGCATGATAGGAGGCGGTTTCGAGTTCGATGGAGCATTTCTATACTGCGACCTGGGCTATAGGGGTGGCCTCTTCTTTTCACCTAAGCACTACGAGGCTCAGTTGCACCCCGTCTTTAAGGATCTGTGCAGCTTCTTCCACAGCAAGGGTATGTCTGTGCTCCTTCACTGTTGCGGTAAAGTGAAGGATCTTGTGCCGTACTTCATCGAAGAGGGCATAGACTGTCTCCAGCCGCTCGAAGTTAAGTCAGGAATGAACCTCATGCAGCTGAAGGAGCAATACGGGGACAAAATCTGCTTCATGGGAGGCATAGATGTCAGGCTGATGGCGCTTGACGACCCTAAGCCCATCGAAAAGGAGATCAAAGAAAAGGTCACGAAAGCCAAGGAAGGAGGCGGATATATCTACCACTCAGATCACTCAGTCCCAAAGAACGTGAGCTTCCAGCAGTACAAACGAGTCATCGAACTCGTCAAGAGATACGGAGAATACAAGTGAGATTGCTGGACTACGTTCATTAGCAGATCTCGTAAGCGTTCTCTATGAAAGAATATGCTCTTCTATAGTGCCCGTAGACTTTCCGGTACATCCTTTGGGCTTTAGGATTTGGCGTGTAAACTCTTTCTATCCTTACAGCATCCTCAGCCGCCTTACGCAGACTTGTGTAGTGTCCGACACCAGTCCCGGCAAGGAGAGCCGCGCCCAGTGCGGCGGCATCTTCAACCCCTGGGAGCCGGATGCTTCTTCCAAATATGTCGGCCTTGATCTGGTTCCAGAGGTCGCTCTTTGTCTCTCCTCCAACCATGCTGACTTCTCTGACCTTTACGCCTAGCTCCTTCAAAAGCCCAAAGGTCTCAAGATACTGGAAGGCTACCCCTTCCAATATAGCTCGAACGAAGTGCCCCTTTGTGTGCGAAAGAGTAATGCCGAAGTAGACCCCCCGAGCTTTCTCATTGAACTTGGGCGAGAACGCGCCTGTGAGATAGGGGTAGAAAAACAGACCATCGGAACCTGCGGGAACCTTTGTGGCTTTCTCAGTCAGGAGGTCGTAGGGGTCTTGCCCAGCTTTCCGTGCTTCAATCTTCTCTTCGATTCCGAGTGTGTCCCTGAACCAGCGCAAGGAGGCCCCTGTGGTCGTGATTATGGCCTCATACTCCCATGTGTCAGGGATGACGTGGCAACAGCAGTGAAGCCTTCCCTCAATGTCGATCGCTGGTTCGCTAAGAGGAACCTCCACAACCGAGCCGGTGCCAGTTCCTATGTTGACAGGTCCGGGGTTGGTTACACCAGCACCCAGGCACTCACATGGTCGGTCTCCGCCCCCGTTCACAATGGGAAGCCCCTTGGGAAGTAGAGTAATCTCAGAAGCCTGATGTGAGACTTCTCCGACGACGGCCAATGACTCCTTTGCCGGCGGAAGCTTCTCAACGGGTATGCCGATAGTTGAGCATACGTTCTCCGACCATTTGCGTTTCCTGATATCGAAGAGCAACGTTCTCGAGGCCATGGAGTAGTCTGTCACCATCGCCCCCGAGAGTTTGTAGATGATGTAGTCCTTCGCGCAGAGAAGACACTCCGTGTCCTCGTAGACTCTTGGGACGTTCTCCTTGAGCCAGAGTATCTTGGAAGCCGAGAAGATTGGGTCAATGCTAATTCCTGTGATCGATAGCACTCTTTCTTCGCTTATGAGCTTCTTGATCTCTTCTACCTGCGGGCCAGTTCGGTTGTCCAGCCAGATTATGCTGTTATACAGTTCCTCACCTTTCTTCCCGATGGGAACAACGGCTTCCCTTTGGGAATCCACTGATAGCCCCGCGATCTCGTCCTCGATGACCTTGGCTTTCTTAAGGCTCTCCCTTAACGTTTCGGCTGCAGCGTTCCACCAATCCAGAGGCTTCTGCTCAGCCCACCTTGGTTTGAGATGATAGACAGGGTACTCTCTCTGAGCCTCAGACACTTTTCTGCCTTCCATGGTGAAGACTACTGTTTTGCATGCAGATGTTCCAAGGTCAACTCCAATGAGGTATGGCGTCATAAACCATCATCTCTGCAAATGCGCACTTACACATTACCCTACCTTACTGATCAAAGTTTTCCTGCGTCTCGCCAAAGGCAGCGATGAGAGAGAGACAATGCCTCCTTCTACGGATAGTGAAGGAACCACTAGAGCTTTTAGGATGCTTCCTTTGAAGCCTGCAGCCTTCTCAGCCGAAGTCTTATACCTCTCCAACCCAAGGCGCTGGTTGCTGAGAAAGCCCAGATAGTCTTCTCCGTGGACTTTGACAATCCTCTCAACGGACTCGAAAGCTGGAACCCCGCTAAGCAAAAGGACCTTTTCGAGGTCGTGGAGTCCCAGAAGATGTGTGATGTACTTCGTTGCATCGATCCTGCCTTCTGCCATGAGCTTCAGGATAATCGGGATATGGTAAGGTGAGGCTCCGCTAGTTCCTGTGATGAAGGGTCCGTTGTAGTGGATCTTGTTTGTGGGAATCTCGACCGAGTCCTCATCGACGCCTCCAAAGAAACTCACAACACCTCCTTGCCGAACAATCTTCATAGCTTGAACCTGGGCTATGGCGCTACTTGTGGCGGTTATGACGACATCTGCGCCGCTACCGTCCGTCAGGGCGTTTACGGAGTTTATGAGAGCCTCAGTAGAGTCGTTGAGCACGCAATAGTCAGCTACGCCCAAGTTCCTTATCATATTCAGCCTCCACTCCGAGTGCTGAGCGACGATTACCATCCCGGCGCCTGAACTCTTCGCCAGCTCCGCATGCATGCACCCTAAAGGTCCTCCGCCGATGACGACGACAACGTCGCCATCAACAACTCCTTGAACATAGTCGTAGACATTCCTTTTTCTGTCCCATCTTCCCGGTCTCACGAGCTTCTTATGAGCGTGAAGGGCGCAAGCGAATGGTTCTGAAACAGCTGCCATGTAGAGTGGGACACCTTGCGGAACCGGAACGACGGGGTTGATCTTCTTTCTCAGGAGATTCTCTGGGACGACTGTATACTCTTCGTATCCTCCGTCGTAGTTGAAGCCGAAGTCCTCACGGAAGTTGCAGGACTCTGGACGACCTTCAACACAGCTACCGCATTTTTCACAGGCGATGACGGGCGCGATCACGACCTTTTCGCCCTCATTGTATGTTCTCGCTTCCTTCTCGCCGTCGATTACAACATCGAATTCCTTTGCTTTTCTACCAACTTCCACGATCTCTCCGGAGAGCTCATGTCCCGGAACTATCGGATACGACTTAATGAGTCTGTGCCCAAGGAAGTACTTCTTCACGTCTGTTCCGCATATCGCGCACGCTGCGATCTTAACGAGAATGTCTCCTTCGCCAATCCTAGGGATTTCCTTCTCCTTCACTACCAACCTCTTGGGTCTTTCCAAGGCTGCACATAACATACTCACGTTTCACCCTTTACTTGCGACTTCCTTGCGCCAATCTATCAGGACTTTGCCGTGGGTTTCACGGTTCTCGGCTACCTTACATGCGGCGAGTAAGGATTCACAGTTCGTGGCGGGGAACATGTAGGGGTAGACAGCCTGCTGAAGGGCTTTTCTGAAGTCTTCCTTTTTCAGCCATTCGAGAACTTCGCGGAAGTCTGTAGCGGCACTTCTTGTTGTGCCCTTGAGGGTCAAGCCTTTCTCGAGAACCGTTCTCGTCCCCACCGGAATCTTATCTTCGCTTACACCGATGAGCATACATCTTCCGCCAGGAGACAGAACTGAAAGGGCCTGATCAATCGTCATCTCGGACGCCTTCCCACCCGCACACTCAAACGCTACATCATACATGGACACGAACTCTTTCTCAAGCGGCGTCTCCTTCACGTTGACCGTCGTTGCGAAACTTCGGAGCTTTTCGAGCTTGGAATCGAAGATGTCGGTCACGAGCAGATCAGATTTGCGTATCCCAACAATTTTCGAAAGCATCGTGGCAGTGATGTAACCCATGAACCCTCCGCCTAGTACGGCTACACGGTCGTCAAAGTTGACCCTGACTTGCTTCAAGGCTCTGTTTACGACGGTCAAGGGCTCAGTCAGCACAGCAATCTCTTCGGGAACACCGAGAGAAATGGGGAAGAGGCACGACCCAAGATGAACGAACAATGTTCTTGAAAGACCCGGTGCATTGCTGGAAAGGAACCTGACGTCCTCACAGAGGTTCTCACCAGCCCCTTCAGGTCGGCAGGATCTGCAGGCTCGGTACACATCCGGATACTTCCAAGGATCATGCAGGTAGCATGGTATGTTCGGCGCGATGACGGCAAGGTCGCCCTTAGAGAACCCGTGGATATCATCTCCTACGTCCAAGACCTCGGCGACGCCTTCATGAAAGATTGGCAATGGAAGACGTTCTCTCAGGATTTCGGGTGAACGGGAACAGTTCACATACCTTAGGTCAGCTTGACAGATTCCAGTCAGTCTCGTTGCCAAGAGCAGACAGTTGCTTGGAAGCTCTGTAATCTCTTCCCAGCGTTCCTGCATCTTATACGGTCCTATGACTTCGAAGACCCGTGAACGAACAGGTTGAGCTAGCTTCCTCTTGAGCGAAGCGTTCTCGATGATGCTGAGCCCCTTAACCAATCATGTTGCCCTCTTACAAGAGTCTGAGACTGTGGATTTATCATTTTTCAAGCTCTCCCACGGCAGACGAGAGGAAGGCTTTCCGAAAGACCCAAGTAAGAACCGTTGTCGCAACTCTTTTATTGTAGAGCTTTGTATTTCACAGTGGAATAAGCCGGCGACTGGCAAGAAAAGGCGTAACACAAGTAGCGGGGTGGGGTAGCCAGGTTTAACCCGCTGGGCTCATAAGGCTCCTCGCCTGAGAGACCCAGAGATCGGTCGTTCAAAAGGAGGCTAGGGCTCTGGTCTCCGGAAAGTCGACCCCCCGCTACCATAAACTCAAGGGTTGTTCCTGCCATGCTTTGAGCCAAGTTTGCTTCGACAGTTTAGGGTTCTGGCGCAAAGAGTAAAATGGGCGGCAGCACATTTGATATGCCCAAGAAAGGGAAGTTCTATGGAACCTATGCCATATAGGCTGGTTGGCGAACACGAGTTCTACTGCTGCGGCTCGAGAGTTCTGATCAAAGACGGAAAGATCAAGGTCCTAACTGAACCCAAGATCACGTATTGCCCACTTCACGAGTCGCTTTACGGAATTAAGAAGCTTGACAAAACCGCCGTGAAACGGTCTGTCAAGCTGAAGGCCAAGAAGTCAGGCTTCTGCTGCGAGCATAGAATCTTCGATGACTCGATGGTGGTTCCTTACGGGAGCACAGAAGTCATGTCAGTATGCCTTAAGAGGGGGCTACTTGACTGCGCCGTAACGGTCTGTGATGGCGCCGGAACAGTCATAGCAAGCAACCCCAACCTTGTTCAAGCCATCGGCGCAAGACTCACCGGGATCATTAAGACTTCGCCCATAGTGAGCAACATTCAATATATAAAGTCAAACTCGGGGATAGTGCTTGATGAGGAAACAGCGAAGATCGACCAGTGCCGAGGCGTGATCAAAGCTGCCGAGCTTGGTTTCCGCCGTATCGCAGTCACCGTGGCAAGCTTCAATTCGGCGCAGATAGAACCGATCCGAAGGGCGGAAAGAGAGATGAACACTGAAGTATCCGTATTCTCGGTCTGCAATACTTGCGCAGATGAAGCTGACATTGAAAGGATCCTTGCAGGCGCAGACATCGCCTGTGCCAGTGCGTCTCGGCTCATGCGAGAAAGGATCGGTCCGAAGGCTCTTCTTCAAGTGGGCGTTGTGATCCCTGTGTTTGCATTGACGAGACATGGCAAGAACCTTCTGCTCTCCTACTTGATGGAGTCCAATGAGAAACTAGTTGCCTTCAGAACAAGGAAGATGCCGTACATTGTCCAAGGGAAAGGTCCGAAGCTAAGGAAATAAGACTCGTCAGGGATAAAAGCACCTTCTATCATGAAAGTAGAGAATTGGAGGCATCTTGTATGGGCGACATTGGGGTGATTGCAGTCAAAGGTCTGCCAATCATCCGAGAAGGTGATGACCTCGGAGCGTTAATATGCACAGCCGCAGAGAAGCAAGGTACACCTGTGAAAGAAGGAGATATCATCGTTGTGACCCATGTCGTAGTCTCTCGGGCTGAGGGAAATGTCATAAGCCTAGACAATGTAAGCCCCTCTGATTTCTCAAAGTTTATCGCAGCTGAGTCTGAAAAGGATCCTGCGTTGGTTGAGGTTGTCCTAAGAGAATCCAAGTCGATTGTGCGCATGGGGAATGGCCACATAATTGCTGAAACCAAACACGGCTTCATATGCGCCAACGCGGGGGTTGATAGGTCAAACGTGCCGGGTGAGAGAAACGTAGTGCCATTGCCGAAAAATCCTGATGAATCAGCCCAACGAATCCGCCAGAGAACAAGAGAATTAACAGGCCACAACGTTGCGGTCATTATTTCAGACACGCATGGTCGCGCACTCCGAAGAGGAGAAATAAACGTAGCTGTAGGCGTAGCGGGGATCAAACCGATCCGTGACCGAAGAGGGGAAACAGATCTCTTCGGCTACACCCTCAGAATCAAGCAGACGGCCGTTGCAGATGAGTTGACTTCAGCCGCTGAGCTCGTCATTGGACAGGCGAACGAAGGGATCCCAGCAGCCATAATCAGAGGATACCCATACCAGAAGTCCGAAGAGGCAACCGCAAAGGACCTTCTATGGCCTAAGGAGAAGGCATTGTTTATCTAGCACGCGACAAGTTTGCTTCTACATCACTGTGCTTCTCTTTATCAGATTTTCTGCTCTTCTGAGATCTGTGGGCGTGTTAATGTTGAAGAACGTGGTCAGACGCGGGTTAATCTCCTGAATGACCATTGTCGAGATGTACCGCACCTTCTTGAGCAACATTATCATGGGTAACAGTCTGACTTCTCCTTTGTCGAGCGCCTCTTGTGCTGCCCGCAACGTGGAACTTGTTCTATATACGGCTTGGAGAGGTTCAATGTAAGCGTTCGGCCACCTTGGGATGACGGCGTCCATGTTCGGTGCAACGTGGAAGAGGAGATCCATGACCTCCTTCGAAACGAAAGGTGTGTCACAAGGAAGCAGAACCGAGTAGTCACCTCCAGCGCTTGTGAACCCACTCAAGGCACCGACCAGAGGACTACGCAACTCTTCAGCATCCACCACTATCTTAGTGCCCTTGGGAAACAACGGCAAATAAAGGTCCCGTTGAGTGGCTGAGCCAACGACGACAATGAGTTCCTCAGCAACTAGGCAAGCCTTCTCAAACACATGCATAACCAAGGGTTTTCCTGCAAGTGATATGAGCCCCTTGTCTTGCCCGAACCTTCTAGAAACGCCTCCCGCAAGGATTATGGCGGTTTTGCTCATCGCTTTACCTTCGCCTTAAGTCTATCGAGCATGTATCTGACTATCTCGTCCGCTATGTTCACTTCAGTAACGGATTGAAGACCTTTCCAGCCCGGCTGACTATTGAGCTCGATCACCAAAGGACCTTTCTCAGTCTCCAAGACATCTACCCCAGCTATCTCGCAGCCGATGATCTCCGTGGCTTTAAGAGCTAGCTTTCTGACTTTGCTTTGTGGCCTGTAAGCAACGGGCTTTGCGCCGAGACTCACGTTGGTCTTCCATGAGTCGGCTATTCTTCGCATGGACGCCAGGACTCGTCTGCCTAGAACGAAGATTCGCACATCGTAGTTCCCATGTGGAACGAATTCTTGAATGTACAGGACTTGATGCTGAAAAGCAACTGCTCTGAAGACTCTTTCAGCCAAGTTGGGCTCAGAGACTCTCACTGAGCCAATGCCGCGCGAGCCGAAAATGGGCTTGACTACAACATCGCCTCCTAGCTCTTCGAATGCCTTCAGGGCGTTATCAGCGTCTTCAGCTACAACTGTTCGAGGGACAGCGAGGCCCGCTTCCTCAAGAAGCGCAAGAGTATAGTACTTGTCAACCGACCGTTCAATAGCTGAAGGCGGGTTTACCACGTAAGTGCCTAACCGTTCGAGTCGATGAAGAAGATCCATCCGGAAAATGATCTCTTCCAAGGACCCGCGTCCCACTGGTCGCACGATCACAGCTTCGAGTTCCTTGAGAACATCGGTCTCTGCAACTGAGACTTCAGGCCTGAGCGCAACACGAGCCACGAGGCTAGGAAAGCCAAAACACATCGACGGGACTCCTTGTCTAGTGAATGCCTTCCTCAATTGGGCAGAACACCAAGATCCTTCGTTGCGCGTCAAGATTCCGATCATTGCTTCGTCCAACCCCGTGAGATAATCACTCCACCGGTTTGAAAGGTTTGTGCTGCAGGCCAGGAATTCTGAGTAGTAGCGAACCGCAAGCTCCGTTAGACACCCCAAAAGCTTTATCCCTTTCTGAACCGAATCTTAGGCTGGCAGAACTGGGAAGGCTTCTTCAGATCAAATGCTAAGAGCGTGGGCAAGAATTGGCGGAACAGCTCAAGGAACCCAGTATAGTCCGGGACAAGGCATTCTGTGAGAAGAGCATAGAGGAAATAGCCACAGAGTCTATCCCTCGTATCAGTGTACTGGGCATTGGAGGAGCGGGATGCAATATTGCTTCTTGGATCAAAGAAAAAGGCGTCTTTGGCGCAAGAATCTACGCATTGAACAGCGACGCCATGCAACTGAGCAGGATTGCAGCCGACAGGAAAATCTTGTTAGGATACGATGTCTGTCGGGGTCTTGGTTGCGGTGACTCTCCAGAGCTAGGGGCAAGGGTTGCAGGAGAAAGTTCAATCGAAATAGCAAGTGTGCTGAAAGGATCTGGTCTGTCCTTTCTGATTGCAGGACTAGGGAGAGGAACAGGGACTGGTGCTACTCCCGTTGTGGCGACGATCGCGAAGGAAATGCAGGTTCTGACCTTTGGAGTCGTTTTGATTCCCTTCTTAGCTGAGGGACCGAGGCTGGCAAAGGCCAAGAAAGGATTGGAGCGGCTCGTCGAGACCTGTGACGCTGTCATCGTCGTTGATAATAATAGGCTTAGGAAAATCGCAGGCAACTTGCCCATCATCGAATCTTTCGGTCTCGCGAACAATCTGATTGCTTCTTTCATCAGAAGCCTATCGGAGGCAATATCTTACCCAAGCCTTGTGAACTTGAACTTCGCGGACTTGAAGGCGATCGCGACTGAAAGTGGAGTATGCGCCATGGGCATAGGAGAAGGCTCAGGACAGACTAGGGTTGAAGACGCTGTGCATAAAGCGTTGGACTCCCAGCTTCTCGACATCGAAGACATAGACAAATGCCAAGCCGCCTTGGTTAACATTGAAGGGGGAGACGACATGACCTTAGAGGAGTTTAACAAAGCAGGAGAGATGATCGTGAGCAGGATTTCACCTGACGCCAACGTTTCATGGGGTACCGGAGTGGACACAAGCATGACGGGTTTCATTCGTGTGACATTGGTGCTGGCAGGCGTGGGTAGCAGGTTCCTACTAGAGGGTCCAGCCTCGTTCAATACACTTCGGCAAGGTTTCTCCCATTGATCCTTACCTGTTGCTGAGGCCTATGGAGGTTTATGTTGGCACATCGGGCTGGCTTTACGGCTGGAATAAGAAGGCGAGCTTAGACTGGTATGTGATCAACGCCGGCCTAAACGCTGTTGAACTGAACGCCAGTTTCTACCGATTCCCGTTTCCCAATGCCGTAAGATCCTGGGCAGTGAAATGTAGATCGCTCAGATGGTCGATCAAGACCAACAGGGCCATAACACATCTCTACAGATTTAATGAGAAGGCCCTAGGCCTTTGGGAGAGCTTCATGGAACTGTTCGGCCCACTAGATCACCTGATCGACTTCTACCTTTTCCAGCTTCCACCCAGCACGAAAGCAAGTTCGGCTTCAGCGATTGCTTCCTTTGCAGAGAAGACGCTCTTAGGTCACAGGTTCGCGTTCGAACCAAGGAACGCTACTTGGTTTAGCGGCAAGTGGGTTGAATGGGCAAGAGAGCTAGGAATAACTCTTGTAGGTGTTGATTGCCCCACTCTGCCCCTAGTGGTGTTTGACACGAGCGGAATCGTCTACCAGAGAATGCACGGCCGGCTTGGGTGGTATTCTCATCGTTACTCTGACGAAGAACTGAAAGATGTTGCAACGAAAATAATTGAGACGAAATCGGAGAAAGCCTATGTGTTCTTCAACAATAATCACGCGATGCTCGACAACTCAAGGAAGATGCTGGCAATACTGAAAGGGGATCTCTGAAGGCCAAGATGACCACGGTAATCTTATTAGGAAGTGACCCCTATTCTCCACAACAATCTGTTGCGTACCCATCTTGAAGCTCCTGAGTTGCGTGAAGAACTGATGAAGGACCTTGAGAGCAAAGTTCTAGCTGAGGTAGAGAAGGTGGTCGACCTCGAGACAGGGCTAACCTTTGGCCAGATGGAAATGGTCCAAAGCGTCAAGGAGATCCAACCAGGGGTCGTCAGAATTGACTTCACGCTCTCAAGCCCCATCTGCACAGACGCGACAAAGATGGCGATCGAGGTAAAGAGCAGAGCAGAGAACATCGAGGGCGTCAAGAAGGCTCTCGTCTACTGCCACGGTCACATTATCGAGGAGGAGATCAACCAAACAGTCAACAAGTAGAAGAAGAAGGACAATCGGGACAACAGAAGTAAACCGCTAAGTGACCACGGCTCCAAGATAGGTCGAGAAGAACTCAACGACCCTTGCACGCACAAACTTCCCAGCCAGGTTCTCATCGCTCTTCACCACTACTGGTTTGTAGGCAAAGTTTCTCCCAACCCACGTGAAATCCTTCCCTTTCTCGTCGACGAGCATCTCGCCCTCCCAACCCAGCCAGGTCCTGTTTCTTTGGGAAGAAATCTCTCTTGCCAGCTTGGTTAGCTCCCGGCTTCTGTCCTTCACCTCTTTTGGGTCGACGCGCTCCATCTTCTCTGCAGGCGTGTTTGGTCTTGGAAAGAACTTTGAAATGTTGACTATGTCAGGCTTTGTTTTATTGATTATCTTTAGAGTCTCCCCAAAGGCTTCCCGGCCCTCTCCGGGGAATCCACATATGACGTCTGTGGAAAGAGTTATCCGGGGAATGACCTCCCTGAACGAGTTGACTATCGTTTCGAACTCATCAACAGTGTAACCACGGTTCATGCGCTTCAATGTCTCGTCGTCGCCGCTTTGAATAGGCACATGCAAGAACTTGAAAACTTTCTTTTGCTTGTATGCGCGGACTAGCTCAGGAAGCATCCCAAGTACATGGTCAGGATTCATCATGCCGACTCGGATCAGAAACTTCCCCGCGACTTGGCAACACTGGTAGAGCAACTCAGCGATATTGGTGCCGATGTCTAGACCGTAAGCTCCATTGTCCTGGGAAGTGAGCCAAACCTCGTTCGCGCCCTCCGAGACTGCTTGAGTGATCCTTCGAACTATCTTCTCTACTGGATAGGAGAAAAGCGCGCCTCTGGCAAGCCTTACACAGCAGAAGGCACAGGCGCGGGTACATCCTTCAGAGACTTGCACGATCTCGATTGTAGAGTTGAGCCGCATTCTAGGCTGGTCCAACTTCTGGATGGGCTTTTGAGAGAAGTATATCCTATTCTTCCCACCGCTGACAGCTTCTTCCACGGCTAAGAGTATCTTATCGACGCTCCAAGGGTCAAGGATGGCAGAGAAGTTTGGTGCTGCTCTCAGCACAGCTTCCAAGTTGATCTTTGGAAGACAACCTGCAATCACCAGAGGTTTGTTGATTTGGTTGAGGAGTCGTATTCTTCCAATGATCCTGTCCTCAGTAGGTTTCTTCACCCCGCAGGTATTCACGACAACGACACTTGCCTGATCAGGCCTACTGACCGGCCGGTATCCCGCATTGATCAAGAGGGCGTTTATAACACCTAGATCAAAGGAGTTGGCTGCGCACCCGTAATTCTCTACATAGAACAGACCAGCGGCGGGACACTCCGCAGAGGAAGCGTTCGACAACCCTTGAACGCTTGAAAATACATCAGGGACCAACCTTATCAAGCAAATCCATGCGGGCACGATATATATACTTGACTGCGCACTCTAAGCGCCGGAGTTGTAGCGTTAAGAGAAAACGATTTGGATCGATCGTGCCTTTTTTACATAAAAGAGGAGGGTGTAGTGGCCTATCTCGGTGCAACTTTATAAAGGGAAGGTTCATTCATGATTGAATCATGATTAAATCATGTTATGCAGACACTTATTGCCATCTGTTTGACTTATAGTCCGTAGGTGAGAGAGTGAAACTCATCACAATATATCTTCCCGAACCATACTTGGAGGCACTCGAGGAGCTGGTGAACAAGCGGTACTATCCGCATAGAGCGGAAGCTATCCGCGTGGCCATCAGGGACTTGATTGCCATGGAGCTATGGGGAAGGGAAAAGGATGACAAAGATAGCTGACAAGGCGCTGCAATTCACGTGGGACGAGACGATCCCTGAAGGGCTTCGGGAGCCCGGCTCCTGTCGGATAATGGTTCTGGGCGTTGGGGGGGCGGGAAACAACACGGTGAGTCGTCTGACTGAGTCCAATATTGTGGGCGCTGAATGCATCGCCATCAATACTGATATGCAACACTTGAAAGCCACACACGCGAAGCAGAAGATCCTGATTGGAGAAAAGCTAACACGTGGACTGGGTTCAGGTGGAGACCCTCGCGTTGGAAGGGCAGCGATTGAGGAGTCCGCTGAGCTAGTTGGAAAAGTTCTGGAGGATGTGGACATAGTCTTCGTCACAGCTGGCATGGGAGGTGGGACTGGCACAGGTGCCGCGTCTGTTGTTGCTAGGATGGCTAGGGACAAGGCGGCCATTGTCATCGGGGTTGTAACAATGCCTTTCAAGATTGAAAAGGGAAGGATCGCCTACGCCGTTAAGGGGCTTACCGAAATGCGAAGGGAATGTGACACTGTCATAGTGATAGATAACAACAAGCTGATACGTCTCGTTCCACAGCTGCCGCTAAATGAAGCCTTCAGAGTTGGGGACGGTGTCTTGGCGAACATGATCGCGGGAATCACTGAGATAGTTTCCGCGCCGAGCTTGATAAACCTAGACTTCGCGGATTTCAGAACAATCGTAAAGAAGGGTGGCATATCTGTGGCTGGTGTGGGGCAATCAGACGCGCCCAACAGAGCCGAAGAAGCAGTGCAGAAAGCTTTGGACATGCCTTTGCTAGATGTCGACTATACCTGCGCGAAAGGAGCTTTAATCCACGTTTCAGGCGACGAGCAGATGACCATAGACGAAGCCAATAGAGTAGGCGAAATCGTTACCCAAATGATGAGCGATGATGCTCTGATCATCTGGGGGGCCAGAGTCGACCCAAGCCTAGCGGGAAACCTGAAAGTCACGCTCGTCATGACTGGGGTCCGATCCCAGTACGTGTACGGCGGATACGGTTCAGCTGTACCCGAGATCTACGAGTTGGATGCCGCCGAAGAAACTGTGAAGCCCCTAACCATGGACCTAGGCCTGTACCAGCTCTAGTGCGCAGGAGGCTTACTGCTCATTAGTGTAATCTTCCGCAGCCTCAGTCTCCACGGCATTGGCCTACCAATGGGAACGCACCTTCCCCTCTTGATGGCTTGGACCACAGCGTCAATGTCTGTTTCAGTTCCCGTTTCATCTATCAAAGTGTAGCCTAGTCCTATGGCCTCAGGTAAGTGGGCGTCGCTTCCTCCAGTCACCGGAAGCCCTGTGCGTCTGGCGAGCCGCTTGTCCAAGTAGTTCAGTAGAAAGAACGGGAAATTCGTTGAATTGACAGTCTCAACCGCGTCCACACCGTATGAGATGAGTCGTTCGTCAAGGCCTATAGCATGTTTGAATGGCGAAGACGGGTGAGCAGCGACAGCAATACCGCCGGCTTCGTGTATTCTGGCAGCGGTTTCCACTATGCTAAGTCCCCGAGGGATTGGCGTGGTAACATTGATGCCCAGTAGGTGCCCTTGGCTTGTTGACACCTCGATCCCTGGGATTATGATCAACCCTGTGCCCGCCATCTCTAGGAGTCTTAGAGCGCCTTCAATTGTATCATGATCTGCTATGGAAACACCGTTTAAGCGTCGTTTCTGTGCAAAAGAGATCACGCTATCGAGGCTTGTCAGGCAGTCGTGAGAGTAGCTCGTATGAACGTGAAGGTCAATCTTGAGCGGCAAAATGCTCACTTGGATTTGCCTTTCGCGGGGTTACTCCTAGCTTATCTCGCTTCCGGTCTTGATAGGCTTTTCAGGCTGAAGTATCACAACGCTCTTCTCGTCCTGTGCTGCGAGGATCATGACGTTGGACTCGATCCCGAATATCTTCCTAGGTTCCAAGTTCACTATCACGGCTATCTGGCGTTCCTCGAGCTCTTGGGGAGCGTAGTACCTGGCAATCCCGGCTACAGCTGTTTTCAGATTGGGGCTGCCGATGTCGATACTGAGTTTAAACAGGTTGCTTGATCTGGGGACTTTTTCGGCCTTAACTATTTTTCCGACACGAATATCGAGCTTTGAAAAATCTGCGAACGATACCTTCTGCGAAGCCGATCTAGCTTTCTCTACCATTTCCTCCAATCCTTCTTCTGAAGCCTCTACCTTGCGGAAGAGGGGCTCAGCCTCTTTTATCTTGTGATTTGCGGGAACCAGTTTGATGGCGTCTTGCCACTGCACTTTCTCGGGCAGGTTCAGGAAGCCACGAAGTTCCCTAGCTGTGAAAGGCGTGAACGGTTCAATCAACACTGAAAGAGCGCTGACGATCTGAGCTGCAACAAACAAGGTGTTCGCAGTCGACTTCGGGTCTGTTTTGCTGGTCTTCCAAGGCTTCTTCTCGTTGAGATACCTGTTTCCTTCGCGACTCAGCTCGATGATTTGGCGGACCGTTGTCTGCAGTAGGATCCCCTGTAACGCTCTATCTACTTCCCCAAAGGTCTTGTGAACTGACTGGAGTGTTTGATTGTCAAGGCCGTCTAGTTCGCTGGGTTCAGGAATCCTCCCTTTGTAGTAGCTGTTGATGAACTTGAGCGTGCGGTGAACGAAGTTCCCCAAAGTATCGTTAAGGTCTGAGTTCACTTTCTCGAGAAACGTCTTCCAAGTGAAGTCTGTGTCTTTGGTCTCAGGGCGTATTGCGATGAGCGTGTATCTCCAATAGTCAGCTGGGAATGTCTCAAGGGCTTCGTCAATCCAGACTCCGACTCTGCGACTCTTTGATGACTTTTGTCCCTCGAAGTTCAGGAACTCGTTTGTGCTTATGTTCCACGGAAGGTTGTACCCTTCGTTAGTAGCGAGCAAGAGCGCTGGGAAAATCAGTGTATGAAAGGGGATGTTGTCCTTGCCTATGAAGAAGAGGGTTTTCGCGTCTTTGTCAAACCAGTATTCTCTCCACTTCTCAGGGACCCCGTGCCTAATGAAGTATTCGATCGTCGCCGAGATGTAGCCCAGAACGTTCTCGAACCAGACATAGAGGGTCTTGCCATCAGCGCCGTTGTAAGGCGCAGGTATCCCCCATTCACTGTCTCTAGTCAAAGGTCGTGGCTTCAACCCTTCTTTAATGTAGTTCAGGCTGAAGTTGCGGGCATTGTCAGGAAGCTGTTTGTTGTTCTCAATGAACGCTAGAAGTCGCTCAGCGAACACTGGGAGGTCGAAGTACCAGTGGATTACGTAGCGGAAAGCGGGTCGTGTTCCGCAGATTGTGCAGTGGGCTTCTATGACCTTTGTTGGGTCTAGAAGTCTGCCACACTGTTCGCACTGGTCTCCTCTGGCACCCTTGTCCCCACAGTATGGGCATGTGCCCTCGACGAACCTGTCGGGCAGAAACCGTTCGCATTTCTTGCAGTATGGCAGCTCGGTCTCTTGAGTGAAGACGTATCCGTTTTTCTCTACTTTGCGGTGGAAGTCTCTCACGAATTCCTTGTGGACAGCACTTTCCGTGTGGGTGTAGTTGTCGAAGGAGATCGCCCATTTCTCGAACAACTGAGACACTGCCCGGTGGTTTCGTTCTGTCAGTTCCTTGGGCGAGATTCCCTGTCTTACAGCCTCAACTTCTATAGGTGTTCCATGCACATCCGATCCACTCACGAAAAGGACTTCATCTCCCTTAAGTCGGTGATATCTGGCAATCACATCGGCCGAGAGGATAGGCAAGAGGTTCCCTAGATGAAGCACGTGTTGGATGTACGGCCACGCTGCAGTGACCAGAACCTTTCCGAGCGCGGTGCACCTCCGAGTATCAGCAAGTGAGAATGTAGCCTCCATTACTTAAGCGCAATGGAGAACAACCTCGCAATACCTTTCGGGAAGTCCCTGAGGAATTCTCTAGTGGCTTCCAGCAGCATCCTCCAAGGCATCGATATGCTTGCGGAGCTTGGTCTTGTCGCGTGAGAAATTCATGATGGCTTTGAGAGTCTCCGCGAAAGGATGGCTGCTTCGAGCTAGCAGAACATATCTGTCACTTTGGGTTCTCGATTGCGAGCCACTTCCAGAGCCTTGAATCATGGTGACAATGAAAGATGCCAAGAGCATCGCTGAGTACCTCACCTCGAGGACGGCTGCTTCAATGTCTCCATTCTCCAGGCAGTCTCTTGCGTTAAGCAGTTCGGTCCGTGAACCATGGACTGTGCTACCTAGCTTCAGCAAGTCTTGTCTGCCTTGACAGCGTATCTCTTCAGCTGTTCTGTCCACCCAGTGCGAAACCTCGTGAATGGCTACTTCTACATCTTCGACATCGATCTTCTCTATGTTATGAACTGCCCGAAATGTCCCGTAGAAACCTGAAGCCTTATCTCTCAAGCTAGGAACAAGGTTCTTTGGCGGAATCAACTCAAGAACATCGTTCTCAAGTAGTACGGCTCTAGCAAGTTCTTCAGCAGCTTTCCTCAACTCAAGTTCGGCACCCTCCAATTCTGCAGCTTTGAGAAGACTGTCTGCAAGTCTTAGGTTCCTTTGGGCTCTCTGGACAAACCATTCTGCATGAGACAAAGGCAGTCTATGTGTCTGGGCGTATATCCTGAACCTCTGCAAGACCCCTTCCGGGTCATATAGTATCCGTCCATTTCTCATCACTTCAAAGCAGAAAGCGTCCTGAAATGCACCTCCAGACCGGCCAGAAAACGGTCTGGCAAACGTGGCAAGAGGCCATCTGTGAACCTCAAAGTATGTACCATTCTTGATCTGTCTTGTCCTAGAATATTCATCGATATCCCTGTGCAATACAAGAAGGTCAAGGTCGCTTGTCGCGCGTACCTTCCCCTTGACGAAGCTGCCAAAAACAAGGATCCCTGCAACACGCCTATCTTGCGATTCTAGCTGAACGAAATCTTCGAGAAGCCGAGACATTCGCTCAAATGCGGTGGGCAACATCTCAAGGCGAGATTCACTATTCTAGTAGACAGTTAAAATCTTTTCTCGAAGCTACAGGCCTTACGGGATCTACGACATCTCTCCTCTGACGCCAGTCCCTTCCAATCTGTGACCGATGTAACAAAGGCCCGATCTGCTCTTCTCTCTGCGCTTCCTTGATGCTGGGACGACGGATCATCCCAAGTCGTTCTTCCGAGACGCGTCAGATTTCCGAGTTCTTGATTCGTCGTACTTCGTTCAGTATCATGCCCAGTATCTTCTCGTCTGGTGGACAGCCTTCAGGTGGATCAACGATTTTCTTCAGCGGCAGCGGGACGTGATCCATTCTGTAGGCCGTTCCTTCAGCCTCAATCCCTACAAGGGCTGACGGGATCACTACGTCAGCCATCAATGCTGTGGCGGAAAGATGAGGATCAACAACTATCAATTCCTTTCTGACCAGATTGGCCACAGCCTCCCTAGGGAAGTTTGAGACGGGATCGGATGCTACAACAAGCGCCGCGTCCGAGTCTCCACGGCTCAGCACGTCGACAGCCGAGGTCTCTCCGGGGTTGTAGCGAGGGTAACCATGGGAGAAGTCGACAGCGTATGGGTAACCTGTCTGCCAGGTGAAGACAGTGTCCGCTCCAGCGACGTTGAAGTGTCCCCTCATGGGCATGATGAGGAATTTCGTCCGCTTGTTCAGGTCTCTAGCCAACCTGATCGCTGCTTCAACGTTGCGGTTTCTCCCGCGGCTCATTGTGAGTCCCAGTCCGAAGAAGATAACGCCAAACCTGCAGTTGACCATAGCCTCAGCTATCTCTTCAAGGGTTTCGACTGGAACTCCCCCGACTTCTTCGGCATCGAGCTCTTCGTCCCTGACCAGTGCTCGAAGCGCTTGAAGAACTTCAAAGTCTTTCCCAGGCTCGACTTGGACGAAGTAGTTGGCTAGGTCGGCTGAACGTGTTCTTCGAACATCCACGACGATTACCTTTCTCTCTTCTGCTGAGAGAGCCTGTTGAGGTGCGCTCACATCGGAAGGCAAGCGATGGGAGCCGCGCTTAAGAACTAGCTCGGCGACTCTCAGGATTCTCTTGCTGATTGAGCTTGCTTGCACACGGAGCAGAAGTCCTCTCCAGACGCTCTTCTGGAACCTTCCTTCGGTAAGAGCAGTGTATCTCTCCATGTGGCGAGGGTGGGCACTCCAAGGGTTGCTTCCCCAGTATATGATGAGGTCCGCTCGGTGCCGTATTTGCCCTAGAGTGGACGCCGGCAAGCCCACATCTTGCACGGCGAGAATCGACGGGCCGTGACAGATCGTCGAAGTGTTGTCTATGAGGCCACCCACCTGTTCAGCCAACTCTAAGCCAGTTCTTATGGCTTCGCAACTGGTTGAGCTCCAACCATAGAGAATAGGGTAAGAAGCCTTTGCGAGAATCTCCGCTGCCTTTGCTATGGATTCGTCAAGCGAAGCTTCAACGAGCTTTCCGTTCTTCCTAACGAGGGGAGTTGTGTTCCGGTGGTTGCCAAAGCTCTCGAATTTCGCTGCACCCATGGCGCAGGCGTTTCTTACTTCGACTATTCGTTCGTTTTCTACGGTTACTTCGATATCGTCGCAGCAACATCCACAGACGGGACAGACAACCCCGGACACAACCGGCAATGATGGTCCCTTCCAGAATGCCTTCACTTGCTATATGACTGGTTGAGGAGTTCGTGCAGAGTCAGAATCTTTTCATCTGTGGCCTCGATATCCGCCTCCACACCTTTTAGCAAGGGCATGCCCGTGGCGTTAGTCGCTGATGCAAAGACCGTGTTAGTCCATGGACCGTAAGGAATGAAGACGGTGCTAGGAGTTCTTGTTCTCCGTGATTTCTTCGCTCTAACTACGACTGAGCCGTATCTAGTAGTAACCTTTACGTTTCCGCCGTCTCGTATCTTGAGCTTGTCCATGTCTTCTGGGTTTATCTCGCAGAGAGCAACGTTGCCCATGTATTCTTCTGAGAGCTTACCAGACTCCTTCCCGCAGCCCTGATCTATCGTCCTTCCAGTCACGACTAAGACTTTCAACTCAACCCTCAGCTAAGCTTGTCATAGAGATTCATCTACCAATTTATCAACCTACCGATGCACGGTGTCGATCATCACCAAGAACATGTTTCACTCGAAAGAATTACTAAGGCATAAGTGTTGGCACGAGCTTCGATTGGACTCAAGGCACACGTCGCTTGCTGGGATGGCTCGGCGCTATCCTAGGGGTTCGTTTCTCCGAAGCTAACCTTTTGAAATCATCTTCTCCCTCGGCATACCCTGAGGCGATCAGGACATCTCCGGCTTCTATCACCGTATTTGGCTTAGGGTGAATACACATCTTTCCTCGTTTGATTGCGAGCACCCACATGCCGGTTTCGTCAGCGACCCTGGTCTCCTTCAGAGCCTTACCAGCAAGCACAGAGTGTTCTGAGACTCGGGCTGATGTCACAGTCTCTTCAGCGTCTTCGATTGCGAGCTTTAGGACAGGGTGGGGTTCAAGTCCATAAAGAACGACCTCAGCAATCTCGGCTGCCGCGTCCGCTATCTGCTCAGTTACGACGCCAAGCCTTATCAAGCCGAGAAAGTCTTTTGATTCCTCTGGTTTGAAGCCGCTCGAAAGGACCATGAACTCAAGCTCAGTATGAAGGTTGTCCATGTATTCTTCGAGTTCGTGAACATCCTGCGCCAATTCGCGGTTGTTCAAGAGGATAGACGAGTATGCAAGGTCCAGCATGAGTTCTGAAGTATCCTTCAGCACAACAAGAGTGTCGACTATCTTCTGGAAGTGGTTCTCTGCCATTGCCTTCAATCCACCCATTCCTGTGATATGCCCGCTGCAAGCTCATTGAGTTCTTCGATGCCATCAGGAGTTCCACGAGCTATGAGCACATCGCCCTTGAGTATCAGTTCATGCGGCTTGGGGTTGATCACCCATTCCTCCCCTCTGCGTATAGCAATTATGTCGACACCCATCCTAGCAGCCAACTCAAGATCCTCAAGCGCTCTGTCCACTAGTACGGAGTTGGGTTTGATTTCGGTTCTGCCGAGGTTCTCCTCAACCTTCTTGAACACTTCTCTAACTAGGGGGTGGATGCCTATCTCACGCAGCACTATGTGGGCTATATCGCCTGCCGCATCTGATATCTTGTTCGTGGACGACGCAACAATGGACACGCCGATAAGGGACTCGGCGTCTCTGGCGTCTCTGGCCGCTATCATCGTGTTCATCCTAAGGAGGTAAGCCAATGTGTCAACTCGTTGTTCCAGCTCCAAGACATCCTTGGCGAGCTCTTTACTGTTGAAAAGGGCCGCAGAATAAGCCAGGTCAAGCATGATCTCAGAAAGATTCTTCATCTCCACGAGCAGGTTTCGCACTGGTATCGGCTTATACTTGATTCTTTCCCACTTGGCCATAAAGGTTGAGACGCTCCCAACGGACAATATGTGACTCTGAGTACTTCAGCTTTACGATACTTTTCCACGTCACTAAACTTAAAAGGTTGGCGCACGTACCATTACGCCAAAGTTGTGTCATGAATCTAGCGGATCCAGGGTACGTATCGCTGAGGTGCGGCATATGTTTGATCTTAATGGCGTCGAGGTTGAAGACACGTTCGCAGAGCTCTTTGAAATGTGGGTTGGGAGGGTTTTGATAACCGCTCAGAACGAGAAGTGGGCCTTGACAGCGGCCAAGGTCGCCACAGGGTACGGCTCATCAATCATAGGCTCACCAGCTGAGGCGGGCATAGAACGCCTTGTGCCTGCCAGCGAAACTCCAGATGGCAGGATTGGTACTCTTATCCAGATATACCACACTAGCCGAAGGGACCTCAAGAAGCAGATGATCGCGAGGATCGGCCAGTGCGTGATGACTTGCCCCACAACAGCGGCCTTTAACGGTCTGCCCAAGGCTACTCGGAGATTGAAGGTAGGCAGAAGCCTCCGCTTCTTTGGCGATGGTTTCCAGAAGAAAGACGAGCTTGCGGGCAGAACGGTCTGGCGTATCCCAGTGATGGAGGGTGAGTTCATCGTTGAAAGCAGCTTCGGCACGGCAAAAGCAGTCGCTGGAGGAAACTTTCTCATCTTCGCCAAGGACATGCCATCAGGGCTCAAAGCAGCAGAGGAAGCTGTCGAGTCGATCCGCAGCAAAGTGGAAGGCGTGATCATGCCCTTCCCGGGCGGAGTCTGTAGGTCTGGCTCAAAGGTTGGGTCTTTAAAGTACAAGCTTCCAGCTTCAACAAATCATCCCTTCTGTCCCAAACTTAAAGAGAAGATCCCCGATAGCTTGGTTCCCAAGGACGCCAACAGCGTTTACGAGATCGTGGTAAACGGGCTTAACTTAGACTGTATCAAGAAAGCCATGGCTGAAGGCATAAGAGTTGCAGTTAAGGTTCCAGGCATCGTCAGAATATCGGCAGGCAACTATGGCGGGAAGTTTGGTCCTATGAAAGTTTTCCTTCACGATATCCTTGCGTGAGGTGGTTGCTGCTTTCTCAGACTGTTCTTAGCCTTCTGCGGACTGAAGGTTTCTCGTCCTCGAGCTTCTTCAGAACAGAATCAAATGTCTCGTCAGGCGTCAGATCTCTTTCGATGAAGAGACCCGTTCTTCCCACCTTGTCTCGGCGAAGAAGCACGTGAACCCTGTTCAGAACAGTATCAACGGAGATGCCCAAGATGCTAGCGACTATCTCTTCGTTTGCGATGACCGAGCTTTCCACGTGCCCACTGGCTGTTGGCTCTATGAGCATGAGTCTCTTGTCGACGCCTGGAACTCGGGTATTTTCCTTCAGAGTCTGAAGTACGGCTTCTCCGCCGAACCTGTAGAATTCTCTTTCTGTCTTCCGCAGTCTTGACAAGGAAAAGGAGACGCATCTCCTATCATCGATCTCGATGAAGCCTTTGAGGGAGTAGGTAGGTGTGGCTTGAACGAGAACTCGTCTACTGATCGGGAAGCCAGCCCTTTCAAGCGCTGTTTCTATTGCGAAGGAGGAAGTCATCTCTGGAATGAAAACATCAACATCGCTCCTAGCTGAGACGTCGCCTCTCGCTATGCTTCCATGGGTTACAGAGTGTATATGAGACCGACTAAGAGCTACCATCACTTCAGCTGCGCGAGCTCTCAAGTTATTAAGCAGCTTCCAGTGCTTCTCGCTGTAGACCACTTCGAGCCTCTCAGCGCGTGTCAAGGGCTTCTTGGCCAAGTCTAGGCGTCTCCATTCTGTGGGTGCATTCTCTTGCATAGGATATCCCCGCGCGACGCCTTTATGTTTTCGGCAGAAAAGCCCAAAAGTATCCTTTGGAGCCCTCTAATGCAACTACTTAAATACGCCCTCGCCGTGACGGAAAGCTGAGGAGACTGTTGATGAAGGTTACGCATAGAGATCAACGACGCAATCCTGCGCCAAGCAAAAGCCCTATGGTCAGCATCTCCTGCTCTGGATGGAAAGGAGCATGATTAGGTGTTCAGTATGCATACGGATAGAGCCCATCTACGCCCGTCGTCACTCCGGGGAGAGGCTCTGCAAGAGGTGTTTCCTCCGGTCTGTCGAGGGAAAGGTTCGGACTACAATCGGCAAGTATGATATGTTTGAGATCGACGACAGGATAGCTATTGCAGTCTCAGGAGGAAAAGACAGCGTCAGCCTCCTACATATTCTGTCCAAGATTGAACAGAGCTTTCCGAAGGTTTCGTTGTGCGCCATCACTGTCGATGAGGGGATAGCGGGCTACCGGGACGAAGCCATAGGGATAGCGGCGAGAAACTGCGCAGATCTCGGCGTCGAGCATATCATCGTGTCTTTCAAGGAGCTCTTTGGATGCACTATGGACGGTGTGGTAGAGAAAACAAAAGGCAGAAGGCTCACGCCTTGCGCCTACTGCGGCGTCCTGAGACGACGAGCTCTAAACATTGCAGCACGAGAAGCTAAAGCAGACAAGATCGCCACAGCTCATAATTTGGATGACGAAGTGCAAACCTTCCTTCTGAACATTATCCATGGAGACTCGTCCAGAATATTCAGGTCTGAGTCTGTGTCCGACTTGGCAGAAGCGAGCGTCGTCCCAAGAGTGAAACCCATGAGCGAAGTCCTTGAGAGAGAGGTCGCTTTTTATGCCCATCTGAAGCATATACCATTCCAAGAGATGCCTTGCCCATATGCCGCAGACGCACTGAGAAACGACGTGCGCCGTATTCTGAATAGACTCGAAGAGAAGCATCCGGGCACGAAGTACACGACCTACAGCTCAACGGAAAGGATCCGGAAAGCAGTCAAAAGAACAGCCAAGAACATGTCACTGAAGAAGTGCAAAACCTGTGGCGAACCCACGACAGGGATGACATGTCAAACCTGTCAATTGCTGCACAGACTGAAGCAGCAATGAATACGCGAGCTCACCAACGAATGGGAAGAAGATAGGCTCTTGACATGCCCCCTTCTGAGCTTGCGCAGAAAGAAAGCCTTCGTATCGAGACGGCGGGTCACCGGGGTCCGACGCATAGTGTTCAAAGGGTTCCTTCAGCCTCTTCACTCACACCCGCACCCCTCTGAGCGCTGAACGTCCAAGCTTAGGTTGCTCCCTCCCGGTCCTGGCCAGATTCACCTGGCAAACGCATTTGCGTCCTCCTTACGAAGGACACTCCCGCGACCGTCAGCCCAAGAGGACGGATGCTCATAGATGGACGGCTAAGGCGCCCCATGATCTTCTGAGCCTCGCCTCGGATCTCGGCCCGTCGTATAGGGGATTTACGGATGAAGCTCACGTAGCCTCTCAAGGGACCCCTAGCCCCCCGCCTAAGACCCGCCGTCAGAGGAGATAGTCGGTTCCCGGATCTAATAAAGGCTTCTTGCCCAGTCGCTTGAGCTCGTTAATGCATGATGATGTCCAAAGCTAAAAGGGGTCTTTGCTCTCCTTTAGGAAACGCATGAGCATAGGCATGAGTTGAGTCCCTTTTTCCAGCATGCCTAGGCTTCCTTTAGCGCAGGTTTTTTCAGAGAAACTCCTGATTCCATCGGGTTTCGTCCGGCATCCAGATATAAGCAGCGGCACAGGATCGTCACTATGCGCCTTGAGCTGGCAAGGGGTAGAATGGTCGGCTGTGATACACATAAGAGTCTCTTCTAACACTATTCTGGGCAGAAGGTCTCCCAAAAAATACCTGTCTATGTCAGCGATGCTTTGTGCTTTGCGTTCGCATTCACCGTCGTGCCCTGGCTCGTCAGGACCTTTAAGATGGATGTAGAAACAGTCGAAGTCTCGAAGAATGGCCAATAGTCTGCTCGCTCTTAGCTTACAGTCCGCTTTGGTGTTGCCGGAAGGCGGTGGAAGCTCAACAAGATGCATTCCAGCTAATCTAGAGATGCCTCTTTCAACAGGCATATCTGCCAAACATGCGAACTTGACGCCGTAGTGTTCGCTAATGCTGAAGAACCTCGGCAACCGGTCTCCAGCGTCTCGTGTCAGTATGACATTTGCCTTCATCCTCCCCTCAGCAGCGCGTCTCAAGTTCACTTTGTGCTGGTCTAAGACTTCATGACTCTTGCGGGTGAATTCGTTCACAAGACTTGCGGACAGCCTTGCAGCTTCGGTGTCTTTGAGAGGGTGACAATCGTTCAGAACCAGCTCAACAGCCGTCTTTGCCACGCCTAGCCCAGCGACCCGTTCATAGGCCGGGTCAGTGTTCGTTACCCCCCCGGAAAGAGATCTCTTTCTCTTGCTTCGAATTACCAAGACCCCTCTGTGCCCAAGTGTACTTTTGAACTCGAACTCTGCCGGATGGGACTCCAGCTTGACCTGCTTGTTAACTGCGTCAGCTAGTTCCATAGTTTCTCTTGTTGTGAGGTCCCTTCCGGCCCTTCGATCAATGATTGTTCTTCCCTGACCAAGTGCTGCAAAGTTGCATCGCAAGGCAAGGTTTCCGTTCTCCATCTCTAGGCCGGAGCCGTAAGCCTCAAGTGGTCCTCTTCCGACATGGTACCTGTAGGGATCGTAGCCGAGAATCGAGATCACAGCCACATCGCTTTCAGGCGCTATCTGCTTTCCCACGGTACGCATAAGTCCGAGTTTCCCCTTGCTCGCTAGGAAATCCATGTGAGGGGTTTCAGCAAAATCGAGAGGCGTCCGGTCGCCCAGTTCTTTGATCGGCAGGTCTCCCATGCCGTCAATTACTACGTAGATTAGCTTCAACGCTTAGCCTCCTTCGCCTATAAGAGATGGGCAAAGCAGTATATCTCTCTGGTAGTTCGTTTTGCATCGTCATCCCAGTTCGATTCTGATTTCCGCCTTTTCCCTAACGTAGTAAGGCGAGACTACTATGTCACCAGTCATTCCGTCTCTTTCGAAGCACTCAACAGCTGATGCAAGTACGTTCTCTTGCTTCAGCCAAGGCTCTGGCAAGTAGAAATCTTTCTGAGGACCGATATCGGCATATCGTCCGACCAAATGCCCGTTCAGATATATCAGGCACTTCGACTTGACCTCATTGAGAGTGAGCCTTAGGGGAGCGACATACTCCGGATCGCCTTTGAGTCTGAATCTCTTCCTATACCAGATGATCCCGTTGAAAGGTGACCTTAGATCTTTCTGTAACCTGAAAGCTTGGACCTCTTCCCAGTCTGAGTCGTCTAGTTCAGGTGAGAACCACTTTTCGCGTTCACCATGTAAGCCTTCTGTTACCTTCCAATCTCCCTCGATTCTGTGACCGTAGATGACTAGTTCGGGAAAGCTTCGGGGCAAGGGTGTTGGGAGAGCATTCATTGTGTAAAGGGCCAAAGCTAGAAGGTTTGGTTCCCCCAGCTTTACTGATTCGGTTATGTCGATGTCAACCGTCCCTGCCAAACCAGATGCACTCATGGTCCAGCTCGAAAAAGATCTGACGGCACCATTGACGTAGAGCTTGTATGTTCCAGGCCTCATGTTCTTAAGACTCAGAACTGCGGACTTCCCTTTATGCTTCTTTGGGATGCGCACCCAAGCTCGGAGCCAGAGAATCTTGAGCCGATCTGCTTCAGCTGAGAATCTCTTGGTCAGCTCTTCCGGGGAGGAGATCATGAGGGTTTCCCATTCCCTGTCATTTGTGATGGGCAAGACTTCCTCTGGGGTTTCGTTGTTCATGAGCATTCGGGAAACGTCAATCGAAGTTGGGAGCCCTGGCTTCATCTCAACCGAGGCGATCCTGAGCTTCCAGTCCCTCAGTTCAACCTTCTCCTCCTCTGAAAGATACACAGGAGATAGAATTCCGTTGCCATCCTTTGTCAGGCAGGGAATGTTGCAGTGCCCGACACTTTCAACACAGATTGCAAGCACGTTTTCTTCGTCTTTCTTCAATGTGTCCCCAATATCTACTGAGATCTTCCCTATTCCTTTTCCGACAAACTTGCCGTTAACGAAAACTATTCCGCAATCCCTTATCTCGGGAATGCTAAGAACCGCGTTCTTCATCGTTTGAGGCGCTTTGAACGCGCACCTATACCAAGAGTACCCGTTCTTCATGTAGCCTAAAGCTTCTAGCGGCATTCCAGGAATCCAACTCTGCCATTGAGAATGGTCATAGTCGACCTCTTTTGCTAAGAGTTCAGCTCTTGCTTTCCATGTACCGTTCAGGTTCTGGACTAAGTTCGGTGACTCTTTAGTGGTAAGGGAGAACGAAAGGATAGAGGTGTCTTTGTCATGGGAGAAGCCGATTCTGCGCACATTCACCATTACATCTCGTACCTTTCTGGGTACAACTATGCTGATTTCCGTTCGCTTTTGCGGCTCGAGCTCAGCGAGGAGGCTGATAGACTGGTCTCGGACTTCCCACTCCCTCAGGAAGTAAAGGTTCGAGACCATCGGCATCTCCTCGTCACCGAAGCAGGGAAGCCAAGTTCTGGCCGCTCTCTCTTCGTTGGTTATGATAAGCTCAAGGGGCGCTCTAAGTCGAACCAAAAAGACCTTCTCGGTATCTGGATGAACATAATTAAGCCGAAGTACCTTATGTCTGCTATTCCATTCATGCCTTATGTCGCCCACAACCACAGGTTTCTCTTCAAGCCTAAGGCACAGCTCACCTTGTGTGCCTTTCGATCCATACAAAACGAGAACTGTGCGGTCCTTCATCTCTGTAATCAGGAAGACTTGCGATGTCGAGTAGGCTAGTGTTGCCTCAGGCTTCCGAAGATAGCAGTTGACGGGCAATGCGAGCATCGATCTTGGCGTCAGATGGATGCTTCCTTCAACTGGGATCTCACCGAACTCGACTAGGGATGTCCTAAGTCTCACTGACCCGGCATCTTCCCCCATGTTTCTGACGAATATGAACGAGCCTCTCTCGCCTTCTCTGCAGAATACATCGACATTATTGTTCGATGATTCCACGAGCCCTTCGGCAGGCTTGCAGTGAACTAGAATATTGCCGAATGACTTGAGGAACCCGCCGATAAGTCTCACGACCCAGTAACGTTCGCCGAGCTCACCCCATTCTCGAACGGCAGCTTCGCAGTCGTAGGTTGTCGTTATGCCCTTTGCCGTCCAGTATCCGAAGTTGGTTCCACCGTGAAACATATAGAAGTTTATCCCGTTTATGCCCTTGGCTATACAGGTCTTGGCTAGTATGTCAGTCCACTCTGCGGGGAAGCTACCTCTAGCTGTAGGCAGTGATCCGCCAAATACCGAGAACCATCCGCCTTCTAGCTCCATGACGATCGGAGGCTTGCCGGGTTGCTCTTCTATAAGCAAGTCGATGCCTGTCTGCACTCCTTCTATCTGCCACACGGAGGGATAGAAGTCTAGCGAGTCTATCACGTTGGTTCCTCGCAAAGGCCTGTCAACGTTATGAACTATGGGAACAGTGATCCCCCTTTCCTTGGCAATCTCAGCCATTCTAAGAAGGTAGGGAACGTTGCCCCAGAAGTATTCATTCTCAATCTGGAAGAGTATCGTGGATCCTCCCTGTGTGACAAGGTGTCTCCTTGCGATCGGACAGATCATATCATACCATCTTGAGATTTGTCCTAGGAATGCTGGGTCTGTGGATCTATATGCCATCTTCTTGGTCCAGATCCATGCCGGAAACCCTCCTCCATCCCATTCCGCACAGATATAGGGACCAGGACGCACTATTACATAGAGACCCAATTCCTTGCATATCTCGAGGAAGCGGTCTAGGTCATGGTCTCCAGAAAAGTCGAACACACCTTCCTTTTCCTCGTGCCAGTTCCAAGCCACGTAAGCCCCTATTGTGTTCAAAAAGCACCGTTTGGCTTTCAAAAGACGGTCCAGCCAGAGCTCGTTCGGAATCCTGAAGTAGTGGATCTCTCCGCCATAAACGTACACGTCTTGGCCGCAGACGACCAAGCAATCCTCGCAGTAACTGACATCCCTCTTGTTCAACGACAAACCCTCAGCAATATGCTTGAGAAGAGTCCATAAAACCTTATGGGAAAGAATGGCGCCGAGAAATCACGTGGTGTCAGAACAAGCAGCTTTTTATTGCCGGTCTGAATGGAATTAGCGTTCACACATTGGAGGAAGACATGATGCCGGTTCTGACGGTAGGGCACGTAGAAAGCTTGGCAACCGACATCCTCGTGGCCGCGGGGGCGCTGGTAGAGGACGCTCGTTCGGTTTCAAACCTTCTCGTCAAGGCTAACCTTGCTGGGCACGACTCTCACGGCGTGATACGCATCATCCAGTACGTTAAGGCGATCGAACGCGGAGAAATCAAACCTGACGCAGAAATCGAGGTTGTACGAGAAACATGTTCCACGGCTCTGTTGAACGGTAACTGGGGGTTTGGCCAAGTTGTGGCGAAGAGGGCCATGGTGACGGCCATCAACAAAGCAAGAGAGAGTTCAGTAGGTGCTGTAAGCGCATTCAACCTCTACCACGTCGGAAGACTAGCGGACTACACAGAGATGGCTCTGCACAGTGATATGATAGGTATCGCCATGGCAAACGCAATCAAGAGCGTAGCGCCTTACGGCGGATACGAGCGGCTACTGAGCACGAGCCCAGTCAGCTATGCCTTCCCAACCTCCAAGGAAACCCCTTTTGTGTTGGACATAGCGACAAGCGTCTGCGCTGAAGGCAAAGTCAGGGTAACACTACACAAAGGGGAGAAACTGCCTGAGGGCTGCATAGTGGACGGGGACGGAAACCCAAGCAACGACCCTGAAGACTATTATGCCGGGGGTGCCCTTCTTCCATTAGGTGGAGACTTCGTAGGATACAAAGGATTTGGTCTAGCACTTGCGGTCGAGGTTATGGCGGGCATCCTGTCTGGAGCTGGTTGTGCCTACGAACCCGCCAAGAGGGGTAACAGCATCTTCTTCGAAGCTATAGACATCCGGAGCTTTATGCATGTTGAAGAGTTCAAGAGGCGCGTGGACGATCTTATTCGGACTGTCAAGTCTTCCAAGCTTAGACCAGGGTGGACGGAGATATTTACCCCGGGAGAACCCGAACACAGAACTGAACAAAAAAGGCTTAGAGAGGGGATCTACGTGCCAGAGAGAACCTGGGACGAAATCATCAACATCGCCAAGGAACTAAATGTGGACCTAGCGGTTCTCGAGGCTTAGGAATAGTCTTAGGCAAGCTTCCTCAAGGTCTCACAACATACGTTCGGCATCTTTTTACTGTTTGATGATATGTTTCGCCAGAGAGGCCGCAGTTTTTCATCTTGGCTTATCATCAGGTTCCAGCCAAAGCCCCGCAGCATAATATCGCGTGATATGCAGGCGTGTTGGAAAGAAGTTTTAACTCCCTCCCCGCCTCCTAAGATGGGCTGGGCTTGGATGAGTTTCTCCAAGGTAGTCAGCGCTCTCGATTTCTACATCAGGTCGGGAGACAAGAGGAAAGAGGCTCTAAAGAAACTACTGCAGAACGGAAGAATCTCTGTCACCACCTTTGACTTCATGGAGAAGCAGGTCGACCGCGTAGCACATATTGCCTTAGACTTGAAGGAAACGCTGGAGAAAGAGGAAGCGTTCTGGAAGGACAGGCTTTCAGAAAAAACGAGGATCCTTGAGAGTGTCCTTGTGGAGCTTGAACTTAGATACCGCCTAGGAGAGATTGGGGAGGAGTATTGGAAGCAGAGGAGCAGAATCATCAGCCTTGGACTTGACTCTGCTAGGAGCAGAGAGACTACATCAGCAAGGATAGGGTCAGAGCCAGCCCTTCCTATCCAAACCAAGCTGGAGGAACACTCTTCTAGCAAGGTCGGGGCTAAGCTAGAGACAGAAGCCGAGAGGGAATCTCTCCCCAAAGACGAAGAAGAAGAATGCGAGAAAAAGACTGACAGGCAATCTTTCAACAAGCGCAAGAGGGTGATCACAAAGGAACCGTCTAAGCTTGAAAGTCCCACGTCGTCTCGGGTGCACTGCATGAATCCGTGGAAGCCAGACTGCAGAAGTAGTGATATTGAGCTGAGCATCTACTACAACGGACGGATGACACCCATCTGCCAAAGGTGCTGGGAAGACATCTCGAAAAACAACACTGAATGGTCAAGCCTTTAGAGACAGAATATATTCACTTGATCTTTTCGTCTATGTCGCAGTAGCCTGCCTCCACCTTTTTCTGCATGTGTCTGGCCCATTCTTCGACTCCCATAGCTCTGATCCTTTGCAACTCTTTCATGTGTCCACGTCGCCATAGTTTGGGGCACTCTTCCAAGTCGCCGCATTCCGCACAGGTCGCATAGCCTCTTGGTGCGCAGCACTGACGAATTGAACAGTTTGGGTCTCCTCCGCCACTTACACATCCAGGACATTCACCGAACAGCTTGACTATGCCATCAAGGACTTTCTCGTATTCCGCGTAGTGTTGAAAAGATTGTTCCCAAGTCATGAGTTCCGAGGCGATCTTGTCGAAGCCATAGTAGCCCATAATCTTTCTAAGGTTCTCAACCGCTTGTTTTATCCTTCCTTGGTAGATGCCACAGGCACCACAGTACAGCCCACAGTACCCGACTAGGCTTTCCGTCAATGTCTAACGCCTCTTCAGGAAGATCACAGGCCGACTATAATAAGGTTTACAGAACACACGAGCTACGGATGCAACTCTGAATCTTGGTGTTCCTTGTCGTTTCGCCTTCTGATCGTCCTTTGTTCCTGCAGTCTCCTGAAGAGACTCTCCACAGATTTTTGGTCAACAAGGCCTTTGTGTGGTCTGAAGCCTCCCTTGAACCCTTTTGGTATGTGAAGGAGCTCATGGATCAACGTTTTCTCTTTCTCTCCCTCGCCCAGCATGTCATACTGTTCTGAAATGACCTCAATCGCGTAGGAAGGCGGGCGGCGAAGAGCCTCTTGCCATATCTTCCCTAAACCGTGAATGCGGGCTATAGTGCGGGTGGATCGAGAACCCTTGCTGCGAACGCAGTAAACGAACTGAGGAACAACATGGTAAAGGTCTAGGATCTCTGTGATCTCATCAACTAGTTGCTTGACATCTTGCGCCTCTGAGTACTGTATCGGCATCGGTCTCACGCACACCTGAGATAGCCATGGTGCTTTCTTAAGCTTTGGTCCCGCAGACTGATCTTTCATCGGTCAGAGGCGGCGAGTCCACTAGGTTTATATGCTTGTTGCTTTATGCATATTTCTGCTTGGCGGGTTGTAGGATGCGAGGTGGACGCCAAATTCGGAGCTAGTTCTCTTCGGCGTTCTAGACTTGACCATACAACCCTCATCAAGAAACTCACGATGCAAATCTGGAGATGCGAGAAATGTTCAGAGAAGTAACCCCGTCCGTCGATTTCCCCAAGCTCGAACATAAGATCCTGAAGTTCTGGGCTGAGACTGACGCCTTCAGGAAAAGAGTTGCCATGAACAAAGGGAAGGATCGTTGGTCGTTCATGGACGGACCGATCACTGCAAACAATCCTATGGGCGTCCACCATGCTTGGGGGAGGACCTACAAGGACCTTTTCCAACGGTTGAAAGCCATGCAAGGCTACGATCTGCGGTACCAGAACGGGTTTGACTGTCAAGGCCTCTGGATTGAGGTCGAAGTCGAGAAGGAGCTCGGCTTCAAATCAAAACAGGACATTGAGGCCTTCGGCGTCGCCCCGTTTGTCAAAGCATGCAAGCAGCGAGCACTTCGTTACGCCGCTGTGCAGGTCGAGCAGTCAAGACGACTCGGTTACTGGATGGACTGGGACAACCCCCAGACGCTACGTTATCTAGCTAATAGCCTAGAGAATCCCGCCAAAGACATCACGGTCCAAGGTCCCAATGGCCCTGTCACAGATTCCGCTGAAAGGCTTGTCGGTAGACTGGGTTCGCCAGAGCTAGGGGGATCTTACTTCACCTTCTCAGACGAAAACAACTACACGATCTGGACTGTGTTGAAGAAATGTCACGAGAATGGTTGGATCTTCAAGGGAAGAGACGTAATGCCATGGTGTCCCAGATGCTCAACAGCCTTGTCGCAGCATGAGATAGTCACGGAGGGGTATCGAGAACTTACCCATCGCGGTATCACTGTAAGGTTCCCACTTCGTGGCAGACCAAAGGAGTCACTGCTTGTCTGGACAACGACCCCATGGACTCTAACGTCAAACGTTGCAGCGGCTGTCCATCCAGACTTCACATATGTGAAAGTCAGATACGGAGAGGAATTCCTCTATTTTGGCAAATTCGCGCTTGAAAGGACCCTCCAGCAGGGGGCTTACGAGATAGCGGGGGAGATTCAGGGCAGCGAGATGGAATGCTGGGTCTACGACGGACCCTATGACGAGCTGCCAGCCGAGAGGGAGTCTGGTGCTGCGGAAGCCCACAAGATCATCCTGTGGACAGAAGTAACTAGGGAAGAAGGCACAGGCATCGTTCACATAGCGCCGGGATGCGGAAAAGAAGACCTAGAGCTCGGCGAAGTCCACGGGTTGCCAGCGGTTGCACCGCTGGACGAGTTTGGGACGATTATAGAAGGCTTTGGGGAGTTCACCGGGGTTCATGTTTACGATTCAGCGCCACTAGTGATCGAAGACTTGAAGCAAAAAGGCTTGGCGTTCAAGATTGAGGACTATACTCACCGTTACCCTGTGTGTTGGCGGTGTGGATCCGAGCTTGTCTTCCGGCTTGTTGACGAATGGTTCATTAGCATGGGGGAGAAGTTCACGAAATCACTTGAGGAGATTGCTGAGGAAGAGAAGAAGAGGAATCTTCGGTACCAGATCGTTGACGTCGCCAAGCAGGTCAGATGGATCCCGGAGTATGGTCTCCAGCAGGAGCTTGACTGGTTGGAGAACATGGAAGACTGGATGATCTCGAAGAAACGGTACTGGGGCTTGTCTCTTCCGATCTGGGTATGCTCGGAATGTGGAGGCTTTGAAGTCGTAGGTGGCAAAGAAGAGCTTAAGACACGGGCAGTGGACGGTTGGGACGTCTTTGAAGGACACACCCCGCATCGACCATGGTTGGACGCGGTAGAAATCAAGTGCTCTAAATGCGGCGCCACAGCATCGCGCATTCACGACGTGGGGAACCCGTGGCTGGACGCAGGCATTGTCTCGTACTCAACTCTGGGATACAGGCACGACCGAGACTGCTGGGTGAAATGGTTTCCAGCTGAGCTCATTTGTGAGTCTTTTCCTGGACAATTCCGGAACTGGTTCTACGCGATGCTGGCAATGAGCACGATTATGGAGAGACGGGCACCATTCAGAGTTTGCTTTGGACACGGCCAAGTTCTTGGTGAAGACGGACGCGAGATGCATAAGTCTTGGGGGAACGCGATATGGTTCGACGACGCCGTGGAGACAATGGGAGCCGATGTCATGAGGTGGATGTACTGTACAACACGACCGGAGAATAATCTGCTCTTCGGTTACAAGAGGGCAGACGAGGTAAAAAGGCGCTTCCTGATCCCACTTTGGAATATCTATAGCTTCTTCGTTACCTACGCCAACCTGGACAAGTGGACACCTCAAAGCGCCCCTGAACCAACATCACTCTCGCTTCTGGACCGCTGGATACTGTCTAAGGCAAACATCTTAGTCGAAGATGCGACCACATGCCTTAACGACTTTGATCCTTACAATGCCGCCACATCCATTGAAAGGTTTGTAGAGGAGCTATCCACTTGGTATGTTAGGCGGTCGAGGCGGCGGTTTTGGAAAAGTGAGAAAGACGATGACAAGAACGCCGCCTACGCAACACTTTACAGATGCTTGACGATACTCACTAAGCTTCTAGCACCGTTCCTCCCCTTCAGCACTGAGGAATTGTACCAGAACTTGGTCCGCGCTGTATACCAGAAGTCTCCTGAAAGTGTGCACCACAACGATTGGCCTGTACCCGATAAGAAAGCAGTCAACGAGGAGCTTATGGCGAACATGGACTTGGCTATCAAAGTCTGCGAACTTGGCCGTTCAGCACGTGGCAAAGCAGGCATAAAGCTCCGCCAACCCCTTTCGAAGGTCGTCGTCTTTGGAGAGAGCACAGCTCTGGAACGTGTGGAAGCACTGAAAGACCTAGTTGCAGAAGAGCTCAATGTGAAGAGGCTTGTTCTAACGACGCAGAAAGACGAGTTGACAGAGTACATTGTGAAGCCTCTGCCAAGTGTCCTAGGAAGAAAGCACGGCAAGCTGCTTGCAAGAATCAGAGACACTGTTGCAGGCATGGACGCGAAGGCACTTGCAACGTCCCTACAAAAAGGACTTGGAGTAGACCTGAATGTCGATGGGAAAAAAGTGACCTTGCTGCCAGAAGAGGTAGAGATCGCAACCCAACCTCGGGAAGGTTTCTCACTAGCAGAGGACGAGGAACTTGTCGTCGCTATCGACACAACACTGACAAGCGATCTGAAGATGGAGGGACTAGCCCGAGACATCGTCCGCCACATCCAGAACCAGAGAAAAGAGGCGGACTTCAACATAGCGGACCTGATCGAGACATACTACGAAACGGTACCCAAGCTTTCAAAGGTTTTCGAAGCTTTCACAGACTACATTGCCACAGAGACACTCTCAACGGTGATCCGTGCAGCGAAACCACCAGAAGAAGCTCACGTCGCCAACTATAAGATCCAAGGGGAACCCCTACGGGTTGGTCTCATACGAGTCAAGAAGGCATAAGCTACCATCCCGTACATGGCTTGAGGAATCTCGTTAGTGAGGATTACATTGCTTAGCTCAAGCCTCAGACTGCTCTTTTGGAAGCACGACAGCTGAGGCGAAGCAGTCAAAAACTGGGCAAGCAATGTCACTCCCAATGTCACACACGAGGCATACCGAAACAAGGGTCACGCCGCCTCCGTCGGTTCTGACCTGCTGAAGCAGATTCCGCAACAGTCGAATCTTTGCCTAGTCTATGATCGATCGAGACTGGTTATTTGCGGCATATATCCGACAATGTTCGTAAGCATTATCTGAGAGTCCGCTTCTAGTTGGCTCTGTGATCAGATGTCACAAGTGGCCAGCATAGACCTTCTCCACGGCGAGAAAGTTGACGTTGTGACTAGGCCTCATGCCCTCTCATTTGCCAGATACCATCTCTTTGCGGCCTATCTCTTTGCGGTCGCGGCTTTCCTAGCGTGGTTCCACTCATATCTGATAACCCACAAACCTCTTCTAGATGCACTTGGTCTAACTGATACGGCATTCGGAACAACAGGCATCGCGACAGCGGACGTAGTGCTCTTAGTTCTGTTCTGGGTCATTCTTCTTCTGAGCGGCTTTGGCATAGGAGTTCTATGGGTAAGCAAGGCTCCGCTTGTCTACATAGTTTTGGTCGGGGCGGCCGGAACAGCCTTGGAAATCCTCTTTCTTGCGCAGTACGAGTCGGCTCTGGTTCAAGGGGCGATGGTAAAGCTCGTGTTACTATGCGTTGCGTCGGTCATATCCATCGTTCTTACTGAAGTATATCGGAGAGGGCACGTATACGTTATTACAAACTACCGGATAGTCGCCAAGAAAGGGTTTATTGGAAAAGAGGAAAGAGAGATTATGTACGACAAGATCACAGACATCTATGTAAGCCAAGGGATACTCGGCAGGATATTCAACTTTGGAACCGTTATCCCCGTATCATCCTCAGGTTTTGGCCTTGGCGAAGACTCAGCACAAGCCTTCATAGCCTCAACCACCTCCTTCAAGAAACACCGGATAGGAGGCGGCTTCTCGGGAGGTAGGAGTGTTCAAAGACCAAGAGCGGCAACATATTTCTCCCTTCACGGCATACCGAATCCTAAGAGAATACGAATAGTCATCGGCAATAGGCAACTCGAGGCCAAAGAGGCGCCAGTTCTAAGAAGGATAGAGAATGCCCTCAAGGAAGGAGGCAGTAGGGAAGAAGACTACCAAGAGCCGTAGGTGATAAAGATCTCCTTTCCTCGCAAGTCTTAAGCCGAGATGCAACACAAGAGTGCTTTGAGGATGCACTGTCTTGAAGAAGATAGATCTGCGAGGGAAGAGAGTTGTCTTCAAAGAGAAGCGTGTAGTGACGACTGAAGATTTCGTAGTCAAAGGCCCAGAACCGGACCAAGTTCTCGTACGAACGGAAAGCTCACTAATAAGCCCGGGGACTGAAACGGCCTTTCTCATGGCGCTCCCAAACACTCCGAAGAAGTTCCCAATGTACCCTGGCTACTCCAATGCTGGCATCATAGTTGCCACAGGAAGCGACGCTTCCACGTTCAAGCCCGGAGAAAGAGTTGTCTCCCGTTCGAACCACGCTACACACGTGACTGTCAAAGAAGACAGAACGCTACGGATTCCGGATACGATGTCTTTCGACGACGCATCGTTCTTCGCCCTCAGCTCAATAGCTATGCAGGGCATAAGAAAAGCTCATATCGAGCTCGGAGAGTCCGTGGTAGTTCTAGGTCAAGGCTTGGTGGGCAACTTAGCACTTCAACTCGCGAAGCTGGGCGGAGGGATGCCAGTTATTGGAATTGACATGTTTGACAACCGGCTGGAAACATCTCAGAAATGCGGCGCAGACCTTACATTCAACCCGTCACAAGTGAGTCTGGAGGAAGCTGTAAGGAATGCTACAGACGGCAAGGGCGCAGATGTGGTGGTCGAATCCACAGGAAACCCACAAGCAGTCTCAACGGCGATTGATCTCGCCGGAAAATACGGCAGGGTGATTCTCCTAGGGAGCACTAGAGGAACGACCGAGGTGAACTTCTACAGCGGCGTTCATAGGAAGGGAATATCAGTAATCGGCGCACACGAGTCCCTTAGGCCTCTTCATGAATCTGCCCATGGGCAGTGGACCCAGAAAGACGATTCTGCCTTGGCACTGAGACTGATCAGCAAAGGATTGCTCAAAGTCCGGGAACTCGTGTCGGAAAAGATTAGCTTTAGGAAAGCCGACGAAGCTTACAAGAAACTTGTCGAATCGAAGCACCAAGTCATCGGCGTCATTCTGGACTGGAACAAATAGGCTGCGCTTGCTCCCCACATCCAGGGATCTTTCCCAACTACCGGTCGGCGGCTGAACACGAGGAACAGAAAGAGTCGTGCTAGAGGCATCTTTGCAGGAAAGTTAGCTGACATGTCCAATGGCGGCAAATAGAAAGAGAAGCAAAGAGGTTTCTGCCACAAGTGGCTTCTGATACTTCTCCCTATTTCTTCATTGTGAAGAGATGTCTGCGACGATTGAGTTGTTGAGTTCTATTATATCTTCGGTTCTGAGTTCAAGGAGTCTATCACGCGACCCTCCTCCGCAGTACACAGTCTCGTACTCAAGGAGAGACTTGTCTACTACTGCTCGCATTTTGGTCCTGTGCCCGACCGAAGGCGTTGCTCCAGGCGTGTAACCACTGATCTTCTCAGCTTCAGAGGATTGGACTAGTTGAACGCTACCAACATTGAGCGCTCTTGCTGCAGCCCCGAGATCGACTCTTCTGTCCCCGGGCACGATCAGGATTACGCTTTCACCTGTATCAGTTCTTGAGACCAAGTTCTTTGTCAACCTATGAAGATTAACCCCTGCGGCCTTCGCCGCGTCAGACGTGTGGATTGTCTCTTTCTTGATGATGAATCTGTGCCATAGGTCGTGTCTCTCAAGAAACTTCTCCAGGTCAACAGCGCTCATGAATATCATCTGGGCAATCCTATGCTATCTGAACGCTTTTTGTCATAAATAGGTTGCTAGCAAAATGGTTGCCGTGGGTTGGCTTAGGCTGCGGAACTTGAATGGTAAAGAATTTATTCTTGATTGTGCTGTCACTTTACACTTGATCGATTCGAGAACGACAAGATGACAATGATGATGAAGTCCGTTGGCTGTGCGTCCGCCTTTTGCCTAGGTGCTTGGATTAGTAGTCAAACGCATCGCCCGAACAAAGATGGGCTCCGAGCCAAGAGGTGAAATGCATGGATACTAACGCTTTAGTTCAGAAGATCCACAAACTAAGGAAAGAGAAACAGGCAGTCATCCTCGCCCACAATTACCAACGTCCGGAGGTCCAAGACATAGCTGATTTCGTCGGCGACAGCTTGGAGCTGTCCCTCTGCGCGACCCAGACGCAAGCAAAGATCATAGTCTTTTGCGGAGTCACCTTCATGGCTGAGACAGCAGCTATTCTCAACTCAGACAAGAAAGTCCTGATTCCCGACAGGAATGCTCTATGCCCAATGGCTTCCATGTTACCTGCAGACCTTGTAGATTTCTACAGAGAGAAACATCCCGACGCAAGGGTAGTCCTGTACATCAACAGTCTAGCCGAGGCCAAAGCCCTCTGTGACGCAGTCTGTACCTCGGCCAACTCAGCCGAGATCATAGATCGAATGAACTCAGATGCTGTTCTCTTCGGACCAGACTCAAACTTAGCGGACTACGCCCGAAACTTCACCAGCAAGAAGGTCGTACCTATACCTGCATGTGGCTTCTGCCCGGTTCACAAGCTCTTCAACAGACCAACCATACTAGCGCTTAGGAGAATCCACCCGGATGCCGAGGTAATGGCTCATCCAGAGTGCAGCCAAGAAGTGCGCAGAGTTGCGGATTTTGTCGGTAGCACCTCAAGAATGTACAAGGAAGCTTTAGTCTCAAAGGCAAAGAAGTTCATCGTCGCAACAGAAGTAGGGCTACTTCACCGCATGAAGAAGGAAAGGCCGGATGCTGTGTTCATTCCAGCATACGAAGAAGCGATATGTGTGAACATGAGGCTACACACGCTCGGTAAGATCCACCAGAGCCTAAAGCAGGAAAGGTACCAGGTGCACGTGCCTCCAAAGACTCTAGCGAAGGCTAGGACTGCGATTGAGTTCATGTTGAAGACGAGAGAAACCCTAGCTTAAAGCAGGTAGCTGCTCACGATGCGCAGCAAGTAGAATGAGAGAACAGACTGCGCCGTCAATTCGCTGCAGGGTTGGGTCACCCTCCGCCAATCGGAGGGATTAAAGCCACCACATCACCATCCCTCAGCTTGGTCTCCGCGCCAAGCAACGTTCCTGCATCGGTACCGTTGACAAGAATCCGAATCGACGGGTCAAGCTTGCCCTCTTCAAAGTAGAGGTAGCGTTGCGCCTCTTGTCCGTATTTCGAAGCCAATCTCTCTATAGTCTCACCCAAGGTTGCGCCTTCCCCCACCAGCATCTCTTCCTGTGAGGTACCGGCTAGTTCACGCATAGTTGTGAAGTATCTGACTATGACCTTCATGACGGTTGCATCCGGCTATCAGTCGAGAAGAAAAACAGAGGCAACTTGATCTTAAACTTAGTGTTCGCTTTGGCTTCTCTGGTCGGATTTCTGTTTGTCGCAAGGTTAATATGTCGGACTCGTTTCATAACGATGTTATGCGAGGCGGTGTCATTTGACTAACATCGAAACCAATGATCTCTCATACGCAGAGCTAGAGCTCTACTCACGGCAGATAGTCCTCGCCGAAGTGGGCTACAAAGGACAGTTGAAACTCAGAAACGCAAGAGTCTGCGTTGTTGGGTTAGGTGGACTTGGGTCGCCTATCTTGTTACAGTTAGCTGCTATGGGCATAGGGCATCTCCGCTTAGTCGATTGCGATGTCGTTGAGCTTTCCAACCTGCATAGACAACCTCTCTACGACATGGGTGCGCTCGGCTATGCTAAGGTTGAGGTTGCGGCGAAAAAGCTGCGTGAACTTAGCCCTAGGGTAGATGTTGAGCCTTTGCCCTTGGCATTGAACGTCGATAATGCTGAGGACTTGGTCAGAAACGTTGATGTGGTTGTGGATGGGCTCGATAGCATGACCCCGCGCTATGCTATCAACAGAGCGTGCCAGAAGCTTAACGTGCCATACGTTTTCGGAGCTGCGATTATGATGATGGGTAGTGTGTCCACGATAATACCCGGAAAGACCCCTTGCCTTGAGTGCTTTCAGGGCAACCTTGATGATGAGACGCTGCCGAAATGCTCGGTCGTGGGGGTTCACCCTTCGATTCTAGGCATAGTCGCTTCCGTCGAAGCTTCAGAAACTGTAAGAATCATACTCGGGAAGGAACCGCTTCTGAAAGGGAGAATGCTTCACTGCGATATTGGTAGAATGGATTTTGAGAAGATAGATATCCAGAAGGCCGAGAACTGCCCAGTGTGCGGCTCAGAACCTCGCGGGTCACCAATGACGCTTCAACGGAAGCAAGTTGTCGAGCTTTGTGGGAGAGGAGGGAAGAGGGTTTTTCTTGTGTCACCAAGAAAGCCCCTCGAACTCGACATGGAGAAGTTGCGCCTTTCCCTTGAACATGAAGGTTACGAGATCAAGGTCAAAGGCGACCTTGGGGTGACCTTTAGTAATCCCAAGAATAGTTTGGGCAGTGTCCTCAGAAGTGGCATAGTGATAGTCGAAGGTCTTCAGAGCGAGGAAGAGGCGCAGGGCTTCAGCACCAGGATTCTGGGCAACACGTGACAGGCTCAGTCTTCATGGAGGGTATCGAAAGGCATATATATAACGCTGTTATATCCTTTAGCGAGGAACAACTATGCCCTCAAACCCTAGGCCCAACCGCACTCTAGACTGCATAGGGCTATACTGTCCAGAACCAGTCTTCCGAACTCGTGTGGAATTGGACAAGATTGCCGTCGGCGAAGTTCTAGAGGTTCTTGCGGATGACCCAGCAGCAGAGGAGGACATAAAGAGCCTGGTTAGGCGGACTGGGCAAGAGCTGGTTGAGCTTAGAGACAATGGAAGTCATCTCAGGTTTCTAATAAGAAAGGCTGAATGAGGATTGAAGGATTTGAGTCAAAAAAAGATACTCTATGTCCAGACGAGTGGTGTCGATACGCCAGAGCGGGCTTACGCGCCTTTCATACTCGGTACTACTGCTACCGCAATGGGGATTGATGCCACGATATACTTTCTCATTAAAGGGGTGACGTTGGTCAAGAAAGGTGAAGCTGAGAAGATCAAGCTGGGAGACTTTCCGTCCCTGAAGGAGGTTATGGACCAAGCGGTCAAAGCCGGAGTTAGGCTTGAGGTCTGCGAGCAAAGCTGTATGCTTCTTGGACTGTCCCGGGGAGACTTCGTGGAAGCTTCCAAGATAGTGGGCGCGGCGACACTGAACGACCGACTCCTAGACGCTGATGCTGTCCTGTGCTTCTGACAGTGCGGATGGCGGTTCTATGATGCGAAGAGTCTACATGGATCACGCAGCAGGAATGCCTATCGATGAACGCGTTGTAGAAGCTATGATACCCTACTTTGCCGAGAAGCATGGTAATCCGTCCTCCACGCATTCCCTTGGCGATGAGGCGCGAAAGGCTATATTCGAAGCTCGCACAAAAATAGCGAACCTTGTTGGGGCAGAACGAAGAGAGGAGATCATCTTCACCTCAGGGGGAACAGAAAGCAACAATCTGGCTATCAAAGGCGTTGCCCAAAAGAACAAGTCAAGAGGAAACAAGATAGTCACCAGCTCGATTGAGCACATGTCGGTGATCAACGCGTGCAGGGACCTTAGCAAGCAAGGTTTCGACATCGCCTACCTACCAGTCGACAAGTACGGGACTATTGACCTTCAAACCTTGAAGCAAGAGATCACTAGCAAGACGATCCTAGTGTCTATCGCGTATGCTAACGGTGAGATAGGTACAATCCAGCAGATAGCCGAGATCGGCAGAATAGCGCACGACCAAGGAGCTTTCTTTCACGTTGACGCAGTGGCAGCGGCAAGTCAGATACCCATAGACGTTCTGGGAGAGAACATCGATCTACTCACTCTTTCGTCAAACGACATGTACGGTCCAAGAGGGACAGGAGCCCTTTACATCAAGACTGGTGTCCCCATCCAACCACTAATTCATGGGGGTGGGCAAGAACGAGGCCTAAGGTCCGGAACCGAGAACCTTCCAGGGATAGTGGGTATGGGCAGAGCAGCAGAGATCACGGGATCTGAAATCGGATATGAAGCCGACAGGTTGGCAAAGCTAAGGGACAGGTTCATCGGGGTGATTCTCGACAAAGTCCCTGAATCGTACCTGAACGGTCACCCGAGCAGACGCCTGCCCAATAATGTCAACGTCCGTTTCAGCTACATTGAAGGCGAGTCTCTGATACTCAGCTTAGACATGGAAGGAGTATCCTGCTCCTCTGGTTCAGCGTGCACATCAAAGACCTTGGAGCCTTCTCACGTTCTCTTGGCGACAGGTTTGAAGCATGAGGAAGCGCATGGCTCACTCCTCTTCACCCTTGGAAAGGGGAACACCAAGGAAGACGTTGACTACGTGGCTGACTTGTTGCCTGGAATAGTGAGGAGGTTGAGGTTGATCTCGCCGTTGACACCGAAGGGGCTGATCGCATAATGTATAGTGAGAGAGTTCTGGAGCACTTTAGGAACCCACGTAACATGGGCGAAATTCCGGACGCCGACGGGATTGGCACGGTCGGCAACCCTGTTTGCGGCGACCTCATGACCATCTACATTAAGGTCACAAAGAATCGCATATTGGACATAAAGTTCAAGACGTTCGGCTGCGGAGCCGCGATTGCCACAAGTAGCATGGTAACTGAGCTGGCAAAAGGAAAGACTCTCGAAGAAGCGATGAAGATAACGAGAGCTGATGTCGCTGACAATCTGGACGGGCTGCCTCCGGTGAAAATGCACTGCTCGAATCTGGCTGCTGATGGGCTACGTGCAGCTGTTGAGGACTATCTGAAGAAGATAAAGCCAGTAACTGGCCAAGCAAGCAAACCCAAGACTAGCGAAAGCACTGCTTAGACGGGAACCTTACCCCCGTTGAAGTCGCGTTTGGTCTTGCCAAGTTCGTTCTCGACTTCTTTCAGCCAGGTCTGATCGAAGACCGGGCCGTCTTTGCAGACCCGATACTTTCCTATGACACAGCTTCCGCAGATGCCCATAGCACACAACATGACGCGTTCCAAGCTCACCTGTAAGGAAGTATTGTGCTTCTTGGCTAGAAGGTACATTCTGCGAATCATAGCCTCGCTTCCACAAGCATAAATGATATCGAACTTTCTTGAGGAAAGGAACCTCTCCGCCACTTCGGTTGCCAGTCCTTTGGTTCCGCAACTGCCATCATCTGTTGCCAAGATCACTTCAGCAACTCCCTTAACAGCAAGGTTTCTCAGCTGGTCTACAAAGAGAAGCTCGCTACAGGTCTTTGCTCCCTCCACGACAGTAGTTTTCACCTTCTCAGCGAGGAGCCTCGTAGTCAACATCATCAGAGGCGCCGTTCCAATGCCTCCGCCGACGACCAAGGCTTCTTTGCCCTCAATCCTGAAGGGGTTGCCGAAGGGTCCTCGAACACCGAACACATCGCGGTTCTTCATTCCGTTCAGCGCTTGGGTTGCTTCTCCGACTTCTCTCACAGTCACAGATGACGACTCGTTGCTAGTGGAAGAGATGCTCAGCGGTATCTCGTCCACCCCTGGGATCCAGACCATGATGAACTGGCCGGGCTCGGCTGATGAACAGAGCTCGTCCCTAAAAGAGAAGGTCTTGACCTTGGGAGCCTCGGCCTTCACCTTCTGGATCTGAATCATGCGCATCTGGTCAGCTTCTATGTGCCAGCCCGACAATCTCTTTCACGCTCTTGTGCCCTTTGCCTTCAAGGTACGAGTCGACACCTTTCGCTACAGTATTGAAGATTGCCAAGTCCTCGAAAGCTATGGCTGAACCAATCTGGACTGCCGAAGCTCCGGCCAACATGAACTCGACAGCGTCTCTCCATGTTCTAATCCCTCCACATCCAATAACTGGAATGTCCGTGGCCTCATAGATCTCGTACACGCACCTGACGGCGATGGGTTTTATGGCTCCGCCTGAAAGCCCGCCAATCTTATTTGCCAAAATCGGCTTCGCAGTCTCGATGTCTATTGCCATCGCCTTGACCGTGTTAATGGCCGTGATAGCGTCTGCGCCGACCATGGCTGCTGCTCTGGCCAGCGTCGTAATGTCGGTCACGTTGGGGGTCAGCTTGACGAAGACAGGCCCGTCCACCGTGTCTTTCACTTTCTCTGTGACTTCGCTTATCGTCTGGGGGTTCTGTCCGATCTCAGCTCCCGCTCCCTTCACGTGCGGACATGAGAGATTGAGCTCCAATGCATCAGCGCCTGAGTCTGCTGCGACGGCTGCAACCTCAGCGTACTCCTCAGCAGAGAAGCCATAGATGCTGACGATCAATGGAACCTCAAGATCATGCAGTTCTCTGATCTCTTCGGCGAACTCGTGAATGCCGGGATTCGGCAGCCCCAGAGCATTGAGCAGTCCACCCTCAACTTGGATTACTGTTGGGTTTTGGTAGCTCCTGCGAGCTTTCAGCCCGACAGATTTTGTGGTGACCGCGCCTGCTCCGGCTCGAGCTACCCGCCTTAACAAGTCCGATGACGTACCCAGGATTCCCGAAGAAAGAATTGTGGGATTGCTGAGGCTTAACCCCCCGATCTCTGCTCTAAGCCTAGTCGAATCCTGCATGACAATCACTGAAGTCTTGCCAACTCTGGGTATATTAACGTTTAAAGCTCCCCTTCCGGGGAACGCCAGCCCCCTACGGAAAAGGTTATTCACTAGGCGAGACAATAGTGTTTGAAGGTTCATGGTGAACGTTTTTGAAAGCAACCATCGTCCCGTCGGTTGTGGGAGTCTTCAGCTTCGGCGAAGACGGGAAGCTAGTTGAGAAGATTCTGTTTCCTAAGGATACTTTGAAGGTAGCTGAAAGACTCATTGAAGTCGAGTCTGGGAGAGCTATCAACGAGATTGTGGTTCTGGTCAAGAACCTAGAAGAGAGAGGCTACAGCAGTTTCGTGTTTGAGAATCCAGAGATGGCCCAAGCTGTCAGAAAGGAGTTAAAAGTAGTTACTGAGGTTGAGGCGCCTTCGAGATTCGCCGAAGCCTTGCGTGAGAATCTGGCGAGATACGCTGTTGAGGCAGGTTTCCTTGAATCCGCTCTTGAATTGAGCAAGTGGGTCCATGACGTCTCGATGGAGATATCCAAGATCAAGGTGCGAAGGGCAGCTGAGAAAAGGGACGTGTTGATTGTGCAGGCTGTTCAAGCGCTGGATGAGTTAGACAAGACCCTGAATCTGTTGATGAGTCGCATACGCGAATGGTATGGTCTTCATTTCCCAGAGCTTGATAGGCTTCTTGAGAAACATGAAATCTACGCCAGACTCGTTCGCGATCTCGGCAGGAAAGACGGTTTCACAGAGGAGAACATTGAGAAACAGAACGTGCCGAAGAACAAGGCGGTGCAGCTCGCCAAAGCTGCGAGGACCTCAATGGGCGCCGACTTCTACGACGTAGACATGGAGCAGATCCAGATCTTGTGTGGACAATCTCTGGAGTTGTATGGCGCAAGATCCAAACTGGAGATGTACCTCGATGAAGTTATGAAGGAAGCTGCACCTAACACACGTGCCCTGGCAGGAGCAACGTTGGGAGCAAGACTGATAGCCATTGCAGGCGGAATAGGAAACTTGGCCAAGAGGCCTGCGAGCACGATACAGGTGTTGGGTGCAGAGAAAGCTCTTTTCAGATCGTTGACGACAGGCGCTCGTCCCCCTAAGCATGGCATAATCTTCCAGCATCCTCTTGTCCATGGCTCTAAACGTTGGCTTAGAGGCAAGGTCGCCAGAGCCTTAGCGGGCAAACTTTCGATTGCGGTAAGGACCGACGCCTTCAGCGGCAACCTTGTCGGCGACAGACTAAAAGAAGACCTGCGGAAGCGAATTGAGGAAATGTGGAAGAAGCATGCTGAACCCAAGCCTAGGGCACAACTAAAGTCATCTCATAGAAGAAGGAAGAAATATGGGCGTAAGGGTTGAACGGCATCCCCAGTTCGATGATGTCTACCGCGTCACGTTTGAGGACGGGTCGCAAAGGCTCGCAACCAAGAACGTCGCTCCCGGAAGAATCGTCTACGGGGAACAGCTGCTCAATGTCGAGGATGTTGAGTATAGGCTCTGGGACCCCTTCCGAAGTAAACTCGCGGCTGCAGTCTTGAAGGGGCTGACGCACCTCCCTATCCAACTAGGTTACAAGGTTCTGTATCTCGGGGCAGCCTCTGGAACGACAGCTAGCCATGTTTCCGACATTGTTGGCGAGCAAGGACTTGTTTACTGCGTGGAGTTTTCGCCTCGATCTATTCGCGATCTCATAGACAACGTCTGCAAGTTCCGTGCAAACATGACACCAATACTTGCTGATGCAAGGGTCCCGAGAAAATACTCGATGCTCGTAGGGAAGGTGGATGCTGTGTACTGCGACGTCGCTCAACCCGAACAGGCTCGAATCCTCGTCAGCAACGCAGAGCTATTCCTTAGGAAGAAAGGTTGGGCAATGCTCGTGGTGAAAGCGAGAAGCATCGACGTCACAGAAGAGCCATCAGAAGTCTATAGACGGGAGATCGGCGTTCTGCGGGAAAATGGATTCATGATCTCCGAAGTCATCTTTCTTGAGCCTTATGACAAGGCCCATGCGACAGCAGTGGCACAATACTCATCTTGATAGTTATCTTGCCAGTAGGAATGAGCAACCCATCTGGGCTAGACTGCACTGGTGCAAACTGCAGAACGAGTCTTGCGATGGGGACCTTGGTGACTGGTTAGAGCTTGAGCTTCTCTCTCAAGTATTCTCTGCTTGCTGCCATGCTTTCTTTCGGCGGTAGGTTTGTTCTATCTTGCTCGACGACCGCCCATTCGATGTTTAGCCCTTTGACTGCTTTCATAGTGGCGGGGAAGTCGATAATCCCTCGTCCGAGCTCCGAGAACTCGTGCTTCCTGATGCCTTCTTCTGTTCCATCCTTCAGGTGAAGGTAGGCGACGCGTGGTTCATGCTCTCTAATAAACTCGACTGGCGACAATCCGCCGCACTTGACCCAGTAGGTGTCGACGCAGAGCGCGACATGCTCTGGATTCGTGTTTTCGAGGATTACCTGGATCCCACGGGCGTTGTTAACAATCTCCTGCCAATGGTTGTGGTAACAGACTTTAACACCGCGTTTCAGGGCTCGTTTCCCAAACTCCTCAAGCTTCTTGGAGTTCTGCAAGTACTCGGTGTCAGAGTTCTCCTTGCCTCCGGCGCCGCTGAAAAGGAGGTAGCGCCCGTCAGTCTTGTTCAGGATGCCTAAAGCCTTGTCCGTGGCTGCGGTGTCAGCTGCGGTCACGCCCATATGCAGACCTGCGAGGCTGAGTCTGCGTGAAGCAAGAGCTTTCTTCGGGTCTGCGATATTCTCAAAAGCGACTGGCCCCGTCTCTACGCCTTCGTATGCTAAGGACGCGACCTCATCGAGCACGCCTTCAATGTCTGTGCTGATCCTTTTCCCCCAAATTATAAGTTGAGCTCCAACTTTGAGCTTGCCCACATTTATCACCTTAGAGCAATCTCATGTTCCCTCACTATTTAAAACCAGCTTACAGCAAGTTCACAAGATCGCTAGGAGCTCACATCGTTCCGCTCATGGACGTTCAGCACCCCACTCTTGCCGTCGGAAAGGCTGCGGTGACCATCAACTTGGTCACTTTTATCCATAACCTTAAACTGATGTGTTCAGCACCTATAGTTCGACGATGAGTCATGGGTTTAGGAGACGCTATAGTCTGCCAGAACCTAGCTAAGGAATACGGAGGCGCCAAGGCAGTCAAAGCTCTTGACGACGTGAGTTTCTCGGTTGCCAAGCGAGAAGTCTTTGGTCTTCTAGGACCCAACGGAGCTGGCAAGACAACCCTCGTGAAGATAATGGCAACTCTTCTTAAGGCTACCTCGGGAACCGCACAAGTGGGCGGGTATGACATCGACAAGGAAGAAGGAAAAGTCCGTAGCATCATAGGCTACGCGGGGCAAGACTCGGAAAGGTCTGCTTACTTTAGACTTTCTGTTCGCGAGAACCTCGTCTACTTCGCGCATGCCTTGCGAGATGTGCCAATAGACGCGGTCAAGGAAAGGATCAGTCTCGTAGCTTCAGCGATCGGCTTTTCCGACAGACTGGACAGGCATTTCATTGCACTCTCGGGCGGCGAGAAACAGCTTGTCATTGTTATGAGGGCGATCATGCATGATCCTGAAGTTTGCTTCTTGGATGAGCCGTCGAAGAGCCTTGATCCGGTTACGGCTCGTAACGTTAGGACCTTCCTCAAGTCCTACGCTCAGGAACACGGTATGACGATGTTACTCACAACACACAACATGAAAGAAGCCGAGGAGTCCTGTGACAGACTGGCTTTCATCAACCACGGAAGGCTCCAGTTCCTTGGGACGCCATCGGAATTCAAGAAACGAGTTACAGTCAAAGAGATAATAGAGATCGGCGTTCCTAAGCTGGACGGAAACGTGGAATCGAAGCTTCTCAAGATAGAAGGCATCAGCAACATGACAAATGAGCCGAATGTCAGGCTCTACTGCGATGACGCCTTCAAAGCTCTCAGCGAGGTACTGGCTGTACTCAGTAGCGAGGGCCTGAAAGTCCCTGTGAGGATGGTTGAACCTTCACTTGAGGACGCGTTTGCATTCTTCCTAGAGAACGATGAGGCGAGATGAAAATGGCAAGTCCTCTGAAACTCTTCTATATGGCTGTTTGGCGAGAGATACTTACCTTGACCCGGTACAAGGCCAACTTCGTATTTGAAATTTTGACGAGCTTGCTCTTCGCCTTCGGAATGCTCGTATTCGCGGTCGCGTTCGACGTTTCTGTCCTTGGCCAGACTGTTGGTTCAACTAACTACGTAGCCTTTGTCACGTTAGGACTGAGTTTCCAGAGCTGGCAAGGCATCGCGCTCTGGAACGCAGCGGGCAGGTTCCAGGGCGAACTCAGCACAGGCCAGATTGACTACACGTTTAGCTGCCCCTTCTCACGCTACTGGTATGTGACGAGCAACATTGCTGCTTCAGCCATTCTGTCAATACTCTTCTTTGCGCCAATGTTGAGCGTTGGCTTATGGTTCACCAAGGAGACGATAACGATGGAGGGACTGCTCCTAGGACTCGTAGCGACACTAGTTTCAGTGGCTTCATTGGCTCAGTTGGGCACCGTATTTGCCTCTCTGGTGTTGCGATATAGACAGGTAACAGCAGTATTCGGCTTCTTCAACTTTGCCTTTCAGATACTGACAGGCATGCTTGTGCCGTTCCAGCTTCTTCCTTTACCTTTGCGGGTCATAGGTTATGGTATGCCTCAGACGTTCGGGATGGACCTACTCAGATACTACGCCATGAGAACAAAACCGATCATGCCAGTCGAGTACGAATGGATCTCTCTTTTCGCCCAGCTCGCAATACTAAGCCTCCTAGCCAAGCTGGCAATCGTCTATCTGGAAAGAACCGCCAAGGAGCAAGGGCTCCACTACATCTGACTGGCAGTACCCTACTGAGAAGAACCCATCGTAGTCAGGCAAAAGCCATACGGGCGAAAGCCGCTGACGAAGGGTAATACTTCAACAGTTGCGGAGTGCTGGAGCCGGACATTCTTGGGCTGGCATATGATCTCGAAAGAAGGACGGTGAAAGCTTGTCTAAAGAGTAGTCATGTGCTAGTCCGGTCTCAGCCGATGTATCCAGCATGTCTGCGAAACCAGAGAGAGGTGTCCCTTGGGATTGTCGCCCTACTTATATCATGCTCGCAGAGTTTACTCGAGCCAATATGGATACTTCTGGCCTGCAGTAAGGTTTTTGAAGGTTTCTCTTTCCCTGACCAGCGCGTGCTCGCCTTCATTCACTAAGACTTCTGGGCATCTTGGTCTCGAGTTGTACTGGGAGCTCATTGAGAATCCGTATGCTCCAGCATTTAGTATTGCCATCAGGTCGCCTTCTTGGATCTTGGGGAGCTTACGGTCTCTGGCGAATATGTCTCCTGACTCGCATAGAGGTCCAGCGATGTCATATGTCTCATCTTCAGGCTCGTTGAGCTTGTTTGCAACGACTATGGGATGATATGACCCGTACATGGCTGGCCGTATCAGTGTGTTGAAGCCCGCGTCGACTCCCACAAACTTTCTGAGCGGCGTGACTTTGACCGTGTTTACAGCTGTCAACAGTGTAGCGGCATCGCAGACTATGAACCTACCGGGTTCGACACAGAAGTGTGGCTCTCCGAGACCATATTCCGCAGTTCTCTGCCTGTAGAGGTCTAGAACCCCCTTTGCGTACAAGTCCAAATCCAAAGGTTTCTCGTCGGGCGTGTAAGGGACACCGATTCCTCCTCCAAAATCAATGAACTCAAAGTCGACACCAACTTTCTCGTGAACAAGTCGTGCTATCTTCAGCAGTTTCTCGGCGGCAAGCATAAAGGGTTCAACGGTGAGAACCCCCGAGCCAATGTGCATGTGCATGCCGAACCGATCTACGCCTGCTTCTTTCGCTATCCTGTAGGCTTCTACCACGTCTTCTTCCCAGATCCCGAACTTCGACATCTTTCCTGCAGTGATCACGTGCTCGTGGTGGCCCGCCCCTACCTCGGGGTTCACCCTAACAGAGACGGCCTTGGGCACTCGAATCTGAAGCAACCTTTCAAGCTCAGATAATGAGTCCGCATTAATCGTTACTTCCCAGTCGACAAGGAACTGCAGCTCATCACTTCTGACGCTTGTGCCAGTGTACAGGATATTCTCCGGTTCGAACCCGGCCTCAAGTGCAAGGAAAACCTCACCAGTGCTGACTGCATCAAGGTATGCCCCTTCTGAACACAGTATTCTTAGGACCGAGAGACTCGTGTTCGCCTTGGCCGAGTAGTAAATCCTGATTTTCTTGTAATGTTGGAAGAGGGCTTCGTGCAGCCGCGTGTAGTTCTCTCTGATCCTTTTCTCGCTTATAACGTAGACTGGCGTGTCATACTGTTGGGCTAACTCCACTGTTGAGACGCCATCTATGAAAAGTATCCCGCCGTTGTTCTCTAGCACTCCTTGCAGAACTAGGTCCATGTTATTCACCAGTCAGATTCACGGATAACAGAGGTACTAGACAAGTTTCTTCGCAGCTGCCAGTTCGGCACTTAGGATTCCCGCTCCCGCTGCGCCTCTAATCGTGTTGTGGCCTAGGCAAAGGTACTTAAGGGTCATAACTGGGTCGGTGCGAACCCTACCGACAACAACGCTCATGCCTCTTCCTTCGTCACGGTCGAAACGGGGCTGCGGTCTATCAGCTTCGCCCCTTACGACAATGGGTTTTTCGGGTGCCGTTGGAAGTTTGAGTCTCTGTGGTTCACCAGTGAAGTTTCTGAAGGCTTCGATGACATCTTCGACGCTAGGTTTCGACTCTAACTCGACGGAAACGGCCTCAAGGTGACCGTCCTTTACGTTCACTCTGTTGCAGCTGGCGCTTATGGTCATGTTTGCGGGATGCACGCGCTTGCCATCAAAGGTTCCCAAGATCTTCTTTGTCTCATTCTCCATCTTTTCTTCTTCTTTCGAGATGTATGGAACCACGTTGTCGATAATGTCCAATGAAGCAACGCCGGGGTAACCAGCGCCGCTCAAAGCTTGCATCGTGGTGACAGCAACCTTCTTCAGCCCAAACGCCAGTAGAGGCTTCAGAGTCATCGCCATCTGAATGGTTGAGCAGTTCGGGTCCGTCGAGATGAAACCTTGCCAACCCCTATTCTTCCTCTGAAAGGGGATAAGGCCCAGCTGCTCCGGGTTCACCTCAGGTATTAGAAGCGGCACATCCCCCTCCATTCTGTGAGCGCTGGCCTTGCTGAACACAGGATGAGTGAACGCGAATTCCTCCTCGACAGGTCCTGCTAGGTCTCCGGGCAACGCAGAGAAGATGAAGTCCGTGTCGCTGGCTTCGCTCAAGGATTTGGAGTTCGTGTTAACAACGGTCATCTCGCCTACCTCCTGTGGCATCTTGGTTTCCATCTTCCAGTTGCAGGCTTCTCGGTATCTCTTGCCCGCTGACCGCTCCGATGCAGCGAGGACGGCTACGTCGAACCATGGGTGTCCATGAAGTAGCTCAACGAACCTTTGGCCAACTGTGCCCGTGGCACCAAGTATCGCAACTCTAAGCCTCAAGTGCATCCCTCAAAACGTTAACTGCATCCTCAATCTTGGATTCATCAACAAAGATGCTTATCGTGGCTTTGCTTGTTGTGATCTCGATGATATTTATGCTTTTCGAGGCTAAGGCGCCTGAGACTTTGGCTATCCAACCAGGCGAATCGATGAAAACCGGATGCGTTAGCTCGACCATTCCAATTCCGCTCCTAGCGCTCAATGCCTTACATAAGCTCAGGCTGTGCAGATCGTTAATGAGGGTCTTCGCGTTCTCGGATGATGTAAATATGGTGAGAGACCCTCTTCCTGTGCTGATGCCGTAGATTGGTCGGTCTCGAAGCGACGAGAATATTCCGCCAAGCCTTTCGGAGGTTATTTCACAGACTATACTTACCGCAAGAAGATCTCTCCTCTGGGCGATCTGGGTTGAGCTAGCGTTGAAGACCCCCGTTACCTCAGTTCCTCCCTGAAGGCCATTGGTGAAGTTGACTATCCTAAGTTTCTGGCTTGGAAGCTTGTACTTTAGGGCATCAGCCTTGACGATCCTTGCGCCTCCATAGGCTAGAGCGAACATCTCTTGGATGTCCAGCTTCTCAAGTGGCTTGGCCTCGGGGACGATCTTCGGATCAGCCGACATTACGCCCTCAGTCTCCTTCACCAAAATGACTTCTTCAGCTCGGAGACAGTTCCCCAAGACCATTGCGGTCGTGTCGCTTCCTCCCCTTCCCAGTGTGGTCACGCTTCCAGATTCATCTCTTCCCAAGAAGCCGCAGACGACTATGATCTTCTTCCCAAGGAGTGGCTCCATGTAGCGTCCAACCCGTTCGCAGGTCTTGTCCATGTCTGCCGACGCATCTAGATAATCAGAATCCGTCAAGATCGGCCATTCCTCGTGGCTAGGTTCCAAGTAAACTGCGTCAGCGCCAAGCGATCCAAGAGCTGAACAGAAGAGGCGGGCGCTTGTCCTTTCGCCCATAGAGACTATCTCTGCATAGTCCTCGTCAGGCACGTTACCGATCTGGGACACGACCTCCACCAAGCGGTTTGTGTCACCCTCCATCGCTGAGACAACTACAACGATCTCCCTAAAGCCTGAACGAAGCACCATCTCTGCCGCTCTTCTGATCTTCTCACCCGTTGCGAGGTCCGCCCCGCCGAATTTGATGACTACTCTATTGCCCATTACTCTCAACTTTCCTGTTTTCCGCCAGAGTTGACAAGACTATCTAAGCACATCATCCATGCTGTAGACTCCGGGTCTAGTCTGCTTGTACACCCAGTCCGAAGCAAGCAAGGCCCCCTGCGCGAAGACCCTCCTCGAAAAGGCTATGTGTTCGATGCGGATCATCTCATGAGGACCAGCAACTATTAGATCATGCACACCTGGAACACCACCGGCTCTCACTGCGAGAATCTCTAGTTCGCCTGGTTTTCTGGGGCTTATGCCTTCTCTCCCTGACACAATAGAAGAGTATCCTCTTGCCTCGGAGACCAGTGTGCCCAGTTTCTTCGCCGTTCCGCTCGGAGCGTCCTTCTTACCAATGTGATGAACCTCACTTATGCTGAAATCGTAGTCGCGCGGCAGGAGTGCTAGCGTCTTGGTAAGCAGGAACATGATGTTAACGCCTATCGCATAATTCGGCGAGAAGACAGCTGGAACCTTCCCTGAGATTGCTTCCTTAATCTTTTTCATCTGCTCATCTGAAAGGCCCGTCGTTCCCATGACTATTCGTCTACCCAAGCTCGCAACGACCGGCAGGTTTGAGGCTTCAGCTTCCGGGGTTGCGAAAGACGCGTACACATCAGCCTCCTTCACGGCTTCTTCCAAGAGGGAGGGGCCCACTATCTTGACATCGGAGCTACAGATCCCTACCTCTCTTAACGTTTTCCCCAGATTCGGGTTGTTCGGCGACTCAACAGCTCCAACAATCTGGTACCCTCGCGCCGTCGCCTCCTCGATAAGCGTGCCACCCATCCTGCCCGCTGCGCCAGCTACGCATAGCCTAAGCATAAGCCAATCTCCGCAAGCTTGTCTTCCTGTAGAGGCGCTTGCCCAGATCGACATCAAAGAACTCTTCCAAAGGTTCCAGTATCTCAGGGGTCTTCTCGTGGACAATTCTTGCTGTAGCCAGAATGACTTCCAAGCCCTTCTTGGTCATCTTCCCTAGCGGACGGCGGCAAGGACCAGAGGGCATGCCCAGAAGATTCATCAGCGTTTTGTATGGAAGTGGGTTTCTAGCCTTGCATACCGCAGATCCGTATGGTGTTTCTTCCTCTGTTTTGACCGTAACGATCGAGAATAGGGGTTTGAGCGACTCAGCCAAGTTCTCAAACTCGAAAGTTTCTCCTTCTAGGAAGGATTGTGCAAACCTATGAACCGGACCAGGCGCGACATTCGATGCCACAGATATTACTCCGCTTGAGGCAATCTCAGGATCCTTCATCATCACGTAAGTCTTGTCGTCGTCGCCAGAGAGTATATCGAAGTCTTTCCCACAAAGGCGTCTTGTCAGCTTCATGTTCTCAAGGTTCCCCGTTGCCTCCTTGACTGATCTCACGTTCTTGAACTGAGAGTGGAGGATGGCGAGGTCCTGTGGCAGAAGCTGCGTTCCAGTCCGGCCTGGGATGACGTACGGGATGATCTGAACCTCCGGAAACTCTGAAGCTATGGGCTCAATGTACTCCTTCCTTATCTCTAGAGAACTTGGTCCGTTGTAGTAAGGCTCCACAAGGAGGACGCACCTTACGCCGAATTCCGACACTTCCCTTGTGGCTTTAACCGATTCTTCGGTGTTGTTACTTCCTGTTCCAGCGATAGTGAGGCATTTTCCACCTGAATAATCATGCACCTTCTCGATGACCTTGACGTGTTCTTTCCATGTCAGGGTCGGGCTTTCACCTGTTGTTCCTACAGCTAGGACACCGCTCACGCCAGCCTCTAGCTGAAACTCAACCAGCTGCCTCAGGCCGTCGTAATCAACTTGACCCTTCCTCTTCATTGGCGTCACCAAGGCCGTATAGCACCCGCTGAACTCATGCATCTATGTTTCCACCTCAATATCGTGAGATGTTCTGGGGAAGCATATTTATGTTTTTCGTTCTTTGGCTACGAATTTCGCAAATGCGGACAGGCACAAGACATAAGAGCGTTTTCAGTCCTATCTAGATCAATCTTCGTTCAGCGTCTACATGAGCTGTTAGCAATGTCAAAGGAATGGTTCAACGAAGCCCGTTTTGGAATGTTCATTCACTGGGGCGTCTATTCAATCCCAGCCCGCGGCGAGTGGGTACGCTACGTAGAGCGCATCCCTTCCAAGGAGTACGAGAAACTCGCGTGGAAGTTCAACCCCGATAGATTCGACGCTGCCGAATGGGTGAGCCTCGCCAAGAAAGCTGGGATGGAGTACATGGTCCTCACAACGCGACATCACGATGGTTACTCACTCTTCGACAGTGACGTCTCAGACTTCACAGCGCCGAAGACTGCTGCAAGACGCGACCTAGTCTCTGAATATGTTGAGGCGTGTAGAAAGAAGGGCATGCGAATAGGATTCTACTATTCGCTGCTAGACTGGCGGTACAAGGCCTACTTCGACGGACCACAAAGAGACCCTCAAGGATGGGCGAAGTTTCAAGACTACGTGCACACACAGGTCCGGGAGCTATGTGCAAACTATGGGAAGATTGATGTGTTCTGGTACGACGGGAACTGGCCGTGGACGCCCGAAGATTGGCGGTCAGCTGAGCTCAATGCGATGGTCCGGAAGCTTCAGCCTGACATCCTCATCAACAACAGGTCTGGACTGCCAGAGGACTTCGGCACCCCTGAACAGAGGATTGAGCCAGCTAAAGAGACAACACGCATGTGGGAGACCTGCATGACGATGAATGACAACTGGGGATACTCGAAAGCCGATAACAATTGGAAGTCAGTCAAGCAGCTGATCATGAACTTGGTCAGGTGCGCGAAAGATGGCGGCAACTACCTTCTCAATGTAGGTCCGAAACCCGACGGCACAATTCCGACCCCGTCTGTGAAACGTCTCGAAGAGATTGGCAAGTGGATGGATGTGCACGGCGAATCAATCTACGGCTCTGAGAGGTGCCCATTGCCTTGGACGACGGATGGCATCCTAACTGGAAAAGGCAACGCGGCCTATCTTCACGTTTTCCGATGGCCCGGCAAAGACATAACTATCTCAGGAGTGAAGAACAAGGTCCTGTCGGCAAAGCTCCTCATGACAAACAAAGAAGTGGAAGTAGAACAAGAAGAGGACCGGGTCTTTTTCAGGAATCTCTCCAGAAAAGCTCCGAACTCTCTAGACAGCATCATCAAGATGGAGCTTGACGGAAAGCCTGAAGCCATGCCAAGCTTCAGGCATATCCTCTGATAGCCCCTCTTCCTCCGCCCCATTACGATTTTCGCAAAGTATTTATTTTTTCGGCGCGTAACTAGTAAACCATGGATTCTCTGGACCTAGAGATCCTGAAGATTCTTAAGAAAGATGCCAGAACCAAGTATGTCAAGATCGCTGAGGCTGTGGGCCTTACTGAGGGTGCGGTGAGAAGACGCACAAAGAAGCTCGTGAACGAAGGCTTGATCAGGAGGTTCACGGTTGAGACCTCTGTCGAACTTGAGGGCGTGGTCCTCATTGAGACGGAGCCGACGAGAACAAGAGACGCAACGACGAGAATTAGGAAGATTGCTAATCGGGTTTTTGAGGTTTCGGGAGGCTACGACATAGCCGCTCTGATCCAGGCCTATACGATGGATGAACTAAACAGAAAGATCGATGAGATAAGAAGGCTCCCTGAAGTTATGAACACCAACACACTAGTCAAGCTGAAAGACTAAGGCAATACAAAGAACGTGTCCTAGAGAGCTGCCAAGGCCTTATACATCCTCTCGTAAGCGTTTGCGAAGTCTGCGTCTCTTGACAGGGAGCTGCGAACATCCGCGTAGAACTGGGCGAAGCTCCTCGCATCTTTGTCTGCGATATGCCTTCTCAAGTTCTCAGCTGATATCATGAACCTGTCTAGATACCGACCGGTGTGTATATTGCCCATCTGGATTGATGAATAAAGGTCAGGGTCCTCGGCCATGACAGCTTCGCATAGCATCAACTGTATCTTGAAAGTTGTGCCTCCCAGCTTCTTCAGAACGTCAGTGTCTTCTTCTCCTATCACAGAGGCAAGAGCAATGTTGACGAAATGAGGCAGAGACAAGGTCAGGGCCATCGCCCTGTCGTGCTCTCCCGATTCGACAACGACAATCTCCGCACCGGGAAACAGTTTTCTGGCCGTCCTGAGTTCAGACGAAGGGTCTAGGATAGGAACCAAGGCAACTTTCTCTTGAGCAAGCCGTTGTACACCGGGACCAAAGAGTGGATGAACAGAAAGCGTAACGATCCCGTGTTCTGCAATGTCCTGCAAGATAGGGATAACCAGGCACTTTAGCGACGATATTTCCATGATCGTAGAGTGCTTCTTGAGTCGCGGGCTGATCTCTTCCAGAACCTTAGGCGCAACGTCGATCGGTGTGGAGACAACCGTTAGATCCGACCCCATAGCCGCGTTGCCGTTGTCCAAGGCTAGCTCGGCTCGTATTGAGTTGGCGAAGGCTTCTGCTTCATCTCGCCTGGTGTCTGAGATGACTAGGCAGTGCCCTTGATTCAGAAAATACTCCGCCAACCACTTTCCCATCCTTCCCGCTCCGCCGATAACTGCTACTCTCAAGACTTGTCCCTCCAAACGTTTCCCCTGTTAGGATTCCTTTTTGAGCATTTCATTCTGAGCCCGCTTCGATTCGAGAAGGAGAAGATCCAGAAGCCTGACTGTAAAGTCATCATCAACGCCGAAGGTCTGGCACGCCTCAAGCATCTTCTTTCTCAACGCTTCCTCAGCATTTGGAATCTCTATTGGCAGGCCCTTCCTAGCCTTGATCTCCCCGATCTTCCTCGCTAGCTTGAGCCTTTCGCCGCATAGGCGCAGTATTTCTAAGCTGACCACTTCTATCTCCTTTCGTAGTTCCGCAAGGCTCGTTACCATAGCCAAGAACATCTTCCTCCAGAAGAGATGAGAGGCATCCAACATACTATGCAAGAAACGATTTATAAAGTTGGGACTAACTCATACGTCTCAATAGTCTTGGCAAGCTCGACTATCTTCTTGACAGTCCGAACGTTGGGGTCTTTTGGCGCTTTAGCGTTCATATCTTGCCTTTGGACAAGGATAAACCCTAATCCTGCCTTTTCTGCACACTCAGCGTCTGACCAGTGATCTCCCACAAACAGCGCTTCGCTCGGTTTCACTTCCAGAAGGTTCAGCAAATGCAGTGCATGCTCTGGGCTAGGCTTCGGCTTCTCAACATCGTCTCTTGCTGCAACAGCGTCGAAGTTTTCCTTCAAACGAAACTTCGTTAAGATCCCCTCAACGTATTCGCGGCAGCTTCTCGTCATGATGCCCAGCCTTAGCCCCTTCGCTTTCAATGTCCTCAAGGTTTCAGGAACGCCTTCTATCAAAGTCGCCCCTTCTAGAGACTCGAGCTCGACCTCGTTCATTATCTCACTGATTCCTCTGAGCACTTGCCTTATCAGCTCTTCTGGAAAGCCCTTCATGCGAAGGTGTTCCTCCGCCGCTGCCGTCATCTCGAAGTTCAGCATACTGTCATTCAGCAGGCCGGAGGTCATTCCTCCATGCTCCAAGTGCTCAATGATCTTGGTCTTCATCTTCTTGAAAGAAATGGCAGAGTCTACTAGGGTTCCGTCCAGATCAAAGATGACCGCCCTTAGCCTAGTTCTGCTCAGTCTCCACACTCTCCGTCAGGATTCAGGGAGGCTTTCCCAATAATAACCCTTTTAACTTACCGTAAGTCGTCGTCCAAGCTGTGCCATAAGAATCGTCCATCAACCAAATAGTCGTGCCGGTGATGTGGCCTGTCGAACCAATTAGATAACAGCACCAACAATGCCTAATGTTTCTCGAACCAGCGTTATCTTGTTGGAGGTTCATCTAGCCTGCATTGCCACGGTGCTTGGCTCTAGCTCTCTTTCAAGGCCTGTTCATACTTCTCGAATAGAAGCTCCAACGCCCTTCTAAATGCCTCAGCCCTACTCGAGAATATCCTCTTTACTGTAATCAGCTGGTCAAGCTTCCTGAGATACTCATTAGAGATGCCAAGCTTGACGACGATCTCTTCATAATCCCTCTCTTCGATTCCTCTCTCGGCCAAGGCGAATTCCTCACCAAAACTCTAGCGTTTTAACTATATAAAACTTATTGAACCTACACCTTTGTCTACCATATCGAGTGACCTTTTGTATTACCTTTCGGGATTCTTGGCATACTATCCGAGGATATTTGGGTATATTATTTTGTAAACTTCCAGAAATAACCCAAGCTTATTATTTGGAAAGCTTTATATCCACCCTAGGATAATCTTAATTCACGTTTACGGAATAACCACGAAAAGGAGAAAGAAGAATGGAGAAGAGACCAGTTTCCGAAAAGAGCATAGAAGAAATCGCTAGAGAAGCCATTCCCCAGATAACAGTCGTAGGCGTTGGCGGCGCGGGATGCAACATCATCTCATGGATGAAAGAGAAGGAAGTGGCAGGCGCTCAGATATTCGGGCTAAACAGCGATGCGAAACACCTTAGCATAACAAAAGCGGACAGAAGACTGCTTCTTGGGTACAGTGTAACGCAAGGACTTGGATGCGGAGGCTTCCCAGAAGCTGGGACCAAGGCAGCCGAGGAGAGCGGGGATGACATTCGGAAGATGCTAGCGGGCACAGGGTTAGTCTTCGTTGCTGCGGGCTTAGGAGGTGGAACAGGAACCGGTGCTTCACCAGTCGTGGCTCGTATCGCTAAGGAACTGGGCGCTTTGACCCTTGCGGTGGTCACAATCCCGTTCCAAGTTGAGAGAGCGCGACTGGTCAAAGCTAAGGAGGGCTTGGCAAGGCTTGTGGAGAGCTGTGACGCAGTCATCGTGGTCGACAATAACCGCCTGAGGAAGGTCGCGGGCAACCTTCCTTTGAGGGAAGCTTTTGGTGTAGCGAATGAACTCGTAGCCTCGTTCATAAAGAACATATCAGAGACGATTGCTGTACCAAGCCTAGTCAACCTTGACTTTGCTGACCTCAGAGCGATCATGACTGGAAGCGGAGTGTGCGCTATAGGAGTCGGAGAGGGCATGGGAGACACGAAGGTCGAAGACTGTATCGAGAAATCGTTGAACGCCCAACTTCTAGACATCGGAGACCTCAAGAAATGCGAGGGAGCACTTGTGCACCTGGAAGGCGGAGACGACATGACGCTAGAAGATGTCAACAGAGCCGGAGAGATCGTCGTTGGCAGGGTAGCACCTATAGCGAGAGTCTCATGGGGCGCTAGAGTAAACAGCAAACTGCAAGGAACAATGCGGGCAACGGTTGTTCTTGCGGGCGTCGAAAGCGTCTTCCTAGTTGAAGGGCTTACACCCTTCGCTGGGCTGAGAGGGGAAGTGGGAGAGGTAAAGGAAGTCGAAGTGGTTCAGAAGCCGGTGGAAGAGAAGAAGAAGCGGGGACTTTTCGGCTGGTAGGTGCATAACCACACCAGCTACATAACAATACCAAGACCCTGAAGGAGTGTGAGAAAGTCCCCGACCCAGTAGTCGTCTACGCCACCCTGGTTTTCGCAGTGTTTGGCGTAGCGATCATATTGTACATAGCTCTCAAGGCATTCAAAACGCCAACTGTGTTCTATGCGAGTGAAGAGTCAATTGACGACCTAGCGCTTCGCCTTAGCTGTCCCAAATGCCGCACAAGAAGACTCAAACCCACCGGCCGCTACACGCTTGGGTGCGACATCTGTGGCTTCTCGTTCAGCATAGGCACGGTAAGGAGAAAGGAAACTGACTAGAACTCTTCCTAGTCAGATCCTCTGAGGACACCCCATTTCCTTTTTTTGGGCAACATCCTGATACTGACCACACCTTTTCCTACCGTTTTTTACCGTTTCTTGCCTTTTTCTACCGTGACCCAAGCCTGAAACAGACTCTGTTTCCAAAACACTACTTGAAACAGGCTCAGAAAAAATAAAATCCTCCGCGCTCTAACATGAATCTAGATGCCCTCAAGACCTTAGAAAAAGAAACCCTCAACTAAGAAGCCATTCTCAACGTCTGCCAAGAGGGTCGTTGACACCCATGCAAATAGCTTAAATCAATCCTCGACAATCAAAATAACCCAGAAATCCAAGCCGGGGTAGCCTAGCCTGGTTTGGGCGCCAGACTCATAATCTGGAGAGTGCA
>CAYXIF010000003.1:52295-111589 GCA_964465575.1 uncultured Candidatus Bathyarchaeia archaeon | reverse complement strand
TTTCCCAACTTGGGTTGTATTCGTCATAGGTGTATATTACACTATCTGTTGCAATAAGAATATTTTCTCCTCCACTTAGAAACATGTAAGCTGCACTTGAAACTAGCACTATCAAGACGACCAATGCAAGAATGACCAATCGCTTCCGCATCTACATCCTCACCACGCATTGACTGACCTCACTACATATTAATAGTTTCCGCCACGAGGCAGGTTCGGTTCACGAGTTCAATGATGCGCCAGTATCGATAGGCACCATACATAACATGTTACCTGAAGAGAATGATCATCTGAGGCTTTGCTGGAAGGACTCTGATCGCAAGGACAAAGGCCTCAAGTCAAGATGATGATCAAAGAGCTGGAAGCACCTTACTTCCCCTAGGCGCCTTGGGCGAGGCCAGTCTACCTTACATTGCGTATGCTAATAGAAAATCGAATGTTCAGAGAATTCCATAGCATGCTACTTGAGCCATTTGGGCAATTTCCAGTCGCCTACCAGGATAGGCTGGGACAGGGCTCTTTGATCCGCTTTGGATACTCTACTCCCTGATTATCGGAACAGGTTTATACCTAGCAATACACGTTCCAAGCCTTCCGCTATCCTATGTCGGAATCGCCGCGGGAATTGGGGTTTTGCCGCCGTACTCTCTAGCTTTCCTCATAGGTGGAATAACAACAAAGGCTGTAGAGAGGAGAATAGGCAAGGAAAGGTGGGGTTCCTACTCCCGGCTCGCGGCGGGAGGACTTGCAATGGGCGAAAGCATCGCCATAACAGTAAGCGTATCCATATCACTTATCATAAACTCGATGTGGACCCTGCCCATCTAGCCAATTGTGACACGTTGAAGCCTTAGACTCCCAGAAGGTCCTAGAGCACACCTCAAAAGCTGCAGAACCGATGGGTGTGACAACACTAGTGCGTTGCGCCGTACGAACGGTCATAATGCTTGGTCTCCTAGGCCAATTTTCGGGCGTCCGGTGGGCCTTCATGCTTTATATCCTCAGCCTTTTGATCACTCTCACCGTCAGAAGGCTTGCTTTCCCAACTTTTTCTGAGAACAAGTGATGGATGATATCCAACCTATTCGAGTTCTTCAACGCCATTTATCTGAACCCCACTCGCAATAGAGGTCTTCCAGACCTATGCATTCTATCTCCCTAACGTCTTGATTCTTGACAGTTGAGAAGAACCCATTAAGGAAGCCAGTTGTGAAGAAGCATAAAGGCTCATTCCACCTGTGGAATTACCTCTTATAGAACTTCCTTGGTCCAGAGGCTCTTGCAGCTCTTGCTCGTCTTTATGGTTTTCATCTGCAGTAACCTTACCGATCCAAAAGTGCTCCAAGAGATAGAGAACGCGCTTCACAGGTTCATCCTCCCATAACCCTCTGTCTGATGGACGTTCGCCGTCCTCTTTTCCTGTCTTTAAGCCTCCCTTCCTCAACGCCATACGGCACCTCTCGCTCTGTTGTTTCAAATGAATCAAGTCCCTCTAACCCTTAGAACATCGCCACTAACAGTGGGGACAACCTTTTTCTACCTTTTCTTACCTTTTCATACCTTTTTCTACCGTTTGATTAGCCAAAAATGGGCTCAGTTTCCTAGAAGCAACCCGAAACAGACTCAGAAATTTCCGCAAATTTTCCTCGAACAACAGCGATGAACACGCTCACTCTTCGCCTTGAGCTGTGGTTCAATAGATATGTAGCCCTCACCGCAAAGGCCAGTCTGAGAAGCCACGAAGCTAGAGAAGGCTTTTAGGCACAATGGTATATATTGCATTTACTGTCTGCTTGTTGGGTCTGCTAGGATAGGATTCGCCGTGGGCATCGAAAATCTGGACAAGATTTTCAACCCAAAGAGGATCGCAGTCATCGGCGCCAGCAACAATGAAGTCTCAGTCGGCTACAGGCTCCTCAAAAACCTCATCGGGGTCGGGTTCAAAGGCTTCGTCTACCCCATCAACCCCTTTAGCCCCTGTATCCAGGGCGTAACAGCCTACCCAAGCGTCAAGAAAATACCTTGGCAAGTAGATCTAGCCATCATAGCCACGCCAGCTCATGTAGTCTCCCAGATAGTTGAGGAGTGCGGAGAGTCCGGAATACCAGGCATCATAGTAATATCTTCAGGCTTCAAGGAGACAGGAAGCGAAGGCAGAGCCCTAGAGGAAGAGATCCAGAAAACTAGGCACGCATACAACATGAGGATTATAGGCCCAAACTGTCTGGGGGTCATGCGCCCGAGTATCAGTCTGAACGCCACCTTCTCAGGTAAGATGGCAAAGCCGGGCAAAATCGCATTCATCTCCCAAAGCGGCTCACTCTGCTCATCGATCCTTGACTGGGCCGTTCAAGCCAATATCGGTTTCAGTCACTTCGTCTCGGTTGGGTCTATGCTGGATGTAGATTTCGCCGATCTGATTGACTACTTCGGTGCTGACCCTGAAACCCGAAGCATACTACTCTTCATCGAGTCCATAAGTGATGCAAGAAGGTTCATGAGCGCCGCCCGAAGGTTCGCCGGAACCAAACCCATAATCGTCATGAAAGCTGGCGCATCCCCCGAAGGAACGAAAGCGGCTACGCTTCACACAGGCACCCCAACAGGCGAGGACTCGATATACAGTGCGGCCTTCAGAAGAGTCGGAGTTGTACGTGTAGAAGAGATTGCTGATCTGTTCAGTTGCGCAGAGATTCTTGAGATGCAGCCAATCCCTAAGGGACGGCGCCTAGTGATTATCACAAATGGAGGTGGTCCTGGGGTGATAGCCACGGACTTCCTCGTCTCAAGGGGAGGAAGTCTACTGCCTCTGAGTGAAGGAACCGTCAAAGCCTTGACCGAGGTCCTACCCCCCTACTGGAGCAGGTCGAACCCTGTTGACATTTGCGATGATGCGACGAGTGACAGATTCCAGAGAACCTTGGAAATCTGCTTCAAAGAACCGAACGCCGATGGGTTCATCATCATTTATACCCCCCAGGTTCTGATGAACCCGAATGAAGCCGCAAAGGTCCTCATTGATGTCTCGAGGGACATGCGCAAGCCGATTCTTACTTCATGGATGGGCGAAGAAGATGTCCGAGAGGCAAGGGAACAGCTGCGCCGGAACATGGTGCCTACATACTTGACACCCGAACAGGCCGTTTCAGCCTTCATGCACACCTACGAATACGCTCAGAACCTTGAACTGATGTACGAGACGCCGGAAGAGATCGCGCTCACGGTGCCGGCTGACAGAAGTTCTCTCAGAAAGATTCTGACGAACATGGCTCTTGAAGAACGTCACAGCACGACAAAGAATGAAGTGGGATTCTTCCTGAAAGCATACGGAATGCCCGTCGCCGACTCCTTCGGAGACCAAGGCAAATCTTTGTTAACCCTCATCGGAAAGGAGTGCTGTCCCCTGGCCGTCCGTTCCAAAAGGGACCCACTCTTTGGCGCAGTCATAGCCTTCGGGATGGGAGGACCAGGCTACGAGATCATACAGGACCTCTCTGTCGAGCTTCCCCCACTCAATCAAACCTTGGCGAGAAGGCTGATGGAAAGAACAAGGATCTGCCGACTACTCACCGAACAAGGAGCTGGATCCTTGGCCAACCTCAAAGCTTTGGAGACGCTTCTTGTCCATTTCTCGCAAATGGTTGTCGACTTCCCAGACCTCACTACAATTGAACTGAACCCCTTAGTCGCCTCAAAAGAAGGAGTTGTAGCTTTGGACGGGCAAATAACCGTGGACATTGAGAAAGCTAAGCAAGGCACAAAACCTTACGAACACTTGGCGATTAGGCCATACCCGGCCAAATATGTCACTGGGGCGACATTGAGAGATGAAGGCCATGTCTGCCTACGCCCAGCTAGACCCGAAGATGAGCCATTTATGGTGAAGCTTTTCAAGACATTCTCTAAGGAAACAATCAGGTTAGGCTTCTTCCACATAATGAAAACGTTCTCTCACGAAATAGTTTCCCGTCTATGCAACATAGATTACGACAGGGAGATCACTATCGTGGCAGAAACGCCAGAAGATACCAAGCATATCATGGGCTTGGCTAGGTTGATAGTGCAACCCGACGGTGAAAGTGGCGAAATCGCCATAGTCATAGGAGACCCGTGGCAGGGACTTGGCCTCGGAACGAAGATGCTTGACAACATAATAGAAGTAGGCACGGACATGGGCTTGAAAAAAGTCTTCGGAGAGGTGCTAGCCGAAAACACCAAAATGATCCATCTCTGCCACAAGAGAGGGTTCAACCTGAAACGCCAAGATGAGGAAAGCTACACAGCGTCCCTCAATCTGCCATAGAAAGAACACTGCAGCGTAGCCGCAAGACAGCCTCGACTGTGCAACGAAGCGCGGCTAGCCACTTCTCGCCTTCGCTCTGCCTATCGCATCTTTGACTGCCTGTCTGATTGTGTGTCCAGCCTTGTGAAGTATGGGTTCGCTCAGTTCTGGATCTGTCTCCATACTGGCTGTGCATGGGTAAGAATGATGGGCAACAGCTACGGCATCATCTATCTCTGACAGCCTCTTGCCTTTTATACGCTGCGCGATGTACCATGTTGACCCACAAGGCGCGCTTGTCACGACGTGGGCATCTGAGACGCGGCGTCGTTTGACTTTGACCTCAAGCTCTGGTCTGCCTATCCGGTATTCTCGAGCAAACTTCTCTAGGACCGGTTGTCCTGACGGTTCGAGTGAGCAGAAAGGCTTCGGAAAGGCGTATTCGATGTTCATCCTATTGAGTTCGTCAGCAAGCTCTCTCTTGACTGCTGGTGGGCACCATTTCCTGTCCTCAATTGGAACGATCAGTGCCCTTGCTTCTGATTTCTTTGTGACCTTGGACAATGCGAACAAGAGATCGGGATGAAGCCCCACGGCGACTACAATGTCACATCTTGGAATGTTCTCTGGCATGAATCTCTCTGGGTCCTCAACAAAAGATGGAAATGCAGCAGAGACATTGTACGCACCGTAGATATCCCCAGCGAAAGACTGGTATGGCAACCTGCAGTAGTCACATGTCAGCCCACACACTTGGCAAAAATTAGCTGTGCTGCAAAGGTTCCCAATCACTTTCTCCGCGAACTCGTGTCCGTAGATGAAGCACAGACGAAGAGCGGTTGATCTTGAGGGGCTCACTTGCGCACGCCTGACCTTTCTTCATACTTCCGGTTTGGACCGCTACTAGACGGAACCGTCCTTAAGGTTTTTTGCTTGAGAATTCGTTCAAGTTCCTTGATTGCCAAGATTGCAGGTGATGAGGAGGCATAGTCCAACGGCGCTACCCTTAGAGCCTCAGCGCGAATGATATTCTTATCAAACGGAACTGAGCATACCAAGTTCAATCCTATACTGCTCAAAGAGGCTTCGATGAATCTCTCGTCTTCTTCAGTCGTGGTCTTGTTGGCCACGACCAAAACCTCCTTGACACCTATCTCGTTAGCCAAACGTGTGATTCTGGCAGCGGTCTCTATCGACTGGGCGCCAGGGTCGACAACGCACAGCAATGCGTCAAAACCTCGCACTGTCGCTCTTCCCAAATGCTCGAGCCCGGCTTCCATGTCCATGACCACGGCATCTCCCTCCATCAAGGTGATGTGTCTAATCAAGGCGCGTATCAAGGCATTCGCTGGACACATGCAGCCTGACCCGCCTGAACGCACCGTTCCCAAGACGAGGAGCCGAACACCGTCATGTGCCATTACCCCGTATCTCTCAGCAATGTCATCTACTGTTGGCGTGAGATTGATGAACATGCTGAAGCCCGATCGCTGACGAGCGCCAGTGCGCTCTTCAATGAGTTCTTTATTCTCTGTTATCGGGACGATTCTTGAGGCCACAGCAGATGGGACGCCCAATGCAAAAGCCAAGTTCATGGCGGGATCAGCATCGACAGCAAGTACTCTGTACCCATCCCTCGAAAGAAGGCGGGCAAGCGTCCCCGCAATAAAGGTCTTGCCTACACCACCTTTCCCAGCTACAGCGATCTTCAAAACTAGCCACTCCTCAGTATCGGTCTAACAATAAACACTTGATCCTTATCCGATAGTGCCTTTTCCAAGTATGTCTCCATACTCTGGAACCGATGTTTCATGGCGTCCACTCTTCTCTTGGAGCTTATGCTTGTCAAGAGTCTGCGCACTTCAGCTGGGGTGCTGAAAGTTTCTACGGTACCGTCTGTTCGCCTTCTAGCTATGACTATGCACTTGTCGACAATGCAGCAGAGAACACATGCTGCACAGTATATGCACAGGTCCTCGATTATCTTCACCTCGCCGTATGCCCAGTAGAGAGCGTTCGTTGGGCAGGTCTTGATGCACAAACCGCACTCAATGCCTTCGCAGGTCTCTCTCTCGATTCTTATCGTTCCGTCATTGAAGTACTCAGTTACACCGAGTGATTCAAGCAGTCTAGCCTTTTCCTGCCTCCTCTTCTCGGCTGCTCTGCGAAGCATCTTGAAGATATCTCGGTTCGCTTCTCGGCTAGACAAGATCCAAAAGCCTTCCAGCACACTTCATGTCAACTTTGGGCTTAGCGCGCTTGGTCTCGGCCATCTTAACGATAAGAAAAAGTTCTAAACATACCTGACTTTCTTCAAGATTCGTACCACGGATTCATAGGCAGATGACGAAGCTGGAAGGCCGAGCAGAGATTTGCCAGACAGCACGAACCGCTCGACGTTCTCGTCGTAGGCTATCTTCCCCACGTACTCAAGATTGGTTCTCTTCTTGACCTCGCCTTCCAAGGTTTCGGGGAACCTGTATCCCCCAACCACGTAGAAGTTGCGGAAATCTATCTTAACTTCCTTCGCGATTCTGAAAGCCCTGTTCACGTGATCAAAGGACTTCTTTGAGGGATCTATGATGTCGAAGATGTCATCCACCCTCGAAGTGATTCTCCTGTTCAACTGCTCCAATCCCGCCGGGGAGTCCACTACGATCTTCTTGTAGGCTTTGGTTATGTTCTCCAAAGCTTTCTTCAGTGCCGCGTTTGCGAGGCAGTAGCAGCCCTCAACCCACTTCGGTCCAATCGCAATCAGATCAAAGAACTCACCCTCATAGAGGCATCTCTCCCAGATCTTGCTCTCTATCCTTTCTGCGGGTGGAACTCCGACGGTTGTGCCTCTCTTTTCCAAGAAGGTCTCGACAACCATCTCAGAGATCGTGTTCTTCTCTTCTGTTTCTAGGTCTACACCTACTGTTTCAGCCAAGTTCTGGTCTGGATCAGCGTCTATCAGAAGCAGGGGCGTTTCGCCGACATCGACGAAAAACTTCGTCAGAAGTGCTACGAAGCTTGTTTTCCCGCAGCCTCCCCTGCCCATTGAAACGATTAGCTTCATGTTCTCCTTTGCGTCCACTCCCTCAACTTTTCGGTTCACCCTATTTCTTCTTTGGAGGCCAGTTGTCTCTCAAGAACGCAGGGATACCGGAGGAGTCTTTGGGACCTACTAGAACACGCCAACCCGACATCTCCTCTATCTCGCCACTTAACCGCGCTGCCATACCTGGTATGAGGAGGAGCCTGTGCTTGACTCTTGCTTCGACATCAGTGTTCTTCAAGGCTTCCGCAACTGTCTCCGCTGTTAGGTTTCTACCTGCCACTGAGCTTTCGACACTTAGTCCTTCTGTGTCAACGACCAAGAGATAGCAATCAACATTTCCTGACTTTATGTCCGCTTCCACAGTGAAAAAAGTCAAAGCGTAGTTCGTGGTAAACATCACAGGCGAGTTCTCGTTGGGGTTGCCGATGGCCTTCAACCCAGGTTCGACCGACACTGGCTTCCTCGGATCAGTATAGAGGTTGAACCGAAGAATGACGTTCGGCAACAGGACCCATCCTTCGAGGCTGTGCATTATCAGCAGATCGGCGTATCTGGACATGAGCATGGAGGCGACGTAAGCTTCCCTCCACTGCAGAACCTCTCTATCTGCGTCTTTCTCGAGCCAAACAGTCATGGGAGTGCCCAGAATCGGATACCCGAGCAGGTCGTCGCCGCCCTTAAAGGCGTTTCTTCTAATCGTCGTGAAGTTGTTTATTGTATCTGACAGCCCTTCACTCGTGAACGTGCCTGGGTCAAGCACAAGTTCTTCAAGACCGTACTTTGTAAGAGTGTTCGCCAAGGACCTGAGAAGATTAAGATCGTTCGGCGCAAACACCGCCAATGGGCAGTTGTATTTCAGAGCCAACTCTGCCATTTGCGCCCAGTTCTCTTTGGTAGCAGCATAGATCAAGGGTCTTCTCTGATACACTAAGCCCAGCGCTGCCTCCATAGTGTCCGGGTTCAAGGAACACAGAATCAAAGGCAACTTTGTCGCTTTCGCGACGGTATCGGCCGTTGTCGCGAACCTTACCGCGTCGTCGGATGTTGATCTCACAGCAATCATGTCTAGGTTAACCATTCTGCCAATGTAGTTGTACTTGAAGCCTTCAACAGCCCTGACTCGTTCTAGAACTTGGCTTTCGGGCATCTCATCGGTCACATCAATGGCGATAGGGGTTAGGTTATGGTAGGTGAACTCGTGCCGGTACATCACGAGCTTTCCGCCGATCTTGACGGAGCCATCGCCAGTCCCAACCGTCACCTCCTTCACCGGGGGCGCTAGAAGAACCTTGAGCTCAGCATACTCCTTTCGGTACTTCTCTGAAAGAAGCGGGCGACAACCTTCTATGTTGACCTCTCTGTTAACGACTTTGGCCGCGAAGGCCATACAGTTTCTTTCACCACACTCTGCGCAAACCGGGGGGATTTTGGGAAGAAACCTGTAAACGTCAAGCGGGCTAAGCTCCTTGATCCCCTTTCTTATCTCTCTTTCCGTCAATCTTTCGTGCCTCCTATATTCTGACGGAAACCCAATCGGCGATCTCTTCAGGCTTCAATCTGCCCGAGCTTGTCAGGTTTACTATGACCTGCTTCATCGTATGCATAGCGGCTGGATGCATCATCATGAAAATGTCAACACCGGCCAGAAGCAATGTCAAGGCCGTCACAGTCTCCCAGATTGGGCCTCTGAGTTCCCTTGGCTCCCATTCAGGTCCCATCTTAAGCCAAGCTTCTCTTGCACCCCAGGCGTTCGTCGACCCTGACAACGTCGGATGCTGCAGCTCAGAGTCTCCCATGAGAGCAGCGAGTCTGGCTCTTTCGTGGACGCTGAACGAGTATTCAATACCGTAACCGAGCGCCGCTGTAGTCAGGTCCATCACAATGCTGTCTTTGGCTAGATGCTCGTACAGCCTCCTGTTCAGTTCCTTTGCACGATTCAGATCTAAAGCCGTGAAAGCCAATACAGCATGGCCATGCTTTTTCGCCGATCTGGCAACGTCCGCTAGAAGGCCTGCGTCGGCCATGTCACTGGTAACTGAACTCAGCATTACTCTTTCGCCGTGTGTCGTTTCGGATACTCTCTTGAAGACTGCCGCATCCTTCTTAGGATCACCACAACCTCCAACAATCACGGGCACATCCACAGCCTGCAAGACTTCCTCTATTGTTTTTGTCGCAACTGCAGGTGATGCGTTCCTAAGCAAAGGGTCCGTGCTTACTAGATGGACGGTAACGGCGTCGGCTTCGAATTCGTCAACCGCAAGCTTTGCCCATGCGGCGGGGTCGCCTATGACCTCTTGGACGTGTGTTCTTAGAGCCTTGGGCAGACTAACCTCCGTATCGAAGACATCTGCAGAGACCACAGGCAGATGAGGCGGAGCCTGCTCAAACAGGTAGAAGGCCGGTGAACTAGCTCCTCCAATAGTGAGGGTTCTTCCACGGGTCCCACCCTCCCCCTTTGCCGCGCCAATCTTCACCTCAGCAACCTTTCCGGCGTATGTCTGTATCAATGGCTGGAACTCCGCCTTAAGGATCTCTTGAGGCTTCTCGGCCACGGTTTCAACAGAAACGGTAGGAGTAGCTGGTTTGGGAGGAAGAAGAACCGTGGGAGGCTGTAGCCATATTTCGAGTTCTTCGGCGTTTATCTCGACGTCTTCGAGCTCTACCTCTCCCAGTCTGTTCAAGAGCTCCAAGAGTTTCGGCCCGATCTTTATGAATGCGCCTTCTCTCTCGTTTTTCTCTTTTTTCTCGTTCGCCATGAGGCTTATTTCTCCTTGCTTCGAATCTTGAGCTTCTTCGCGTTTATCTTAACGTTCTTAAGGATGATCTTGAATCCGCCTCCCCATGACTCCATGCCTAACGGAACTGCTGAGACCATTGCTGGCTGCTGGGCAACGATCTTTTCCTCAAACCTTCCCCTCTCCGGTGGTTTCTCAGCCACTGCAGGAACAGGGATAGCCCTCCATCTCTCAGTGACGGGGTGACCCATCTTCTCAAGGAAGGTCTTTAATTCTTCTGTGTTGTTGGCCTCCTTATCTGTCGCTACCTTGTCCAAGATCTCTGCCGGAACAAAGCCTTTGATTCTCTCTTTCAGAGTCTCGGGCACCCAGACTACGCGGTTCCAGCCGCCGTCGGTCTGCAGGAACTTTGGTGATCGCATGTACTCTACGGATACACCGTGGAAGCCATTTACCTGTCTACCTCCAGCCGTTGAGTCTGCAAGTGTGGTAAAGGGAAGCCCATTCGGAGCTGTTCCTTGGAATCCTCTATGAACAATTCCGAACCCGTCAACCTCAGGCACGTAGAAGGCTACGGCTTCGAAGCAGCCACATGACGTGTGAGGGTATCCGAAAGCTGAGTATAGCCAGACCCGGGAGATTTCTCCACCTGATTTCGCATTCACAGCCTCATTGGCACCAGTGTGCTCGCCTCTAACTGGATCGAGGCATTCGCCCTTCTCGATCCTAAAGACGGGCCCCTTCGGGTCGACTCTTGCCGCAGCCCTTCCATCAAACCAGCTTATTGCTCCACAGTTTGAGTACCTCTGAGGCGTGATCACACAGACATGGGTCGGTGCGAACGATTGGCAAAGAGAACACCCATAGAAGGCATCAACGTCCTCGTCTTTCAGTCCCCTAGCTCTCGCGTCCCTTTTCTCGTAGGCTTTCATAGCTTCTTCGTATCTCTCTTTGACCTTTTCCGGATCTGTCAAAAAGGTGACCTGGATCTTTTCTATGATGGGCAATTCGGCTTTGAAGAGTCTCTGGAGAACCTTGCCTATGTACGTGAAAGAATTCAGTCCCTTATCGAATGACCGTTTGCTTAGTCGGAGCCAGATGTCGTATCTCTGGTTCAGATGCATGAGCCCTTCGATGTAGTTGCAGTACTCGTGGATTCGGCGTTCTACGACTCCTTCAAGCTCTTCTTCGAGCTCCTTCCCAGCGACCTCAATGTAGATGCCAAATGGGTATGACTTCTTCTCTAGGTCACTTATGTCAGGACCAATCACGGTTATCTTGCCGTCTTCGACTTTGTCCAAGCTTCGAACCCTGACCAGTTCAAACTTCTTCTCTTCTTTTGGCCCTCCAAACTCTGCGAGCGCATCTGGCCACCTGATTCTTTCGCCTTCGTATATGATGCCGACATCTACTGGTATGTCTTCGAACATCGACATTCTATCTTTCCCCCAGTTCTCTCACAATGGCTTCAAGGTTCTCTTCCCAGTCATCGTCGGATAGATTCGGAAATGACCATGAAGCATGCGGCTGATAATGCTTGCCCAAAGACACCGTCTTGAGATCATCCGAGAAGTGTTTGATGCCGGAGAGGATGAGCCATTCTACGTAGTAGGGAAGCCCCACGAAGAGGGCGAGGTCGTACGGACCCTTGCCATCCAGCCCCCTCCAGTCGCGGTCCGTGAGCCTATTCGCTATGTCAACCACAGGCATCCAAGAATCTACGAGAAAGCCTCGACCAAGAAACTCGCCCTGCATGTGAGCCGTAGCAACGACCGGAATCCTCGCGTTCTCAGCAACACGGATTATGTAGTCAACGAGTTTCCCCTTTTTGAGTTGAATCTCGGCAGCTTCGTGCCCAACAATGAGGATTGGCTTCTCGGCGCGCCTCAGCAACGCAGAGACCACTTCTGGCTTGACCACAACTTGGGCCCTCTTCGGACCAGCAATCTCCGCCGTTTGCCAAGGCTCAATGGACTTTGACGACCTAGTCATGCCTCCTTCTGATCATTCTTGGAAGGAGAGTCGGGTCGGGAATCGTACTCTCTTTCCATTTCTGCTCCTCTAGGACCCTTATGATCTCGTTCCTCATTGTGATCGGTACATCAGCCAATGTGCGCACGAACAGATGGACATCGTCCGGCATGATGCCATACAACCGCTTGCTCAAGTCCGCGTAGTGCGTCAGCTTAATGGATCGCCCTCTGGTTGTATCATTCGGTCTCATGCTGAGCTTCGCAATCATAACCGTGGCTTCCTCCTTCGTCTCGGCTGCGTAGAAGAGGTGTTCGGGAGCTGGACCTACGTAGACCTTCTCCCCAGTTCGAGCATCATATACATACCAGTCTTCAGCCTTGTCCTTTCTGCCTAGGAGCATGCGGCGATACTTCGCCCCATGAGGACCAACTATCACAGGCACTCCCAGTCGCCAGAAACCGCTCGCAATCGCTGCTGCCTTCTGGGACATCGCGCCCCACGCAACCCCAACTGCACCGACGCGGTTGAGGATGTAATCCGCTATCTCCTCATAGTTTCCTCGCAACCTCCTCTTTGCGAAGATACTTGCGATTTTGATCGCAGCTCCAGCTATATGAGAGTTCGCAACGCAAGAGCCGACATTCACTATGCAGCCTGCGTCAAAGGTTCCTGGGTAGATTTCGTAAGGGCTTTTGCCTTCCTCATCCCTGAACATCGCCGCAGACATGGCCGAGCATCCAGATGTGAGTACAATGTATCGTCTCTTGGCGAACTCTACAGCCATCTCGGCGACTTCTTCTCCCCCTTTCGGATAGTTGGCGCATCCTACGAATGCAACTACCCCCGGAATCTCGCCCAGGACGATTGGGCCGCCGACTTCTCTTATCTCAACGTCTTGGATTGCTCCTCTGCCAACTCGTACCTTGAACCTTTCTTCCTTAAGCTTCTTCTCGGCTGCCTTGACTATGAAGCTGTGCAACTCGAATCTCAGTGGGCAAGCGCTTTCGCAACGTGCACACCCGATACACTCATCATAAAGGTCTGAGAGCTCCTCCAAACTTCCTTTTGCAGATTCAATCAAGGCTTCGCGAATTGGCAGGTCGTTTGGGCATGCTCTCCTACATTCATCACACTTTCGGCACTTCTTGGCGCTTTCGACGATGTCATCTACATCGGGCAGAGCCTTGAACTTCGCCCTCTTGGTAGCAACTGCAAGCGCTGTCTTTACGGCTACCTCGCCTACCTTTGCAGGGTCGAGAATTAGAGCACCAGGTGCTTTTCTGGCTGTAAGGTCTCTGACTATCTCGTCTGCAGGGTCTTTGGTTCTGTTGGGAAGTCCCAGACAGTTTTTTTCGCTTGCCGCAATTAGGGGCGCTCCTACCTTCTGTGCCTCGATCAAGGAGTCCGCCCTAATACATTGCTCGTCAACTACGATCACGTCTGGCACGCCGCTTCTGATAAACCTGAGCTGCCATGAGATTGGGCCCACTATCTTCGCTTTTGGGTTGTACCGCGTGACATCATGAGCCGTGCAGCACAGGCCTGTGACTTCGACGTCGCCATAGAGACCGTTGTCTGTAAGGTAGTCCACAATGCCGACGGACGGGACGACATTGTGTCCAATCACCATAATGACAGGCCTACTAGCATCAACCGCTGCTAGGCCTATCTCTGCAAGAGGTGCATTGGGATCGGCCTTTGGAAACCCATACGCAGCGACCTGCGCTACGTCGGCAACCTCCAACCCAACATGGTCGACCATTCCAGCATGCAGGACCTTAGACTCGAAGTCAACGTCGCTTCCTTCCTGCCCTGTATGAGTTGCCCCAAGCAAATGGGTTACCTGTTCCCTAAGGTAGTTCAAAACATCCTCGAGATCGCCAAGCGTCTTAGGTTTTGTCCCACATACCAGACGCGTCACCGGAGCCTCAACTTCAACGCTTAGACCACCCACGTTGATAGGGTGCTCTCCACCAAACCGTTCAATTAAGTGTTCAACTAGATGGCTAGCGTGGGCTATGTGGGTTGCGGCGCCTATGCAGCACGTAAGCAAGACTATCCGCGACTGCTGAGCTGCCATGTTCAAGCCGCAGGCTCCGCGCTTGTTCCCAGTAAGATCGCACTTCCCGAATGTACAGAGGCAACAGACATCGCAGAAGGGCATGTAGAACGGTTTGTATCTTTGGAGAAGTTTCAAGTCCCATTCTCTTAGGTCAGCTATTGAAGGGCGAGGTGTTGGGCCAACAGCTTCGGTCCATGGTTCTTCTTCGATTATTCTGCCGATGGATAACTCAAAATCCTTGAGTTCGGCTAGATCGCTTCTCAGCTCCTTGATCTTCATGCGCAACTCTTTCTCAGGCATAAATTCAGCCCTTCACGACCTAGTGGAGTCACAGACAAATAGCGATTCTTCCTTTTATCTCTTTCAAATCAGGTGCAAATGTGCGCCATACATAGCAGAAGACGGGAAAGCATTTTTATGACAAGTCCAACACAATACACCTACACCAGAAGGTGACAGAAAAGTGTGCGAATTCAGAGTCATCCTAGATGGCGACATTACATTCAAGGATGTAGTCTACGCCAAGGCTGAGGGTAGCAACGTCATAGTCCGGGATCTGCTCGGAGAGACAAGAGAATACCCTAACTGCGCTATTATGGAAGTTGACGTAAACTCCACTCGTCTGGTTTTATCGCGCCTTTAAGTCATCTTCAGAATCAGACCTGCGGTTATTCCTCTTAGCGGAGGCAAGCGTTTCCGCCAGCAGCTCTCCTTAGCCTAGGAATGCTGTCGTCCACACTGCACGGGTAGGGATGACTACTTCACAGGCGCAACGAACTTCCAGTGAAGTAGAGAGCAGAATGCGGAAGAGGAGGTAGGTTCAATCTCATAGGCGCTTGCGTATCCTTCTAATGAGCATAACTCACATAATAAGGGCATAAGGGTTAAGTCGTAAGCATAACCTTTCCATGCATGTGTTTTCCCATTGTTGTTCATGTCTGCTCTTGAGTTTTGGCTGCATAGTCAGGGTTGAGAGCACCAGATCCCGTTATGGTTTGGATGTTAAGCGGTTTCAAGGGTTTGCGGGCATGGGTGCGGAGGAGGCTCTGGAGGCCCGTAAGAAGGATCTGGATAGCAATCGTCTTGTTGGTCGTCGGCTAGCTTTCAGCAAAAAAACCTAGGGGGGGTATCTCTATTCGCAAGAATTTCTCTCAATAGAGATCTTGGTTTAGATTCTTCAGCAAAAACCTAGGGGTGTAGGGGGGGTATCCCGTATTCGTGAAGATCTCTCGCAATAGCATGCCTTGGACGTGTCAACCTTAACAGTCCTCTTCAAAGAGAGTGTGCGCAGGGAGATGTTGCCTTAGCGTGAGCTTGACGGAAGCAACTCGGTACTAGTTGTTGGCGGTGGAATCTCTGGCATTCAAGCAAGTTTAGATCCTGCTAACCGGGTGTTAGAGGCATACCTTGTAGAGGAGAGCGGCTGCCAACTGACCACTGATAGCTGTGACGGAGAAAGGCTGAATCAGAAGCTGAGCCACTGGGCCTCGGCTTTGAACATCTCATTGACCATTTTCTCAATCTCTCTAGGGGTTAGAAGAGCTGATGTTAGCGGGTCGAACATGACCGCCTGCAGTGCAGCTGTGCGGTCCTTTTCTAGGACCGCTTTGACAGCCAGTTCCTGCACGTTTATGCTAGTCCTGTTCAGGGCTGCGCATTGGGATGGAAGGTTGCCTACGTTGCATGGGTGGATTCCATTCCCATCGACTAGACATGGAACCTCAACACAGCATCCATCCGGAAGGTTGGTTATCAAGTCCATGTTCTCGACGTTGCCGTTTATTCTGCAAGGGTGACCAGTCTCCATTGAGAGGATGATGTCGACGCTGTACTCATCGGATCTGCCTAACGTGATGGGTTCTTCGCCCCTGATCTGCTTTTCAATTCTTTCGTAGTGAGGTTTCCAGGCGTTCTTGCAGATCTCTAGATAGAACCATCGGGGCTCGCAGTAGGTCTTGCGCCTTTCTTCTGTAGTGCGGAAATACGGCACGTACTCGCCCAAGTGGTGGCTGGATTCGGTTATGAAGTAACCTAGGTGCTTCATCATCTCCCAGCGAACGCGGTCCTTGCTGTAGACTTCCTCCTTCTTCATGGCCTCTCGCAGAAGTGGATAAGCGTCTTTGCCTTTGTAATCGTATTCGAGAAAGAAGGCTTGATGGTTGATCCCCGCGACCCAGTAAGAGACATCCTCATAGGGCACATTGATGTACCTCGCTAGCCGCATCGCTGTTCCTTGCACACTGTGGCAAAGCCCAACATTCTTGGTTCCCATAGCCTTGTTCATGCCCCAGCAGTTTATGGCCATAGGATTGGCATAGTTGATCAGAAGAGCGTCAGGGCATAGGCTCTCCATGTCGCGGCAGATGTCTACCAGAACCGGGATTGTTCTTAATCCACGGAAGACGCCTCCAGGTCCAAGCGTATCTCCGACTTCCTGGTTTATGCCGTATTTGAGAGGTATGTTTATGTCATGTTCGAAGGCTTCGAGCCCTCCGACTTGGATCATGATGATCACGTAGTCTGAATCCTTCAGTGCTTCCTTTCGGTCCAGTGTGGACTCGACCTTCGCCTTTGGTGCATGTTTGGACACTGTGATGTGCGCGAGCTGATCGATTAGCTTTAGACGTTCGGCATTGATGTCCATCAAAGAGATCGTGAACTCTTGCAGTTCAGGGTGATAAAGAATGTCGCTAAGCAATCGGCTGGCGAAGACGACGCTTCCGGCACCGATGAAGGTAACCTTAGCCATGTAGATCGCCTAACAATAAGTTCAGACCCAAACCTAAAATGGTTTTCGCGCGAACCGACTCCACACACCCTCAATATTGAGAAAAGAGCAGACATGTAGTTAAGCAAGATGTCTCTTCGGTTTCGCGGTAACGCGCCCATGGCAGCTTCCTTGGAAGGAACTGAGCCCAAAGAACCAATCATAGGACCATATGAAGGCTATTCTCAGCAGGTCCTGCAGCAAGTTTAATAAAGTTACATTCGCATTATTTTTCAAGGGGATGGAACGTGTCGGGAAAGAACCGCTTGCTTTTTGACCGCGCGGCTCACCTTTTCTCTGTCGTTCTGCTGCTGGCTTCCTGCCTCGTGTCAACTTCTCTTGATGGCTCCGTTGAACAGTACACTTACTATGGGGTTGTGCCCGCCAAGATCCACCGGATGGAGCTCGATGATATGAACAACCTCAGTTCAGGTTGGCTACTGGTTAACGGCACAGAAGGAAGCTCTGGTCTAGTTGCGATTATCGCTTCGGAAGGCAACACGAATGTTCAGGTCTACTCACTTCCCGACGGCCGTTTGGTGTCTCAGGCCAATCTTAACAGCATGGAGAAGCATTATGCATTGTTCCCTAATGGCTCAATCTTCAAGGTCACGTCAGACCGCGTAGTCAGCGTTGCCTTACTAAGCGGGGGGATTCCTGCCTCCAACGCCTCAGAAGGCCCTCTCCCAAGCACCTACTACACAGCGACAGACGGCGCCTACGTCGGTAGAAAGTTTGTTTTCATAGCTTCTCAGCTTGGTGGAACACCTTACATTATCTTCGCTTTGGAGAACTCCCGAGTCACGGTGACAGGGGAAGATGGTTCTCAAAACGTCTACACGCTCCAGCCCAATTCGTTTCAGCGCCTCATGTTGAAGCCCTTCAGAGCATACAAGGTTGAGTCGACAGGCGCCATCATGATCCAATGTGGCGCAATCGGAGGACGATACGATGCACGCCGAAGCTACGCTGTGCCCTCTGCTGAAGGAGGTTTCGTTGGAAAGGTCTTCTACTCGGGATCGACTACAGATTGGGATAGCGTTGAGGGTTATGGGTTCCAGATTTCTGCCACAAGTGATGCAAAAGTATCAGTATGGAACCTAGAAACGAAACAGAAACTTGAGGAGGTCGCCGTCAAGGGAGGAGGCAGCATCGGAGTCAAGCCCAAAGCAGAAGCGTTCATAATGCAAAGCGACAAGCCAGTCACAGTGACCTTCATCCACAACGGCAGCATTCGTAGGCTGTTGCTCGAAATGTACGGTGCGTACGGGTCCGGAGTCGCCTATATAGGAGTGAAGGCTAATGAAGAAACTGCGTTCTTCCTACCTACGGAATCCAATGTGGAGGCATATGTTTTCGCAAGCGAGCTTACAAAGGTGACAATAGACGACGTATCCCGACCAATACAACCCCACACCTACTTTGCGCTGACTCATCCTGGATCGCACAAGATCGTTACTGACAAGAATGTGATCATCCAAGTGTTGCACTGGCCTTCAACACCGCCTAACCAAGGAATTCAATTCGGCGGCTCGGTGATACCAAGCGTTCAGACAGTAAATGTGGTGCCGCAAGTCACTCTGACCCCTCTGGGAGAAGGGTTCCCATGGCTTTATGTGGCAATAGGAGCAGCAGCGGCTGTCGCTGCGGCTGTTGGGTACATGGTTGTAAGAGGTCGGGCCAAGACGCGTATCAAGCCATAGAGCATTGTCAGCCAGAATTAATGGTTTTGAGCGTGGGGTGAATCCAGTGATACTTGTGCAGGTTTCTGTCAAGATTCCAGTCTCCTCTTTTTCAGCTGGGAAGACTTGACTAAAGGCTGGACGCCGTCGCATGCCGTCGAAACCATCACGCGAATACTGTTGAATCTAACCTTTGAGCCGACCTTGCTCAAGCCTCCTCTTGGTCAAGCGGAGAGGGCACCACAATCCATCTGGAAAACCTCTGATCGTCCACTTAGCCAAGTATGAACGATCAGTGAGCAGAAAGCAAAGCCGAATCTAGAATGCGATGTCCAGATGGCTTGGCCCAGTGTGTTTGCTGAGCAACTAAAAAAAAGGGGGAGGGTGTGGTTGCCTACTTTGGTAGGAAGAACTGGATCAGTCCTAGGAAGGCTCCTAGGAACATGATAAACCAGTAGCCTACAAGTAGCCCGACAACGATTGGTGTCACTACTCTGTCGTTGAGCTTTGTGCCGCCTGTTCTGAGAACCAGTGTCTTTACTACCCATGCAAGCAGGCCTGGGATGAGCCATCCAGTTCCGGCCGCGCCTAGAGCCAAGGCAACACCCGCAGGATCCAGAGGCCACCACAGGAAACGGAAGTTCAGAACGCTCAGTACCAGTGTCAAGACGATGCCTGCGATTATGTGAGGCCATAGAGGCTCATTGGCGCCAATCGTGGCGATGTCACCCCAAGGCTGGTCGAATGTCCATAGCCACCAAGCGTCGAATAGCGTCATTGGAGTGTTGTTCGTGCCATATGCGTAGCCAAACCACACGGCAGTTGGGTAACCTATGAGAGCTGAGATGATGCCCGAAACCAAGACTAGCTTTGTGATGTCTCGCGGGTGGGTTCCAGTGTCGTATCCTACCTTGTAACACATCGGGATCGCGAAAACCATGCCCCACTGTGTGTTGTTCTCACCCATCAGCTCTCCTGTCCACCTGTTACCCATCTGCATCGTTGTTGAGATCACGGCGTTCCTTGTGCGCGGATCAGGGATGAAGAGATGCTTCAGCAGGAATGGGTAGTGAGACCAGTCTATTGGAGAGCCCCAGGCAGTGCCAGTGATGCTAGCGAAACCGTAGACTCTAACCGTTGAAAGGTAGAGCACCCACATTGTGAATACGATAATCAGTGTGCCCAACGGGTGGACCCCTGCTACCAAGAGTAAGGCGATGAGAGCAACAGTTGATACCACGATCATCAGCAGACCCAACATATATGGGATGGCTTTCTTCTCTGGCTCAACGGGCTTTCTGAGTAGGCTTCTCATGTACGATAGGTTGAGTGCAAACCACGTAAGGATCAGGCCCACGAAAGACCCAATCCACACGCCAATCCACTTGAAGGGTTCGCCTCCCATGAATCCATGGAATCGATCCGCCTGCTCTGCAAGCGCCGTGTAGTAGCCCATATAGTAGGCGAGTTGGCTTGGGATCAGCACGCCTACCAGCGAGAAGAACCATATGGAGAACAGGATCTTCGCTGGGAAGAGGTAGAAGAGGGCGTAGATCATTGGGTTCACTGGCAGGAAGGACCATACTGGAATTGCCCTGAAAGCAGGAAGGTTGCCTACGCTTATTGTGCCCAAGAACCATGGTAAGTAAGGTGTTGCTGTCCAGCCGTACAGGTCAGGTATCGCTCGGTTCAATGCCCGTGCGATCACTGGCAGGATGACCACCGCTCCTATCACGAATCCAAGCATGAAGAACTTGAGTCTCCCTTCAGTCTCCATCTTCTCCGACTTCGTCGCCAACCCGATCTGCATCGTTCCGGTCAGAGCGGCTGGGAACGGAAGCTTCTCCACCTCAATCCATCTCTCTTGAAGCAGAGCCAACCATCCGACCCAAAAGAGCAGCCACAGTACTGTGTACGCCAACCACCAGCCTAGGAAGGGTGCCCAATCACCCCACGGCGTAGAGACTCCACCTGTCAGAATCGGCAGCACAGCATCACGGTTGAGCGGACCGAACACGATTTGCTTGGCCACGGCAGTGGTTCCAGGATGCCAATCGAACAAGAAGAATCGCATGTTCACAGCGTTGTGCACTATGCCATAGGGGATCCAGCTCCAGCAGAAGACGACGGACATTGCTGTCACCGTGTACAACAGAGCCAGTTTCTGTGGGGTCAATGCCTTTGTGAAGGGACTGGCTATTTTTGAGATGACCAGCACGATGAACAACGTGACGAGTGGCGCTGTGAAAGACCCGAAGATCGTTGACCAAGCCCAGCTTGGAGCAAATGGAGCTGTTAGAACACCTACGAAGCTCATGACCGCAGAGATCACTATCAACGTTACCCATAGTTTTGGTGTTAAAGCGCTTTTGACTTCTTCGGCCATTTTCACTTCACAACCCAGTATTCTTTTGGCAAGATATAGCTCTCGACCTCTTAGTATTTAAGATTAGCGACAGTGGTATCCCAACCGTATCAGAGACAATCTCGACCAGAAAGGCACATCTCTCAGAGTTTCAGGTGGTCTTGGTCATGCATCAAGGATCTGCAACATCTGTAATCAGCTCGCTCCACATAACTTGATTAAGTCTGGACATGCCCAAATAATGGCAAGCCCCCAACAACGCCCCGCAGAGTCCTTATCCTCCAGCAACGGCAACATTGGAAGTAAGAGAAGCAATAAATACGAGACAAGACCCTTATATTCCGACGTTCCTAGAACAGTACAGAAACTCATACGGATTGTACCGCACACATGGGTGGTATGATGCGACCCGAGTTTCGTCTGCAGTGTGTCACCCTTTGTACGCTTGCCCTCGCCTTTCTCGCGTTGGTCGCTCAAGAACCCTTGACGGTAAAGGCGTTCTCGACGAGCGGCTCCTTGACCACCGAAGCAGCCGACCTAACTCAGATCAACTTAAGCAACATCCTGCAGCACGTCAGATTCCTTTCTGGCCTTGGTTCTCGCGTTGTTGGATACGATGGCTTCTTTGAGGCTGCGAGATACGTTAGGAGTTACTGGTCTTCGATAGGCCTTGAGGTACGAGAGGAGCCTTTCAGGTTAGCGACTCCGCTTGTTGAGAGATCGTTTGTAACAATCCAGAACCTAGAGGGGTCAAAGGCTACTTTTGAAGCGTACCCACTTTGGCCTAACCACGTTAACCCTTCACCGTATAGGAGCCCCGCGAAGGGCGACAAGCTTGTCTACGTTGATAGAGGGCTTCCAGAAGACTTCGAAGGCATTGACCCGGAAGGTTCTTTCGTCTTGATGGAATTCAACCACAGATGGTACTGGAAAAACGCCGCCTTGTTTGGGGCGAAAGGTGTGATCTTCCTAGAGCCTCAAGACACCACGGGAATGCAGTCTGTTCAGAAGATGTTCAGCGTTCCCATCAACTTCCCGAGGCTATACGTCAAGGGAGAGACTGCGTCAGTTCTCAAAGACCTCACATCAAAGAACAGAGAGGTAACGATCTGGGTTGACTCAATGATGGCCTGGAAAGAGAGGGAAGTGGCAAACCTCATCGCCATCGTGGAAGGAACCGACCCGTCCCTGAAGAATGAAGTGACGGTCATCGGCGCCTACTATGACTCGTGGTCTGCCGTTCCCCAGCTTTCACCTGGCGCAACCGACTCGATGGGTGTCGCGTTCCTACTGGAAGTTTCTAGGCTTCTGAGAGCGACGCCTCCCAAGAGAACCGTTTGGCTTGTTGCCTTTGCCGGGCATTACCAAGCGTTGGCGGGAGCTCGAGAGTTCGTGGAGAACCATTTCAGCAAGTTAGAGGTTAAGATCAAGATGATGATGAGCCTCGACCTCGCAAGCGACAGCGACACTCTTGCCGTGTACGCGACGGGCGCGATGTATGGGTACTATAGGCCTCAGGACTTTGTGCCGTCGTACAATCTTTGGCTAAGACGCATTTTTGAGGAATGGCTACCTCCCCTTGAGGCGAGAACAGGTGAGACGTTCCACGTAATAGACGGCATTCAATGGGCTAGGCCAACTTGGATAGCCGCCGCTCCGCCTTTTGAGTCATTTCTGAAATATTTCGAGGCTGAAGTCTTCACCGAAGCCTGCTATGCAGGAGGGTTAGGGTTTATCACAACAAACGCCTTCAGGGTCTATCAATACACACCCTTCGACACATTCGAAAGGATACAACCAGAAAACCTTCGAAAGCAAGCAACCTTCCTGTGGCCAATTCTGTACGAGTCCGCAAGCATGGATGTGTACTATGCCTTGTACCCTAGGAGAGCCGGGGCTCTAGATCACGGGCTTGTGACAGTAACTCTAAGGCTTGCACAGTACAACAGCACAACAGACTGGTTCAACGACTTTGCTCACAAAGACGCAATCTACTTTGTGTCCGTAGGCCCATCCATGAACCCTGTTGACGCTGTAGTGTACGCTGGCTTCAGTCCATTAGCATCTGTGGGAGCTTCGAAAAGCGTTGTTGTGCAAGGAGTAACCGCTGGGCTGTTTGCTGCGCCCCCGGTCGCCGGTCCAGGAGGGCGAGTGACAGGAATGACGTTGAGCGCGCCACTCGGTTTCACGGCTGTCCTGAAGCCTGACGCAAACGGCAGAGCTACCCTGAAAGGGGTCAAGCCTCTTACGGGTATAGATGCGCAAGCATACATCCTTGAACCAGAAACCGGAAGTATAACCCACGCAACGGATACAGGGCCTTTTGGCACTGGCAAGAAGCTCGGCTCACTTTTTGGGGCGCCATCTTCTGCTGCAGCTCCTACCCTTACTCCCGGGGCAGGTGGCTTAGGCTACTTGATAGCAACAGGCGCTGGTGCAAGGAGCTTCAGCGTTTACACCACTCATGGAAGCCAGTATATCCCGATCTTCGAGTGTTCATCCATCGCTCTTCTGGGCTTGTTCGATCCGTTGAGGGTTGAAGATCCGCGCGCTCTGTCGGTGGAAATCTACAACTTCATCTCACACAGCTACTTTGTTTGGCGAGACACCCTAGCGGTCTGGCCTGAAGCCATGGTCTTTGTTGAACCTGATGTGCCTACGGAGATACTGGTTAGAAGCGCGGGACGCGTGATTGCCGTTATGAATGATGCTTCAGACGATCACCCTGATGGTCAAGGATATACTCTCAGACATGGCGAGACCCTGACCTTGACCCTTCTTGATGCCATTGACGGGATATATCGGTTGGCTCACGCTAGAGGAGGCTTCCTACTGGCAAGGATGTCAGCCAACCCCAAGATGGTCTTGCACATCGAAGCAATGTACAAGTATCGGCAGCTGGCGGAGGACGCCTTAAGGAATGGGGACAAGGGGAGACTCTACTCGTTCTCTATCGCTTGCTGGCAGAATGCGCTGAATGTCTACAATGCCTCGTTTGACCTCATACTTGACGTTGTACGAACAGCAATATTCTTCTTCTTCCTTTCCGCGGCATTCGTCCTGCTCCTTGGTAAAGTCGTCTCGGGGAGAGTAACTGGCACAAGGCGGATGATGATAACAGTAGCCTTGTTCTTGGTAACAAACCTTGCTCTCAGCTTAGTCCACCCAGGCTACGCCATTTCTTCAAACATCTGGATGCTCGTTGATGGGCTGTCGGTCATACTGTTCTCCATTCTACTTTTCTACGTTATCGTAGGCGAGTTTAACACAGCTGTGAAGTCCATAAGCGAGTCGATACTTGGCTCTCACCGATCTGACATTGAGAGGGGAAGTCTGCTAGCCTCTTCCCTGTCGATGGGAGTCGAGAACCTCAAGAAACGACCCATGCGAACAGCTCTCACCCTGTCAACCATAGTCATAACAATCTCCGCAATGACGCTATTTACATCAATGGGCGTTATGGTTCAATCCTACAGAGCCGTAGTAGGTTCTTCGGCTTACACGGGTATCCTGCTCAAGAGACCGCTGCCCGATGCCATAGGAAGCCCCCTTGCAGAAAATTACCTCATAGCTACCAAGGACATAGCCTCAGAAGGCCTAGTAGACTTTAAACTAAACCCCAGGGCTTGGATATATCCGCCTGGACAGAGCATGGTCATGGTGTGGGAGTCTAAGTATTCAGCGGTCAGAGGATTATTGGGAGTAACGGCTGAAGAAGCAAGAATTCTTGAGTACGCCGTGGTTCCTGGACAAGGCACTACATTTCTTCCTGGGATGACGAAGGCCGTGATGATAAGCAAGACTCTTGCTGAAGGCCTAAGCAGGGATCTGGGCATAGATGTAAAGCCGGGCACCAAGATTAGCCTCTATGGGATTCAGGTCACAATAATGGGAATCCTTGATGAAGAAGTGGCCTCCACTCTTCTGGAGGTTGATCTAGATCAGAATCCCATTGGACCGCCAGACCCTCTCGGAACATCTCTGACAGGAGTCGCAACCCCAATCGACGTTTCCGGCTTGATACTTGTGCCCTACGATTTTGCTGTCGAATTTTTCAACTCCCAGCCAAACGCGATCTCGCTCCAGTCTGAGTCTCAGATTCTTGAGGATGGTCTGCGGAAACGGTCCTTCGATCTGGTTCTAGCAATGCCCTTCGATGTCTACTACGGTCTAAAGAAGGAGGACGTAGCGAGCAGGGTCGCTACAAGAAGCGTCTACTTACTAAGCGGAGCAGAAAACATGATTGTGCCGCTTTTCCTCTCTTCTCTGACCATCTTGTCCATGATGCTCAGTGCCGTGTATGAAAGGACAAGAGAGATCTCGACCCTAAGCACGGTCGGGCTCTCTCCTCGTCACATTGGATCCATCTTCGTCATGGAAAGTGTAGCTCTAGCCTTCCTAGGGAGCTTTCTAGGCTATATGTCCGGAGCTGGCATAACCACTATCCTCTGGGGTTTGATGCTGTTCCCACAAGACTTGATCCCCAATGTTTCGTCAGGAGTCGTCATCGTCGTTGTCGGAGTGATGATGGGAACAACAATGCTGTCCTCGGTTTACCCCATGATGAAGGCCTCAAAACTTGTGACACCCTCGCTGATCAGAAAATGGAGGGTCGGAACCAAACCAGTTGGAGACAGTTGGAGTGTCGGCTTACCGTTCAACGCGACGCCAGACGAATCCTTAGGCGTTATGAACTACCTCAGAGAGTTCCTTGAAGCCTCCGCGGCTGAACGAACTGGGCTCTTTATGCTCCTAGCGCCCTTGGGATTCCACTATAGGGACGAAGAAAGGGTTCTCAGCGCTCGTCTTCAGCTCTCGCCTTTTGATGCGGGCATAATTCAGGACTTCCATGTGGTTTGCAGGCAGATGGCAGCTGACCGTTACGGCTTCGAAATCCTTATAAAAAGAGCCATGGGTGTGGAGAACCTATGGATTACTTCCAACAAGGCATTGCTCGATGAGATACGGAAGCAATTCCTGATATGGAGAGCGCTCGATCCTAACGAGAAACAGAGGTACATCAAAGAGGCGAAGGAAAAGTGGGGGAGACAGAGGTTCTAGAGAAGATACACTCCGAACAGAAAGGTCTAACTTGGCGCTCCATGATGGCGTTCGTCTTCATAGTGTTCATCATACAGCCTGCCATTGTATACAACTGGCTAGTAGAAGGTCTTTGGGGTCTGGCTTTGACCAGCTGGGCGGTGATCTTGCTCTGGGTGGGATTGACAAGACTGCTGGGATCGCCTCTCACCTCAAAGGAGATTTTCATAATCCGAACTATGGAGACTACTGGTCTGATGGCCACAGGCTACTTCTTCGCTTACCTGCTCCGCAACCAATACTTCGCCAACTCTGAGGTGGCGCAGATATTCGGTCTCCAGCACGCTGTTCCTCGTTTCTTTTCTCCTCTTGGGGATGACGCCATTAGGTCCATGATGAACCGGACGTTCTTTGATGCGGCTTGGGCGCTGCCCATCTTGGTTGGCGTTTTCATACCTATCTCACTATCCGCCATAGCAAACTACACTCTAGGGCTCTTTGCCTTCAGTCTGTATGCCCGAGAGGAAAAACTGGAGTTCCCTTTCGCAACGTGGGACGCCAAAACCATGAAGTCTTTCGGAGACAGAGACTTAAGTAGGATAAGGGTCATTGCTCTGGCGATCTTGGCTGGTGCTGTCTACGGGTTCGCAACGTATGGACTCACCACCCTCATATCGGTGCCTTTGGTTCCACGCACTCTGGTAGAATTCACAAGCATCGTGGAGACCGTACTTCCAGGAGCTTCATTCTCGTTCTCAACTGATCTCACACTGTATCTCCCGGGCTTTATCATAGATATTAAGTACACTGCGGCTCAGTTCATCGCAAGTGTTGCTCTCTACGTTTTTGGCAACACCTACATAACAGAGAACAGTCTTTGGCCAGTCGAGAGCCAATGGATTCCAAATCAGAGAGTTTTCTGGCACTATAGCAGGTCGATGCTCTACTTTTGGAATAGCTTCACTATAGGGTGGGGTATAGCAGTTGCCGTAATCCCCCTTCTTCTCAAGCACAAGACAGTCATTAGAGCCTTCGCAAGCATCAGGGAACGTACTGGCGGGTTTGGCGGGAAGTGGCTCAATAGCAAATTGCTTCTGTTAGTCTACCTTTCAACAGCCGCAACAGCAATCATCCTAACGCTGCTTCTTGTGCCAGGCTTTCCAGTATGGGTCTTGGTGGTCTTCACTTTGGGAGTATCGTTTGTGATCACTCTCCTGCAGACTCACGCGGCGGGTATTAGTGGCGGCTTCAGCTTGCCATATCTTCGTGAAACCTTGATCTACACTAGCGGCTACAGCGGGCTGGACATATGGTTCTTGCCGTCTGAAATGTCCTTGTTCTTAGGCGGTTCTGGCATAAGCCAGCAGCTCATCCAAGCCTCGATGCTGGGCGTGGACGTGAAAGAGTACACGAAGACATTCTTCCTCATAATCGCACTAGGACTTGCAGGAAGCTTCACATTCGTCTCGCTTTTCTGGCGCCTGAACCCCATACCTGGCTGGGCTTATCCCTACACGATCTCTGCATGGCCAGTGGAAGCCATGAACTTCTGGCGTTGGCAGTCTTGGCTCTGGACGGGATACCTGTTCAGACCAACATGGATGTATACGGGCTTCGGCATCTCCACAGCTCTCTACCTTGTCTGCGACTTGGTTTTGCATATTCCGTCGTTTCCCATTGCCATGATGACGGGCATGTTAATGCCGCCTTGGGCTGCACTTGCACAATTCGCGGGCTCGCTGCTATCCATTGCCGCCGGCAAGTTCATAGGAGGCGGGTTTTGGGAAGCGAACAAGGGGTTCGTTGTCATAGGCATGCTCATTGGAGACGGGTTAGTCTCAACCATCCTCAGTGTATGGAGACTCATATCTAGGTCAACTTGGCTCATGCCCTACTGATCTTGTGAACGATGAGGGTTCCTGATCCCCCCATTCCGCCACTCACCAACGTTCGTTGCAGTGCAGTATCCTCTCTTAGCGTAGACTTCGAGCGTAAGCTTGTCCTCCAATGGTCCAACAAACTTCCACAAGCGGTTTCTAGAAAGCTTTTAAAAGGATTGAGGGCGGTATATCCTATGGTTTCAGCCATGCCCTTCCGGTTGAGGTATCTCGCCAGTGTCACTTTGTTGCTAGCCCTTGCCAACCTCATGGCGAGTTCCCTCGTTGCTGCTCCTCAACCTGAGGTCGCAATATACGGCAAGGTTGCCGACGCAAACACTGGGCTCCCAATCCCGAATGCAACAGTGCTAGTGTGGGATTTGTACAGCCTTGACACTCCAAAGGTTGGCGCAGGAATCTACTTCACCGACAACAATGGAGAGTACAGAATCTCTGGACCATACGTAGGTCGGGAGCGTTGGTATAGGCTGTACGCATACAAGGGTGACTTCGGATCGAGATCTATAGACTACGCTCCATCGCCTAAAGTTGATCTTTTCGTTGAGTTTCCTGAAGGAGCTCAAGTCTCATTCTTACTAGTTCCCGGCGCCTTGATCGAGCTAGAGGGTATACCATACCTTGTTCGGTCTTCGAGCCCAGGAGCACAAAGCCTACGCGTCAAAGTCCTAAGCGAGCAGAAGCTCAATGCACCCTTCCTTGACACATACTATGATTCAGAGCACAGATGGTTCCTGGGTCTAGACAGGCAGTGCGTGATCGTTCCAGCGAACACACCCGTGACTCTTGAAGCCCAGACCTACTTCTATGCAAGGGAACGAGGACGGATAGAGGTCGAATCCTTCCGACTGTATAATGATTCGCTGCCTTTCTTTCTTCTTCAGGGTCACAGAGCTACAAGCCAACTCTCAGCCTACAGCCTCAGAGGCGGTCTCAGGTATGTTGAAGCGCAGTTCGTGGTTGTCTCGCGTACGGTTAACGCAGCACAAGGCGTCGGCTTTGTAGTCTTTGATGAGAGGCGCTCATTAACAGCCGCCAACCAAAGAATTCTTGAAGCTGGTGCAGACCTGACGCGGGCAAAGGAGGACCGCGACTACTTGGAGGTCTGGAATACCCTCCGTGATGTGCTAGGGATAATGCGTGTCGTTTCACTGGCTCTTGACCGCATGCGGCTCATTGCCATGACAAGCGCCGGCTACCTAGCTGCGATCATGGCGGCCTTCAGCGCCGTGCTGGCTTTCTTCTTCTTTGAGGAGAAGAGAAGAAAACTTTTCGCAAGCGTGGCAATCTATGCAATCTTTCTGGTTTCCTTGTACTTTACTTACCCCGGCGCGCACATAGTGATTGATGAGAACGTTCTGCTTTTCCTTCAGTCTGCTGGAATATCTTTCCTTGGCGTCTCAGCTATTATCTTTGGTCTTCCTAGAGTTTGGAGAGAGAGACTGATAGAGGGAGAAGTGTCATGGAGAAGTGCAATCGCACTGATTTTCTCCATGGGGAAGCGGGAGATAAGACGGCGAAAAATCCGGGGTTTCTTTACAATACTATCCGTAATCATCCTCATACTGGCTTTTACTTCGTTGACCTCCTTCGGGACGGCGTATGGCATCATCTCCGACAGACTGACCGCAACTGCGCCATCTGACGGCATAATCGTGAAAAGGATGCTCAATGAAACTTCGCTTCTCTTCTCGCCATTGGGGGCCAGTGATGCCAAGGTTCTTTCACGGATAATTGACATAAGGAACATTGCTGTGAGGCTGAAGAACATTCCTAGCCCCAACCCAGTCGTTCGACTCTCAGACCCCAAAACTGGGAAAACTTGGTTCATCTACGGCGTTCTTGGCGTAACACCGGCAGCTGAGTCAATGTATACTAACTTGGACGAGGCGGTCGAAGGCAGCTACTTAGGCGAGACCGAGATTGGCGAGGTACTACTGTGCAGAGCTATAGCTGATACCCTAGGCGTCTCAACAGGTCAAAATGTGAGCGCAGAGATTTTGGGGACAAGAGTTTCAACAAGCTTTATCATTAAGGGGGTGATCAATGATGACCGATACCTGAGTCTAGTGGACGTGGATGGCTCCCCGCTTGGCCCTTCACGGCTTCTTCCAGATGGCTCTGTAAGAAGATGCAACAACACAGAAACCATGGTGATAAGCTGGAACACCGCGGAGGCCCTTCAGGGAGTTATCGCCAGCCGACACCCAGAGGGGGCGCCCGAATTCGCCGTGATTTCTGAGATCGTCTTTCAACCCGGCGCTGCAGTCGACGTTGACTCAATGGTGAGAACCTTGATATACGGATGGGAATTCGATGTCTTTGTTGTGGCAAATAGGATCATCACATACTACCATATCGGCGCCTTCATCGAGATGAAGGGAGCAGCCGAGCTCATTATCCCGCTCGTCATGGTCGGGCTGAACGTCAGCATGGTCATGCTGAATGCTGTTTACGAGCGGAGAAAGGAGATCAGGACCCTTTCAATGCTTGGGCTGAACCCGACCCACATAGGGCTGATCTTTGTCGCTGAAGCCATAATTCTGGGCATGGTCGGCGGTAGCCTCGGTTACTTACTAGGGTTGGGATTCTACAGAGTGATGGTGCTCTTCGGTCAGGAACTCATGGTACGAGAGAAGCTGGAATGGTGGTGGAGCGCGATCGGCTTCGCGTTGGCGTTAACCGCATCTGTGCTTTCATCCATCAGACCTGCGGCGTTGGCCGTAAGCACATATACTCCATCGAAGGTCAAGCGCCTCAAACTGTCGGAGGAGAAGGCGAAGGTCCGCAAGGAAGAGATATTCAAGGTCTATCAGGGAAGAGAGTTGAGCATGCCCGTAAAGGTGGGTCTAGGCGAGAAGGAGTTCTTCATTGGCTTCTTCTTGGACCGCCTCGATGAACTGAAAACGGGCACGCTAGAGAGTGTCGATGATGTCGAGAACGTGCCCGAGATCGAGAATGTCAAAGGCGAACTCGTGAAGGAAATCAGATTCCGCTACCGGTTCGGGGGAACAGGCGAAGAGAGAAAGACCAGAAACAGCCTGTCTCTGACAAAGAGCCCTAGAGAGGATTACTACCGCGTGAGACTTGCCACGGAACCTGCTGTTCCGGGAACGCCCGCGAGCACAATCGAAAGAACGATCGATTTCGTCCACGACGCAATTATGGACTGGACAAGGAACAAGAACAGAATCATAGGCACGCTGTAATCGCCTTGTAGTTGTTCACTATCTTGCTCACCGTCCTGCCCCAGATTGCCGATCAGGGCCAGATCACGCCTACTACTTTGCTACGAAGGTTACTTCTTCGACAAGAACTTCGGGGACAATTTTCTTGCCTCGCTTCCTTGTCGTTCTCACAATGCCAAGTCTTGAGAGAACCTGAAGGTCTTGATGCACGTTCTTGACATCTCTGCGAACCTTGCGCGCCAGCTCGTTTATCGACTCAACTCTGAAATCAGCCAAAGCGCAAAGTAGCTCCAAGCGCTTAGGCGTGAAAGCCCTCAGCTCCTTTGAGCTAAGGTCGCGCAGTTCCTCTACTATGCAGTGGAGTTCGCCTCCTTCTTCATAGCCCCGGTGCGCGTGCACTAGCCTGGCCCATCTGAAATAGGCGTCTATGTACTCTTCTTTCATCTTTCGAGCCGTTAAGAGCTGCTCTTCGAACTCGTCAAAGGTCATCTCGTATGTTTTCTCAAGCTCCTTTGTTCGCTTTTCTACCTCTTCAAGGGTTAACCTTCGGGAGACCTTTACAAGCATATCATTCACTTGAGGCTTTCAGCTCACCTTCTGCTTTTCTGTCCCATATTATGTCGGCTAGGGTTAAAGTATTTATTGGTGTCGACGCCAAAACAGTTTATATTAGGCCCCCACTAATGTTTGGTGTGGTGAAGAGAGAAATGAGTGTCCCACTTGAGAGAGTAGACAAGTACGTTTGGCGCATCCCAACAAAGTTCAAGCAGGGCATGAGGGTTCCCGGCATTATTCTAACAGACGAAGATCTTCTTGAAAAGATGAAGACTGATCGAACTCTGGAGCAATGCGCGAACGTCACACATCTGCCAGGCATCTACAAGTACGCCATTACCTTACCTGATGGGCACGAGGGCTACGGGTTCCCAATCGGAGGCGTTGCAGCCACTGACTACGACGAAGGCGTCATAAGCCCCGGGGGAGTAGGCTACGACATAAACTGTGGCGTACGGTTGCTGACGACGAACTTCTCAGAGATGGATGTGAGACCTAAACTGCGTGAGCTAGCTGACATGATCTTCAGAAATGTTCCTTGCGGGTTAGGTAGCCGAAGAAAGGATCTTCGAATATCAGATCATGAACTCAACAGGATCGTCGTTGAAGGTGTGCCACGAATGGTCGAACAGGGGTATGGGTGGCTGGAGGATACTGAACACTGCGAAGAGGGAGGGCACATGGAACTCGCTGATCCGGACAAGGTTTCAAGCACTGCAAAGAACCGTGGCGTGACTCAGATTGGAACGCTCGGTTCAGGAAACCACTTTCTTGAGATCCAGAAAGTCGATAGGATCTACAACGGAGAGGTTGCCAAAGCTTTCGGCATAACACATGAAGGCCAAGTCGCTGTTATGATCCACTGTGGATCACGTGGATATGGTCACCAGATATGCTCAGACTACATACGCGTCGCCGAGAGGGCAGTTCACAAGTACAAGATAGCCTTGCCTGACCGAGAGTTGGCGTGCGCTCCTGGACCAAGTGACGAAGGGCAAGACTACTTCAAAGCTATGTCATGCGCAGTGAACTATGCCTTTGTGAACCGTCATGTCATCATGCATTGGGTTCGACAGAGCTTCGAACAGATTTTTGAGACGCCCGCGGACAAGATGGGGTTGAATCTGACATATGATGTAGCCCACAACATCGCTAAGATCGAGGAGCACGATGTCGGCGACAAACGCGCAAAAGTCTGGATTCACAGAAAGGGCGCGACCAGAGCCTTCCCGCCTGGTCACTTAGCTGTACCGGCGGAGTACCGGGGCTTGGGGCAACCTGTCTTGATCCCAGGCTCAATGGGAACGAGTTCACACGTGCTTGTTGGCACTTCGAAGGCTATGGAGCTGTCTTTCGGGTCAACCGCCCACGGAGCAGGGAGGATGATGAGCCGAGCGGCTGCGAAGAAGCGCTTCTGGGGCGGCGACATCAAGAAATCCTTGGAAAGCAGAGGAATCGTCGTCAGGTCAGAGAGCGCTGTGGTCTTGGCTGAAGAAGCAGACCCAGCCTACAAGAATGTTGAGAAGGTCGCGAAGGTCAGTGATGCTCTCGGGATCGCCACGCACGTCGCAAGACTGGTTCCATTAGCTGTGATAAAGGGCTAAGGTCTCTTTCTCCCATTTGCCTTCTCACCTGCCCTTCGTCTCAGAATACGGCGTGTGCAGAACCTCTCCCGCTTTCTCCGTGATCTTTGGTCCCAAACCATAAACGTCTTTGGCCCAACGGTCCAAGCTGACGAGCGCGTTGAAAGGCGTCTCGTATGATTCGAGCAGGCTCTTAGCTTTCTCTCTGCCTATATTGGGAAGGCTTGCTAGAAAGAAGATTTGAGCTTCGGCTAGGGTCCCAGTCCTTTTCACTGGGTGCACTGCCGGTACCCGTTTCTCCACGATCTGTTCCTGTTTGGCTGATGTGTAAAGGAAGTCGACGGTCTCGTTCTGAGTAGTCGTGTGGATCATATTTATCCCCTGTTTTGCGAGGGCGAACATGGCTCCCCAGACGGCTGAAGGGTTTATGCGGCTGAACTTGTAGATGATCGGAAAGTATCCCTCGATCAGAATGAATGGTTTCGGATAGGCTTCTTTCAGAAGGAAGAGCTGGTCGAAAAGGTAGCGGCGAGTTAGTGTATAAACGAAGTCCTGCACCGTCTTCCTTTCAAACGCGCATTCGTCGGAGATCACGTAGTCGCCCTTGTCGAGGAGCTCAACCCTGATATTGGCGCCCTTCTCCTTCAGGCTCTTGATGATCTTAGGAACCGCATTTGCCTCCCTGCTATCCACTATGATCGTCGGCTGATTTGCCTGTTCCTCTTTCTTAAGGAACGGCATCAAAGTCTCGGACATAGACATCCAAGCCAAACCTCCTGCAGCTCTCTCCTTGACACTTCATACTTGTCTAGTGATAGATGAACAAGCTGCCCGCTCACCTCGGTAGTTGCTGAACCCAAACGCTTGGCCAAGGGGCTTGAACGGCGAGGCACGCTTGATACCTCATCAACCGCTTGATAGGATCCGTCGCCTGGGAACTCGAACCTAACGTAGGTACTCTCCAGAAATGCCGGCAATCTGGTTTTCCCAACCTACATTGCACTATCTGCTAGCCAGATGCTTTAAGCCTTTTTCCGAAGATGCCGGGCAGAAAGCAGCGCACGTAGTGTATATTGCCGCGGAAACACGGGTCTCGAGAAGGAGACCGAAGAGAAGCGGAACTTACGGAATCTGCGAAAGAAATATCGGAATGGTTCTGAGGCATATGAAAGAATTGCGGGCTATCACCTGTTCGAGTCTCTAGTGGAACATGGTGATGCCGCGAATCCTAGTTTGGCATCTGTCAAAGATTCAGCGTCTTCAAGAGCCCTCTGAGGCTTGCACATGTTTCTCTTGTGCTTTTCTCACCGTCGTTTTGGATTCGATAATGAGTCTCAATGGACACACATCCTTCGTACCCATCCTCTCTTAATGCCTTGAACTGACTTCTGTAGTCTATCTCACCTGTTCCGACTGCAACAAACCTGATCTTTCCAGTGGCCATATCGCGTACAGCGTCTTTCACATGCACATGAACTGTGTCTCCTCGCACTTGAAGGTACCCCTCTGGGCAGGGGATCTCTCCTGCACAGAAGGCGTTTCCCGGGTCCCAGACTATCCTCAGGCTTTTTGAACCAACAGCATCAACGGCCATTCTAGCTTCTCTCCCAGTACCGACTAGGGTCGCGTGTTCATTCTCAAGAGCTAGCATGATCCCTTCATCTTCACAGATGTCTGCGGCTTCGCGGAGCTTCATGATTGCCTTTTCCCAGTGTTGAGCGGGGTTCTCTGTTGACCAGAAGGCGAATCCCCTTATGATATCAGCGTCAAAGAGTTTTGTCATCTCAGCCAGTCTAGGAAGGAAGTCAAGATGTTCTTTGACCTCGGCTTCGTTAGCGATTGTGCACTTGAAAAAGGGTGAGGCCAAGCAGATGACCTGTAATTCGGCAGCCTTGGCGATCTTCTTTATTCTTTGAACCTCAGCGTTTGTTAGGTCCTTGATGTTCTTGCCCCAGCATCCACGCAGCTCGATGCAGTCCAAGCCCATCTCCTTGGAGACAGCTGCGGCTCGCTCCACATCCTGAGATATCTCATCGGTAATCACGCCTAACTTGAACATCCTTCCACTTCCGAGTCTCTAGCCATCTGTTATCTTGCTTGAACCTAATAAAGTTAAGAGACGGAGCATCCAGCCAGTCCAACGTTCAGGAGGGCGACTGGGATGCTCCGATAATCACTTCGTCCCCAAGCTCGGCACCAAGAAACTTGGAGGCATTTCCTTGGTTCACTGAGACCTCTAGAAAGCCCGTGCTCCCGACTATGACAAGCGGTGAGCCTTGCGGGGCCTCCCCGTAGGCTAAGCAGAGCCGGAGCGCCAAGTCTCTTCCCTTAAGCCTTAGGAGCAGGCCGTTTCCTTCTTTGACTCCTATTGCCACAAGGTCCTGCAAGCTGATGTTCGTGAGGATGTTGCCGAAGCCGTCTACGTGGAGGACTCCACCTCGTATCTTTGCCTTCTCGATGTAGGGTCTGGCGTAGCTCTTCGTCACGAGGTCATTAACCTTTGGACCAAGCTCAGAGGGCGAAATACCGTTGGCCAAGTGAGCAGCAACTGAACAGAATACGTCGCGCCCGTGAAACGTTCTGGAAACCTCTCTAAGCATATACTTCGGATTGGTGATCTCGTAGACATGGCTTATTCCTTCCCTTTGGGCGGAGAGCACCAGAAGCCCGTTGTCAGGTCCAACATAGAGGCTGTGTTCGGTCTTGATGATAACAGCGCGGCGCTTCGTTCCAACGCCTGGATCAACAACAGCCACATGAACTGTTCCTTTTGGGAAATAGGGGGCGGCTTGAGCCAGAATGAAGGCTCCCATTCGCACATCAAACTTTCTTATGTCGTGGCTTATGTCCACAACTCTTGCATTAGGACAGATCGATAGTATGACAGCCTTCATCTCGGCCACGTAAGGATCGAACAAACCGAAATCAGAGAGCAAGGTTATGATCTGCAGATTGCTCATTACCATGCACCGTTAAGGATTAATTGCCGAAGCTGAATATAACCTAGGGCAAACCCGAACCTTTGTGTCCTAGATTAGCTGGTATTGGCTTGGCAGAAAGAAGGAAACTGATCATGGTTCCAGGTCCGACGAATGTTCCGGACCGCGTTATGAGGGCTATGGTCAAGCCGGTGATCGACCACAGAAGCCCAGAGTTCAGAATCCTGTATGAGTCTCTGGCCGAGAACATGAGGTACATTTTCCAGACTGAGGGTGACGTTTACGTTCTAACTGTCTCCGGTACCGGAGGAGTTGAATGTGTTGTTGGTAACACTGTGAATGCGGGCGACAAAGTCATTGTCCCAGTCTTCGGGCTTTTCAGTGAAAGAATGAAAGAGGCCATCGCCCGCAGAGGCGGCAAACCAGTCGAGATACGTCTGGAGTGGGGCGAGGCTCCAACCGCGAACCAGATGAAAGAGGCGGTGGAAAGGGAAGCAGAAGCGAAAGCCATAGCTTTGGTTTACAATGAGACTTCTACGGGGGTCACTGTGCGCGACCTGCCTAAGATCGGTGAAATAGCCAAAGAGCACGACATGCTTTTGCTCGTTGACGCTGTCTCAATCCTCGGTGGAGACGAGCTTCCAGTTGACAAGTGGGGTATCGACATCTGCGTCACGGCAAGCCAGAAATGTATCGCGTGCCCACCTGGCTTGGCACTTTTCTCTGTCAGCCAGAAAGCTTGGGAAGCAGCAGAAAGAACGGAAAGGCCATTCTACTTTGACATGCTGGAAATGCGGAGGTTCAGCGAAAGGAAGGAAACTCCCTTCACCCCGGCTTTGCCCCTGTTCTTCGCCTTGGACGAAGCACTTAAGATGGCGCGGGAAGAAGGGCTTGAAAACCGTTTTAGAAGGCACAGAATCTGCGCGGAAGCGTTCTATGCTGCTATCGAAGCTTTGGGTCTTGAGCCATTACCCGACAGAACGGTGCGTTCAAGCACTGTCATAGCCTTCAGGAAGCCTCATGGTGTAGACAATGAGGCTGTCAGGAAGATCATGAGCGAAGACTATGGTGTTGTGATTTCAGGAGGAGCGGGCAAACTTAGGGATCAGACGTTCCGCATAGGCTGCATGGGCATCATATCAGAGACTGAAACCTTACTCACGGTCAACGCCTTGGAATGCGCCTTAGCGAGGCAAGGCTACCGTTCTAAGAGAGGCGCTGGTTCAGAAGCCGCACGGAGTAAGTTCATGAAGTAAGACTCCTTCCAGATCACTTCTGTTCTGTCACTGGGACGGTAATGCACAAAAACATAAAAGAATAAACCGTTTTATGCTTCATGTAGAGGTAGCGGCTATGGTCAGCTGTGCCAAGTGCGGAGCACTAAACGAAGACGCAGCTAGGTTCTGTGTGAATTGCGGGGCATCTCTTTCTGCAGAGAAACGAAAGAAACGAGCGGGTGAAGACTGTTTTGGCCCACAGACAGAGGGAGAGGAATGCTTCGGGCTGCCATATGGCGGCGCAATCGTGGGTGTAGTCTTCGGCATATTCATAGTCCTGATCGGCATATCTATATTCCTTGGACTGGACATCGGGAACATGATATGGCCCATGGCAATAGTCATTCTTGGGATCTTGATCATCGCAGGAGCCATATATGGACTTAGCCGAAGACCTAGACGTTGAGACCTTTCTGGCTGAAAGAGTAACGGCAGGTTTCCTTGCTGCAAGCAGTGCATGTCTTCCTGTGCTCAATCCAAGACAATATCGTCCTTGCCATTATCCAGTATGCAGTCAAAGCCAGCAAGTACGCGTTTAGCACAAGGTTACTTTTCAATGTATCAAGCCCAATCAGAAGAAAAGTCGGGCCCAAGACGAATACAAGATTCAGAATAAGGTGGATAACGCCTCCGCTGAAAGGAAGGTTGTATTGGAGCAACCCGCATACGGTTGCGAGAAAACCCAGCCAGAAAGCTACCACACCAAATCCTTCGACACTCCAGCCAAGGAAAAAGCTGACAAAACATCCAGCGAGAGCGATGACCGCGCCTGTAACCAGCCCAGTGCAGCCTGCACAGTGCATTCTGGCGCCCAGACGGATTACGTGAGAGCGAAACATTCCGCAAGTAGGATGATGGCCATTGAATGTTAGGGTTTCTCCTTTGCTGTCGATTTGATCTGTCATGAACGAGGCTTCGCTACGCCTTCTGAAGTTGAATATGCGTGAGCATCTCAAAGGGGAGAAGCCGGCGAGTATGCCCAACACGCAGATTGCTCCGAAGATTGCTCCTGTCAGCTGCTTCTGCAGGGCGACCTCAGTGATCGGAACTGGACTGTACGCAAGCATAGCGGCAAGAAACAAGCCGAGCAACGAAATACTCAGGTAGACGCACGAAACCAGACCCAGCCGAGCCATTTCGCTGCCCCTTCCACCTTGCCATACCCCTATCGGAAATCCAAGCACTCCCAGAACCAATGGCTTCCGGCACGGGAACAAGAAGGGTGTCATATGCCTATAGCGTAAATAGGTGTGTCCGAACCGTTTCTTCAAGTTTGGCTCCTTCTTCATATTAACCCATATGACCGTTATAGGGCAGCCATGTGTTAAGCAAGGGGCCCTACGCGCTTCGACTACCTTCTCTCCCTGAAAGCAGCATGAATCAAAGCGGAGACTATGACGAACACACCGATGCCCATGACCAAGTAAGCCAACGTTGTCCTAGATGTGAAAACATCATTGGCATAGCTGTTGAGCAGAAACGCGACGTAGAAGCAGGACATCCCTCCAACAAGGTCTCCCAAGGCCGTTTCAGGACGCCTTTCAAGGACTATTCTCAAGACGGAAAGGAAGATCCCCCATAGGCCACAAGCGTTAAAGAAGAAGAAGGCATCTTCAAGAAGAGCTTGCGGTGGCTTAAGGAACTGCTGTTGTTTAGCCATGCTCTGGAAATAGTCAGCTATCACAGAAGGTTCAATTGGGTACCGAATATACGCCGCTGCCAAGAGAATAAGGACAACACCCGCTGAAACCACGCCAAGTATTTCTGGTGGCTTAGGAGCTCGCCTTTCGCGAACCCTAGACAGGACAGGTCTAGGGGCACCGAGGCCCGTGGCTGTGCCGCACTTTGGGCAATACTTCATATCAGTGTCTAGTTGCTCTCCGCATTTTGGGCAGGACAATTTTCTGGACGCCTCTATCAGGATTCTCCTATTCGAGATTCATGCGATTCTGACTATATAAAAGCATTACTCAGAAAGCAGTTCTTTTGTTCATGATGCTTGAATATGGTGCGAAGAAAGCCTTAAGAAGCTCTCCTTGAACATTAACCGCAGGAGGCAACACGTCATGGTTCGCTGCACAAAGTGTGGCACTGATAACAAGGAAGACGCTCGGTTCTGTGTTCAGTGTGGAGCATCACTGTATCCGGTTAGAGCGAGAGAAGAGAAGTATGAGAAACACGAGAAGTCTGAGCGGGACATGTGTTTCGGTCCGGCTCGAGCTGGCGGATACTTCTGGCTCTTCATTGGCCTGCTAGTTCTCTTGTGGGGTGTGATTCAGCTCCTAGAGATCATCTTCAGGATCTCCATCAACATGGGACCAATCATACTGATAGCCATAGGCCTTTACATCATCTATAGAGTTCTATCCCGTCTTGGGCGCTTGTGATCAGTTTCCGCGGCGCTCGACGCAGTATCTTTATTTTGAATCGTCCAACTGAACCCTATGTAGACGGAACCACGGTTGAATTTCTGGCGTCACGAAAAACGGTTGCGGTGCCTAGAGTCAGTCAACTTCCTAGGCATATGCGTTCTAAATCATGTGGGAAGAATTCCTTTGATCTTTAGTCTTCGCTCTAGTTCCTTGGAAAGGGCAGATTACAGATGCCGTATGATCGAGGAGTAAGCTAGATTGCTTCTTTGCTAAGGCTTAGCATTATGGTCATCTTTTCGGCTGGCCTATACGAACCCTATATTTGCGGTCTTTTTTCCAGCAAGCAAGAGAAACTGAGAATCATTGAGGATGCTCACTGCTTCGCCAGTCAACCTTGATCCGCACAACTTATCTAGCTGCCGATGGTTTCTTTAGTATACTATGCAGCCTGCAACTGCAACTGAAAGCCTTGCCACCGTGATACTTGAGCCCTGGTACAAGAGCCTAGCCAATCCAGCAGACGCTCAAAGACAAGTTCTGTTGGATCTGATAAAGATGTACTCAGGCACAAGATATGGGAGAGAGCACTCGGCTTCAGAAATCAGGACAATTGAAGACTTTAGGAAGAGCTTTCCAAAGATCGAATATAAGGACCTCACTGAGCATCTTGATAGAGTGAAGAGTGGCGACTTTGAAGCTCTTCTGCATGAGCCTCCCGCATGCTGGGTCATGACGCGCGGATCAACTGGAACACCGAAGACACTTCCCGCCACACAAACGCATCTTCAACAGATCCTAGCCTGTGGAGCACGTGCCTTCCTTAACTATGCTACAAGGAAAAAGGATCCTGAGCTGTTGCGTGGAAAGATACTTAACCTGAACTTCCCTGCAAGAGTATCTACTGTACGCATAGCCGATCAGGAAGTGAGCTATGGTTACAGTTCAGGTAGCTACGCCAAGTTCTTTCCATCTTTGGGCCAAGCAAGCCTCATCCCGCTGCAGGAAGAGATCGATGATCTGGGACCTGGAATCACCACGCCGGATTGGGAGGCACGGTTTGAGAAGGTCTATGAGAGGGCATTGAACGAGAACGTTGCCGCAGCTATGGGCGTTGCCCCAGTCATCCTTTCATTCGCCAGATACGTGAAGCGAAGACACGGAAAGACACCAAGAGAGCTCTGGAGCACTCGGGCTCTTTTCTGCACGAGCGTACGAAAGATCCAGTACAGATATGGGCCTAGGCTCAGAAGGTATTTCGGTGAAGTGCCAGTGGTCGAGATCTACAGCGCGACAGAAGGCGTTTTTGCGCAGCAGCTGGACGACTTGCCGTATGTCACGCCTAACTACGACAAGTACCTCTTTGAGGTTGAGACAGGGAAAGGGGTGAGGATGCTTTACGAACTCAAGAGAGGAGAATGGGGCCGGTTAATTGTTTCCACTTGCATGTTTCCGAGGTATGACATAGGTGACATGATCGAGGCTATGGGCGGCAGCTATTTCCGAGTCTTTGGCAGAGCTAAACCTCTTCACATTCTGGAACACAGGCTCTACAGGCTTCTCTTCCGCTGGTTCCTCTAAGTGCGAGGGCTCCTTTTCGAAGCTATTACACCAGCATAGACTGCTGCCAAGATGATGATAACGCCGAGAACCAAAAGTATGTAGGGCCACACATTCTGAAGAATGACCATGCCCGTCAAGCTTAGAAAGGAGACCACACCAAGAAAGACCAGAAATGTGCCACAGGCTACTGCGACGGCTGGGCTCATCTCCTCCTTCTCATGCTTCTCTCCTTTCTCGCGTTTTTCTTCCTTCTCCTCCTTCTCCTCCTTCTCTCTTTTCTCGACTCTTCTAGCTCTAGCTGCTACTGCTGGCCCTATCTCGGGCTTCAGGTTTGTGCCACAGTCTGGACAGAACTTCTGTTCTTCGGTCACTAGTTTTCCGCATCTAGGGCAGTAGGGCATTCGACCCACCTTGGCTCAAGGTTAACCTCAGCTTTCCACAGTATTTAAATTGTTTGCTCCACAGAGACTTCCACATGCAGGACAGACCCAATCTCCTGTTCTGCTTAGAGGAATATCGGAACTGAGATTGTTGACTTTGAGAAACAAAGAACTGGCATTTTAGGCTCCAATGGATTCCGTCTGGTTCTCTGCAGGCGCTGCGGGCGATCGCCTCTGGCTTGACTTTGTTGAAGGCCTTTCTAGACCAATCAGTGATTGCATACGCGTACTCAGGGTTGCCAGTGTGATCGTCCTGTTAGCTGTGCAAAAATACCCCCTTCTCATCTACCCTCGCATAGGTTTCTAAGCGGGAAGCAGGGCTTCTTGGGCTTGGCTGGTCTTGGAAGCTGTTTCCCCAAGACTTCTGACCAAACTTGGAGGTTAGAAAGTTGGGACGGACTTATTTAAGATTTTCGCTGAAGCAGATAAGGGCCCCACAAAAACGATTATATGCAAGGCGCGCGTTAGTGGGGGGTATGCCCCTAACAATTAGCTCAATTTTGGATATATGCGACTACGTCAAATGCGTGTGCTTGTCTCATGCAGTTGTCATGCTTATCGCACTCAACCAGGAAAGCAAGCCACTTATGATTACTGAGATAATCGAGATCGTAGCGAGAGAAAGCAAGGGACACATTCTGCTCCGAGACCAGTCCATCAGAGACACGATTGTAAAGCTAAAAGAGCTCAATTGCGTGATGTCCACGACAGAGCCTTGGGGGATAAAAAGAACAAGAACCCTATATTCACTGACAGAGAAAGGACGAGATATAGTGCAGGCTTTGGAGGTCTTCTGCAAGGAGCTTATGAGACGAAAGCAGCAACAAGCGAAAAGTGAAAGCTGAGCAGTTGTTCCACGTTCTTTTTGAACCTTAATTCTCTTGAGTCTCAGACATTCGGTCTTGTTGCGGGGCTTTGCACTTCTCTAAGGTTGCACCTACTAGTGCAGGATGTGTCTCCGCACCAGAAGATGGGGGCGCTTAGGGGTCAAAGCTTAAGAAAAGGTGTTCACTCAAGGAGAGTAAGGAGTTACTTCGCCGCGGTTCAACTTTCAGCTTGTGGTTGCTTGGACGAAGAGAGGGCAGGAACAGTCTCAGCGCTTTTGTGTTCAACTGTGTCCGGTATCAACATCCTAGTTGCCAGGATCGGGACAGGGTTCCTGCCGCAGGTGTTCTACACCTCCATCTCCATGTTCACGGCAGGCTTGGTGGGGTGGATTCTTGTCTTTCTGAGACCGATCCGTGGCGAGCTCGTAGCGTTGTCGCTGAGGATGACTCTGAAGATGCTTGTGATCGGCGCTGGTGTTGCAGCGGCGTTTCTTTCGATGTTTACTGGCGTGAGCCTCACAGCGGTATCGAATTCCTTTCTTCTACAGACTGAAGTGATCTACGCGATGGTTTGTGGCTATCTTCTACTTAAGGAAAGGATTTCGTGGGGTCAGGTAGCTGCTAGTCTGGTCTTGGTTACGGGGGACGTGATGGTGATGACCGAGGGTTTGATCCAGCAAGCTAATGTTGGCGACTTCCTGTTCTTGGTTGCACCTTTCTTCTTCACCGTCACAAACATCATGGCAAAAGACGTGATGAAGACTGTAGACCCATCCATTGTGGTTGCTTTTAGGTACATGTCCGGCGGCTTACTGCTACTCTTCGTGCAAGCCTTGATGGGCATTGAGAAGCTGGTCCTTGGAATGGAGTCATCCCTAACCCTGTTAGTTTTGATCCAGGGGCTTCTTTTGGCGACGAGCAGCCTTTTCTCTCATCTCGCCATGAAGATGATCAACATTTCCAAGGCCTCGGCGATCTTCCTTACTTATCCCGTGATCTCAGCCATTGTTGCCATTCTTTTTCTAGGCGAAAAGGTGACACCCGTCCGTTCAGTAGGTGCCGCGATGATCTTCATCAGCGTCCTCTATATCGCAAGGCTAAGAAGCACGACGCGCGATGCGGCGCGAAGTATCTAGACGCTTCAGCAAGGCTTGTTGGTCTAGAAGACTCACGGGATATATGCTTGTTGGATTCCATGCAATGCAGGAAAAATTTGTTTCTTTTTCAAGCCTGAAATGGGTTGTTTTTGGGAAAAGGGGTTTCTTTTCAGCTTAGCAGACGGTAGGAAAAGGTAGAAAAAGGTAAAAAAAGGTAGAAAAAGGCATGAAAAGGTAAGAAAAGGTACGAGATTCAGCATGCTAGCAACACTCTCACTACTCTCTAAGACTACAACCCTGGATGTTAGCTGATCCCAAGGACCTTAATTGACGAGGAACGTTCTAGGAATGGGGAAGGAGATGGCTTCGTGCTGAAGGTTCGAACCCCGCCTTGCCCGTCATGACGAAAAGAGACTGCTAGAGCCCGAACCTATATCACAAAATAGGCCATTCTATCTCTCGCCATTAGATTCAACACTTATGGGGAAGCACTTACGGGGCTAAGTCTACCTTGTTCAACCATTGTCTCATTCAGGAAAGTCTTTATTTAGTAGACCTCCCCCTACTTAGTAGGGGTACCCCTACTAAAGACGACAAGATTAGAGGGTTTTGCGGGAGATTCCGCCACGTGTACGAGGAGCAAATAAGCTTCCGCCTCAAACAGTCTCCGAATAGACACAACATCAGAACCGACCGGCTGAAGGTCTCGGAAACCTGTTTCTGCTGACCGAGAAAGACCTTGTCCAAATCACCAGTTTTGTACAGCCCAAGTCACGAAACCGATGAGAAGATGTGCACTAACCTTAAATCTGGTTCTCGGCTATGTGCAAGCCGTTCGCGTAGAAATGCTTTGTGGCTATGCCTGCAGACGAGTTTTCAAAGATGATGTTCAAGCCAGAGTAGACGTGGTTAACGTACCCGTCTTGAGCATTCCCCAGTCTCACGCGCCTGCCTTGTGCGTCGTACCAGAACTGGCTCTGAACTGCACCGTTCTTCTTGATGACCGTCAGCTGATCCATGAAATCGTAAGTATAATTCCACGTGTCCACCCCGTCATACACACCTTTCAGGTTACCATTGGAATCCCAGCTATAGTATGTGTTACCTGCCTGAAGAAGCCGGTTCATACAATCATAGAAATAGCTTGTCGAGGCCTGTCCTACCTTCATGAGTAGTCTGTTACCCACTTCGTCATATTCGTAGGAAGTGGTTTCCCAGGGTCCCGTAGTCTTGTTGAGCCTGTCCAGCACGTCATAGCTGTAGGTCTCAGTTAAGCTTCCGTTGTAGATCTGAACAACGCTTCTCGACTTGTCATATGTGAAAGCCAGATCAAGTGACCCAGCTACCTATCGTTGAATATCTTTATTGATTCCAGAATATATAATGCTTGCTATCTTATATCACACGGATAAAGAAATCAAGTTCCTATGCGAAGAGATGTTTTGTCCGAAGCAACCAAACTGCAACATGAACTGCTGTTGTGGCGACTCAATTGCATCCTTGGCGATACCTTGCATGCCTTTTTCAGCGAAAGGTATTTGGTCCTCTTGTATATTCGTCTTACGTATTGGACGATACTCATTTCCACCACTGCTTTTGTCCCAGCAAAGGCTACGGAACCTTCATCTGCTCGGGTATCTACTGCAAAATCCCCGCTCTTCATGAAGATGATATGTGCTCCCAGAAAATGGCTATTGTGCCTTTATTTAACTAGGATAGCATTTTGTATGCCTTGAAAGTGGGGGTCTCCTGTCAGTATCTTTGACCCATTAATTCTCGATGCAGCTAACACGTAAGCGTCCGACAGCCCGGAATCTTTCCTAGTCTTCCGCATATCAGCGTGCAATACGCCTGCATCTCTTGAGATCTCGCTGTCAATGTCGATGATGACCGAGTTGCCAGTCAGAATGCTATAGGCAGTTTCAGCGTTCCGCCCTTCTCGAATAGTCTTGCTCACGACCTCCGCAACCGTCACTGCGCACGTGAAAATGTCGTTACTCTCATCCTCTAGAATGGCCTTGACACTTATGCCCGGCTCGCTCCCAATGAGATACTCAATCCAAGCATAGGCGTCTATGATGTATCTCTCATTCATGAGCAGCCAACTCGTCTTCAACCGTGAAAGGCTTCATCCCCCTGAGAATGCCAAAACCGTCTTTCCTCACTTTCCGCACGGCTATTTCCAGAATTTCGCCTTCTTTGATTTTCTTGCTTTCCACAAGCTCCTTCGGTAACGTGACTACTAATGAGCCGCCTACTTTCCGCGTCTTAACCAAAGCCATTGAAATCACCATTGTTACATTGAATGATACTAAAGTTATACTTAACTCTTACCAAACACAACCCACCAAAGAAACATTACTCACAAGGGATCCGGCTTAAGTGGACCGGGGGGGATTTGAACCCCCGGCCTCCTGAGTGCAAGTCAGGCGTTCATGCCAAACTGAACTACCGGCCCCACCCTATCAAAACTGAAGCCAGAATTAAGCCTTGTGTTCACTAGCTGATGCAGTGTGCCCATTCCGCGATTGGGACCAAACAGTTAAAGCGTGGTTGCCCATCGTGTATGTGTTGCTCACCAGATCGTGTGCGACGGTCCATGACCAACAGTGACATCCTACGGTGCCTTCAAAGTGTGTTTCCAAGGGTAGAGTGGAAACCAGATGAGCTTACAAGTTTCCTAAAGACTATTGGCCTAGCGAACCCAGCCGGGGTCGTGTACAATGAACGGGAGAAGAAGATGTACGAGGTTATCTACTTCTCGGGACACATTGTCAGATGCTTAGAGAACATGACTAGGAGAAGGGATGTCACGCTACTCGACTGTGGTTGCGGCCGTTCGTATCTGCCGTTCTTTGTGAACTATGTTGCCAAAACGATGCGGAGAAGCATGAGATACGTAGGCGTAGACTCGAACGCCGTGCTCGTTGAGAGGTCAACCAAGATCCGCGATGAACTTTGCTGGACCAACATGGAATTTCATAAAAGTAGCATAGTCGGGTTTGTCCCCGAAGTGGATGTGAACATTGTGTGCGCACTTCACGCTTGCGACACGGCGACCGACGAAGCCATCGCCAGAGGCGTTCAACTTGGCGCCAGGTACATAGTGGTCGCGCCGTGCTGCCAGCGTCAGATCCTTGGACAACTCGGTCAGACTGCGAAAAACGTGCGGCCGATGCGACCTCTGCTAGAGAAGAAGGTTTCCAAGGAGTGCGTGGGCGTCGCTCTTACAGAGACGTTGCGAAGACTTGCCATGGAAAGCTTCGGTTACAGGGTAGACGTGTTCGAGTTCGTTTCATCTAGGTACACGCCCAAGAACATTATGTTACGTGCTGAGAAGATGAGGAACAGGAACCGTGAAAGCCTGGATGCCTACAGGAGCCTGAGAGACCACTTCAACGTGAAACCCATAATCCAAGAGTACTTGGCAAGGCTTCAGTGAAGCGTCCTGTTAAGGAAGATATCTTGAGAGGTCGTCTTGTCGCGTTGTTCTCCAACGTTCCTGTATTCCTTTCACTCTGCCCACGAAGTAGTTCACTTGTTCAAGCCTTAGATCCCTAGGGTTCACTGTTTTATCTTCTCTCAGTCTTGGTCTGTACGGACGCAGTGAGAATGCTCTCATTGTGCGGACTTTGATGAAGCGGCTGCCTTCATAGCGGTAGACCGGTCTCTGTCTGTCCACATAAAGCTGGTCTCCTTGGTAGGATACCTCAATAACAACCTCAGGCTTGACCCAAAGATAGTCTTCTTCTTCATAGAGGGGCTCTACTAGATCCAGGATCGGCGAGATCGGCGAGAACTGAACCCCATCAGCAACATCTACGAAGCATCCGTCAGGAGCCATGAGAGCAATCTTCGCACCAAGGATTGGCCCAGCAGTGGTTGTTATGTGTCCTTCACAAAGTGGGCAGGAACCGGTATTCTTGCTCCATGCATGTCCATCTTGAGCCTCAAGAAGACGGCCAGCACGATCAAACCACTTAGACCTTGCCACTACCCCCTCTCTTTCCAGCTTCCTAAGCCAGAATGCGTCGAACCTCGTTCCGCACTTCTCGCACACGGGTCGGCCGGTACCGGTCATTCGGAAGGCCAAGATCACGGCGTCTAAGGTGTCTCTGAACTTGATCTTGTATTCTTGGTCGTCTTGGGTGTGCATTACGAGTCCTTCGAATCCTCTCGCTCTAACGAATCTGTTCCAGAAATCTTGAATCTTGTCGTAAGAATCTTGAAAGCTCCCTTCAACCCTCAGGTAGTCTGGAAGATGGACCACGCCACTGTCACATCCTGCAGGGAACATGAAATGGTCGCGCAGCTTCTCCCACCGTTCAATGTACCTCGACTTCGGTCTTTCGAAACCAAGGTTCTGCTTTGCCTTTGCGAAGTCGAAGACGGCTAGTCTGATTCTGCTCACATCGCTAGCCGATCTTGGATTCTTGATTATGCTTATGGATTTGTTAAACTCGGTCATGTAGCTTCTGCCTCCAATCTTGCGCACAACGTAGGTCTCACCCACAAATGCGAGGTCACTGGATTGGGTTAGGCGTTGGTTGAAGTACTCGGTCACAGGGTGTTTCTTTTCGTTGGCTAGAGAGTAGTAGCACCGTCCCCTAAGGCTCCAAGCGACGAAGCCGCCTCTCCTATCGTCCCACATAACCACTGACAGCATTCCATTGTACTTCACCTGCAACAGACCACCTGCGTCTGCTGGGAGCTGCGGAAGGCTGTCTCTTACTGCGAATCCATACTGTGACATCGCTGGCTTGAGCGCACCTAGGCTTGAACAGAAAGCTCTTTCGCGAGTGCCCATTTCAAAGAGCTCTTGCCCAAAGAACCTCTGATTGCAGCGCATCGATCTACACTTTCATTCTTGAGAGTTGAACAGATACAATGTCGTGTTCCGTATAAAAGGAAGTGGATTCACCAGCCAAAAGTGCACAAGACCGCCGAACCACTAAAGGGGATCGTAGCTTCAACATCGTGGGTGACATGAATTCACAAAATCCTTGATGATCAACGTATAAGAGCCATGACATAGTTGGACTGGGATATCTGAACACACGAAATCCTGAGCGCAGCAGCGATGTTGTTGTCTGCCGGGCTCCAAGGGCGCGCAAGGCTTAAAAGATCTATAGTGGAAGCGGTATGGGGGATTTGCGCGTTGAGGATAACTGATGTAAGAGTTCGTACATTCAAGCTCCCTCCTCCCAAGATTCCAAGGAAGCCCTTCTTCAACTCCATCCTGCTCAACCGGCCTCCGACACAGAATTGGGCATCGATCACCGAGGTAACCGCTGAGGGAGGGATAACTGGTTTTTGGCCAGGAGGGAACAAGGAGACGATTGAGAATCGAATCAGACCGAAACTGCTAGGCGAAGACCCATTAAATACTGAGCGCCTCTGGCAGAAGATGTACATGGGAGGGAACCGCAAGCCTATCGCCAAGGGTGAATACATAGCTGCCATGAGCTACGTGGACAACGCCCTCTGGGATTTGGCGGGAAAGGCTCTGGGTCAACCCGTCTATAGACTCCTTGGGGGTTATGCTGACCGCGTACGCGTCTACGCGGCGGGTGGCTACTACGCCGAAGGCAAGAGTATCGAGGACCTTGTCAGGGAGATGGAGAGCAACGTAGCTGAGGGGTTCACAGCGGTCAAGATGAAAGTGGGAGGTTGGCGGTTCGGTGTCAGTATGGAGACCGATGTAGCACGCGTCAAGGCGGTTAGAGAAGCCCTAGGCAACGAGACTGACCTAATGGTTGATGCAAACAACGCATGGAATGCCTACGAGGCAAAACGATTCGCCAAACTAGTGGAACAGTATCATCCCTTCTGGTTTGAGGAGCCCGTACACCCTGACGACATGGACGGAAGTCTTGAGTTGAAGGCCTCCACCACGATCCCAATAGCCTCTGGCGAGAACGAGTTCACAAGATACGGCTTCAGAGACCTTATCGCCAAGAGAGCAGTAGACATAGTGCAGGCTGACCCTAATGTGGCAGGAGGCCTCACCGAAATCAGAAAGATCGCCGCCATGGCAGACGCTTATCACATTCACTTCGCGCCACATGGCGGTCACATCATTGGGAGCCACGCTGTAGCAGCCTTCCCAAACGGGCTTATTGTGGAATGCTATATCAGCAGGGCCAGCCCGTACAGAGACCCGGATCCAGCTCCAACCCTTTACCAAGACCACTTAGAGATCAAGGACGGATGGATCGAGATACCAGACAAACCTGGCTTCGGCATGGAGATCAACAAAAAGACAGCTCAAAAGTACGAGTTGAAGTCAGACGATCGTTAAAAGTCATCTCAAGCTCTCATGTCGCCACAAAGACTTGAACTGAAAGAACTGAAAGCTTTCACTTCGCCTTCCAGATGCCCTAATGTCTGCCGTAGGGCAAACCTTAGGCATGGAGGCCGCCGCCGGGATTTGAACCCGACCTCCAGGCTCCACAGGCCTGTACGCTACCAGGTTCCGCGGGCCATCGGCATTTTCCTCTACGTTACAGCGGCCACGGTTCACTCTTTTCCGGAGTGTTTGATTTAAGAGTTTCTCCGAGAGTGTCTAAGTAGTCGAGTGTTAGCCTTTAATATGCAATCGTCTATATTGGGTTGGCGGTTCGGATGGGCGACGCCTCCTTGGCCGTCATTGAATCCCAGTTGAGAGGGAAGACCCTCATCGTATACTGGTTTATGCTCAAAGCCCAGACCACTCCCGTCGGCGTACGTGAGATTCAACGTGCCCTCGGCTTGTCCAGCCCAAGCGTTGCCGCCCACCACCTAGACAAGCTACTGTCACTTGGCTTAGTCGAGAGGAACATGAGGGGCGAATATTTCCTGGCCCGAGAGGTTAAGGTTGGCGTTCTGCGGTTTTTTACGCGGCTAGGTCGCTTCATGGTCCCGAGGTACCTTTTCTACTCTGTCTGGTTTACGACCATGCTTTTAGTCTACTTGGTACTTTACGGTCCAAGCGGAAGCATCCACAACATCGTGGCCATGATCTTTGGAGCTTTGGCCTCAGGAATACTGTGGTTTGAAACCATTAGGCTCTGGATGGAGAAACCCGTTTAGCTTCGCGAAAAGCTCATTCTTGTGAGGCATCGAAAACTCTGACGTAAAGGCTCAAGTCTTAAATCGTTCAAGAACGTTCTTTCCCTTAGCCACCAAAAAGAAGAGGAATAGGCTTGAAGTTAGCTGTTCAGGAGAACCTTGTGCCCGGAACCACGCTTTCAGAGAAGCTTGCCAACATGGAACGGTATGGGTTTGAAGGTGTCGAAGTTGGAGGCGGCGTCATAACTCAGAAACTTGAGGAAATAAAGCCCGCGTTAAGCACTTCAAGGATCAAGTTTTCTACTGTCTGTGGATCGCCTGGCACTCTTCTGGGCCCAGACAGGAAAACTAGGGAAGAGGCAATGGAAGCGGTAAAGGAAAGGCTCAAAATAACCGCTGACTTAGGAGGTGTAGGAGTCATCACCGTCCCGCTGTTTGGAGGACCAAAGACAACGGATCTGTACCCATGGTACTCAGACATCAAGAAAGTCGAGAAACGAATCCTTATTGAGGAATGCAGGATCCTTGGCAAGTACGCAGATGATGTGGGCGCCTACGTGATCCTTGAACCCTTGAACCGATATGAGACCCACCTTCTGAACACGCTTGAGCAGGCGATTGAGATATGCGATGCCGTCAGGAGAGAGCACGTGAGGCTCATGGCTGACTTCTTCCACATGAACATCGAGGAAGTAGACATACCGGCCAGCCTTAGGAAAGCCGGAGGCTACATCGTTCATATACATCTCGCCGACAGCAATAGGCAATTGCCGAGGTACGGGCATACTGACTTTAGATCAGGCTTCAAAGTCCTAAGGGATTCCGGCTACAGGAACTTCATGGCACTTGAATGCGGGATTCCTGGAGACCCAAACAAGACCTTGCCCGAGTGCGTAACGTATCTAAAGCAGCTTCTCTAGAAGGGATTGAGGGACTTTACATGGTCGACAAGGTTCGATTGGGGATTATTGGCTGCGGCGGCATTGCGGTTAGCCACCTAAAGGGCATCATCAGGAACCCTGATATCACACTCGAAGCCTTCTGTGACGTGAACGTGGAACGCGCAAGAGCCGTTGCCCGAGAATACAGCGGAGAAGGAGCCGCAGTGTTCGATAAGGCTGAAACGATGTTTAGAGAAACTCGGCTTGACGCCGTCTACATTTGCTTACCACCTTTCGCCCACGGAGCTGAATTCGAAGCTGCAGAGCGGGGCTTGCCGTTCTTCGTAGAGAAACCAGTCAACGTCAACTTGAGCCAAGCAAGGCAGATCGCATCAGCCGTCGCGAAAAAAGGGCTGTTGACAAGCGTTGGTTACATGAACCGCTACCGAAAAGGCATACAGAGAGCACGAGCCCTGCTAAAAGAGGATACGCCGATTCTGCTGCTCGGCGGATGGATAGGCAGAACACCACGAGTTGCCACCGCTGCTCCAATTTTCAGCTGGTGGGTTGAGAAAGCGAAAAGTGGCGGACAATTCCACGAACAGGTTACACACTCAGTTGATCTGGCCCGTTTCCTATGCGGCGAAGTCGCAGAGGTGCATGCTTTTCCGGCCAAGGGCTTCAACAAAGGTGTGGCGCCCAACTACAACATCGAAGACGCCAGCGTAGTGAACCTCAAGTTTGCCAACGGGGCCATCGGAAACCTTTGGGCCTCCTGCTCTTCAAACGGAGGTGGAGGGGGAGTCAGCCTAAGCATATACGCAGGCGGGACAACGGCGCTCTTCACTGGCTGGGAGCACTCGCTTCGCCTACTTAGGGAGGGGATGGAGCCTGAGGAGATTCCTGGAGAGCAGAACATATTCGAGATTGAAGACAACGCCTTCATCGACGCCGTCAGGCTGAGAGACTCGTCGAGAATTCTCTGTCCATACTCTGACGGGCTCAAAACGCTTGAGGTCACCCTCGCAGCCAACGAGTCCATGAGCACTGGTAAACCTATTAAGGTCCCTCCGAAATAGACTTGACAACAGAAAAGGTTCTGGAGTCTGGAAAAGACATGAGAAAAGTGAGATTCGGCGTAGTGGGACTCAAGGGGATAGGTCAAACTCATCTGAGGGCAATAGCGTCCACTGAGGAGGCTCAACTGCTAGCCGTTGCTGATATTGACGAAGGGGTAGGCAAGTCCACGAGTTCGCAATACGGCGTCGAATGGTATAGGGACTACGAGAAGATGCTGGAGCTGAATGACGTTGACGCTGTTACGATCTGCACGCCACACTTTCTGCATGCGCCTATGGCTGTCAAAGCTCTCCACTCCGGTAAGCATGTCCTAGTCGAGAAACCCATGGCCATAACCGTGAAGGAAGCTGACGGCATGGTGGAGAAAGCCAGAAGCAAGAATGCAAAGCTTGGCGTAGTCTTCCAGTACAGAACGAACGCGACTAACCTAGAGATCAAACGGCTCATAGACACGGGCGAACTCGGGCGCATATACCGCGTCTGCATGGAAGCCTGCAACTTCAGAACCCAAGCCTACTACAATAGGGATGCTTGGAGAGGAAAGTGGGCAACCGAAGGCGGCGGCGCTTTAATAAACCAGACAATTCACGAGCTTGATCTGTTGCAATGGTTCGTCGGCAAACCATCCAGACTTCTAGGCCAGATAAGCACGATGTACCACAACGTGGAAGTTGAGGACATTGCCAGCGCGACAGTCCTGTTCGAGAACGGCGCACACGGCATCATCCAGCTTGGCATCGTAGACCCAATCCGAACAGAAAGGCTGGAGATCTGCGGCGAAAAGGGAACGATCGTGACGGAAGGGGGCAAGACCAAACGCGCCATCCTAGGAAAAAACCTCAAAGAATTGGTCGCAGAAGAGGCGGCATGGCCCAAACCTGCAGCTCCTCAGTTCTTGGATGTGGAGCCCAAAGAGATAATGGGAGGAGGGCACGGCGCCGTCATGAAGGACTTCGCTCGGGCGATACTTGAAGATAGAGAGCCGCTAGTCAACGGCGAAGACGGAAGAACATCCCTAGAGATCGTGAACGCCATAATCCTCTCTTCGTTCGAAGCGAAACCAGTAACCTTTCCTATCAACAGAGAAGCCTACAGCAACCTCATAAGGAGACTGTCCAAGAAGGGCTGAGAACCATCTTAGCGAGTATTTGCAGCCTCAGTCGATGCGCCCTCGAATCTCACAACCTTTCTGTGTCAACAAGATTTAATTAACGGTAGCACTTTTTGGTCTTCATGCGATTTGTGGCCAGAGTTGAGGTTGGTCTTAAGCCCGGTCACTCCGATCCAGAAGGGGAGACCACAAGGGAGTCCCTTGCAGAACTTAACTATCGCGTAGACTCCGTCAAAGTAAGCAAGGTCTACGAAGCGCTTTTGGAGGCTTCATCGCTCGCTGACGCAGAAAGGCAAGTTGAGGACATGTGCAGGAGGCTTCTCGCAAACCCAGTCAAAGACAACTACGCCGTTCAGATAGAGGAAGCCAAATGAGTGGCTCAACCTACGTCAAGAGGAACGTCCCGTTTGAGCTTTACGAAATAGACCTCCAGAAGGCAGATGACAAGCAGCTTCTGAAGATAAGCGATGAACTTGGTCTTGCTCTAAACCTTGACGAGATGAAAGCCATCCGAAGACACTTCGCAAGAGCACGCAGAAAGCCGACCGATGTTGAACTCCAAACTATAGGTCAGACATGGTCTGAGCACTGTTTCCACAAGACCTTCAAGGGGACAGTTGTCACCGCTGAGGGAAAGGAAATCAACTCTCTTCTCAAGACCTACATCATAAAGGCCACGAAAGAGCTGAACAAGCCCTGGTGCCTTTCAGTCTTTGAGGATAACGCTGGCATAGTCGAGTTTGAAGGTGAAACGGCCATCGCCGCCAAGGTTGAGACCCACAACCATCCGTCAGCGATAGAGCCGTTCGGAGGAGCCGCAACCGGTACTGGCGGCGTGATCCGTGACATACTTGGCGTCTGGGCTGACCCGATCGCTTGCACAGACGTTCTGGGCTTCGGACCTCTAGACTACGATTTCAGCAAGCTTCCGCAAGGCGTCAAGCATCCCAAACATGTTTTCCGAGGTGTCGTGGCAGGCATCGGAGCCTACGGGAACAACATGGGCATCCCAACAGTCAACGGTGCCATATACTTTGACGAGAGCTACACAGGAAATGTCATCGTCTACTGCGGATGCGTAGGAATTCTTCCAACAGGGAAATACATCAAGAATGCGAAGCCAGGTCAACACCTGGTTCTGGCAGGAGGAAGAACAGGAAGGGACGGAATCCACGGCGTCACGTTCGCGTCACTGGAGCTCACCGAGAAGTCTGAGGAGGTTTCCAGACCTGCCGTCCAGATCGCGAACCCAATCGAGGAAGAGAAACTCAAACGGGCAATCATAACAATACGCGATCTAGAACTGGCTTCTTCCATCACTGATCTTGGTGGGGGCGGACTGTCAAGTGCTGTTGGCGAAACAGCTCATAGATTCGACTGCGGGGTCGTCGTGGATCTGGAAGAGGTGCCCCTGAAATATCCGAACATACCTCCTTGGGAAATCTACATCTCTGAGTCCCAAGAGAGGATGTTGATCACTGTTCCCGCAGAGAACTTGAAGAAGGTCATAGAGACATTCGAGTCCGAAGGTGTTGAAGCCACTGCGATTGGGAGGCTAACAAAAGAAGATACTCTGAGACTCCGCTACAATGGCTACACAGCCGCCGAGCTTGACATGAACTTCCTCTTCGATCCACCGAAGGTTCGAAGGTTCGCCGAATGGAAAGAACCGTTATTTCCTGAGCCTGGCTTTCAGGAGCCCAAAGACCTGACAGATGATCTATTGAGTATTCTAGCATCTCCCAATGTCGCGAGCAAGGAAGCCATAATCAGGACCTATGACCACGAAGTCAAGGGCAACACTGTGCTGAAGCCTCTATGTGGAAAGCATGACGGACCAGGGGACGCTGCGGTCATCAAACCCTTAGACGACTCATGGAAGGGGCTTGTGATCTCCTGTGGAATGAACACCGAGTATGGAAAGATCGACCCGTACTGGATGACGGCATCCGCGATTGACGAAGCCATACGAAACAACGTAGCCGTGAGCGGGCGACGAATAGCCTTGCTCGACAACTTCTCATGGGGTAGCCCCGAGAAACCAGACAGACTCGGCGGGCTCGTGAGAGCGTGTGAGGCTTGCTACCATCTCGCTAAGGGTTTTGGGACGCCATTTATCTCAGGAAAAGACAGCTTGTACAACGAGTCCCCTATAGGTCCTGTGACACCAACGCTACTCGTCACGGCCATCGGGTTAACCCCCGACATAAGAAAAGCAGTAACGATGGATGCAAAGGCGTCTGGAGACCTGCTCTACGCTGTGGGAAGAACATACAATGAGCTCGGTGGCTCGGAATACTACAAGCTCAAAGGTTTCGTCGGCAGGTCGGTTCCGCAAGTCAGACTCCAAGAGGCAAAATCCACAGTAAACGCCTTAACACGTGCTATAGATTCAGGGTTGATACGTGCATGCCATGACACTTCGGAGGGGGGAATAGCCGTCGCAGCTGCTGAAATGGCTTTCTCAGGCGGCTACGGGATGGACATCTGGCTGAGTAGAGTAAGAAGATCTGAAGATGTCTCTAGGAACGATCATGCGTTGTACTCGGAGTCAAACAGCCGGTTCTTGGTTGAAATCCCCCCGAAAGCGAAGGGAGATTTCGATGAGATCATGAAGAACGCCGTCTACTCGATAATTGGCAGGGTCAGAAAGGACCCAATCTTCTCCATTTACGGTCTAGCGAACAAGGGAAAGGTTGTCGAGGCAAGCCTAGAGGAGCTGATGCAGGCTTGGAAGAAGACCTTCAAGGCGTGAAAAGATGAAGAGAACAGACATTAAGGTCTGCGTAGTCAGAGCAGGCGGGACGAACTGCGACGCCGAAACAAAGAGGTCAATCGAAGACTTGGGCGCCAAAGCAAGCGTAGTCCACGTGAACGCACTTGCCAGAAAGCAACCCTTGCAGGAGTATGATGCCCTAGTTTTTCCGGGCGGCTTCTCTTATGGCGACTACGTCAGGGCAGGAGCTATATTGGCGAAAGGGTTCCTAGCCAAACTCGGCAAAGACCTGAAGGCATTCGTCAATAAGGAGAAGCCTATCTTGGGCATCTGCAACGGCTTCCAGATTCTGGTTGAGGCTGGTCTATTGCCCGGATTCAATGGCATGTCCCAGTATCCAGCGGCAGCTTTGGCGACCAACTTTCCCATAGGCTTTCGCTGCCGGTGGACCGACATTAAACACGAGAACAGGGGCAGGTGCGTCCTTACAGGGAAGATTCCGAAAGGGAAGGTCGTCAAGATGCCTATTGCACATAGCGAAGGAAGGTTCATTTTCCCGAAAGAGAAGGAACAAGACTACTTGCAGAAACTGATCGACAATGATCAGCTTGTGTTCAGGTACTGCGACGAGACCGGACAATATGCTGAGGGCGAGTATCCAGCTAACCCGAACGGTTCCTTCTACGACATAGCCGGCATCTCCAACCCCAGTGGAACCGTTTTCGGGCTGATGCCCCATCCAGAGAGGGCGTGCTACGGGTGGCAACTGCCGGACTGGACAACAACGGGACAGCCGCCGACCCATGGCGACGGAAAGCTCATCTTCGAATCTATGATCGACTACGTGACCAGACGCTTCTAGCCCTCAATACGCTAGCGTAGCAGGACGGCCGACATCTTCTTGCTTGATTCGTATCCGGCGAAGACTACCTTCAGGACATCTCTTCCGAATCTGCCAGTTGACAAAGGTTCCTTGTCTTCTTGGATGCATTTGACGAAGTCGCTTAGCATGTTACAGAACCCGTATTGAACCTTCTCGTCGACGACGGGTGAGGTCCATCCTCTGCTTATGGTCGCCTTCTCGACAACATACGAATACCCAACATCGCTATAGACTCGTATTGGATTCGCGTTGGTTAGGTCAATGAACGCCATGCCTTCTGAACCGTAGATTTCGGTCCTATCTTGCATGCCGCCCTTCGTGACGTAATTCGACTGGGCTATGCCTGAGCCGCCGTTCTTGAACCGCATCAACATCACAACGTAGTCCTCAGCCTCAAGGTTGTGAAGAAGGTTCCCCAACTCGGCGTAGACCCGTTCGACAGGGCTGTTCATCAAGTGCATGATCAGGCCGATTGGGTGAACCGCCATGTGGATTAGAACGCCTCCTCCGCAGTACTCCTTCTTCGTCGCATAGCGCGAATGGGTTCCGCCGTGCTGTTCGCGGGCTTCAATGGCCAAGATTCTGCCCAATGCCCCTTCTTTGATGATGTCGTACATCCGTTCGGCCGCTGGAGTGTAAAGCCAGTTCTCGCCGTAAAGGAGTTTGACGCCTGCTTTGCCGCAAGCCTCGACCATCTTGTCCGCTTGCTCCATAGAGATTGCAAGAGGCTTCGTACAGAGCACATGCTTCCCATGTTCCGCAGCAGAGACCGTGACTGCGGCGTGAACGTAGTTGGGCACGCAGACGTTCACTGCATCTACATCATCCCGCTCGAACATTCTCTCGTAATCGGTATACCAAGCCTTCAACCTGTACCTCTCTGCAAAGCCCTTGGCGTGCGCCGCAGTCTGTGAAGACACCGCCACGAGCTCGATATTAGGGTTCTCATTGTAGCATCTGACGTACATGTCCGACAAGAAGCCGGCACCAACCAGACCCATTCCAATCTTCTGCAAAACCTCAACCTCCATTTGACCTATCAACCGTCTTCGAGATATATTGTGAAAGGCTTAAAACGTTTCTTGGGTATAAACTCGGAAGGACAAGACAGAGGTGAACTGAATGAAACGAGCCACTGAAGCTCTGGAATTGAGGGTGATCTTCTACGGTGTAGGCTCCATAGGCAGTAGCATAGCAAGGCTGCTCCTCACCAGGAAAGGAGTAAGAATAGTTGGCGTTGTCGACGCTGCTCCTGACAAAGCTGGAAAAGACCTAGGCGACGTGATCGGAGCCGAAGAACGGCTTGGAGTCAAAGTCAGAGATGACCCTGACGGATTGCTGCGGGAGGTAAAAGCCGACATCGCTGTTCACGCAACATCCTCCTTCCTCAAGGAAGTCTATCCGCAACTGATGAAGTTGGTTCAGAACGGCCTAAACGTTGTCTCAACATGCGAGGAGCTCGCTTACGCCTACATTTCTGACCCCGCCTTGGCCATGGAACTTGATAAGGAGGCAAAGAACCACGGCGTCACGGTGTTGGGAACTGGCATAAACCCAGGCTTCGTCATGGACACCTTGCCGCTTACGCTAAGCGGCATATGCCAGGAGATCAAGCATATCAAGGTTGAAAGGGTCATGGACGCAGCCAAACGCAGACTGCCCTTCCAGAAGAAGATCGGAGCTGGACTCTCGGTGGAGGAGTTCAGACAGAGTATTGCCGGCAAGCTCATCACTGGTCATGTGGGTCTTGAACAGTCCATCGCTATGTTGGCGGATGGGTTGGGATGGAAACTCGAAAGCATCCAAGTGGGCACGGCAGAACCTGTAGTAGCTGAGAAGCCAGTGGCAAGTAGGGACATAAGAGTAAACCGCGAACAGGTTGCGGGACTA
>CAYXIF010000003.1:0-52195 GCA_964465575.1 uncultured Candidatus Bathyarchaeia archaeon | reverse complement strand
GAAGCCAGTGGCAAGTAGGGACATAAGAGTAAACCGCGAACAGGTTGCGGGACTAACGCAGTCAGCCTACGGGATGATGAAAGGAAAGCCCGTCATAACCCTAATCTTCAGAGCATACATTGGAGCTGAAGAGGAATACGACTCGGTGACAATCGAGGGAACACCAGCCATTCAAGAGAAGATAACACCATGCGTGCACGGGGACCTCGGAACAGCGGCCATTATCGCGAACATGATCCCGAAAGTACTCGACGCTGAGCCAGGCTTGAAGACAATGAAGGACTTACCGATCCCCTCAGCGGCCCTAGGAGACATGACCCTTCGCGCGAAGCGATGATATCAGACAGATGCCTCTGACCATCACGGTTGCTGAGCTTCCGCACCGGTTTCCTGTTTGCTCGCTATCTTGGGTTCTTTCTTCTTGAAGATTCTGTTGCCAATAAGGCCACCGGCAGCACCTAGCGCTCCAACTATCGCAGAGTTCACGAGGGTCATTACGAATAAAGCTGCCGCCACATTGGGGTTGCTGAAGGCTCTGAAGGTTTCAGGCGAGATGATAGCGTAGCTTACGAACTGCAGTATCAGGGAGAGCACAAAGCTCAGAAGAAAACCCATCTTGATGCCTGTTGCCACGATGCCAACGACAAAGAAGGTTACAAAAAAAGAGGATTATCTGAGGACCGTCCTATCCGGCAAGTCGCAGACCTATGCCGAGCGCAGAGAGAGCTATACCAGCTATGACCGCGTGAATGATCTTCGTGTTCATGCTTCCGCCATGTCTGCGTTAGATGTGGCAAGTGGATTGTATAACAGGCTTATGTTTCTTGCTGAATTCTCGCCAATCATGTTATCTCATAAACTTTCTCTCTCTTGACTTTGCTGGCCGCCCCAAGCTTTCATCACTCTTTGGCCTAGTATATTCTGAAGTTGGACTTGCTTCTCCATTCTTCTCCGACTTCTGGAATCCACGCGTCACTTGTCATATAGAGGGCTAACTGACCAGTCTTGGCGTTGATCACGTATGCGCCTATTCCAGCGGTGTAAGCAAGCCACATCGTGCCAATCATGTCGGGGTTCGGAAAAGCCGTTTTATAGGGCGGTTCCTCGTAGGCCTCAGCAAGTACGTAGGGTCTTGGAACTTTACAAAGAATCTTTCCTATGGGATTGGAGAGACGTAACGCAGCTTCCTGCTCGAACTCTCTTTTTGAGACTAGCAGTTTCCCACGATATCTGCTGTACTCCAGCGGTTGGAGGTCAATGAATCTGCCGCCTCCGGTCTGATAGAACCTTGGGAGAAGCAGCCTTGACATGACAGATCGCTCAACCTTTGCTGAGAAGTCTGCCAAAGCGTCGAGGTATCTTCTTCCAAGCTCCAAGGTTCTTGTGCACCTGGAGCTACATGGCGCATGGGCGACAGCCCAGAACTCAACAGGAATGCTTTGGTCTTTGCCGGCGTCTAGGAATTCTTCATAGGCTCTTGCTCTTGATGAGGGTCCCTTCTCCGCATGGAGTTCAGCACTCAGGGTAGTCGAACATTGCACCTTCAAGCCTAACAAGCGCCTTTACGAGTTCTTCGCAAGCCTTCTTCGCGCCTGAGACTTTGGGATGCCTTTTCGCCCTATCGAAGTGTGAACGAGTCTCTTTCAACTGTTTGTTTAGCTCTGCAACTGCCTCATCGGTGCATACGGTCATTCTTGTCTGATAGGAATCTGAGGGACCATCCTCGAACGAGATGAGATTACGAAGCCTGCAAAACCTCTGAAACTCCTCTCGAGCTTCCAAAGGGATGACAAGTTCTGCAATGGGCTTGACGCCCTTTACAACAGCTGCTAATGACACTATGTCTCTAGCATGCAGACTCGCAAGCGAATGGTATTCTGACATCCTTCGGGGCATCATCTCTCTCAAACCGGTGGTGGGGTCAGCCTTCTTTGTTGCGCAGGTACTTTCGTCCATCTAATGAAGTCCGGGCTTGGCGGCTCGGTTTCGAAGAGAACCTTCCTCTGCGACTCTAGCATGCTGTTCTTGCCTTCAGCATATTCTGCAGCTGTAACCAGTGCATGTCCCATGCTTTGCGCTACATCAACAACATTGCCTGCAGCCTCTTTCCAGTTTTCGTCTCTGAGGAGATGATGATCCAGTATTGTCGTGGGCACGATCTTTACTATGCTTTCAAGGTTTCCCATGGCCTGTATTGTCTTTTCAGGGCTTTCCCGAAATTCAGGAAGGTAAAGAGGAGGGCCCCCCACAATGGCAAGTTGCGGCTCCTCAGAGATAATCACTGAAACAGTGTCTTCGCAGCTTGGACCTTGCACATCTGGCGCGAACAGCACCTTTTCAGCTTCGTGCGCGATCGTAACCATCAGGACCCAACCGAGCTCTGAGCCTTCAAAGCCGTGGAAGACGGGTTTGGAGAACGTTATTGTCGTGGCTCCGAACCTGAAAGACCGAGCGTCCACGAACTCGAGCTTGCTGGCGTGCCTGCCTCCTGTCCTCTCGAACATCCATCCTCTATGCCTTTGGCTCGGGTTTATCTTGGACTTGTAGCTCTTCGCGAAAACAATCTTCCCTTTGTAGGTTTTCTCAGATATTTCGGCCGATGACCAGTTGCTTGCCCAGTCAGTGTACGAGGGCGTGTGATGGTCAAAATGGTAGTGACTAATTGTGACGACATCCGACTTCTCCGCGAAGTCAAGGATAAGATTCCGCCGCTCCTTGAGAGCTTGGTACTCCTTAGGATGCGGCGGGTAGCCGTAGCGGCTGGGACCTAACGAGATACCCGCGTCCAAGAGAACCTTGATGTCAGGCGTCTCGACGAAGGTGCACATGGAACGAACTCCGAGGCTCTCGAACGCTAGTGGCAAGACCTTGATCTTTGAGGCTTTTGGCATTTGGGCACCTTGCTGACGAACCACTAATTCCAAGAGATGGCGTTGTCTCTTATCTCAGTTCCCCTCGACAAGCGAGGGGGACGCGACGCTTGAGACGATAGAAGTGTGGGTTCCACACTCAAGATCCACATCATTATGTTTGGATCAGTAGGGTCAGACCTGTCATCACCCACAACTAAGAAAAGCATTCCGACGTTATTTAAGCTAACTCCCTGCTTGTCTTTAAAGCCTTAAATACTATCTGTCTTCTTTCACTCCAATCCATTGAAGGGACGGCGGATGGTGAGAGAATCCTCCTATGACTTTCTTAGGGAAAGGAACATCATAGTTCTCATCTCGTGCCGCATCCTGTGGGGTCTCACCCAAACCCTCTTCCATCCGTACTTCAGCCTTTTCGCTCTAGCCCAAGAAGGGGTCACTCCTGAGCTACTAGGACTCATCATCTCAATAAGAGCGGTCGGGACAGCAGTTCTGGCACCCTTGGCCGGCTACATGGCTGATTCCTTCGGGAGAAAGAAGATGATATTCGCTGGAACTGCCCTTCATGCCATCTCATACCTTTTCTATCTTGCGGCAACAGATTTCAAGATGATCTTCATAGGCTCGTTGATAGAAGGGCTTTCAGTCATCCACTTTCCTGCGCTACAAGCTATCACTCAGGACTCGCTCACCAAGAACAAACGAGGTCTAGGTGTCTCCACCACAACAGGGCTTCAGGCTTTGCCAGGCCTAGTATCGCCCTTCATAGGCGGGGTTCTTGCGGAGAGGATGGGAATTGACATGGGGATGAGGATCGGCTTTGCTCTAGCTTTCGGAATGGGCTTGGCAGTTGCCTTGATCAGGTTGAGGTTCCTTCGAGAGACGCTTGAAGGCAATGCCGCTGAAGCCCAGACAGGAAGCATTGCCTCGCTAGTGAAGGAATCCTATGCCAGCATGTTCAAGCTTCTCAAGGAGTACCACGGCTTACGAGGGCTCATCATCTTGTCAATAGTTGACACCTTCTTTGGCTCCATCACAGCACCTTTCTGGGTTGTCTACGCGAAGACAATCATAGGACTCGGTACCGTAGAATGGGGCATCATCGAAACCACAGCGGCAGCGATCAACACATTCTTCCTCCTCTTCTCAGGAAGGTTCGTTGACCGTTACGGAAGCAAGAGGGTCATGTTGGCAAACCTTCTGATGGCGCCAGCCGTGAACCTCTCCTTCATATATTGCCAGAGCTTTCAGCAAGTGCTGCTATTCCGCGTGTTACTTGCCACGAACAACGCCTTCATCATGCCAGCGGCAACAGCCCTCCTAGCAGACATGGTCCCGAGAGAACGCAGAGGAAGAGCCACGGCGGCGATTGGCTGGCAGCCAGTAATCATATCCTTGGGCGCAATGTCGTCAGGGTTCTTTAGGTTCCCCCCATACTTTTCAGGGTCAGCCCTAAGCGGGTACGTCTTCAGCATAGATGCTCGGCTTCCCTGGTACCTTTTGGCAGCTGGCTATGCCTCTGCCTCCGTGATATGCAAGTTCCTGATCAAAGAGCCTAGAGAACCCGCAGACTGAGTGAGTGTGAGCCAACGGAAAGATTTGTCTCCTATTTGGCCTGAACGGCATGCAACCCTGTAACTTGCAAAGAAGCTATAAATACACTCAGACTGCCTTTGAGTATATCTGAACTCCAACTACATCTACTATGGTGTTCAAGCTGGACTGCCCAACTATTAGGGGAATTTGGATGAAGCTGAAGCTTCCATTGGGAAAGATTTCGCCTGAAACCCTGAGAAAAGTCGTGTTCGAGCACTTGGGAGCACCCAATCCAGATGTGATTCTGGGACCCGCTCTGGGCGAGGACGGAGCAGTAGTAAGAGTAGGAGACAAGGTGGTCATCTCGTCGATGGACCCCATAACCGGAGCAGTCGAAAGGATCGGCTGGCTTGCCGTGAACATAAATGCGAACGACGTGTCAACATTCGGGATACCACCGACCTTCTTCTCATCCTGCCTTCTATTGCCCGAGAACTCTCAGGAAAAGACGGTCCAGACGATATGCATGCAGATAGACTCAGCCGCGAAAAAGCTCGGCATAGCAGTGATCGGCGGTCATACAGAGGTCACGCCGGAGCTGAACAGACCAATAATCGTGGGCTACGCTATGGGGGTAACTGAACCCGGCAGGTATGTGACCTCGGCCGGCTCTAAACCCAGAAACAAATTGATCCTCACAAAAGGAGCAGGGATAGAGGGCACAGCCATCCTCGCAACCGAGAAGCACGACACACTCATAAGAGCGCTCAGCGAAAGCCTCTTGAAGTCCGCTAGGGCTTTCTACAGACAGATTAGTGTCGTTGAAGAAGCGGTTCTGGCCTTCAGCGTCGGGGGCGTGACAGCAATGCACGACCCCACGGAAGGAGGAGTAGCCGGTGGAGTACACGAGCTCGCAGACGCATCAGGCCTGGGTTTCAGAATCTTTGAGAAGGATGTTTTCGTTGCTCCAGAAACCTCTGAAATCTGCAAGTTCTTCGAGATTGACGCCCTTCAACTCATCGGCTCAGGGGCACTCCTCATCTCCGCGGAACCAAGGTTCGCTGAGAAGATCGTGAAAGATCTAAGGGACCGCCGCATAAGAGCAGCAGTGATAGGCGAGTTCCTCGAAAACCCTAAAGAACGCTTCCTCGTTCGTGCTGATGGGTCGGCGACAGATCTTGTCCGGCCCCTATCAGATCATCTCTGGTCCGCTCTTGAAAAGTGAGACTCGACTCTGCGGTCGCAAAGCAAGGTTTTCTGTTCGGTTGTCAATCGTTCTTTCGGTGAACGGCTACAAGGATTCTACTGGTCGATTTCAGCCTTAGATACTATTTCATCTCTTGTTCGAAGATTTCTGAAAGCTCTTCTCTTGGCATCCCCAGCTTTTCAGAGAGCTCCCAGATCCACCTCATGTAGGATCGAAAGGCGTTGCGAACGATTGCGGCTTTTTCCTCTCTTGGAAGGCTCTCTTCCTCAACCAGAAGCAACGCGAACCATTTCCCGAGATCGGTCAAGGTATAGGCCTTCAACCAGACTGTCCTCCCTCCACTGTCCACTCTCTCCATAAGATCATCGAGAATCGCCAACTCAGTCAGCGTCTTCAGGTGATCAATGACTGTTTTGTTCGAGTATCCTAGGTTAGCAATCAGGTCCTTCTGGTAGACTTTCTCGGTGACACCTTGCCTTAGGAAAAAGTTCAGGATGTTGACTGCACTCTTGGAGCCGAAGATCGCCTCAAGAACCCTCTGCTTCCTATCCCTCGGCAGGAAAACCACGTATGGATATAGCCGCTTGTTCAAGAGGTACCACTGCCAGTCTGTCCCTATACCGACTACAGTTGACTGTCCAAGGTTAAATGCTTATAGTGCCACTCTTCCTCAGTGCGTAGAGGATCCCAACACTGATCGGGACAGCAATCGCAGTCATCGCAAGCCGTTCAGCAATGTAAATGGGGAAAGTCAAAGCTAGAAGAGTTCCCAAGCCTGTCGGGTCCATTTTCGGCAAGCCCGACTTCAACCAGAAGAACCCAAGGTTCGTAATCGCATCTTTGACGCCTTTCAGCTGCACAAACCAGCCTACAGAAGAGATGAAGATGAGCGTACCCATCATGTGGTTTGCCATTATTCCGCTGAAACTTGCGACAACTGTGCCCCACGTGAGCCTCTGCCTGTCGCCGTGCCTCAACGAATCTGCAATCCACGACCTGAAAACCAGAACCAACGCGAGAGCTGCCAAGTGAAGCACTGGATAGTAGGGTACTAGGAATCCTGGCGGCGAAACGTACCAGAGAGCGTTGAGTGCAAGTAGTATCGTCGCCGCCACTCTCCAGTCTGACTTGTCCGTTCTTGAAAGTGACCCTGCCACTATGGCGCCGATAGGTCCTGTTGGAAGCATAAGCATCCCGAAGAAAGAAGTGCTGGGTATGATCCAGGCTATGAAGTTGCCTACTAAAGCGGCTAGTCCGCCAACCCAAGGCCCAAGAACGAAGCCTACGACAGGCGTCAAGAGGACTGTCGGCTCGATACTTCCAGATTCCACACCGATCAGTGGTATACCTGGCATCCTTGAGAGAACCACTTGGAGCGCCGCAAATACACTTATCAGAGCAACCTGCTTGGTGTTCAGTCTCATGATCTTTCTGCACCTAGTGTAATCTTCTACGATGTTGTTTAGTTTGCTACACAAGGTCAATATATACTTAATGGTTGAAAGCAGCCGCTTGCCAAGCCGCGTGAGAGAGCCCAGTAAAGTTAAAATTCCGCATCACTACTAGTTAGACAGGAACGTAATGAAGAGCGAAAAGTACAGAAAGTTTCTCGAGCAGCAAGCCGAGAAGAACCCTGTCAAGATAGAGGGGTCTCTGAGCACTGAGCGGTTCAAGATATCTTGGCAAAACACCAAGGAAAGGCCCGCCGCACGGGCGGCGGCGTCAGACATTCTTGATTCTCTCTACTTGGGAAGAGAAATGGAGGAGAGCGTTGTTGTTGACCGAAGAGTTGCTTTCTTACTCCAAGACCGACTCAGAGGGTTAGAAGAAGAGAACCTTCGCATGCATAGGCGCGCCAAGTTGCTGAAGCTTGCTGTGGCTGGTCTTGTCGTTGTGCTAATCTTCGCGTCTTTGGCTCTTCTGAGCGCTTACTTTCGAGTGCAGTTACTGCCTTAGGAGGCTAGTTCTTTGAGTCTTCAGAACAGAGTCAGAAACTTGGAGAGAGAGATTGGTTCTCGGTTCGTAGGCAACGAAGAAGCCATCCGCATGATGGTTCTTAACCATCTTCATCCACGTTCAACAACCCTGATCCGTGCTTCACGAGGCGCTGGCAAATCCACCCTTATGCTTTTAATGTTGAGGGGCATCTGCGGCGACGACCTTGTCGTTGTATCCGGAGCTTCTGAGGTGAAGCGTGGCGAAGTTGTGGGGCGGCTGCACATCCCCTCACTTGAGAAGGAAGGCGTTGAACGGGTTCTCTGGGCAGCCTTCATTGAGAGTAGGGGGAAGGCCTTAGACGAAGTCAACAGGCTAAACCCCTACACGACTGCCAACATCCATCATCTTATGCAGTTCGGGGAAGTCTGGGCGTACGGCAAGAAGGCGAAGGTCGGAGACTATGCCTTGGTTGCGAACGAGAACCCATTGGACCCCACATCCTTCATCCATCCGCCGCCCTTTTATGACAGGTTTGATATATGCCTCTTTCTCAGGTCCTTGACCCTTAGCGAAAAGTTCAGGCTTCAGGAACTTCTTGAGAGGTATAACTGGAACCTTGTCGAGTCGATGCCACAGGCCTTCTCATTCGAGGAGCTTGAGGAAGCAAGGAAAGAAGTAGCCGAAGTAGAACTTGACCCCACGATGGTTGGGTACATCAACCTTCTGGTTCGAGACTTCCAAGCCTGCATAAGAAACAAGGAGGAGTCGGAGATCAAGCCTCCTGTTCTGTGTGAGGGTTGCCACTTCATCCGTGACATCTGCGGAATGGTAAAGGAGCCGCTGAGCGAACGGGCCACAGTAGCCCTGATGCATCTCGTAAAGGCTACGAAATGGCTCTACGGAACGTGCGAGTTCGATGATGTGCTTCGCATGGCTCTCTGGGTTCTCCCTCACAGGTTAACGTTGGTGCGGACGAGAAACCTTTTGGGCGATCTGCAGGATATTCTCGAAAGGGAGAAGGTGAAAGTAGCGGAGAGAGACGTGAGGAGGCAATGGTCGCTCCTTAACGAACTGATGAAGGAGTTCAACCGCTCAATCTACCGTCTGGCAAGGGACGCTGCTGTTGAGGATGTCGCCTTCGCAGAGGAGCTGACGAAGCTAGAAGAGAGATGGGTTAGCGAAGGCACTCTGAAGCAGGATGAGACCCTCTCCACTCAGATGGGTTGGAAGCGCCCCGCATTTGAGGAGTATCGCTCCAAATGACCGTTGAGACAGTGGATGTTGTGGGCCTTTTCAACCAAGCGTGGGTTGAACTTTACTGCCCGCCTGTCAGACTTACGCTCGAAGAGCCGAAAAAGGAATCGAACAAAGAGGCCAAGTTCTCCGCAGTGAACGGAACGGTTCATCTGAAGCCAGATATTGTTCCACTAGGATGTGACCCGGATCAGTATCTGTTGTGGTACTTCCGTCACGAGCTTGCACACGTGCATCACTGCCCGTATGATATTAGAACCGCCTACAGCCTCGAGAGCTCAGCACATGAGATTGCAGCTGACTGGGACCTTGCCTACTTGGCGACCCACCTCTTTTGCGACATTCAAGTTGACCTCAGTTACCTCCCAAGAAGGTTCGGGGAGCTTCCCTACCACACTCGGGTCATAGGACGTCAGCTTAGGACTGTGGCTGAGCAGATAATGTATGAGATCTACTCGCGAGTGTACCCGGTGTTCAAGTCCGGGCACAGCGACTTGACCGAAGCCGCAAAAGAAATCCTCACCGTAAGCATGCTTGACAGGACTTGGCACAATAAGGTTCAGATGATAGCACACATTCTAAGCAGACTCAGCAGCCGAAGCTCTAAGGGTCTATCTGGGAGAGAGCTCCAGAAGTACATACAGAAGTCTCCCCTTCTCGTCAGAGAAGACTTTCTCCACTCGTCTCTGGAGATGTTCACAGACACCTACGGGTCAATCTCAGACGAGAGGGCGGCGAAAGAGTTCTACAACCAGTGGATCAAACCGCGACTCTCCGGCAATGAAGCGGAAAGAATAAGGAAAATGATAAGGCAGAAGCTGAAAGCTGGAAAAGGAGGAGCCGAAAGAAAGGATTCGCCGACCCACGACATACCCAAGGAACTTTACGAACTTGGGAAGTCCACTCCAAAGAAGGAACCGACTTCTATAGGACCGCTTACGGGGGATTTGGTTGGTAACGAACCTCGCTTGCCGACTTCTCTTTCAAAACCTTACGAGAAGGTTAGACCTGAGATCATCAACGAGATCCTTTGGAGGAGATACTGGTTCAGGTCTAGGGCTGAACGAACGATCATCCAGTACTTGGCGGAGAGCCGAAAGCGCCGTCCAGTATGGGCTGTCATGAAATATCCTGACGAATGGTACATCGAAGATGAGATTGAAGCCTTGGACATCGAGACCAGCTTGGATGAAGGCCCACTTATACCTGAAGTTACCACTGTAAAGTGGGTCGAGGAGCCGACTCCTCACGGGCAGTCCATGATCAGCGGATTCGTCCCCTCCGCGATCACGATCCTGGACGCAAGCCGAAGCATGTCAAATGTCCCAAATGAAGCAGCCATCTCCGCGTTCATAGCCTACCTCAGCGCAAGGAAGGCTGGAGGCCAAACATCGACCATAACCTTCTCGACCCGCTACATTTCAGCGCAGTGGGACGCTCCAGAAGAGATGAAGGAGCTCGCGCTCTCTGTAAGATTCGGCGAGTACACTGTTTTCCCAGCATACGAGGTCTCAAGGCTCGTCCAAGAGAACAGAGGACCATGTTTTGTCCTAATAATCACGGACGGAGGATGGCAGAATGTCGAAGAGGCCGTCCCCATCCTTGAGAAGATCTCGGACTCGGGGCACAAGATCGTAATCTTCCTACTCAAGGGAGGAGAGTACCCAGACAGAATCGAGATAATAAAGCGCACCCCAGACCTTAGACTCTACAGGATAACTGAGCCCGAGGTCGACCTACAAGGACTCGTCCTCTCCGAAAGCATGAAAACCTACCAGACCTTTCTGACGTAATCCAAGATTCAGCACAGGCACATGAGAGTTGTCCAGACCCCTACGTGTCATCTCATACGCCAAGGAGTTTCAGAAAAAGAAATGCTGAAACTGCGGCGGCTGAAACCCGTCTCAGTTACTCTCTCTCGATGAATTCTTGCGGGCCAGGTGGTGTTCGGCTCAATCCTATTCGCTCTCGTATCTGGCCTATGATATCGAGTTGCATTGCGTCAGGAACTGGAGCCCACCGGCTGAACTGAGTTGCCCAGAACGCTCTGCCCTGAGTTGATGACCTGAGTTCTTCTGATAGTCCGAAAGATTCGGCCACTGGAATCTCTGCTTTAGCGATCATCATGTCTTCCTCGTTTACCATGTCCAAGAGCTTGCCTCGACGCTTCTGAACTGTCGTGATCACAGAGCTCACGAACTCACTTGGGACCTTGCACTCGAAACTTAGAATCGGCTCCAGAAGCTTCGGTCCGCTCAAGAGGAAACAAGCCCATATAGGACGCCAAGTCATGGGCAGAATCTGCGCAGGGCCTCTGTGCACCGGGTCCTCATGTACCGAGATGTCCACAAGGTTGACCTTCAGTCCGTACGCAGGTTCTTTCGTCAGAATCGAGCTGTGCACCGCTTCACGGAACCCCGACTTCACATGGTCTAGTATCTCTTCGACAAACTGCTTCCCCTTGATCTGATTCACGAGAACGCTTGTGCCCTCGATGGCGATAACGTTGCGCGCGTCTTCGGTAACCCAACCAAACTTCCGCGACAGCATCCTTTGCCTCTCGTCGCGTTTCTGCATCTCCGAGACCTTGCCTTCCTTAATCGCCTCGATAACCTCGTCTGAGAGCTTCTCGATTGTCACCCACAGCTTGTTGTGCTTGTTGGGACTCTTTCCCATTATCTCAGGACCCCTATAGTCGTGGCTAATTGTTTCACGGTAAATCACAATGGGTTTGCTCAGTCTTGCCTTCAGCCCCGCTTCCTGCATCCGGTAAGCAGTGACCTCAAGGTGAAGCTCGCCCATCCCGCTCAGAAGGTACTCACCGCTTTCCTGGTTTATGACGAAGTGCAGGTTCGGATCTTCAAGAGTCAGCTTGTGCATAACCTTATCGAAGAGCGGCAGTTCCGTAATGTCCTCAGGCTCAACGGCGACCGTGACCACAGGGTCAGACACATATTTCAGTGCTTCGAAAGGCTCCACTTCCATGCTCTCTTCGCAGATTGTCTCTCCAACACGGACAGATGGTAACCCAGAGACCGCGGCTATGTTTCCCGCTGGAACCTTCTCGACGATGACTCTGTCCGCAGCCATGCTCATGTAAACCTGCTGGATCGTGCCCCTTTGCCGGCTGGTCACGAGATGAACGGGCTTCCCCCTCTCTACCGAGCCGCTGAAAACCCGTCCGATGGCAACAACACCACTATGAGGGTCAACCTCAACAGTCGTGATGCACATAAGAAGCGGACCGCTCGGGTCGACCTTTGACATCGATGCACCTAAAGCACTGTTGGCGTCACCAGGCCAAATCTGGTTCTGTCTGTATGGTTGTGCCTCTAGCGGGTTGGGTAGGTGCTCACAGAACATATCCAGTATCGGTTCCCAGAGGGGTGTTTTCTTGCTCAACGCGTCAACCCTGCTTCCCACATCCTCAGGTTCTCCGAAGTACGCGTCGATAACCTCCTTGAAGGTTACGCCTTTCGCCTTCATGTGGGGTAAGTTGAACCCCCACTTGTGAAGAGCCGAGCCAAAAGCTACCCGCCCGTCTTCGACCCTGATCTGCCAGTCGCTCTTGTGTTCAGGCGGCGCATACCTTTCGATGAGACTGTTGATCCTGACAATGATCTTCGCGAACCTACTTTGCATTGCTTCGGGGGTTAGCTTGATCTCTCTTATGAGCCTGTCGACCTTGTTGATGAAGAGAAGAGGCTTAACCCTCTCGCGCAGTGCCTGCATCAGAACAGTCTCCGTCTGGGTCATTGGGCCCTCCACGGCGTCGACCACGACAAGCGCTCCGTCTGCTGCGCGAAGACTACGTGTTACTGCACCGCTGAAGTCTATGTGTCCTGGTGTGTCGATGAGGTTTATGAGGTAATCTTGTCCCTTGTAGGTGTGGGTTAGGCTAATGTTCGAAGCAAAGACGGTCATCTGTCTCTTCTGCTCAAGCTCCCAAGAGTCAAGATAGAGTTTCTGCCCAGCTGTCTGTTCGCTGATTATCCCCGCAGCGGCTAGAAGGCTGTCTGAGAGAGTGGTCTTCCCATGATCCACATGGGCGATAATGCTTGTGTCCCTTACCCGTTCCTGTTCGTTCATCAGTTTAACGATCTCTTCGATCTGCTTGTAGCGCCCCATGATCAGATCTCCCTTGTCCCAACTAAGCAAAAGCAAACTGGATTCGTAAGGTTCTCGGTTCGTACTGATGGAACATTCTTTCCGCATCACGTCTGGATGTAAGCTAGTGAATGTGGAAAATGCATCCTATTTAACTCTTTTGCTGCTTGGCCTAGAGCAGGGGGTGGTAAAGGTCTGTCCTGCGATCAGTCCACAAGTCGTTAAGTTCCGTGACGCTTTTGTTTTCCGCATCCTTCGGGTCTATCTCGACAACACGGACTTCCTCACTTTTCCTCAAGCTTTTCGCCAAGATTTCCATGTTCGGGCTGACGATCTGGCTCTTACCCGTGAACCTGACTCCTCGTTCTTTACCCACACGGTTCGCAGTTATGATGAAGATCCTGTTCTGGAGGGCGGCGCCAAGTAGAGCCTTCTGGCAATACGGCAAGATGAGGTTTGAGGGATGGCATATGATCTGTGCGCCCTTCAAAGCAAGTATGCGAGTGACCTCGGGGAAGAACCAATCGAAGCAGATCATCAACCCCATCTTGGCTTTAGGGGTCTCATATATCCTGAAAGGCTCCTCTCCTCTGGCAAACCATAGCTTCTCTTTGTTGAATAGATGAGTCTTTCTATAGGTTGACACGAAGCCAGATGGACCCACAAGCACAGCGGAGTTGAAGACCTTGCCATCGCTCTTCTCGCACAGACCTGCCACAATGTAAAGATCCTCTTCTTCTGCGAAGTCTTCAAGAGCCCTTGTCGTCGGACCTTGGGGCACCTCCTCGGATAAGGTGGCTGCCTCTTCCTTTGAGGTGAAAACATAGCCCGTGGTGCAAAGTTCGGGAAGGACTAGCAGGTCTGCTTCTTTGTGGGCGCCCTCCTTTAGAAATTCAAGGATTAACCGCTGGTTCCGTGCTTTTGCGCCGAACTCTGGGTTGAACTGAATGTACCCAACCTTCATTCATGCTCACAAGAAAGATTCTGTTGCTTTGAGGATTTGCATCTTTCGGTGAGAAAGGTTAATAACTCCGTTATAGCTTTCCACACTATTGGAGCATGGATGAGTCGACAAGACTTCCAAACCGATCTGGAACGAAGCAGGAATTACGGGGACCTCTTTGACTTAGTTAAGAGAGCCGTCAGGAAGGTCCTCGGCTTGAACAGGTCAGGTTTGATGCTTTATTTGGGAGATTTGCCTTTGCAGGTAGGTGCCTTCCATCAAGTTGGCTCAAACGGCATAGTTCTGAACAGGAGAGTACTTGACTTAGTCTCTAGGTCTATGGACGCGATTCCGGAAGTGAACTCCTTCATCTTCACACTTCTGCTTCACGAGTACCTTCATTCTTTAGGTTACCTAGACGAACGATATGTAAGAGAACTGGTCTCCAAGATCAGCTCTGATGTTTTCGGAGCTGACCATCCAACTGTTCAGATGGCTTTGAACCCGCCATTCCCGAAAGTACTTCCGTCGGACATGCATGAAGAAAACACGGACCCGACACTGGAGCTAGTCAAGGACTTCGAAAGGTCCAACCAGCCGTACATTGCGTGAGGGGCGACCCAGCCCAATTCGTTGCCGAGGTCAGCAGCTCATCAGCCGTAAGCTCCGATAGCTTTAAGTTCTGGGTGCCAGCATTACCTGTTCCAAGGGATCAAGATGAAACTGTTCGGGAAAAAGAAGGAGCCTGACCCTCAAGAGACGACCCACGAGATTTTCGGCGGGTTCACTATAACCAAGGCCGTGGGCGGCTACGAGATCAAGTGGAGAAGCCCCAACCTGACCACGCTTACCGTTCATTCGTCACCAGCGATAGACGGAAATGTTCAGGCAACTCAAGATGGAGACACAGTTCAGATACTCTCACAAGACTGCAAACTGAGGATTACCACAAAAGAAGGCAAAACAGAGGCACGCATCTCAAGGATCTAGTTTTCCTAGACCACTTCTCTAGCTGTCTTACGCAGGACAACCGAAGTATCCTTTATGGCCACTAATGCAAAGCCGAAGGGTTTAGTGGCTCCTAGCCAAACGTTGACCGACATTATGTACTCTATGTCAAGGCCCTTTTGAGGCTTTTCAACAACCATCAACCAGAAACCCTTGGCAATCAGAAGATTTTTATTCGGCAATCCGCAATGTGTGTGAGCGTAGTATTCGTTTCATCGGGTGAACAAGAAGATGCCGCTCGTGAACGAACGAGACTTGCTTCTGCCCGCCTTGGAGGAAAGGAGGGCAGTTGGCGCCTTCAACGCCAACAACATGGAGATGGTTCAAGCCTTCATCTGGGCAGCCGAAGAAATGAGCAAAGAGATCAGTCAACCCACAGACCTGATAGTGCAGCTGAGCCCCGGCGCGAGCAAGTACGCTGGCTGGGCTTTGGGCGCTGGAATGGTTAAGATTGCCGCAGCAGAAACGGACGTTCGTGTGGCCCTCAACCTCGACCACGCAACCGAGACTGACCAAGTGAGGAAAGCCTTGGAGATGGGGTTTACGGCTGTTCTATTCGATGGTTCAGCATTGTCGCTTGAAGAGAACATGGAGATGACACAGCAAGTAGTTGATATGTGCCACGCGAAAGGCGTGCCTGTCGAAGCGGAGCTTGGAAAGATCCCCAGGATTGAAGACTACTTTGCACCAGTAGAGATCGCTCACTTGAGAACTTTGCCGGCGTCTGAAGCCGTGCAGATCATCCGCCAGAAAGCTGGGAAGAAAGTCGAAGACCTTATGGCAAAGCCTGAGGATGTCGAACGCTTCGTAGCAAAGACTGGCTGCGACTTCCTTGCCGCAGCCTTCGGATCAATCCACGCAATCTGGGATGACATCTGGCCAGTGAGAGTCGACCGCTTAGCAGCAATCCAAGACCGCACAAATCTCCCTCTCGTCTCTCACGGCTCCTCAGGAATCCTAATGTCGCCCAAAGACGCTAGAGATAAAGCGATCAAACTCACCAAAGGCGAAGGCACACTCCTCGACGCCATCCAAACTGGGGGAGTCACTAAGGTTAACGTAGCCACGATCCTCTCGATCTCATTCATCGAAGGATTCGTTGAAGCATATAGGGCCAACCCAAGCGAGAAAGACTTCCGAAGACTCGGCGGACCAGCACGCGATCGAGTAAAAGAAAAGACCAAAGAGTACATACGTCTCTTCAGCGGGCGGATTTGAGCAGCAGATACGCTCGTGGCGCTTTCACTTACTACACGTTGCAGGCAGATTCCGCTTTCGGGTCTCTTTTTTTCATGCCGAGCGCTGGCGTGCTGAGAGGCCCAGGTTAGAGATCTTCAGCTTCTTGGTAATCCTGGAAAAGGTCTTTGATCTTCTTGGGCGGGTACCCGAAGTTCACGTTCACGAGCCTGTATTGTTGGGTCCCAAGCCCAGCTTCTTCTGCTGCCCTAAGCATGACGCGCCAGTCCGGCGTCACGTTGGTTGCTCCTGGAGTTGCGTTCCACCGCATCTTGGCGATGGGGTTGAACTTCTCCGCTCCCGGACTTAAGACGTTGGCGTCTTCGGCCATTGATCCAAGGTTGCCCCGAGAGGCGTTGACGAGATCAACGCATGCTCTGTCAAGAGCGACTGGATCCTTTGAAGATAGGACGCCCACGTCTGGGACTATGGGAGTTCCTTGGTAGGGGTCGCAGTCGCACAGGGGGACTATGTCGATTGCCAAGTTGATGAAGAAGGCTTTGCCTTCGAAGTGTTTGATAATGCCTGCGGCGGTCTCGGCTATTCGGGCTTCCTGTTCCTCAATGGTTGGGAAAGTCTTGCTTGTGAAGGCGCTTGGCTTGCAGTAGTTCACGCAGAAAGCACAGTCTATGCATTTCTCGAAGCTCACTTGTGCTTTTCCTTCAACCATCTTGATCGCGCCGACAGGGCATTCGGGCACGCATTCGCCGCAGCCCGTGCATTTGGTCCTTTCAACGGTGAGCTTGGCGTTGTGATGTATCCACCATTTCCCTTGTTTGGATGAGCAGCCTACACCCACGTTTTTGAGGGTTCCGCCGACGGAGACACAGTCGTGGCACTTGAAGTGCGCCAAGCTAAGAAGGATGTCGGCCTCCGCGATGGCCGGCGCGATGTAGGCTTGTTTGATGTACTTTCCATCGAACTCGCACCTCCTTGAGCTTAACCCTTTGGGAGCGTCTGCAAACAAGACTGGACACCCCATGGTTTCGCCGGTGAAGCCGTTCATCGCCGCTGTTTGAAGTGCCTCTTCCAAGGATCGGCGGGACCACTGAGGTTCACCTGCTTCGTCCCTGAGAACCGCTCCCCCCGAGAAAAGCGTGTCACAGACGAAGGGTTTGCCTCCAAGCTCCTTGATCTTGTCCACAACCTTTCTTACGTAGGAGGGTCGTAGATAGGCCTGAGTGTAGCGTTCTCCAAAGTGGATCTTGACGGCAACTGCATCTCCGGGCGAGATAGCGTCAGACAGGATCTTCCCGGCCAGTTCCTTTGTTTGGTAGATTAGGCTGTGGGTGTACCATTTGTTTGATGGAACTTGGGTGATGTAAGTAATGGGCACATGCGCATTCACGTAGTAGACTTTCGGAACCCTCAAGGTTAGCCGCTCCTCAACAGCATTACCGAGATATGTGATAGAAACGAGTTAAAAGGTTTCCCCGGTAGTCAAGGAAGAAATCTACTCACCATATCTTCGAACCCCTTCTGCCAGACTTTAGCGGAAAAAGAAGGGGGGATATGAAGGATCCGTAGCTTTCTCGTGCTGCTAACAGGTGACGCAAATTAGGGTCTGGGTGCCACAGACTCCCTCTACGCAGTGTATCTTGTTTACCACTAGATCTCCTACGTCGGCGAGTTCCTTGACATCAACCGTGACCACTATGTCATGCGGGCCCGTAACGGCGCATGCTTGCTTGACCCCCTTGATCTTGCAGACTTCTTTCACTACGTCAAGTGCCTTGCCTAGAGCCGTCTGGATGAGGACGTATGCGCATACCAATGCTAAACCCCTCCACAATAATCTGGCCGAGAAGCTTTTTATGCTTTCCGTATAATGCCCGTGAGTCTAATCTCCCCGCTTTATGACGCCATCCTTGTAGATTGGGACGATCTTGAACAGGTCCAGTTGACAAGAGAACTCGATATCCCTTTCGAACCCCAAGCTGGCAAGGTGCCTTGCGTGCTCACCTTTCATGACGTTAGTGAACAAGCTGTTCGCCACATGCCTCCACGACAGAAAGGCTGCCACTGACGCATCGGAAAGATCAACACCATCAACAAAAAGGTTACTAACGATGGCGCCTCCGCATATGAAGTCCTCAAGTGAGAAGAGCCCTTTTCTGCCTGACAGTGCAATAGAGATGCCACCTCCTGTTCCCCTAGCAGCTGCCAGTGCCTTCTCTGCGACTTTTCGGGCGTTCAGGAAAGCTCCCATCAGGACTTTGCCAGCTGGTTTAGATCGCATCAAAGCCGCTGTTCCACTTGTCGTCGTGAAGATCAATGTTCTTCCTTGAACCTTCTTCCGCTTGAACTCCAAGGGCGAGTTTCCGAAGTCAAACCCGCGGGGTCTTAGCGCTTTCCTTTCGCCGGCAAGAAGGTACTCAGGATGTTCTCTCTTGATCTCATAGGCTTCTGCCAAAGTCTTTGCTGGGACCAATGCTTCGGCGCCATTGGCTAGAGCGTTCAGCATGCTAGAGCCGCTTCTCAGAACGTCGATGACTATGATGAGGTCTTTTCGCCTAACCGCCTTGACTGCTTCTTTCGCAGTTAACTCAAGACTTATCATGACAACCATGCCGGTAACACCGTCCTCAGCTCTGATCCCAATCTCTCGTGCTTGATCAGATATATATGTACCTTGGGACCAGAGCATGGGAGCGCCCACCATAAGAATGCTTTTTATATTATTGGTGCATCTTCTAGCTTGGCTTGTGATGGCAACCCGAAATGACCAGTTCTCCCTACGGCATTAAGATTGGGCTTGAGGTTCACACGCAACTTACCAGCTTGAAGTCTAAGCTATTCTGCAGCTGCTCGTCAGACTATCGTGGAAAGGAACCCAACTCCATGGTATGCCCGGTTTGCCTAGGACTTCCAGGTTCGCTCCCGGTGCTGAACGGGAAGGCAGTCGAATACGCTGTCATGGCTGCCCTAGCGTTCAACTGCAAAGTCTCCAAGCGCATGTTCTTTTTCAGGAAGAACTATTACTACCCAGACCTACCCAAGAATTTCCAAATAACCCAGTATGACAAAGCCGGTGGCGTGCCTCTGGCTGTAGACGGCTACTTGAACATCGAAGACCAACGGCGGAGGAAGAAGGTGAGGATCAGCCGCCTTCATCTGGAAGAGGACCCCGGACGGCTCGTGCATCTTGGACCCATCGACCAGTCTCCTTATACGCTCGTCGATTACAACCGGTCAGGGATAACCCTTCTGGAAACGGTTACCGAGCCGGATATGAACTCGTCCAGAGAGGCAAGGATCTTCCTACAGAAGCTTAGATCAGTCTTGGAACACCTCGGGATATTGGACGGTAGCCTTGAAGGTGCAATGCGGTGCGATGCGAACATCTCCTTGGCTGGCGGGACGAGAGTGGAAGTAAAGAATATCTCCTCGTTCAAGGAGGTTGAACGCGCGCTGAACTTCGAAATAGTCAGGCAGAAAGGACTTCTCGAAAGAGGAGCAGCCGTGAAACGTGAGACCCGCCACTGGGACGAGACACGACGCATAACCGTCTCGCTTCGAACCAAGGAGGAGGAACAGGACTATCGTTACTTCCCCGAACCCGATCTGGCGCCAGTCGAGTTGAGAAAGAAGCACCTTGACGAAATTGGAGCGAGGATGCCTGAGCTGCCGGAGGACAGAATGAAACGTTTCGTCACAACCTATGGGCTGCCCAAGTACGATGCCGAGGTCTTGGTCAGTTCGAAGGCTCTTGCAGACTTCTTCGAAGAATGTGTCAAGCTCCACCACAAGCCAAAGGAGATCAGCAACTGGATGATGAGCGACCTTCAAAGGTACCTTTACGAGAACAATCTAGAGCTTAAGGAGTCAAAGATCACCCCTGACAAACTAGTGGATATGATCCGGCTTATCGAGCAGGGAACCATCAGCGGAAAGATCGCCAAGACTATCCTGCCAAGGATCATCTTGACCGGGAGAGACCCTCAGCAGATCGTTGAAGAAGAACGCGCAGTCAGAATAACCAACCGCGAACTTCTCAGTAAGGTGGTCGAAAAGGTCTTCGCCGAGAACTCCAAGGCGGTTGAAGACGCAGTTAAGGACGAGAAGGCGGTTCACTTCCTGATTGGACAGCTTATGAAGGCAACCAGCGGTAAAGCAGATCCAGCTTTGGCAAACAGTATTGTTCGAGAACGGCTTAGCCTATTCAGAAAGAGCAGGAGAGCCTGATACGTTTGGCGCCTGAGCTTTTATGTTAAGGCTATCTCTCCGCCTTTCTCCGCTGAGAGGTATATCGCGTCAAGGATTTTCATGCATTCTACGCCTTGTTCTCCAGGCGTTATTGGTTCCAGATCGTCTAGGATGCAGTCTACGAAGTGTTCCATCGCGTTCTTGGTTCTCTTCGCGCCCAGTATGATGCTTTCTTTCAGTACGCCGTCTTCTTCTGTAAACATTTTTGCCTCGAAACTGTATCCCTCTGCAATATTCCTTTGAATAACACCTCCCTTCGTGCCATACAGTTGCGTAACCATGTCCTCCTTCTTCTCTGAGTATCCTTCCCAACTGGTCTCAAGAATCATACTCGCGCCATTCTCGAGCCTGATAAATGCCACAGCTAAGTCTTCAACATCGAACTTAGTTCCGGTCTCAGCTGCAAGTCTCCGACCAATATAGGCGTAGGTGCCTGCGGACACAGTCTTCGCTTGTGGGTAGCCCATGAACCAAAGCGCCAAGTCAAGCCTGTGCACACCAAGGTCTATCATCGGTCCGCCGCCGGACGTGGATTTTATGCCGAACCAGCTGCCCATCTTTGGGATTCCTCCTCGGCGTCTGTGCCAGATTGACCTGCAGTAGTAGATGTCTCCTAAGGTTCCTTTGGAGATGATCTCCTTCAACGCCGTACATAGGTCGGTGAACCTGTAGCCGAAGTTGATCGTGAGCTTCCTCTTGTTCTTCTTCGCCGCAGACACCATCTCCTGGGCTTCCTGAGCGTTCATGGCCATCGGCTTCTCGCAGAGAACGTTGATCCCCTTGTTCAAGGCTTGGATCGTGACGGGCGCGTGGAGGTAGTTCGGAAGTGCTATGCTTACCCCGTCAAGGTTCAACGGTGCGTTTAGCATCTTGTCAATGCTCGTGTATGCACGGGACACATTGCACTCCTGTGCTACGCTTTTGAGCAATGCCCTGTTTGAGTCGCAGAGGGCAACTACTTTGCACCGTTCGTATTTCTGATAGTTCTTCACGTGGTTTTTTCCCATTCCGAGTCCGATGACGCCCATCCTTGCTTTGCCTTTTCCGGTCATAGTTTTTCCTTCACCCCTGCATTGATTCTAGGAATCTTCAACACGCATGTTTGAAAGGCTTAAGAAGCCACATCTGCAATTATCAAACGTCTGTTTCCAGAACTCTCTTGAGGAACTTGTAGATCCTGACGCTTGCCTCGCGGTCAACTGTTAGGCCTAATGTCGGGGCAAGTAGGCAAATGCCCTCTAGCCCGCGTTTCTCAGCGAGACCTAGCAGAAGGCCTGAGGCGGCGACGATTCTTCCGCCCTTGTAGACTAGTGCACCCTTCTTTGCGTATTGTGAGGCCTTTCTGGCTGATGTTGCGGCTATGTATGTCTCTCCTGTTGGATGGGGCGACGGGGCTCCATCCAAAGCTATGATGAAGCTGCATCGCAGCTTGGCTGCGAAGTCGAGCACGTCAGAGCAGACTTCGTAATGAGCTGGCACTTCCTCTGGCGGTGGCTGGTTGTCACCAATCAGAATTACGAGGCTCTTCCCCGTAGTCGAAGCGTAGAACTCGTACCTTGGCGGTCTGCAGATGCCTTTCCTATCTATGAACACCAGGTCAGGGAACGAGGGCGAATATAGCTCCGCGAACAGTTTCGCACGTGAGTGGTCGATCAAATGCTTGGCAGCATCTCTGCCGATGTTTCCTACTCCAGGGAGCCCAACAACTAAAATGGGGTCCTTCAGGTCAGGCTGAAAAATCTCCCTGATGTAAGTCTGGTCCATCGGTGTCCCACGCCGTAAACTCGACTTGGAGACGTATAGACTTTTCGTTCCACCAGATTGAGCGATGGCAAACATAGCAATTTCAGCTATTGCTTAGGCAAACGCTGCCGTACGTTACGCGATTTTCCTTCACACTGAGATGCTTTTTGTAAAATCTCGCTACGTAAGAGTTTGAGTTTGGCTTTTTGTGAATAGTGAAAGATCTTTCTGGCTCTGAAGCGGAACTGTGAAAGCTGGAATATTTCAGCCAGGGTTTTGAGTTCACTTTCGCGTTCTTGGGCATGCGACGATGTGCAGCCTAGAGTTCAGTATGCCGTCTATCTTGTCGATCTCGTTCAGGTACACCCGTTCAAGTTCTTCTATGGTTTCGGCTTCGATTCTCAGGATCGCGTCGAAGATGCCGATCACAAGCCGGGCTTCCTTGACCCCCCTTAGTTTCTTGGCTCTCGCGAGGAAGTCCTTTTTCATGCCTGGTTTGAGGGATAGAATCACGTATCCAGCTTCCATCAGTCTATTCCTCCCTACTTCAAGATTGCCTCGTCGACGCAAAGGAGCGTGACCGTTGATTCAACCCCTTCAACGGTAGAGATCTCTTCAATCACAACGTTCTCGCAGTCATGGATCTTCGGCACATTTAACTTCACGATCGCGTCGAAGTCGCCGAACAGCAACTCAGCGTTCTCCACACCTTCCATGCGACTAAGCCTCTCTACGACGGACCGGTTGAACCCGTAGACTTCTCGTTGGGTGGAAATCTTAACGAGAATATAAGCCTCCAAAATCCAACCCTCCAACCACTTCACCGTCATAGTCTCTCGCGATCGTATTAAAGACTTTCGTGATCAGTGCAGTCAGGAGATGGAAGCCACCATTGCTTCTATTGCTCGGTCTTGCGCGTTTGCCTAGTCTAGACGCGAATCACAAGTGTGCTGTAATGATGGCCGGGGAAGCCTACTGCAACAGGGGCTTCCGCCTAGACAAAGTCTGCGAGTGATCTCTGCTTCGGTTTCTCCCCCTTTCTTCGAGGCGTCTCTTCTACCAGTTCCAGTCGAGTGTTTTCATTCTCTTGCGATGGGAAGATGACGATCTGTCCATATACGCCGTCGTAACCTGGGATCACCTTTACTTTTCCTTCTCTGACACGGACTATGGCTTCAGCGACCTTGGGGTCAACCGTCTCAGCCATGTCTTTGAACGGAATGTCCATGAGAACGCTATACTCGTCGCGGAATCGAGAGACAAGATCATTGTAGATCTTCCAGACCTTCTGCACGCCAGGATAGGTTGCTCCCACAACTGCTGAAATAACCTCTGAGAGCGGTAAGAGGTGCATGAAGTATGGGACGCCAGCGGGCCTAAAACCATCTGGCCGGTCAGCCAGCTCTTCGACGCGTTGTTCAACGCCCTTCGTGAGCTCCCTTCCGCAGACCGGGCACTTGCCTCCAAACTTGATGGCTTCTGTCGGCGTAAGCGAAACCTTGCAGTTCCTGTGACCAGTATAGTGGTATTTGCCATAGTGGGGATGGGTTTCGATGGTGAACCTGAAGCGCCCCGGGTTCCTGCTCTTGACCGCGTCGACAACCTCATTGTAAGTAAACTCTTTCAGCTCGAAGACATTGGCTTCACGCCCGATCCGCCAAGGCCAAGCAGAATGCGAATCGCTATTGGAGACCAATGCGAAATTGTCCAAGCTGCTCAGACGCCAGTTCATAGACGGGTCAGAAGACAACCCCGTCTCCAAGGCATGGATATGCTTCGTCATGTCTTGGTAGCAGTCTTCGAGCCGGTTGAAGCCGCTGAAGGCGCCGAAGAGGCTGAACCAAGGAGTCCAAGCATGAGCGGGGATAACCATGTTGATAGACGAGACCTCCATGACCTCCTCAACTAGAGCTGCTGCAGACATATCCAGCATAGGTCGCCCATCAATGCGAAGGCTACCGTATTTCACCAGTCGGTCGTTGATCTGCTCAGCTACCTCAAAGCTGGGCGTCAAGATGACATGATGGATCTTCTTCGCATCACGTTCAAAAGTGAACAGCGTGGCGACCTCGCCGGTCACCATGAACCTCAAGGAAGAGCTTCCGACTGGTTGGTACAACCCCGTTCCTGGCACTTCGACAAGCTTCTCCTCTAGCTCCTCAAGCCATATCGGGTGCGTGAAGTCGCCTGTTCCTATGAGGTTTAGACCCTTCATGGGAGCGAAATGTGCGATCTCATCGGCATCCATCTGCTCGCTCGTCGCACGGCTATACCTGCCATGAATATGAAGGTCGGCGAAGATACGAATCTTCTCCACATCTCCAATGACGTTCAATCGAAGCGAAAGGGGAAGCTTTTGCTCGGCAATCCTCAATACTTCTTCTCTTTCTGCAGATATATCCGTTTTCTGGCGACCCATTTGGCATCCTTGCTGCTCTCGGCATGCTTAGCTCGAAAGAAAGAAAACACGAACAGCATTTCCGAATCCTCTTCACTCCAAGCGGACGACGCTGCCTCAACAAGAATCCTTGCCAATTGCCTTGCTGTGGATTCAGAGAAGTTAAGCCTGACCTTCACCCAGTTCTTCTCTTGCCGGAAGCAAGCCTGAACTGGAGATGGCTCAGCAGGGACATAAGCTATCTCTTCCATTATCTAGCCCGGTCCTTCTCGCTGGTTTTCTCTTCCAGAGGAAAGATTTTCTCCCAGTCGATCTTGAGCATGGCCACTATAATTATTATCAGAAGAACGGTTGACACGACGATGGTCAGGGCCCCCCCATCCCCCCCAAGCAAGGACCTGATTATGTCGACGGACAGGTATCCACCGTATGATAGAATGAGGCACATAAGCATCTTTCCGATGAAAGTGGGGACGAAAGCCCTTGTGAAGCTGTATCTCATGATGCCCAACGGTATGAAGAGAAGGTCATCAGGCAAGGGCAACAGGGCGAAAAGAAAGATTGTGATAGCGCCGTAACGGTTGAAGACCCTGAGGAAGTAGTTCATCTTCCTCTTTCTCTCTTCGCTCACAACAGCTCTGCCATAGTAGCCTAAGAGGTAGCCGAAGAACTCGCCCACGGCGGAGCCAGCTCCCCCCGCTATTGCTACTAAGAACGGGTTCAGAGTCTGACTTGCTCCTATGCTAAAAATGATGATCGTGTAAGGGAGAGGCAGGATGACAGAAGAGGCGCCAACGAGGCTGACGACGAACACGCCTAGATAACCGTACTGGTCGGCTAGGGTTCGCAGCCACTGATTCACCTGTTCAAGCCAATTCAACGACTGTTGGATGTCAGAGGCAACCTGCAAGCAAAATCCTTCTTATCTGCGGCCACTTCAGTGTGTTCTTCTCTTTCCCTCAGCCATCTTAAAAACCTAACTGGAAAACCTAAACAAGATCCTTGGCACGTTGCCGCGGACCACTGTCACTGTTTGAACAGTGTTGTGTCGGAACGTGCCGTTGTACACATCTGCACAATATTCAGGGCGGGCAGCTCTAGAGGCGTCTGGGCGCTTCTTGCGGAAGATTCAACGCGTACTGAAAGTAGGCAGACTCCGTAGTGCTATTTCAATGATTCGTGGCTGTATTCAGAATCCGTGGCATGCTTGGGCGACTACGTCAATGTTTCAACCGAGGTCGCTGTTGAGCTCAGAAAGAATCTTGCGGAAATGGGCATGAAACCATCCGAATCATGTCATCAATAAAGCTCTGGAAAGGGAGATCTAGGAAAGGGAACGACAGATGCTCTGTAATAAGGTTGAGGGAGCAAGCCTCATATGGACGAGGTAGGCAGGGAAGCGCGGATCAAAGCCATTAAAGAGGGCAGGGGCGAGGCATGACGCTTTCTTATTCGTCAGTGATAGTAAACCTCTGCCGCGAACGAAAACTGGACAAACTCATACGTGGACAGGCTCTTAACCTCACACTGTACAAGGCAGGAAACGCTGCACGGCGACCGGTCCGCATACAAAAGCCATCACAGAAGAGGAACGACAGCGATTCTTGGTTCATTAGCAGAAATGGCAAGGACGCTCGAAGGATCGAACCTGAGAAAGTGCAGAAGATAGCAGTCATGGAAAACCTACTCTACTATGATACATCATATCTTCAAGCAGCTATTGAGGGCGGGTTGACGCTCGTAACAGATGATGAACAGCTCTTTGGTGCATCAATGAAGCATGTAGAGAACAGGAGAAGCGACAGATATGAGCCATCCTCGCTTCTGTCTAGAGACGAACAGTCCTGAGGGAACCAGCAGCAATAAAGTGCGCCCGGATCTCAGGAAGAACAGGCGAGATAGCTCTGGTATTGCAAACATCTGCAGTGCAAAGTGGAAGGCCACAGAATCTCTTGGCCCGACGCGAAGCCCATGTGGAAGTCTTAAATCTGCTTTCCTTTCTATAGTAGGTTGGATCTGGACGGAATGGCGCTGGCGCGTTTGGACAGCTATCTTTCTGAGAAGCCGACGAAGACCTATGAGAACAAGCACGAGGAACCATCCAAGACTGTCCCACAGAACGAAAAAGCGAATGCAAGACCCAAAGAGAAGGAGAAGTCAAACTCAGACCAGGAGTTGGTCCCTCGGAATCTTCCTCCTTCGTTTCTCGTCTCTGCAACCTATGATGGAGACCGCCAGTTAGCCTGCGTTAAGCTTTATGAGCCGTGTTCTCAGCGCATCTACCTCTGGTATGACACGTCGGGGCATAAGCCATACTGCTTCACAAACATCCTGCCCGAGGAGCTTGAGAAGTTGAATCGAGTCATCGGTCATCCAGGCCTCGACCACTTTGAGACCACTGAACGGTTTGATGCGCTTCTGGACCAGAAGGTGACCGTAACCAAGATTGTGGCGAAGGATCCATTGGCCATTGGAGGACGGCCAGCTGGATGCATAAGGGACATAATCCCTGAGGACTACCCGAAAGTCTTTGGAGCAGAGAAGACTCCGAAGGTATGGGAGGCAGCCATCAAGTACTATGAGTGCTACATCTACGACCGTGGTCTCTCGCCAGGCATGCTCTACGAGATCAAGGATAAGGAGCTCGTCCCAGTTGTCGGAGCTGAAGAAGAAGCAGTCATGAAAATCCTGCAGACCACATTCAAGGATGAACCGAAGGATCTTCTCCCGTACTTGGAGTCTTGGACTAGGCTCCTCGAGTATCCTGCTCCCGAGATGAAAAGGGCGACCCTAGACATCGAGGTTTTCTCTCCCATTGCGACACGCGTTCCGGATGCCGACGAGGCAGCCTATCCCGTCATCTGCGCCTCAATTGCAGGCTCAGACGGCAGGAAGCGCGTCCTTCTTTTGAAAAGAGAAGGCAAGAACATTGAAGGCGAAGGTCTAGGTCTGCCATCGGATGTCTCAGTTGAGTTCTACGAGTCTGAAAGGGACCTGTGTTCCGCCCTCTTCAGATCCTTGAATGACTATCCTTTCGTCGTCACGTTCAATGGAGATGACTTTGACCTCCGATACCTTTGCCACAGAGCCCAGCAGATCGGCATGAGAAGGAGGGATGTGCCCATTGAAGCTGGGCGGAAGGTGTACCTTCTAACTCGCGGGGTCCACATCGACCTCTACAAGTTCTTCTTTAACCGGTCCATTCAGATCTATGCATTCGCCCAGAAGTACCGCAACGTAACCCTAGACGAGGTCAGCAGAGCTATCCTGGGAAAAGCTAAGCTTGAGATTACAGGGTCGATCTCCGAGCTTTCGTATGCAGAGCTCGCCGCGTACTGTCTCAACGATGCGGAGATCACGCTGGAACTCACGGCGTACAACGACGATCTCGTAATGAAGCTTCTTATGGCTCTGACTAGGATCAGCCGCATGCCAATGGAGGACGTGAGCCGCCAAGGTGTGTCACGTTGGATTAGAAGTTTCATGCAGTACGAGCACCGTAATAAGGGGGTTCTGATCCCGAACCCAGCTGACATAGTCACCGTGAAGGGCACCACGGCCACGAAGGCTATCATCAAGGGCAAGAAGTATATGGGCGCCATCGTTGTTCAACCGGTTCCGGGCGTGCACTTCAACGTAGCCGTGATGGACTTTCAAAGCTTGTACCCGTCTATCATCAAGGTTCACAACCTCGGCTACCAGTCGGTTCGTTGTTGGCATGGTGAGTGCAGAAGCAACCAAGTACCTGGGACCCCACACTGGATCTGTATGAAGCAGACAGCGATGGAGAGCGCTCTGATTGGTTCACTTCGAGACCTTAGGGTATGTTGGTACAAGCCTAAAGCCAAGGACAAGTCGTTGCCGAAGGAGCAGCGGAACTGGTACGATGTGACGCAGAGCGCTTTAAAGGTCATCCTCAATGCATCTTACGGAGTCTTTGGCGCTGAAGCTTTTGACCTATACTGTCCGCCGGTGGCTGAGGCAACAGCAGCGATCGGCAGATCTGTCATCACCCAGACGATCAGCAAGTCCGCTGAGCTAGGCATTCAAGTGATCTACGGCGACACGGACAGTCTGTTCCTGAAAAACCCATCACCAGAACAGATCAGGACGCTTGCCAGATGGTCCGAGGAAGCCTTGGGCATGGAGATGGAAGCGGACAAAGCCTACCGGTATGCGGTCTTGAGCTCTAGGAAGAAGAACTACCTCGGCGTTCTTACAGATGGCAGCGTCGACGTGAAGGGGCTTACGGGCAAGAAACGGCACATACCTCGGTTGATAAAGAGGTACTTCGACGAGATGGAGGATCGCTTAAGCAAGGTTAAGACTCCTGCAGATTTTGAGGCTGCTAAGAGAGATATCGAAAAGATCATCCGAGAATGCTACTGTAAACTCAGGAACCGACAATGGGGAAACCTGCACGACTTGGCGTTCGAGGTGGTGCTAGGGAAGCTCCCTACATACTATACCAAGACTACACCTCAACACGTGAAAGCAGCGCGGCTGCTGAAAGACAGAGGCGTTGACCTCAAGGCGGGGGACCTCATCAGGTTTGTGAAGGTTACGAAAGACCCTCATGTCAAACCCGTTGAACTCGCCGCGGACAGAGAAATCGACGTGGACAAGTACATTGCTTATCTCCAGTCAACCTTCGACCAGATCCTCGACGCGTTGGGTCTGGAGTTCGAGAAGATCATAGGTCTGACCCGCTTGGAGCAGTTCATGTGAGCAGTTCTCGCGAAGATTATGTCGCGACTGCTGCAGGATTCAGATTCCTTTTATATAGCTGCTCTCCAATTGGATTTCACGATCCTTTGCGAGGAAGAGGTATGCACATTGTCAATTCGCGTGAGGCGGTTATTGAGTTAACGCGCTTGAACCCTTATGGTCGCTTCCCGGACGGCCGTCCCTGTGTACCCGACGACCTCATCGAACGTATGAGGCTTGTCACAACGGACCAAGCTTGGGGCGTCCTAAGACAACACGGTTACAACTACCAGTTTGAGGGGAACTGGTTCCGAACCCACCCAGACAAGATTCTAGTGGGACGAGCTGTTACGGCAACGATGGCGCCAAAGCGACCTGACCTGCACGATCTTGTGGAAGAGACGGGAAGAGCTGAAGGGCGCATCGGCGGGCAGAACTCTTGGGTGATCGACACTCTTCAGATGGGCGATGTGATGGTCATTGACCTGTTCGGTAAGGTAAAAGATGGGACATTCGTAGGAGATAACCTTGGCACGTCTCTGCAAGCTCACACTAGAGCTGGCGCCGTCATAGACGGAGGAATCCGCGACTTTCAAGGCATACTCAGGCTGAAGGAAGTTGCCATCTTCTGCCGAGGAGTCGACCCTACTGCTATCGCGGATGTGACCCTCCTTGGCATCAACTTACCAATACGGATTGGGCAGGCATCTGTGCTACCCGGCGATGTCGTGCTTGGGACACCTACAGGCGTGATTTTCGTCCCGCCGCACCTAGTCAAGGACGTGGTAGAACGGTCTGAGGACATCCGTACGCGCGATACATTCGGCAAGCAACGCCTAAGCGAAGGAAAGTACACGCCAGGACAGATCGACACAAGATGGACAGAAGAGATCGAGAACGACTACCAAGCTTGGCTAAAAGAACGACGAAGTCAAGTATGAACTCGCGCTAAAAGCATCGCTGGAGAGCGAAGGCACTCATTAGCTCGGGCCGCATACTTCTGCGAGGCAATACCGTGTGACAAGACCTGTTGTTGCTATTGCTGATTCAAGAAGTCATTATGACGGTGTGGCAAAAGCTCTAGAGCTGATTGAAGACCAAATCTCACAAGGCATCAAGGGGAAAAACAAGGTTCTTGTCAAGCCTAACTTTGTTACAACAAGTAGGCAGCTCGCTGCCACCCACGTTGATGCGGTCAAAGCCATCCTTGACACTATCCGGAAGTACTATTCCGAAACAGTGATTATTGGAGAGGGACCCGCATTCTCAAGCTTTAGGAGCGGGCTGGAGAACTACAACTACCTTAAACTGCGGAGCGAGTATGATGTTGAGTTCGTGGACTTGAACGAAGATGACTACGTTGAGGTTGAAGCCTTTGATTCCCGTCTGAACCCGATGAATCTTCGCATCTCAAAGACCGTTGTCGAAAGCGACTACAGAATCTCGGCTGCATTAGCCAAGACCCACGACTTCGTCATCGTAACCCTCGCAATAAAGAACATGGTCGTTGGCAGCCTCGTTGGCGGCGAGAAGTGGAGGCTTCACCAAGGATACAAGGCCATGAACATGAACATCGCAAGGCTCGCTAAGACCATCATGCCTCACCTTGGCGTGGTGGATGGGTACCTCGGCATGGAAGGGAGGGGACCCAGTTCAGGCGATCCGATTCAGTCAAGATTCGCTACCGCTAGCGTTTACCCTGTTTCCTTGGACGCGGTGACAAGCAAGATCATGGGGTTCGAACCATTCGACATAGGCTACCTTTACCATTCGAACAATTGGAAGGTAGGCGTTGCGGATCTAAGGATGATTGACACTGTCGGCAGATCGATAGCAGATGTAGCAAGAAGGTTTAGGCCTCATCCTAGGTGCCGTGACATGCTTTCTTGGAGGTAAACCTAGCTGCCGCTCGAGCAAAGCAATGGCTGTACGGTTTGGGCCTGACCCCTTTGCCTTCAGCAACTCTTAATAGTGACCCAGTAGTAGAAGACTGGTGTCGGTCACTTTTGAGAAGGCAATCGCCTTTCCTCCTTCCCAGCTGAGACTCGAGAACCAGCTGCACAGTGGGGACGAACTTGCTCAGAGTATCAGCTTCACGGCAGTGGCTGCGGCAAGGATTTGCACGACCACCTCGAACTTGCGCTGCGGCATATGCTTCAGGATTACCGCTCCAGCAAGCGCGCTTACAGCGATCGCGGGAAACAGACTAACGTCAAACTGGAGCGATTGGCTGTTTATGAGCCCGAGGCTTAGGCTGAAGGGCACTTTTACCCAGTTCAGGACAAAGTAGTACCATGCGTTTGTGCCCATGAACTCGCTCTTCTGCAGCCTCATAGCCGCTAAATAGATTGTCATGAAGGGTCCAGCCGCGTTAGCCAACATAGTTGTGGTGCCAGCGAACAATCCAAGCCCACCAGCGAACCACCACTGCGTCGGGACCGAGGCATCTGACACTCTCCTGTCGCGAAATTGCTCTAGTCCGAGCATGATCAGGACGATTATGCCTATAGAGGGGCTTAGCTGCTGGTCGCTAACTCTTTCCAAAAGCAGATAGCCCACAACAACGCCGCCAATCGTCGAAGGCATAATTCGCAGCAAGTGTGACCACACTACTTGCCTGCGGTAGTAGGCTATGGCGAAGATGTCGGCGAACATGAGCATAGGGAGAACAATCCCCGTTGAAGCGCGCGCTGGAAATACCTCAGCCATCAAAGGGATCACCAAGACGCCTAGACCTGGGACCCCGGTCTTCGTGAAACCTATCATGGCTGCACAGAGCGAGACGATCAACCATTGGAGCAAGTTAAGGTCAAACACCGAGCATTCACCGTAGGTTTTCGTGCGTTCCCCTCGTTGCCAGCTTCAGGTCTCTGATTTGGGTAAGATTGAGGATTGCCTCAGTCTAGTCTGGAAAAAGATGCGGGTTCGAGCTGTCACCACTTCCTTGTCAATAACGCTACAGCCGCCCCTCAAGTCCCTTGAGTCCGGAAACTTGTCAGGCTCCTCGTGGCAGAGCGATGCGTAGACGCGGTCGATCAGTCTCATCTGCCGCAACAACCTAGATCAAAGTGGCCGGAGGTTCTACAGACCGAGCAGCCTAGCTGCGTTATCGTGGGTTATCTTCCTGTGCGTGTTCGCTGGAAGGTTCAGGTTGTCAACCACTTTGAAAGGCGTGTAGATCAGAAACCGACGTTTGAACACCCGTTGGTAGAAGTCTGTCCCAAACAGTAGCCTGTTCTTGTATCGCTCCACGAACGATCGGGCAAAATCGACATCCCTTGAAAGGGCATTCGACCCTGACCGGGCTGACAGATCAGCGTAGACGTTTGGATACATTTCTAGGATGTAGTCAACCTTGCCACCAGGCTCAATCTTACCAGTCGGATAGGAGGCTTTGGGAACGTCGCTCGAGATCTCGCGCCACCAGCCTTCGCCATGGGCTATGAAAGTGGTATCCGGGAACTCGGCGACCATCTTTTCGAACCCATGGATATCAGGGTTCCATCCGCTCCCTTCCCAACCCAGATGGACCAATATTGGGATCCTGAGCCCGCTGCAAATTCGGTAAATCTCCTTGGACTTGGGGTCGTCGATACGCCTTCGGAGCTTGTGTTCCCCATAGCCCCTAGCTCCGAGCTCAAGGGCTTTCTTGATCTTCTCAGCTTTGTGGGCGTCAGTGGGTTTCACGATGTAGAAAGGTATCAAACGGTCTGGGTATCTGCCGCAGACCTTCACTAAGGCTTCAGGAGGTTGACCAATGCAGCCGAGAACTACAGCTGCATCGATGTTGAACCAGTCCATGTAGGTCAGAATCTCAATTGGAGTACCTAACAAATGCGTATGAACATCAATCATTCACGACTACACCTCCATATATGAGCAGGAAGCATTCCAGTCATCTTGACCAGCCGAATGAATGACCATTATCTATCCAACCGAGCATAATTACTTTACTTCAGCGGGCGACGTGGTTGCGGCTTCAAATCTTCCTGTAGTATTCAAGGACCTTTGCCAAAGCCGAGGCTATATCATCTACGTCTTCTTCCGTGAAGTACTCGTTGCATGGCAAGGTTACGAGCTGGTTCAGAATCGCTTCAGCTTGGGGGCAAAGTCCTTGACGATAGGACACTTCCCGTCCGTACAGCGGGCATATCCAGGGGCACCCGGTTCCGCCATAGCCTCTCCTTTCTGTGAAGATCGGCATCATGTAGAGCGGTAGCCCGATGTAACCAGCTGACGCAGGTATGCCTTCTGCCGCCAAGGCTTTGACTATACCCTGTAGGGAGACTCCGAACACAGACAAATCAACTTTTAATGCGTAAAGCCAATAGGAATGCTCGTATCCATTCGGAACTTTCTGTGGTGTAATGCCTTCTATATTATGGAGTTTCTTTGTCAGACTCGTGGCCACAGTTCTGCGTCTTTCCACAACCCACTTGACCTTTCCAAGTTGGGCTAAGGCTACAGCGCCTTGGAGTTCGTTCATTCTGTAGTTGAAGCCCAGAGTCGTGTAGGTTCTGGGCCCGACTGTGCTTCTGTTCCAGCCCTTGTCCATGAAGAGCTCAGCCCTTCTGGCGAGTTCTTCGTCGTTTGTGACGGTTATGCCTCCGTCTCCCGTGAACATGTGCTTCGACTGCTGCAGGCTGAAGCAACCCAAATCCCCGATAGTTCCGGTCAATCTGCCTTTGCACTCGGCAAGTATGGCCTGCGCGCAGTCTTCGATCAGAGTCAAGCCTTTCTCTTCAGCCAGTTCTCCAAGTGCCGCCATGTCACTGGACAATCCGAAGAGGTGTACCGGCAGGATCGCTCGGGTCTTGTCTGTCATCTTTCTACGAACGTCCGCGATGTCCAATGTGAGAGTCTCGGGATCCAGATCGGCAAAAATGGGAATGGCATTCTGGCCAAGGATGGCAATGAGCGTGCCCATGTCAGTTATTGGCGAAGTCATGACCTCCATGCCCGGGCCCAGATCAACAGCTCCCGTGGCTACATGGAGAGCCGCTGTTCCCGAGGTTGAGGCTATGGCGTGCTTGACACCCAGAAAACGTGCGAACTCTTCTTCAAACCTAGAGACCATCTTGCCTGAGTACCTGAACAGGGACCCGCTTTCTACAACTTCCTTCAGAAGGCTTTGCTCCTCGTCGCCAATGTTCCTTCCTGACCTGTTGTCAACTGTTGGCAACGGAGTCGTCCTGACAGGCTTGCCCCCAAATAGTGCAAGTTTCTCCAAAGCGATCCCCTCGCAAACCCACAGTCAGGTTAAGACAGGCCGACGGTATAAAAGCAGTACGCGGAGGGCAATCTAGAGCTGGGTTCTGACATCTTTCTGAGTAAGCTATTTGAGAGTAGACGATACTAGAATCACAGAACACTGAACCTCGATCTGGGTATAGGTAGTCGAATATGTTTAAGGCTGGCCTGTCTTGCGTCGATATCACGCCTCCAGTCGGCATGGTTATGGATGGCTTTGCAGCTCGTCAACCATCCGTGCTCGGCGTTCATGACAGTCTGAAGGCAACGGCTCTTGTCGCCTCAGACGCAAAGACAACAGCCGCGATTATCTCCTGTGACCTACTGAACCTTGACGCTTCACTTGTTAGAGACATCAGGCAGGAAACGAACAGGAAGACAGGCATTCACGAAGGCCACATAACTGTCTCTTGCACTCACACTCATTACGGACCAGCTGTTAGCGACCTCAACGCATTCTACGCTGGAACTGATGACGCGGTCACCTATCGAGCTGGTCTTAAGTACTACTTGGCTGGAGCGGTCCACGAAGCCTTCACTCGCATGCAAGAAGCAACCTTGGGCGTTGGATGGGGGACCTCCATCATCGGCGTCAACAGGCGCCAGAGAGTTGCGGACGGGCGAATAGTCCTAGGGCAAGACCCGAGCAAGCCTATAGACCGTCAAGTTGGTGTTGCAAAGTTCCAGAGCCTTGGCGGCGAGTCCTTTATCTGTCTGGCAAACTTCGCTTGTCATCCTGTTTCTCAGACTTGGGAGATGCGGCACGTATCAGCTGACTATCCCGGCAGAGTACGCGATGTTGTGGAGACTTTGACTGGGGCTCGGTGCATGTTCCTTCAAGGAGCCTGCGGCAACATTAACCCGGTGCAGAAGCAACATTCCTATGAGCCAGCTCGGAAGCTGGGAACTCAGCTGGGCTGCGAGGTCGTCAAGGTGTGGGAAGACATCCAAACAGCGCCGGTAGACTCATTGGTCATAGCCTCGGAGACCATCGTGATCCCACGATACGACTATGGCTCAGCAGAGGAGGCTCAGATGTTCGTGCAGAACCTTGAGAAAGAGGTTGAGAAGTGGAGGGCTGAAGGCGCGGTGGAGGGTTTGATCAACTGGACTTTGATGCGCCATAAACGTGCGCTTGAGGCTTTCCGGAGCTGGACGACTGGGAAACCAATGCTGAGTTTGGACGCCGAGATTCAAGCTTGGGCGGTCGGGGACCTGGGGATCGTCTTCGTTCCTGGAGAGGTTTTCAACGAGATAGGAGCTGAAGTCAAGAAGCACTCACCCTTTTCGCACACGTTCTTCGTCGGGTACTCAAACGGGAATATAGGTTATGTTCCGATTCCCGAGGCCTATGCTGAAGGCGGTTACGAGGTTGACGACGCATGCCAAGTCGGTCCCGAGGCGTCAGGCTTGGTAACCGATAAAAGCTTGGAGCTCCTTGAAAGACTATATGACAAAGCGTGATGCATTGAAGACTTAGGAGAGTTGTGGTATGAGCAAACTTGCCGTAAAGGGCGGGGAACCAGTGAGGAGAAAGGCCTTCCCCAAGTGGCCAGTTTTCGACGGGAAGGAGCTGAAGGCCCTCAAAGAGGTCTTGTACAGCGGGGTCTGGGGCATCGGCGGAGCCAAGAAGAAGGAGTTCGAGGAGAAGTTTGCAGGATATCAAGATGCTCAGTACGGTGTCGCCGTGACAAACGGGACAACGGCCTTGGTGATCGGCCTTAGAGCACTCAACATCGGCGTGGGCGACGAAGTGATTATGCCTGCCTACACGTTCATGGCAACGCCAGCTGCCGTGCTTCACGTGGGCGCATTGCCAGTCTTCGTTGACGTAGACCCAGACACTTACAACATGGAACCAGCTAAGATGGAAGCTGCCATAACAGACAAGACAAGAGCGGTACTTCCCGTACACATCGGCGGTTGCCCCGCTGACATGGATGAAATCCCAAGAATAGCCAAGAAAAACCACCTTTTCGTCCTAGAGGATGCTTGCCAAGCTTGGGCAGCCGAGTGGCGCAACAGAAAGGTGGGGGCGATTGGCGATCTGGGCGCCTTCAGTTTCCAGTCCAGCAAGAACATCACTTCTGGCGAAGGAGGCATGGTCGTCACAAACGACCGTAAGCTCTACGAACTGTGCTGGTCTTACCACAACTGTGGACGGGTAATGGAAGGCACATGGTACCGCCACGATCTCTTGGGCTCAAACTACAGAATGACCGAGTTCCAAGCCGCGATCCTGCTAGCGCAGCTTTCTAGACTTGGCGAGCAAACAGCAAAGAGAAACTCGAATGCGCGCTACCTTTCAGAGAAGCTGGCAAAGATAGACGGAGTAAAGCCGCTAAGGCGATACCCAAAGGTCACAACTCACGCCTATCACCTTTACATCTTCAGATACGACGCTTCTGCGTTCGGGGGCTTGGCTAGAGCGAAGTTCATCGAGGCGTTAAGGGCCGAAGGTATTCCCTGCAGCTCTGGATATGCGCCACTACACAAGGAGAGGTTCATGCAGAACCTCATCAATGATCCACTCTTAAGCCGAGATTATGGTGAGAAGGTTAACTTCGGTCGCTTAACGCTTCCAGCCACAGAGAAAGCCTGCTTGGAAGAGGCTGTTTGGCTGTATCAGTACATGCTTCTGGGTTCAAAGGACGATATGGACGACATAGTGGGGGCTATTGTGAAGGTAAAGGAGAACGCGCATGAGTTAATTTCGTGAAACGTGTTGAAGTAGCGCTCAGGTATGAAATGCTTAGGCCCTCCTGAACCGAGCAAGGAGGACCCTCTAGACAGGGTCTATATGGGATGGCGAAAAACCGACCAACGCGGCGTACCAGCGCATCCTGGTCACACAAACTAATTTCAGGGCCAGCTGGACAAAGGAATAGAGGTTGTGAGGGCCCTGACTGGTTCGCCAGAAAAGCGTTTGCCTCTGGCTTGCCTAGTCACTTGTCGGAGTATACTCGGAGACCTCCCGACTTTAGCGGCCCGATGATTGCTGGTCGGCTGAGAACCCTGAACAATGCGTAACCCAACACGCAGAAGGCAATGAGACTGCTGATTATGAGGCTTGCTGTGCTGAGGAGCCAAGGGGGCCAGTCCACTGGCAACGCGAGACCGAAGATGTCTGGTGGAGGTGGGAAGAGTAGCCACACGTAGCTGCCCACGATCAATCCGATGACCAACGCGCCGATGCCGCAACCTAAGAGCAGCTTTCTCCTGAGCTTAAAGACCACGGTTGCAGCGATGAGATTAGCAATCGGTCCGAAGGCTATGTCATAAACCCCAAAGGGCATTGATGACGAAAAGTAGGCATTGGACACGATGCATCCCAACGACACGCCTAGGATCGCTGGCGGGCCGAAAAGTGCGGCTAAAGGTATCAGAGAGTCTGCAAAGCGGAGCTGAATCGCTGCCGCAGCCGAAATCCCCTGTAGAATGACTAGGACAGCATACAAGGACCCAAAGAGAGCCATTAGGGTCACATCCTTGCTTTCGAACTTCGCACTCTCACCTCCAACACCGGGGTTTATAGGGCGGAACGGGTGGAGGCGCCCACTCACCCGCCATTAGTAAACCATCACTTGAATGTTAATAAGGGTTGCGTGTTCATGCAGCTCCATATTCCCAGAAGCGTTTCCATGCATGCGCTCAATCTTCGGAAAAACATAATCTTCAATAACCCTAATGAGCCTACGTTGATCCTGCGAAAGAAAAATCTTTCTCCAAGAAGTTTTACGTCTAGTCCTTTTTTGCTTACAAGAAGGGAATTGTTTAGCGAATTGAGTGGAGTTTTGAGCTACTAACCTTTTCTCTGGTTGACTATGATAATATCGTTGGCATCACTCAGGTTCCCAAGAAAGATGGGAGACTGTTGCAACCTCGACGGAGAATATTCTGCTGTCATAAGACTCCATATGCGGTGCATAGGAGGCGATGGATTTTGGACGGTTTCTGAGCTGAGTCTTGAAAGCCGATGTCACGTGCAAGCTATTTCGCAAAACTTAAATGAAAGTTATTTTGAACCCAAGATTGAGAGCGCGCTCTGGAGGACCCGAGTATTGGATAAGGCCATAACTGTCCAAGGTCCAGTTCTACCTGAAGAGCTGGGTATCACGCTACCTCATGAGCATGTTCTAATGAACGTTGACTCTGTTGAGCCTCTGGAGGCTTCCAAGCAGATCATATATCACCAGCCAATAACTATTGAGAACCTGTGTGAGCGAGGCTGGGCCGTCAATAAAAGAGGAGATGCGGGTATAAAGGATCTCTCAATGACAGACCCCGATGAAGCTAAACAAGAGTTGATGAAGTACAAAGCGGTGGGAGGAAAGAGTCTAGTCGAAGTTACATGCATGCCTGAAATGGGGAGGGATCCAGAGAGTCTAAGAGAAATCTCTGTGCTTACTGGATTGAACATTCTTTGCGGCACAGGTTGGTACACGGAGCAGCGGCATCTCGCCTATGTTAAGAAGAAAACCGCCGACGAACTTGCCGAGATCATGGTGAAAGAGCTGAAAGTGGGAATCGGCAGTACAGGCATAAGGGCAGGGGTCATTGGGGAAATCGGCTTCAGCGAGCCTGTGGCTCCCAATGAAACGAAAGTGCTCCATGCCGTATGTAAAGCTCAAGTAGAAACCGGTGCACCCGTTTGCGTCCACCCGGGGCTTTTAGACGCTCAGAAACATGAAGGAGCAAGAAAGGTGGAAACTTACCTAGATGTTCTCCAAGAGACGGTTGACCTCAGCAAGGTCTATGTGAGTCACATGGACTGTACCTCAGTCAAACTGGCTTATGGGATAGTGATGGGTATCGATTTGGACTACTGCAGGAAAATTCTGGATGGGTATGAGGTGACCGCCTGCTTCGACACCTTTGGCTCAAACTGCGACAACAGATACGGTAGTGAGAGTTCGGGGGATTTTCCTGGCTGGGCTTGGCCGACGGACAGCTGGCGGATCTCGGTCATTGCTGAACTGGTTAAGTCGGGGTATGAGAGGCAGCTCTTCATCTCTCAAGATATCTGCGCCAAAACGCATTGGACTAAGTACGGAGGTTACGGCTACGCCTACAACCTGAGGTTCACTGTGCCCGCGTTGAGATATGCTGGATTGACCGAGAAGCAGGTCAATACAATCCTAGTGGACAACCCAAAACGAATGCTTACTTGGCCTATCGACTGATCGGCGAAAGGAACGGCTGACAGGACAGAATTTTCGGGACATAAATTGGCTTGCCGGTCGATGAATTTTCGTAAGGAGCAAGACCGCGCTCTGGCAGGTTTGCGTACGTCACTGTTCTTCAGTTTTTCTCATTGAAGATAAGGTTGTTGGGGATACTGCTTGATGCTATCGTATGATAATGTCAGGCGTACATTTTGCAGGATTTATATCTTTTATAGTTCACTGATTGATTGTCACTGGGAGAAGCCTTGTCTGAGTCAGATGGCATGCATAGAGCCTCCAAGCTTTTTATCATGTTAGCTCTTATCTTGCTTGCCTCATCAATTGTAGAAAACGCAGCATGTTCTAACACAAGTGGCTACGAAGAAGAGATTACGCTGGAAATCGACTTTTCGAGTGGGGAGGCAATGTTGGATTTCGAGTTTGGGAATTTTGGCGGCCCACTCGACACTTCAGATTTCGCAGATGAACCAAGTTTCATAACGATATCACTTATGGCCTTTCATGCCCCAGACTATAACAAAGCTCTTATCATGGTTCATTTGAACCAATCTCGAATCGGCAGTGTTCCAGAGGGAAGACTGAAAGCCGATGCTTTGAAAGTAAGGTTTGAAAATCTCTTCAACATAACCGTACCCTATGTGGGAACTCGTCTAAGTGATGTAGACGTGTTATACAATTACGAAATTGATGAGTGTCCCATCCAGAAGTTCAGAGATTTTTTCTTAGAATATAAACCATCTCAGGGATTTGGCAAAATAGTGACTCCAGCCGTTATCGGGAAACATGTTATGATATTTCTAATGTTGACTAGGAATGGGGACCTAATGGAGTGGACGACTAGGGCTTTAGTTTATTATCCCGACCATTTTAAAATAGGTAGCGGTCAAGAATACACTATTGGTCTAAGGTCTTTGACTGGTTATTCTGAGGCCATTCAAGCTTCACCTGAAGCTTCAAAATCCACCCTTAGAATCAACGTAAGGGAGATGAGTGATCGCAAATTTGAGCTAGCATTTCTTGAGACCTCCCCATCCCAGATGGGGATGCGCGATTACAGACCAACAATTTCGCTAATCTCATTTGAGAAAGTGATGACGGCAAGCAGCGTTGATGATTTGTCCATTCATTTCAAAATCGCCTCACCTGACTACACCAAACCAATCATCTTTGGGGCTGTAATTGCGGCTATATTAGGTATCGCGGGATTTGCTGTCAGAAGGAAGCTTAGAGCGCATCATTCACTCTCTAGGGTATTCTAATGAGACCCAAAGGTTCTATCCATATCAACCAATATTTTCCCCAATCTGCATTACGGAAAGAGATGGAGCCAAGCTCTTCGTTAAAGACGTAAACTCCAACTCCTGTTCTCCTGTGTTGGAGCATCTGGCAACAAAGTCTCTTAACTATGCTTTCAATGGCAAGAAACGTTTTGCGCATCAGTCAGATGACGGAATGTGCTCAATCGGTTTTCAGTTGTGTGCTTTTCTTTAGGCATTCCTTATGGTTATTGAGCGTTTCTTCGACGAGTTGCTTCAGGCGGTCTTTCGCCGGGGCTCCAACGGTTCCAACAATGGGTCTTCCGTCGCAGAAGAGAATCAGGGTGGGTGTGCTCATTACCCCGTAGTGCATCGCGATGTGCTGGTTCTCGTGGCTTGCGAAGACGTTCAGTCTTGTGAACCTGACTCTGCTTTCATATTCTTCGGCGACTTCGCGGTAGATGGGTTCCAGCCTCTTGCACCAAGGGCACTTTTCATGCCAGAAATCCACGATTGTCAGAACGTCAGACTTCAGAACTTCTTTCTCCCAGTCTCCCGCGTTAACGTCCAAAACGCTGCTCACAGGCGTTCAACCTCGTGCAAGCAGGTCTATCCTCTTCGGGCTATTTATTTGTTCTCGGATAGACCTTACATGCTGGATTGTGGAGGCAATCTCGGTGATTCCATTGGCAACGATTCTGGTGAAGAATCTGCCGAAGACCTTCTGAAAGAGCTTAGAAGGCTGAAGGTTGAACTTGGCTGTAGAACATGGGCTGAACTCCTAGCCAAGCTCGTTGAGGCAGAAAAGGAGATTCTATTGAGCGAAGATGAACTAGAAGAGATGAGATGAGAAGGGTAGTGAATACTGAATGCGAAGCTTAGACAAAGTGAACTTTCCGAGTGAAGGCCGAAATAACTCAGACGCTAAACACTCAAAAAGGCATAACGACTGACTGCTTTCGAGACGTGAAGAACCTTTTTCAACGCTCTGCAGAGAAAACCTAATCTGCTGACTTCTCAGCTATGTTCCCTTGCTATGGAGAACTTGCGCCTTACGGAACAGTTAAGGTCGGCAATCTTGGCTTCTATTCGAGATGGGGACGAAGGGGATGTAGGTGTGGCCTTTTCAGGAGGGCTGGACAGCACACTTCTTGCTAAGGTCTGCGGCGATCTTGGGAAACATATCACGCTACTTACCGTATGTTTCGAGAGCGCCAAGGACATTGAGGTCTCAAGAGAAGTCGCTGAACTGATCGGTTTCAACCTGCAATATGACTTAATCTCTCTAGATGAACTAGAAAGTGGCTTGAAGACTGTGCTTGACGTCATCGAGTTCGATAGACTGGTCCGCCTTGAGAACTGTGTCTGCTTCTACTACGTCTTTAGGCTGGCTTCTAAGCATGGGCTGAGTGAGGTCCTATCCGCGAACGGCATGGACGAGCTCTTCTGCGGATACTCATCCTACAAGGAACTCTTTGGCCATGAAGACGAGATGACGGACCTGATGAAGACACTTGTTGAGGTAGCCAGAAAAGACAAGCAAGAAATGGACAAGCTTGCATTACTGTTTGGCGTCAGATACCTCTGCCCTTTCCTATCTGATGGTTTCGTAGAGTACGCCATGAACGTTCCCTCTGAGCTCAAAATCAACAGCAGAGAAGATAACCTAAGAAAGCACATAGTGAGGGAAGTTGCCATTGAGATCGGTGTGCCAGCAGCCGCTGCAATGAGGGAGAAGAAGGCTTTCCAGTACAGCTCAGGCATACACAAAGCCATTCGGAAACTTGCCAGAACCAAGGGATTCACGAGGCCGGACGCGAACGTTGCTGGATTCAGCAGTGAAGCCAAAGCTTACATCTGCAGCTTGGGATACAAAATACCGCGACAGGCAAACCCTTTCTTCGTTCCTTAAAGAGGAAGCCAAGAAGTAAGAGCGCAGTCATCACGAATGCTTGAGATCACTTTCCAGATCATAGCCATCCGGTTCTCTGAGGCATTCCTTGATCCACTAGGGCAAGGGTGTATGACCTGCTATTATGAAAGCCAAGCAGAATAGGGATTAGTGCATCGAAAGAGGATATGCTTGGGTTCACAATAGGACCTCATGGTCACCTCTTCCATATTTGCATGATTTTTGGCATTCCATACACATCAGATGGGAGTTCTTTGTTAAACATGGCTCATACTTTCTTAGTTCTTCGTTGTATTCAGATTCTTGTGTGCTTCTGAGGTGAACGCCAACTAGGCATTTTGTATCGTCAACTCTGTATGGGGTTAGAGCACCTGTCGGGCAAGCCTTAACACAATTATCGCAGTCACTGCAAAGGTCTTGCTCAAAGGGCTTATCCGTCTTCATTTCTGCATTTGTTAGAACAGCAGCTAAACGTATCCATGGACCAAAAACTGGGTTTACCACTAGAGCGTTTTTCCCATAGTTACCGAATCCAGCCAACTGCGCTAGACGTTTATACGAACCGGAATGAAAAGGGAAAGCCTTGTAGCCCTTCTTCTCCAGGTGATGAGCCACCGCCAGCATCGAAACACGCAGAGGGAAATAGCCGGGGTAAATCCATTTCTCGCCTTTTCGAATCGCAATTTCAAGCATGTCATCCCAGACATGATAGCCTATCACAACGATAGATTTCGCATCAGGCATGACATCGAACGTTTTCTTAGTATATTCTTGAATCGTCCAACCAATCCAGACGCTTGGAAGAGCATCGAACACACTTGCAGCTACAATTCCGGCCAAATCAGCCCCTGATTCAACTGCAACCTTCTTAACTTCCGTTGTCAGCCTCTCAAGTTGGGAATTATCTATCAACGCTTCCCCTCCTTCTATGTGTGTGCGCGAATAGGGTTCTTAAGAATTCTCCAAGAAAGACTAAAAACCAAGCTGCGATCTTACGAATATCTAGGTAAGCTTGTGCGGAGGAGTCTGACTTGGAGGTTTCCGAAGCCATCAAACGGAGAAGAAGCACCCGCGCCTTCACTGAAGAAGCTGTTTCAGATGAGGACGTTAAGAAGCTCCTCGAATCAGCAAGGTGGGCTCCATCAGCTGGAAACATACAGCCATGGGAGTTCGTGGTCGTCCGAAGAACCGAGGTAAAAAGCGAGCTATCTGCAGCGGCTCTTGATCAGTACTTCATCGAGGAAGCTCCAGTTGTCATAGTCGTCTGTGCCGACGAGAACAGGTCTGCGAGAGGCTACGGAAGCAGAGGTGCAAACTTGTACTGTATCCAGGACACGGCCGCGGCAACTCAGAACATTCTGCTAGCTGCCTGTGCAATGAGTCTTGGCGCCTGTTGGGTTGGCGCCTTCCACGAAGACGACGTGAAAGCCGCACTTAACCTGCCTGCAGGCGTAAGGCCAGTCGCGATAGTTCCCGTTGGTCATCCCGCGGAGAGACCACGCGCCCCGCCAAAACGGTCTCCGGACGACATCGTTCACTATGACTCTTATTAAGAAAAGCACTGCGATAGTTTCCTATTCTTCACAAAGAATATAAACCTATGCGGGTAACTGTTTGCAGGTGAGGTTCTTGGTTAAATGTCCAAGTTGCGGAGCGGAAGCAGCGGACGACGCCAAGTTCTGCCCGCGATGTGGCGCAGGATTGTCTCAAGTTGAGGTGGAGCAGAAACCGTTGGACTTCGAGATAAAGTATAGACCGTCGTATTCGCTCTTAGAGGTTCAGTTGCCCCCTGAAGGTTTCATAACGGCTGAAGCTGGCGCCATGACTTATATGAGCAGCAACATCGAGGTTAAGACGCGGACGAGGATGGATGAGTCAGGGCTCTGGGGCACCATCAAGGTCTCGGTCCTAGGTGGCGAAACCCTCTTCATCAATGACTACATCGCAAGAGGAGTCCAGGGCAAGGTTGGATTCGTGTCTGCGCCCCTGGGCGACATAACACGCTTGGAAGTCGATGATGCTAAGGGATACATAGTACAAAGCTCAGCCTACATTGCTTCAACGCCTAGAGTGAAGCTGGACACTCAATGGCAGGGTTTCACGAAAGGGCTCTTTGGGCAGAACCTCTTCATGATCAAGACCCAAGGCAGAGGAGACATCTTCGTCAACACCTTCGGAGCTATAGACAAGCACGAACTTGCGCCCGGAGAGAAACTGGTGGTTGACAACTTCCACCTAGCAGCTTTAGGTACGACATGCCAATACCAAGTTCGCATGTTCGGGGGATTAAAGTCTACTATTCTTGGCGGAGAAGGACTGGTTACAGAGGTCACGGGGCCTGGCGAAGTCTACGTTCAAACAAAGAACCCACAGGAATTCGTCAATTGGCTGTGGAGGTATATAGGTCCGAGAGTTCACGCAGCAGCTTCAAGCCACGGACGCCCAGGCATTCGTTTCGGGCCCAGAAGATAGGCGCTTTTTTCTCCCTCTTTTTGATCTTTATATCCATCGTGCTAAGGTTGTTCTCTAAAGTCGCGAACAGCGGAGCGGAAAGTGTGAGGACTTGGATGGAGGAATTCCAGTTATAGCTGTGTTAGGGCACAGGAAGTCTGGGAAGACGACGGTCGTAGAGACACTAATTTCTGAGTTGGTGAGCAAAGGGTACCGCCCTGCAAGCGCCAAGCACATCAGTCATGAGGGTTTTTCAATGGATACTGTAGGGAAGGACACGTGGCGGCATTCAGCGGCGGGAGCTAACCCTGTCGTGGCGGTCTCGGACGTGGAATCAATCATCAAAATGAAGACCAGAAGCTTCCCGCTTGAGAGGATGCTAAGAACAGCAGAGGAGAACGGGGCGAACATTCTGGTGCTTGAAGGCTTTTCATCCTTGACACTTGAGGACAGGCGAGTCGCCAAGATCATCTGCTTAAGAGACACAGAAGAATTCGAGGACTACAGAGGAAAAGCACAGGGAGATGTTTTGGCGTTCTGTTCTTTCAAACCGCTTGGGAAGCCTGCTCTCAGCATAGGAGAAGACCTGCTCACGATACTCGGAAAGGCAGAAGAGTTCATCAGGAAAAGGGAAAGGATCTGTGAGATCATGAGCCAGCTGCCACGCTTGGACTGTGGGAAATGCGGCAAACCCACATGTGAGGAGTTGGCCGAAGCCGTGCAAGCAGGCAAGGCTAGCCTGACTGACTGCGTACCATTGAGGCTTAAGCCCAAACTCAAGGCGACAATCACAGTTGAAGGCTCTGAGATCCCGGTTCAGCCCTTCGTCTCCGAGATAGTCCGGAAGTCCATTTTGGGTATGGTTTCCACACTCAAAGGAGTCAGTGTTGAAGGCCACGAAGAAGTCAAGGTGACCATATCTAGACGAAAGCCTAGAATGCGATCACGTCCCCGGTCAACGCCGGCTCGCAGCGGCTCCCAAAAGCCTTTTTCAGTACCTTGAGGGCTTTCTCTCCTGTGCAGTGGCACAGGTGGACGAACTCAGGACCCGTGTCGAGCAAGTCTTTTACAGTCAACCTGAGCCTTTCATCATCGGCGTTCGCCAAGTGAAATCCGCCTATGACTGCGTAGACCTTGTCGATGCCCATTACTCTTCTGGACTGCCAGATGGTGTTGATGACTCCAGCGTGGGCACATCCGGTGAAAATGACTAGGCCCTTCCCTTCAACGGAAGCTACGAAGGCTTGATCGTCTACCAAAGCGTCTTCCACGAACCTTTCCTTGCTTACAGTCCAGAAACCAGTCACTTTCTCTTAGACGGTTGCTCGTTCTATCTCACCAGTTGTCGATACGTTCCGCATGAGGGGAACAGCAGTTCGGGATAGAAGAAGGATGCCGCCATTTGCTGCTATTTCAGATGCTGTGAAGGGGAGTCCGATGCTTCTTAGACATGGCTCCAGCTTCAGTTTCGGCTCGAGAAGCCTTGGGTGCGCGATGACTAGAACCTTCTTGCTGATGTGCTTCAGTACGTGGATCAAGCCGCCTGTGTGGTCGTCGTGCCCGTGGCTTAGGAGAATTGCTTTGGTCTTTGTAAGGTCTAGTCTCAGGGCTTCAGCGTTGTGGAGAACAACACCTGAAGACGGGCCAGTGTCTATGAGGAAGCAAAGCGCTTCCTTCTCCGTCTCAACCTGAACATGAACTGAGAGACCGTGATCCGCCTCCAAAAGAGAACTCTCCCGCCTGCGAGGGGCAGCCGAGTCTTCAACGAGCACCGTCAGTTTCAAAGGTTTCACCAACACGATCACCCAACCTGAGAACACAGAAGGACAGAAGTAGCAAGCAACTAATGAACTGCCTTCGTTCTGACTCTGTCAACCGTGATACTTTAGTGTTGCCCACAGCCAACAAGAACTGTCCTCTTCAAGTTGGCGAGTAACCTCTCTCAGAAACGTGCTCAAACAATACAGAGACCGGGGATATTGCCTTTTCAGTTCATAGTAAGTGGGGCTTTATAGCGACTTTGACTCGTCCGTCAATGTCGACGGTGAGTAGCCCTATTGGCAGTTTCACGGCGTTCACTGCGCGTTCCAGCCTTTCTCTGTTTGGGTAGTCGTGAGGAACAGCAAAGTAAGTCGGCACGTAACCGTTCTCGACGCAGTAAGTTAAGCATCGACCAAGATCTCCGTAGTATTCTGTCAATCCCTCTTTGCATCCAACTCTTATGTAGTTGGTCAGCTTGTACCCGACGCTATACCCATTTTCCACTTCGTAGACTTTGATCTCCTCTTCGTCGGCGTGAATGGTGCAGCAAGGAAACAAGGAACTTAGCCATTTGGACACAGCCTCTGTGATCTCTCTCTCATGCATAGTCTTTCACCGCGCGTGTGATCAGACAGCCCTATGGAGCCCTGTTCTTTGTTAAGCCACACATTTACTACATGTAGCAAATACTTAACACTTGTGAGAGCAAAAGACGCAACGAAACGACTTGGCAGTCTAGCTTTGAGACCCCTTCCTTGCAGGTCATTGTCAGACTGTAACCCAAACAGAACGAGACGGCTTATATGCTATCCAACCGTACTATAACTTGATCAGAAGCTGAGTTGCGTGTCGTCGACGATGTGGAACAAGGTCGCTGAGTATCTCAAAGACTACCCTGAACGCCTTGCTGTTGCGAAGATCCTTATCAAGAACGGGTTGACTGTGAGGAACGGAAGGATCTACTGCGATGAGATCGTTATATCCACGCTTGGGGTTAGCCGCGCAGCAGGTGTGGACAGGAGGACTGTCACTCAGACAATAAAGATGATCAGGGGAGACCCGGAACTGAACGCGATCTTCAAGAACATCAGACCAGCCGGAGCGTCTTTGCGCGAGATCGCGCGGTACCTGAACCTAGGCGTAGTAGAGATTACCCCAGTCGACGCAAGAATGCCTGGGATTCTCGCGCGTTCAGCATCACTGATCGCTGAGCAGAACATAAGCATAAGACAGGCAATAGTTGACGATCCGGAGCTTACACCCGAACCTAGACTGACGCTGATCGCGGAAAGGAAGATACCTGGGGAACTTATACCGCAGCTACTGAAGATAAACGGCGTTTCCAGAGTCTCGGTGTACTAGAAAAGACACGTTACGGGGTATTTGAGAGTGCTTGACCTCTTCGGGATTGCATTGTTGTCTTTCGCAGCAGCTCTCTCGGGAGCTGTTGTTCCGGGTCCAGTCTTTGTCATTGTTGTCTCTGAAGCCTTGGGAAAGGGCATGAAGGCCGGGCCTTTCGTTGTGCTGGGACACCTTTTGATTGAGGCTTTGATTATATTAGCTGTTTTCCTCGGCTTAGATGTTCTGTTGGACTCGGGCGGGGCCACGAAGCTGATCAGCTATGTTGGTGGCGCAGTACTTGTCCTGATGGGCGTCTACCTTGCCAGAATGGCCAGAACCTTTAAGCCTAAAGCTTCTTCGATGTCCAACGAACGGTTTGCCTCGCATGGGATGGTTGCCGCGGGGTTCTTAGGTAGCAGCTCGAACCCGCATTTTTTCCTATGGTGGCTAACAACAGGTGTGCCGGTCATGGCGTTTTCCGTCTCGTCTGCTGGTATGATCGGGTTTATCGCATTCTTGGCGGGACACGCAGCCGCTGACCTATTGTGGTTCAGCTTCATAAGCTACTCAGTAGACAAGGGCAGAAACTACCTGAACCAGAAGGCAATCAAAGCGATCCTTCTAGGAAGCGCCATGTTTCTAGCAGTGTTTGGCATCTTCCTGATCTCTTCAGCGTAATACACACTCGGAACGCCGAGAACTCGCGTCGGCTTCAGGTCGCAAGGTGTCTGCAAAACGCTTTTAGCAGAGAGGTCACCTTAGTTTCTTGGCCTGTGGCTGGTTGGCTGACTCTTTGGCTGAAGAGCAAACTGGGCAGGTAGGCGTGTTTGATCTTCTCGTGCGCCCATTACGCAAGTTGCTAGAGGAGAAGGAGTTCAAGTTTCCCACTGAGCCGCAGGAAAGGGTGATCCCGAAGATTCTTGAGGGAAAGAACGTTCTTCTCATATCGCCGACAGCTACAGGAAAGACCGAGGCTGCAATGCTTCCGATCTTAAGCATGCTAATTCAGAGTCCGCGCAGGGAACCCGGGGTCAAAGTTCTTTACATCACTCCTCTTCGAGCTTTGAACCGGGATATGCTGGAACGATTGGAGTGGTGGTGCAACAACCTAGACCTAAAGCTGGCTGTCAGACACGGCGACACGGACACAAGCGAGAGGACACGGCAGGCTCGAAGCCCCCCAGACATACTGATCACGACGCCTGAGACGCTTCAGGCTCTCTTGTTCGGGTGGGTAATAAGTCGCCACCTTCAGACGGTCAGGTGGGTAGTCATCGATGAAGTCCATGAGATGGCAGACAATAAACGGGGAAGTCAGCTGGCGCTTGCGCTTGAAAGGCTCCGCGATTCAACTGGCAGAGACTTCCAGATGATTGGCCTGTCCGCAACAATCGGCACACCTGAAAAGGTTGCCCAGTTTCTGGTCGGGAACAACCGTCCTGTCGAGATCGTTAGGGTGCCCGTTGCCCGTTTGATGAAGCTGCATATCGTTTACCCGAAACCTGAACCAGATGACTTCACGTTGGCCTCTGCGCTATTTACTCATCCGGAAGTTGCGGCAAGGCTACGCATCATCCGCAGATACATAGAAGCTCACAACTCCGTCCTGCTTTTCACGAACACGCGGACGATTTCAGAGGTTCTTGCCAGCCGGTTCAAAGTCTGGGACATCAACTTCCCTGTGTCTATCCATCATGGGTCTTTGGCTAAGCCTTCTCGTGTCGCCGCTGAACGGGGGCTAAAGCAGGGCGACCTGCAAGGGCTTATCTGCACGAGTTCTCTAGAGTTGGGCATCGATGTTGGGAGGATCGATCTCGTCATTCAGTACATGAGCCCGAGGCAGGTCACCCGCCTCATTCAGCGCGTTGGAAGAAGTGGGCATAAGATAGGCCGTGTAGCTAATGGGATCATCATAACCATGGATTCGGACGATACCCTTGAAGCCTTGGTTATTGGGCGGAGGACTTATGAGGAGGAACTTGAGCCGGTTGAGATACCAGAGAAACCTTATGATGCGTTGGCCCACCAGATTGCGGGCCGTTTGATGAGGAGCCGCCGCATCTACTTCAGTGAGCTGTACGAGTTGTTCAAGGATGCCTATCCGTATCAGGACCTGACTTTGGAGGACATCGAGCATGTTGTGGGGTACATGCACAACCGGTTTCCACGTTTGGCTTGGGTTTCGGCGGAGGATAAGTTAGTCATAAAGCCTCGCAGGAGCCAGCCGCTGTTTGATTACTTCTTCGAGAACATCTCGATGATCCCGGATGAGAAGCACTACCTTGTGGTTGATAGGGAATCTGAGACTGCGATCGGCTTGCTGGATGAAGCCTTCGTTGCCGAATATGGAAAGCCTGGGGTCAAGTTCATTATACGTGGAAGCCCTTGGAAGATCATGAACGTTTCTTCTGACAAGATCTACGTTGATTCAGTGAGTGACCCAACCGGCTCCATCCCTTCATGGGTCGGAGAAGAGATACCTGTACCCTTGGAGGTGGCGCAGGAGGTTGGTGCTGTCCGTGGCTTTGTAGAGGAGAGGATGGCAAAAGGCGTGAAACCTTCAGAGATTGCCAAGGAATTGGCTGCGAAGTATCCTTCCGATGAGAGCACGATTCAAGCAGCTGTTTCTGAGACGGTTGAAAGCGTTGAGAAGGGCTGTCTGGTCCCGACTGATAGGCGGATGACCTTGGAGGAATGGGAGGACTTCGTCATTCTGCAGGCTAACCTCGGCTCCCTAACAAACCGTGCTCTTGCTCAGCTTCTTGGTCACATCATTTCTGAGCAGACTGGAGCTTCGGTTGCTGTTCAGCATGACCCGTACAGAATCTTTGTTCAAACCACAGGGGGGTTTAGGGCTGAGATACTCGCCAGCATTCTTGCGGAGCTTGGTAACGCGTCTCCGGAGTACATTGAGGATACACTTACCAGAGCTTGTGTGAAGACTGGCATCTTCAAGAGGCGCATGATCCATGTGGCTAGGCGTTTCGGAGCCTTGAAGAAGCAGGTTGACTTAAGCAATGTGACCCTTCGGAGTCTCATCAGAAGCTTTGAGGGCACAATCATCTATGAGGAGGCTCTTAAGGAAGTCTTTTCGAAGGACTTGGACCTTAAGAAGCTGATCGAGGTCTTCGCGAGAATGAGGAGGGGTGAGATCAAGGTGGTGCAGGTGGGAATCCCCGGGGAACCGAGCCCTGTTGCGCGGGTGGGGATTGAAAGGGTCAGCATGAAGACTGACCTCATCCCACCGGAGAAGATGAGGCGCATACTTGTTGAGGCCTCGAGGGCAAGGCTTCTAGACGAGGCTCGAACTTTCATCTGCACGCACTGCTGGGACTACGTTCAGATGCTGAGCTTGAAGGATCTGCCGGAGAAGCCGGTTTGTCCGAAATGCGGTTCTCCGAACCTTGGCGAGCTGCCAGTTGAAGAGCAGTACGCTTATCCCTTAGTTGACAAGAGAGGCGAACGACTGACGAAGAATGAGGAGAAGCTCAGAAGGAGAGCCGAAGAGACTGCGAAGTTGATCTCAATGGGGGGGAAGCCGGCCGCGGTTGCTCTGGCAGGCAGAAGCCTCAGGATAGTAGATGTGAAAGAGATCCTTGCGAAGGAGGCTAGGCTGTCCGACGAGTTCTATGAGTTGGTGATCGAGGCTGAGCGGAATGCTCTCAAGAGAAGGTTTCTGTGAAAGATCAAGACATTAGGAGCCGCAAGGCAAATCCGGGCCATCAGGTTTTTCACACTGTGCGCAGAAAAAATTTTTTTCCTTAAATACTTATGAAACTTCAACGGGAAAGCCTTGAAACTTTGAATTCAACAATCGAAGTTCTGAAATTTTGAAGAATCCTTGGCAGAACAAGGATTTCGTTGAAGATTCTTTAACAAGCTTGC
>CAYXIF010000002.1:84358-116135 GCA_964465575.1 uncultured Candidatus Bathyarchaeia archaeon | reverse complement strand
AAACTCGCCAGCCAAATCTTTCAGAACATGCGTAATGGAAAGACATAAGAAGGAGGTAAATCATAACGAGGCTGGGAGATCTGACTGGAATGAAGTGTCCAGAATGTGGAAAGAACGTCACTAAACCCATAAAAGAATGGGACCTAAGCCCCAAAGTCCACGTCAAACTCTACGAGTGCTGCGGGAAAAAGTTCCGCGAATACGTAAAAAAGAAGTGACACCGACAAGACCCAAACTCCGCCGCAGCAACTTTTTTTCTAGACTAGGAGACTCTTCAGCTCCTCATCACCTATGGCAATTGTCTGCAGAACTTTCTCTCTCTCTCTCGTGCTGTATCTGACTTCAGAGGCGCCATCTCTGGGCGCATCTGAGTACCGAACCGTGATTGCTGCAGCTTTTCTAACCGTTCCAGGGCTGATCCTTCCACATAGAACAGTTACCGGACCCATGTGTCCCATCACCTCCAAATGAGCCAAACCTTGCCTTTCAGCTATTGCCATCAACTCCTCGTTCTCTTCCTGGTTCCTTCCCACTATGATCTTTGCTTCGTCTGCTCTGAAGTGCCGGCCCACCTTAAGGAGCTCAATATCTCGGAGAGACAGACCTTTCTCATGCTGCAGGTGTTCCTTAAGTCTCTCACTGAACCTCGGGTCCGTAAGCAAGCATCCTCCAGCGGGGCTTTGGTACTCCTTAATCCCCATCTCTTTCGCCAACTTCATCTGTAAATGTCTTTTGCGTCCCCTTATGTCCAAGAGAATCTCTCGAGCCACAAGCCTGGTCCTCTCCGGTTCAGTCTCTGGCAGAAGCTTAGCTGAAAGAGGCCTCAAAATCCTCCCGCTCAACCCAGCCTCCCTTTCAATAAGGAGCATCAGGTCCCTTCTTTGCGAGAACGGCCTCTCATCTAGGACCTCGCCAGTTGCCAAGAAATCAGCGCCAATTCTCTCACCCAGCTCCTTAGCCTTCTTCAACTCCAGAATCCTGCAGTCGATGCAGGGATTCATGTGACTGCCATGTCCGTGCGGCGGGCTAGTGACCAGCTCCACAAACTCCAGCCCCAAAGAAACCTTGTGCAGCTTCACGCCATTCTCTTCACAGAACCGCTCGATGAGATCTAGGTCCCCCGAACAGAACGGAGTCAAGAAATGGACAGCTTCAACCTTGACACCTTGGCCTAGAATCAGCCTAATAGCAAGCATGCTGTCCAAGCCACCTGAGAACAGGACAAGAGCCTTGGGTCTCATATCACTCATGGCTTTTCTCCTAGCTCAACGGTTCGCGCTAGACTGGAAGGTCATATCGAAGACTTCACCATCCCTATTGCACGCTCTGCTCCTATTATCTGTTGCTCGAAGCAAGAGCAATGGAAAGCGCGAATGTTCTCTTGCCGCAATAGCCTTTTATAGATACTCAGTCCTTTCCTTTGAAGTGTGCTGAGAATGAGAAGAGAGTCTGTTGTTCAGAAAGCACTTGAAGACGGAGAGGGAATCCTCCATCTTGCTCCCGCATGGGTTCCCAGAGACTTCCTAACCCCTGGGAGGAGGCTGAAGCTAGCCGCGCAGGACCTCTACGCTCTTGGCGCTCATAGAGGTGGCATCGACGAGAGATGGCTGGCCTCCACGACGAAGGCTGACAATCCTGGAGCACCAGAAGACGAAGGACTAAGCTACATCGTGCAACAAAAAGGACCCAAAATGGAGAAGGTTCTTCTCAAAGACGCAGTCAATGACCATGGCGACACTCTCCTTGGCAGGAGTATCATGCGGAAGTACGGCGGCTGGACTGTCCTAGCAAAGTTCTTTGACAATGCGTGTCCCATCCCGTTTCATCTCCACCAGATGGAGGAGCATGCCCGCAAGGTCAACCAAGCTTCCAAGCCTGAATCATACTACTTCCCCCCTCAACTGAACGTTATCGAGGGAAGGTTCCCGTACACGTTTTTGGGTCTGAACCCTGGCACAACAAAAGAAGACCTGAAACGATGCCTCGAGAGGTGGAACGTAGGGGACAACGGGATTCTCACGCTTTCTCAGGCTTATGGGCTTGAGCCGGGAACGGGCTGGCTGATTCCGGCCGGCATCCTACACGCTCCAGGCACATATGTGACCTACGAGATTCAGAAAGCCTCAGACGTCTTCGCCATGTACCAGTCCATGCTTGAGGGCAGACATATCCCACGTGAGCTTCTAGTCAAGAACGTGCCGGAAGAGGTCCAGGACAACATGGACTACATCATAAGCATGATTGACTGGGAAGCCAATGTTGACCCACAGTTCAAGAAACACCACTATGCCAAGCCCAAGTTCGCTGAGGATCCAGAAGTAACAAGAGAAGACGGGTATGAGGAGAAATGGATCTCCTACGGGTCCGAGGATTTCAGCGGCAAGGAGCTGACCGTGTTTCCCAAAGCTAGCGTGAAGACGCGGGACGAAGCTGCCTACGGGCTCGTTGTGGTCCAAGGACACGGGGAAGTAGGCGGATTCAAAGTTGAAGCCCCCACTATGATCAGGTACGGCGACTTGACGAACGACGAATTCTTCGTCACAGTGCAAGCAGCCAAAGAAGGAGTCGCAGTGACTAACGAAAGCAGCAGCGAGAACTTGGTCATCCTCAAGCATTTCGGCCCCGGGAACCAAGATGCTCCCAAGAGCCTTGACTGACCCCAAGCCTCCGCCCTATATGCAAGACCCTCCCCGCAACCGTGAGCGAAAGGCTTTTCAACACCAGTCGCCGAATTTATGCGGCAAGCCATACAGAAGCGAGTTTCTGTGTTGCAATGACAGGTGACCCTTGGATGCTGGACATTTCGGAGAGAACTCGAACTCTAGGAACCGAAAATGCCTTTGTTGTACTGAAGGAAGTGAACGAGCTACTGAGCAAAGGAAAGGACATTGTGAACTTCTGCATTGGGCAGCCTGACTTCGACACGCCCAACTACATCAAGCAAGCCGCAATTAAAGCCATTAGAGACGGAAAGACAGGGTATACAGCTTCACCAGGAATACCTGAACTGAGAGCGGCTGCCGCCAAGTACCTTTCCGAAACGAGAAAGATCGACGTGGAACCCGAATCCATCGTTGTGGCGAACGGCGCAAAACCCTTCATAGGATACGCCATCCTCTCTGTCACAGACTACGGAAAGGGACACGAAGTCCTGTATCCGAACCCCGGTTTTCCCATATATGAGTCCCAGATAGCCGCCCACGGCGCAGTGCCAGTCCCACTTCCACTGCTAGAAAGGAAACGGTACGCCTTCGACACAGACAACATGGAAAGCAAAATCACGGAAAAGACGAGGCTGCTCATCCTAAATTCGCCACATAACCCATCTGGAGGCGTCCTAGGCAGGAAGTCCTTAGATCAGATAGCTGACATCGTGAAGAAGCATAGAAACCTCTGGGTTTTCTCGGATGAAGTCTACTCCCGGATGGTGCACAACGGCGAATTCTGCAGCATTGCCTCAATTCCAGAGATGCAGGAACGAACCATAATCGTGGACGGCGCATCAAAGACCTATGCCATGACAGGTTGGAGAATCGGATTTTCAGCAAACGAAAAGCTAGCGCCGTACTTGTCACAATGGGTCACGAATACTGATTCATGCGCGGCCCACCCAAACCAGTACGCAGCACTAGCAGCTCTGACTGGGCCGCAAGACGAATCCAGAAGGATGATGTTCAGCTTCAGGAAAAGACGAGACTTCATCGTAGATGGGCTTAACGCTATTCTTGGAGTGAAGTGTCTAAAGCCGGGCGGAGCGTTCTATGCTTGGCCCAATGTGACAGAAGCCTGTGGACTGGTTGGAGCCACAGACTCCGAAGACTTCAGAAAACGGTTGCTTCATGAGGCAGGGGTCGCCGTTCTCTCAGACATCCACTTCGGACACAGAAACAAGGGAGAGGGCGAACATGTCAGGTTCTCATACGCAACATCGGAAGCAAGCATCAAGGAAGGGCTAAGAAGAATCAAAGACTTCATCGAACAGATGAAAATGCGTTGAGGTCTCTAATGAAGCATTCACCCTAGTGTGGGAGAAACTACGGGAGGCAGGCTCCTCAAGTACGAGACTGAGCGGAACGTGTCTTATCCTAGAGTTCCCATCTGCCAGGACGAACAACCACTTCAAAAGATCTGCCCAATCTCTTTTCGCGTGGCTCTTGTGATGCGCCCATTGTCAGTCTGTAGACCCCCAAGCTCGCCATCCATCCCGCTATGACGACGACTGTAGCTGGGAAGAACCTGAAAGCCGCTATGTTGAAAAGGGCCGCCTCGAACACGAATATTGCGACGCCGACCATTGCAGCGGTCATGATCCCAGCATTCCTTCCTCTCTTAAGTGATGTCTGAACTGCCAGAAGACCAGACATGAAGATGTCTCCCAGCCCCAAGCCGATCATAGTCTTAGCCGGGAACGTGGGAAGAATTAGCAAGACAGGGAGCTTGAGCTCTATCATCTTGCTTGCGGATGCGACCATAAACCCTGTCCCGAAGACTTGGATGATGTCCATCGCAGTCAGCAAGACAACGAAGATCCATGTTGTCCGCCATGAGAAGATTGAGCCAACATAGACTGGGATCATAACAGCGAAGAGAGCCACGAACAAGTTGAAGACTGGCAGCTCCCAGTAGTAGTTGTACAGAAGCACAAATGCGGCCGGCGGCAAGATTGCCACATACCATTTCCTAAAAGCGATGTAGGCAAATGAGAACAGCATGTACGAGTAGGCGATTATGAAGAGAATCTGGACTGCCTGCTTTGGGATGAACGCGATGGCTGTGATCATAAGTCCCATCGAGGCAACCATGACCACAACGTCACGCGCGCCAATTGAGCTCTCTTCCAGCAAGAAGCTAATCTTCTTATGAAACCTACCGTAAAGCAGCACCGAAGCCGACGCTATCAGAGAGACTGCAGCCGGCAACACTAAGTCGAGTTCCACCAAGCCTCACGTCCATATGCGAGAGACTGTAGTTGCCTACGAATGCTTGCTGATGTCGCCCCTTTTCAAGGTCAAGTGGCACATGGGATTGTCGATGACCTTCGGTATCCAGTCGAGCAGATCAGTAGCAACCATGTGATACCCTTTCTCAGCCTTCACGAAGTCTCCAGCAGCGCCGTTTATGAATGCTCCCGCCACAGCAGCCTCGAAGGGACTGACCCCCTGAGCCAAGAAGGCGGCGACAATCCCTGAGAGAACATCGCCTGTTCCGCCAACGGTCATGCCAGGGTTTCCCGTGAAGTTTAGCTTCACCCTGCTCCCGTCCGAGATAATGTCCACATTGGACTTTAGAAGAATTGTAGAGTCAAGGTCTTGGGCTGTTCTCCGAACTGCTTCGGCTCGTTCGTTGACTTGCGCCGACAAGCTTGTTCCCGTGAGAATCTGGTACTCGCCGACATGAGGGGTCAAGACTGCTGGGGTCTTGATCCTACGTTTGGATTGTGCGAAGGCTTTCAGCCCATCGGCATCGACCAACATCGGTTTTTTCATTCCTTCCGTGACTCTGATGATCTCCTTCACCGCGTCCGCCGTCTCTTTCTGCAATCCTAAACCGGGACCTATGGCAACGGCTGTCGCCTTCTCAAGGTGTCGCCTTATGACTGGCAGGTTGCTCATATTCAACTGCTCGCCCTCGAGCTTCACGGTAATCAGGTCGGAAGACATCGAAGATATCGCGTATGCCGTCTCCATGGGGGCTGCGATGAAGACTAGGTCCACACCGGTTCTGAGAGCAGCCAGAGCTGTGAACGTCGGCGCACCTGAATAGGTGTCGCTTCCGCCGATCACAAGAAGTCTGCCAAAGTCGCCTTTATGCGACTCTGGCTGTCTGGGCTTCACAACTGTGCTCACATCGCCGGGACCTGCGAACGTCTCAAGTTCGACGGGAAGCCCTATGTGTCTGACGACCAATTCCCCCACAAGCTTCTCAGCCTTCAACAGTCCTGGCTTGGCCTTGTGGAAGGTGATAGTTAGGTCCGCCTTGATAGCTTCGCCCAGAACCTCGCCAGAGTCAGAGTCAATCCCGCTGGGAAGGTCCACAGCAACCCTGAAAGCGTCAGCCTCATTCATCTTTCTTATGAGCTGCAGAATAGGCGGACGCGGAGGACCCTTGAGTCCCGTGCCAAGCAATGCGTCGATCAAGACCTCAGCTTCAGCCTCGGGAATGAGCGATGAATCATGGACCTCCGTCACTGTAATGTAAGTTCTCAGGTGCTCCAAGGCTTCACAGTTCTTCTTCGCCTCTGGATTGGCTATTTGAGAAACACTTCCAGCTAAAATGACATTTACGCTGAAGCCCAGACATGCCAAATGGCGAGCCGCAACAAAGCCGTCTCCGCCATTTCCGCCAAGCCCGCAGAAAACGGCGACCCTTGTGTCTTCAGGTCTGAAGCGTGAAGACACCTCAACCGCGACGTTCCTTCCAGCGTTCTCCATCAACTGCAGCTTTGAGACTCCGAAATACTCAGCATTTATCTCAAGAGCCTGCATCTCTCCAGTGGTTATGACCTCTGCTTTCATGGTGCTGGTCACCAAGCTGCGCCTATCAAGAAATGACGCTCGGGACATTTAAGGATAATGAAGCCAGAAGAAATGCGCCGCGGCACTTCTCGCATAGGATTTGTGGACGAACGCTCTAAGCCTTTGTTTTGATGTACTCGTCTGTTCTCAGTATCTTTCCTTCAGCCTCAAGAAGTTTAAGAAGGACATCAATGTCCTCCTTTGCGAGCTGACATTTCTCCTGTGCAGTCTGGTAAACATCGCTCGTTCCGGCCTTTTCAAGGCTTTTGATTAGGTTCAAGAGGTCCATTCTCTTTGCTCCAAGGTCTGGAGGGATCTTTGAAATGGGCCAAGCTCGCTGGAGTAGGAAGAGGGTGATCATCTTCCGTTCGTCGTTCTCTTCGCAGAGGACGGCTACTCTCTTTCCCATGGCTTTCTTGCCCGTGACTTCTTCGTAGGGCGCTGTTTTGAAGTGCTCCTTAAGTGCCTGTGGCGCCTCCTCCACATTCTCGACGACATTCCGACGGAGCCTCTCCTCCTCATCAATGTAAGAAAGAGACACAACCCCATAGTAGAAGCTTTCAACCAGACTCCTCTGAAAAAGCATTGTGCTTCCCTCCAACTGCGCGAAGCCTCTTCCCGGCGGGCAGGTCAAAGCCTTTACTGTGGTTCTCGACATCTCAGAGTCGGTACAGACCTTGAAGAGCCACCTTCCCGTCAGTGGATCGTCGACTCGGTAGAAGCGGACTTCGCCGTCCCTTAACGTTCGCAGGCTCATGTCGACCCACGAATCCTTCATACGTTGCTCCGCTTTTGAAATCCGTATCTTCTTCGCCAGAGAGTTCAAGCCGCGTGTCTCCCAATCTAAGGATTGGTTTCTCTTTCCAGATAAGGTTATTCTTCATTCTTCCTCAAACTCGGAAACGCTTAAAAAGTGTGATCGACTAAAGAGCTATCAGGCTAACACATGAATATGTGGGATCGAACTTGCCATTAGCTTTCGTTTTGATCAACGCCGAGATAGGCTCTGAAGGAGAGGTCCTCAACGAGCTCAAGAAAGTCGAGGGAGTTGAAGAAGCCTACAGCGTATATGGCGTGTACGATGTGATAGCGAAGGTCACCGCAGACTCAATGGACAAACTAAAAGACATCGTGACATGGCGAATCCGCCGTCTCAACAAGGTCAGGTCCACCCTGACCATGATTGTCATTGACGTAATGTCCAGGACCACAGAATAACAGCAGTGTCATAGATATCTGACGATCGTTCGGATGAGGATGCTAGAAGCGGCCTTGAAGGGTTGAAAGGGAATTCTGACGCACGAGCTGGCCTACAGAACGGAGTATGCAGGAGATTAGTGGAAAAGGTTAAATGCGTTCCTCAGGAGCATTCGTTCGTGAAAGTGGCAAAGAGTCCTTGGACTGCTCTTTTCCCCTGCCCAGTGGTTCTTGTTACATGTGTAGACCCACGCGGTAAGCCTAACATAATCACTCTGGCTTGGGCGGGGGTTGTGTGTTCAGATCCTCCGACTCTGGGTCTAGGGATTCGCCCACAAAGGTTCTCCTTCGGACTAATTGAAGAAACAAGAGAATTTGTGGTAAACATACCGACGACGGAGATTCTGAAGCAGGCAGACCTGTGCGGGGTCGTCTCAGGAAGAGATACGGAAAAGTTCTCCTTAACGGGTCTTACGCCGGAACCAGCACGGAAAGTGAGGCCTCCCCTTATCCGTGAGTGTCCCGTGAACATAGAATGTGTTCTCAGGACGAAGATCCCGTTGGGCGTTCATCACCTCTTTCTTGGGGAAGTCATCTGCGTCCATGTGGACCCAAGTATTCTGAACGAAGAAGGGGAAATTGACTTCACAAAACTCTCCCTCTTCGTCTACAATCAGGGCGAATATTGGAGCCTCCAAAGGAAGATTGGCACGCACGGCTTCTCAAAGCAGTGAGCATTGCCCTCGCCATCAGCCTTGCTCCTGTGATTCACCAATCTCGAAGCACACTAGAAGGGCCGAAACGGTTTAAATACCTGTTTCTATTCTAGAAGACCGTGAGGCGAAGGCGTTGGCGGGGATCAAGGCATACATAATGTGCAAGGTGAGTTCAGGCAGCGAAAGGGAAGCAAGCAAGATCATAGCGGAATACCCTTTCGTTCATGATGTCAACATAATCTACGGGGAGTACGACATAATAACGAAGGTCAAAGTCGAAAACTTGCAGCAGCTCGACTTCGTGGTAGACAAGATTCGTATGATTCCAAGTATCACCTTCACATCAACTGTTGTCGTCGGACGAGAGTACAAGGACAAAGGACTGTACGTCAACCCTTTGGAACCCTAGCCAAATGCCCAGATCCCAGTTGGGTACCGCAACTTAGAAGCCAAACTGCCTTCAAGAATGGATAGTGGTGAAGACAATGCTTCTGGCTTGGCTTTCAGCTCCTTTCAGCTTCCTTGTGGGCCTCTTGATGGGCTGGTTGAAACACGGGAAGGCTACCATGATCGCTTCAAGTTTAGCTGGAGCAGTCGTCTACATTGTCAGCGTCGCATGGCTTACTGAGCCCCTTATGACTCTGCCAGTAGGTTCTTTAGACTTTGGGACACAAGTTTTCAGCCTCACTTTGGGCGTGCTGTACGGCCTTCTCGGTTGGTTCATCGGCGCGAACTACGAGTTCGTTAAGAAACGCCTAAAATCGATGCGGAGCTAGATCCTATAGCGGTCAGCCCGCGCGTGATCGAATAGGTCAAACGCCAAAAACCAAGCCTAATACTTGATCGCGCTGACTTGTCCTTCTGAAACATGGAATAGCCGTCAGATTAACTCTGAGATATCATCAGGATCAATCAAATGCCTTCTCTTCATCCGGCCGAACATAACTTCAATAGCCAAAGTTATAAGTGTTGCCTTCTCAGCCAAGAGGCCTGTTCCCAAACGTTAAAATCATAAGGGCCCAATTTTCGATAGGAACGGTGCCAAATCGCGGCGAAGGTCCAAGACTGAGCATGAAGCTGCACATAGGCTTCGACGACACAGACTCCCCTCGAGCAGGATGCACTACCTACATAGCAGCGCTACTCATTGGCAAGCTGCGCAGGCTGGGAGTCTCCTTTCTTGACTATCCGAACCTTATCAGACTTAACCCAAACGTCCCATGGAAGACTAGAGGCAATGGAGCCCTCTGCCTCAGAATCTGTCTGAAAGAGCGTCTTCTTGATGAGGTTAAGGAATGCGTCATTGAAGCGGTTGAGGAACTCGCTGATATGGATTATACGGGCACAGATCCCGGTATCGTTTTTCTGGCTGGCGAGGTGCCCAACGAGGTGCGGTCCTTCGCGCAGAGAACGATAGGAGGACTTGTGCGCAAAACTGAAGCTTTAGGGCTTGTGAAGAGCGCTAGGGCAGAAGCTGTCGGCTTCAAGAAGGGGCTGGGGGTAATTGGCGGCCTAGCCGCCATAGGGGAAACACTCAGCGCAGACAACACGTACGAGTTGATAGCGTACCGGAAATCCGAGAACCGGGGAACACCGAGGAGAATCAACCACTTATCCGTTGCCCGAATGGACAAACAGTTGGGTAACCTGCTGTTCAACAACATTGACGCCGAGACAGGTCGGATTCTCATAACGCCAAGAGGTCCTGACCCAATCCTTTACGGCATAAGAGGAGAAACAGCCGAAGCTGTCAAACGTGGGCATGAGCTTGTCCTCTCAGAGGAGCCCATTGAAAGATGGGTTATCTTCAGAACGAATCATGGAACCGACGCTCACCTAAAGCAGGCTGTGTCGATCTGCGGCATCAAGCCCTACAACCCAGTCATCATCAGAGGAGGAGTAGCAGGAAAACCGCATGTTATCCAAGGTGGCCACATGGTATTCCGGATCAAAGACGAGACTGGTGCTATAGACTGTGCAGCTTACGAACCGACAGGAAGCTTGCGTGGCGTTGCTATGATGTTGATCGAGGGTGACCTCGTTGAAGCGTGTGGCGGTGTGCGTCCTTCGTCGTCGAAGACGCCAGTCACGGTAAACCTTGAGAAGATTCGGATTATCAAGATGGTTCCTCTACTGGTTCACAGTAATCCCTCTTGTCCAGTCTGCGGGAGGAAGACAAAATCAATGGGGAAAGGCCAAGGTTTCGAATGCCGGAAGTGCGGCTACCACGGGAAAGAACTGAAGAAAACCGTTCTTGAAGCTGAAAGGACGCTCAAGCCCGGGCTGTACATCACTCCTCCTCGGTCACAAAGACATCTGACCAAACCACTATCCAGATACGGCTTGGAAAAGAAAGATTCCCTCAAGACGTTCGATGAGGCAATCCCGTACGAGCTTTTCTATGGTCAGTAGTCACTTTCCCTCTGACTTGCCCACGTCGGTTTCGACCCAGGAGAACTTCCGCTGAAGTGTCGCAGGATAATAGAGCCTCCAGTCGTAGCCCACCTTCTTTCCCCAAGCATAGTAAACGCGTGGGTCAATGTAGCTCTTGAGCGAGGTTGTGAGATTGTAGTCTCGGGTTCGCTTCTTGGTTTCAATCTGCAATGTCTCTTTTTCAATCTTCGCCCTGTCACTTTGCCTTCGCGTCTCAAGTCTCGCCTCAAGTTTTCTCACATGTTCAGCACGTTCGTTCCTAAGCCTTCTGATGCGTTCCCTGCGTACGGTAATGGCTTCCTGCATACGGCCTATCCGCTTCCTAAGCAAAGCCGTGTTCCCTCCATCAATTTTCTCAGCCAACTGCGGCCTATCTTCCAAAGCTTTCAGCTGCTTCCCCTCTTTCCTCAGCCTCTCCGCGTACATTTCTTTTGCCCTATCGATCTTGTCCCTGATTCCCTCTTGGAACTCTCTTGATCTCTTGACAAGCTGGCGCAGTCTGTCTTCCTGTCTCCGTAGGCTAGATCCCCAAGTCTTAGGTATCGTGCGTCTGTGATTGCAGACTTTTGCAGCCTCAAGATTCGCCATCGCTGCGACGTGCTTCTTAACGTGATCAGGTGCTTCACGTCCCACTGGTGTGCTGAAAAGCTTCGTCTCGACTGCTCTCGTTGCATAACATGTGCGGAAAACCTTGGCTGAGAGCCCGCTGATCACTTCGTCGAGGAATTCGCTTACTCTTTTCGAGTCAACGCCGAAGAATAGTGTTGACTTTGTGTTGACTGAAAACTCTTTCAGGTTTCTAACAACCGCTTCCGGAAGTACTTCCTCAAAGACATGTGGGACAGAGTCTTTCCCGAGGAAGCTAAAGATGACTTTGCCGTCTTGGTCGAAACGGACATGTTCCGGTCTGAGTGTTGCGGCTCCAACGGTGTCGGCTTCGTCAGGGTCCTTCTCGTCGCCCACTCTGATCTTTAGCTTGTCAATTAGATAACAGACAGTCGCAGTCTTCCTCCGCCTCACGTCGTCCGCGTCCAAGTTCTCCCAGATATGTGTCTGTGTCCGTTCAAGATTTTTCTGCAGGTCTCTAGCTTTGTTGAACTTCTCAATATCTTTCTGCTGCTTGAAAAGGCTGGAGTCCGAAAGCCAGACATGCTTCATCTTGCCTTGAAGCTTGTCTTTCCATCTGGCTATCCACATAACGTCCGGTTCCCACACAATCTGCTTCCAGTTGCCGGCTGGTCGGGGCGCATTGGGCGACAGGTTTAACGTGATGTCTCGCTCCTTAGGTCCCTGTTTCCAGCGACCGCGAAGCGGGTGCTTTCCCCGTCCCATGAATATGCACGAAGGTTCTGCGGTATAGTTGCCGATCTCTGTCTTGACTCCATCCACGGAGGCGTACCCATACCTTTCCTTGTTAAGCTCTCTTAGCGCCTTGCGTTGTTCCGTGATCTTCTTTCGCGCTTCTTTTGGAACGTTGAGCTTCGCCACTACTTCCTTTTTGACGTGCCCCTGAACTATCGAGAAGTCGAAGGCTTCTGGTCCTAGTCTTTCCTTCAAGTTCAGCGCCGTGCAGAAGTCCTTGAGAAAGCTTCTCACGAATCTCTTGTCGTTGACGTAGTTAGTGCCGAGCTTCCTGACCCAAGCCACAGCCATCTCCTCTTGCTCGGGCGCCAGCTCCATCTCCACGCCTTTCACTGTCAAGCGAAGCTTTTTCCAATCGTATCTGGGGATGAGAACACCGTTGTGGGACAGCTCTCTCATCAAACCATCTCTGGCATTTCCGATTGAATCTCTCCAACCCCTAATAAACCTTGCCAATTCTGTCAAAAATCGCTATGTTTACTAGTCGAAACACCTATCCAAATGTAAGCCCCTACTCTGTGCTGTAAACCCCACTTTTCTTGCTTTTTTCCCATAGATTGACTACTGTCCTTTCTGTCATCTTAATTTCTGTTGGTGTTGCTTTGTATGTATTGTTCGAAGAGCCAGTAATAAAGCAAAGGTAAAGAAGAAATGTCATTTATCGATCTAGGATGGTATCAGAGAGAAGAAGAAAAAGGTTAATCTTCAGTCCCGAACCCAGACCCGACTTTTGCGATCGTCCGAATTCGCGGCTGCCAAGACTTCTCAGCCTAGTCCCGACACCGATAGGTTTTATAGTCGTCAATACGTATTTCTGACGAGCCAATGTGGCAAACGTTGCCGGATAGTGTGGTGTTGACTTGTTATGAGTGAGGAAGTCAAGCTTCCGCCTGCCGTTCAGGAAAGGTTGCTGAGACTGCAGCAGCTGCAGCAGACGCTCCAGAGCGTACTGACGCAGAAGCAACAGATTGAGCTTGAGCTGCTTGAGATTGATCAGGCCTTGGGCGAACTTGAGAAGACACCTGACAACGGAACAATCTACAAGTCTGTCGGCTCGATTCTCGTGAAGACCGAGAGGATAAAGGTTTCTGACGAGCTGAAAGAAAAGAAAGAGCTCGCCAATATGAGGACTTCTGTCCTTAGCAAGCAGGAAGAACGGCTTCGGAGCCAACTCAAGGAACTCAATGAGAAGCTCCAGAAGGATCTTCGGCCGCTCTCGCCTCAGTAGCGGTGGGCGTTCTTGACAGAGTCAAGGGCTACCTCTCTTTCAAAAGACCAGACGGAGAGGATGTGTGAAGTAGCTGAAGAGGTCGCTAGAAGGTTCATCATGTCAAAGGTTCCGAGCCGATCGGTCTCGGACCTGACGATCTCAGTCGGTCTGGAAGGAACTGAAACCCTAGATGTAGAGGTTGATATCGAGTTGACGCTTTCCTCCTCCCTCAAGGACGTGGATGCGAAGCAGTTAGCTGACAACTCTGTCAAAGTAGCCTTCGATGCCGTGGAGAAATACTTGAGGGGAACCGGATGCCGTTTAGAGAAATAGCGACCTTGATGGACAGATTCAAGCCAGAGTTCATCCTGCTTCTCTGCCATCAGAATGCTGACCCCGATGCACTATGTTCAGCCTTTGTGCTGTCAAGGTTGCTTCAACGGTTGAACCCCGGAGTAAAGGTCCAAGTTGCTTCGCCCGAGGGCGTAAGCAAGCTATCAAAGGCTTTGTCCGACTTTCTTCCCACAGGTCTGGTGGACGACGAACCTAGATTCGACAAGGCTGATATTGTTGTGTTGCTGGACACTAACACGGTTCAACAGCTTGGCTCCTGGACCGAGAAGATGAAGGCGTCATCTTCTCCGCTAGTTGTGATCGACCACCACGCAGGCCATCCGGAAACTGAGAAGGTCGCAACGCTCAGCATATCTGATGAGAATGTCTCTTCCACCTGTGAGATCGTGTATGGCTTCTTCAAGGAACTTGGTCTAACCCCCACGAAGGAGGAAGCGCAAGCGCTTTTCCTCGGCATAGCCTTCGACACGAGGCACTTCATATTGGCAAACTCGGACACATTCAAGGCAGCTGCCGAACTGGTTGACATGGGCGTGAACGTCCGAGACGCCTTGTCGCGGTTGTCTGTGCCAATGGAACCCTCAGAACGCATAGCCCGGATCAAGGCGTGTAGGCGCGCCAAGCTGATAAGGATCGGCGACTGGCTCATCGTCTTCTCGCATATCCGGTCCTACCAAGCTTCAGCTGCAAGGGCGTTGGTTGAGATGGGCGTGCACTTGGCGGTCGTCGGAGGACAAAGAAATGACGAACTCCAAATCAGCCTCAGATCAGACCAGCAATTCCACAGACGAACTGGCTTCCACCTAGGCAGAGACCTAGCAAAACCTCTAGGTGAGTATCTTCATGGCATGGGAGGAGGCCACTCAACAGCGGCAGGAGTGAATGGTGTGGGCGAGTTCGAAGCCGCGGTTAAGCGAGCAACGAGAATCCTGAACGAAAAGCTAACCCAGTAGCCCTGAAGCCCTACACGACTACCCCATTATCTCACGCATCGTAGATTCATAGCTCCTTAGCCAGCTATGTTTGGGGTCGTCCGACCAAGCCCCATATCGCCTCTCTTCGCCAGCAAGCACCCACAGGTAATAGAGGTGATAGCCTGGTGCTGCGACTACAGGGTGGTATCCTCTCGGCAGGACGACGGTGTCGTTGTTCTCAACCACATAAGCCTCATTGAATGGTTCCTTGTCCTCAGGGGCCGTGTAGATCCTCTGAAGCCCGTAGCCCTGTACAGGTTTGACCTTATAGAAATAAACCTCTTCAAGCAGAGCTTCGTCCCCGCTTTTCGTATTATGCTTGTGAGGAGGTGAACTGGACCAGTTTCCAGGCGGGTTTATGGTTTCGCCAACGAGGAGTCTAGAGGCTTCCACATCCCCGCCGATTGCCGTATAGACTTTGCGACGCCAGTTCCATGCTCCCACGGTCCGCTCGATGACATCTTCCGGGTTAGCTAAGGCTGGAGGACAGTCTTGTGCACTTGGCGCCATCGAGACGCCGACTTCCAGTTCGTTGGTTTTAGCTGTAACTCTGTACTGAGTATTTCTGGGAAGATAGACCATTGTTGGCTTTCCAAGGAAGACATCCCTTCTCTTGCCGATCATTGCATAAGACACGTTTTGGGATTGTGTTTCGGCTTCGACGCTTGCTTTTCCAGTAAACACCGTCAAGACAGTTTCTCGACTGCCTGTTTTGCCTACGTACTCATCGCCTTTCTTGGGCAAGTAGAGCCTACCAAACTCGATGTATTTGAGCTCAGAATTGCTCGGACTCACGACGGGTGTGTAACCTTTTTCGAGTTCGATGGCCTTGTAGAGCCGCGTTCTCATCAATTCACAACCTCATTCCACTGCGATGTTAGCGACAAATAGGGACGAGTCCACTCTCATTCTTTGCCTAGGAGTTTGACGGCGAACTCGATACACTTGCGTTTGAAAGTCTCGTAGCTCGCTGAGAACTCTCCCATCGTTTTCACTGTTGAACCAAAAGCTGCCCACTCTTCCGGTTTGACACCTCGCACCCCGTACTTCTCCGCACCAGCTATTTTCGCTTGCCTTAGAATCTCCTGTTGGCTGGGTGTTGTCTCGTAGGCTTGAATGAAAAGGTCTCTGATACCAATCCATTCTTCCGTCAGTCTGCTCAGTATCTCTAGGTCAACGCTTTTGAGTACAGATTCCCTGTAGTCTTTCCGGTTGAAGCCGGGTTCTTCGCTCGTCATCTCTATTGTTCTCTGATGGTTCGGGAACTCCGTATGGGTCATGTTGGCTCCTGCGAGTGTTAGAAGTGTTTCTTTCGTCTTCCTTTTCGATGCTGGTAAGACATCTATGCCACTCATGACTTCTTCGGCTTGTTCCCGTGTTAGGCTGTATCTGGACTGGAGGTATTCGATCCATCTCGGTCTGTTCTTTGGGTTGAAGAAAATCTCGTAGACTCTTTTTGTGACCAGAATTCCGCAGTACTGTATGTCGTTCTCTAGGGTTTCAAGGTATCCCTTTACTTCGTCCTTCACGCTGGATGGTATTTCAGACTCCGTGAGGAAGTCTATGATGGGTTCCTTGGTCAACGGGTTAGTGTACTTCCTGCTACTGATGGCTACAACCTTCTCTTTGATTGAGGTTTTCTCTTTCACTTCGTACCAAGCGTCGAGTTCCTCGGCCAGTCTCCTTAACGGTTTTGCTTTGTCGCCTACCTTTTCCAAGGCCTTCTCTATAAGCCATTCGGCTTGAACCTCTCTTAGGTGGTCGTCGAGCCTTCCGCCCATGTTCGTTTCGTAGACGGTTGTAAGCGGGATTCCTTTCTTGGCGGCGTCCGCTCTTCCTTCCATCTTGGCTAGGATGAGCTCAACCTCTTGAGCAACTGTGAACGTCACCGTGTTGTTGGTTCCTATTCCGAGACTTTCGAGTTTCCTTGTTATGTCAATTGATGCTGGCGAGCTGCCGGCGACCTTGAACACTATGTTCGGTCTTCCACGTTCGACGGTTTCGGAATATCCCCACAGGAGATACTCATCGTACTTCTTGAGGAACTCTTCCGCGTCGCCGTAGAACTTGAGTGCGTATGTGATGCTGTCCTTGTAGCTGTCGGCGATGTTCGGATTCAACTGAAGGCTGATCATTCCGTGGTACATTTTTGAGGCTATGGCGGTAGGTCTGAACACCGTAAGGTTTCGCCAAATACTTACTTCCGTTGCATATGCGACCAGTTCGTCACCGTGTGCCAACGGGCTATCTAGAAGTTCCGGTTTACGTGTGACTATGGTTTTGAAGTCGGGGCAAAGGTTCTCGTCTCTGAATCCTTCCCATTGGCTAGTGTCGTCTTCGTAGGCGATTCCTGCGAGCGAAGGGTTCGTTGAGACTTGGACAAAGCCTAGGTGCCGGAGCCATCTAAGTCCGATGGCGTAGTCGTTGCCGAACTTGCACATGCCTGCTTCGCCCATCTGGTAGTAGATGTTCTCCTGTATTTGCCGCCTTGCCAACGTAAGGAATGATACCATGATGTTTGCCTCATCAAGACCTTTTTCGATCACTTCAGCCGCATGAGCTACCATCGAACCTGGGGGACGGTAGAATCCCTTCATTACTTTCTTCATCTCTGCGATAAGGTCGTCTACCACAGCCTTGGCTATCGCCGCCTTCGCAGTTTCGCCGCCAAGAACACCCCTTCTCTCTATACCTTCCAAGTCCTTGAGAGCCTGCATCACACTAGCCAAGGTTCTTTCAGCCTCGTCTTCAGAGAACCCGACTATTCTCCTTTCCAGACCGAAAAGGTTCAAGCCAAGGTTCAGAAGAACGTCATAGACCCTTGCACACAGTACAGTACTCTTTTCCGTCGACTTCTCTTGACGCATCTTGTTGAAAACCAGAGTGAGTTGGCGAATTGCGTTTCCCACTACTTCCTCGAGGTGTCCCCGCAGCTCCTTGTGAAGAATATGGTCTGCCGCAAGTCTCGTGTGACCCTTCAATGCAAGGTATACAATGTGACCACTGTGGTCTTTGCTTGGTGGAGGAGACTCCAGCTCTTCAGACAGGGGAAATGAGAAAACTTGCATGGAACTCATGTTTAACTTGTCACCTCAGAAGCAAGTCTTCGATTGTTTATCGTCTAAGGGGTTCATCGCCACTTAAATCTATCGTTAACCTAGAAGCAGGATATTGTGGTCGTCTGAACGTGCGAAGCCTGACACATGTACTGCTTGGATGCTTAAGCATGTGGTTCGTGCTATCGCAACGCTAGTGACCTAAGCCATTCAAGAGTCTTTCTAGAGACTTCATGGGTGTGTTCTCTCTTCTGGAAGGTGTGATCTCCGCCTTTGACGATGTACAGCTCGTTCCTTGGGTGGTTGGTCTTGATAGCTTCGTATCCCTTATGGGCGTCATCGATTGGGACGACCATGTCCCCGTCGCCGTGGACTATCAGAACTGGCGTCTTGATCTTATGCATGACTCTTAGGGGAACAGTTTTGTCGGCTGTTGCGAAGAAAGGCTTCTTGAGGTACCATCCATTATTGATTGGGATGGCTTCCCCGCGGTCCAGCCTCTTCAAGGCTTCTTCGGTCATTCCTTGCATGAACCTCTTCTTCAAAGGTGATAGGGCCGCCGAATACAGCACAACGAACTTTACGCGCTTGTCCTTGGAGGCTAGGATGGATGCGACTCTTCCACCCATGCTGAGCCCTATCACGCCAATTCGCGCCCTGTTGATCGATTTCTGTCTTCCCAGAAACGTCATAGACTTCTTCGCGTCACTTACCTCTCCGGGCACCGTCATGTCTTCGAACTCGCCTTCGCTGTCGCCCGAGCACCTGAAATCGAAGCGAAGCACAACATATCCTTCATTACACAGTGCATTGGCGACCTGGACGAAGAACCTATGCGCTTCCGCCTTGTGACCCGTGAACCCGTGGAACATAACGACCCCAGGCGCTTTCTCTCTGGTTGACAACCTGTCCGGAACATGCAAGACGCCGATGATCTTCTGACCCTTGTTCCTGAATGATACCGACCTGATCATTCTGTACACTCTCCTTCCTGTCGAATAGTCTTGTCATGGAATGATCATTTAAGAATTGCCCGTGCTTGATTGAGGCTATCCGTTGTTGAGGCTTGTTGGTATCAGGTGGATTGGGTAGGCCCTTATGCCCAGTCTCTTCTCGATGTGCCTCGCAAGAGTCTCATTGAACCTTTCGCTGTGGCAGGTCAGTACGATTTTGGGTTTGCAGTGCTCCACGAACTTCAGGAGCCTTGGGAAATCGGCATGATCGCTCAGTGGGAAGGCTTCGTCTCTCGACCATATGGCCCATCCTGACACTAGAGCTGGCACGAATTCGGGACGTCCTTGGAGGCTGAACTGCTTGGGGGTGATGAAGATGAGGTTGCCACTGGCCTTTGCTTCTTCTGCTTCTGGTGTTTGCGCGTCTAAGTAGTTGAGCTTGTGGCCGTAGGCTTCGTAGACTTGGTTGATCAATGAAACCTTCCAGTGCGTGACGACTGGGATGTTGGCCTCGTTAAATATTCCGATGATTTCTTGAGCGTTTCCAAGTGGGTCGGTCTGGAAAGCCGGGATCCTGCGCGCCTTGATGATCTTACGTGCCCAAGCAACCATCTCGTTGCCAATCAGCTCCTCTGACGGGAAGACGAAACTCGGCGAACCGAACGTCGCCTCAAGCACGAGAATGTCACAACGTACGCCCTCTGCGGGCTTCATTGTCTTGGTTGTCTCGGTGTTGAAGTCACCTGTGAATAGGACGTTTCCTTCGGGCGTTAAGACTTCGAATTCATAGGAACCCAGAACGTGCCCGGAATTGTGCGGTATGACCTCAACGTCATCTATGATGGTTTTCGTACTCAGCCTCACGGGATGCCAGCTCTCAGTTTGAACTCCATAGGATGAGATGAGGTCAAACGTTTCTTGAGAGGAATACTTTGGCACTCCGCTCATCTTAAAGGCTACTGAGTGATCGAAGTGGCCATGTGTGATAAAAGCTGGAGAGCAGCTCAGGCGGTTGTTTTGAGGGTCTAGAACTACGACGACTTCGCCGTGTGAGACCAAAACACCTTTCTTCCACGCAACCCTCAAAACCCTAACCCAAACCAAGATTCGCCCGCTTGCAGATTAGAGTTTCTGTACACAAAAATCGACAGCGGTCCTTACCGAACTCTGTTACGTATTGCTGACTCTATGAGGATCAAAACTGAAGTTCTGCGTTAAGTCGCCATCAGTCTTTGAAGTGACCGCCTTATACTCGGGTTTCTGTGCAACCGTCAGGCTATTCTTCACATATCTGGATGCGTTTGAGATGTGGGCTCTACGAAGAGTAAACGTTGAACTGAGCAATTTCTCGATGGGCCTTCCGCAACAGGTCACTATTAGGATTGCCCAGGTTCTATGATCCGCGTTCAGTGGCGAATAGGAGAACAAGATGCCGGATCACTGAAGCTGCCTTCCAAGCATAGAATTCATGTTCTATAACTGCCGTTGCGTGTCGTGCTCTCGAGGCAAGCCTGATAACGTACCAGTGAGGAATCATGCTCTCTACGGATGTTAACTCATTAATAGAGACAACTCCGTGGTCAAGGCTATAACACACGAAAGATAAGCCTCTAGAAGCTGGTCCAGATCCCTTTCTAACTTCCACTATGTTCTCAATAGCTTCATTACATCCCAAGCCATGCCCTCTAACAGTTCCTAGACGGTTCTTCACGAATGAGAAGAAACTCTCCAGGTTTTCGCTTCTAAGCCGAACAGGCATGCTAAGGACCCACGGCTCTTCCAAGCCACCCCGCTTCTCTTCCATTCTCCATTTCCTCACCATGGAGGGTGTGACGATAATGGAGGATCTTATGGCCGGCAGTGCGCACCCAACAACGGCAGTGACCACTGAAGAGAACAGAGCCAGAATCGCCCAGAGACTCTCTACCTTATGCTTTACGAGGGGAGAGAATGGAAGAAGTGTCATGAAATGGTAGCTGCTTATCCCCATGACATAGCCTAAGCTTCCGGCCAGAATACTTATTGTGAGGGCCTCGGACAGAAACAAGGCTGTGATATGGAAAGGATTGAGCCCCAGTGAGGACATGACCATAATCTCTCTCTTCCGCTCTTCGACAATGTTTCCCATCAAGATCTTTGTGTTCAAAGCCGCTAGGGCCAAAGGAACCAAGGCAGGAACGAACCCACTAGCAAGGTAGTAGGACCCCAAATAGACAAGGTAGGTTTGGCCAGCCGAAAAGACTTGAGTCTCCATCCCTGCCCATTTCAGAATCAGTTGACGCGCAAGGGGAATTCCATAGCGTGCATCACTTGTCTGCACAAATACTCTTGACAAAACCATTCCTGCCTGCTTTTCCGCAGTCTTCTGGTGCATCACGATGACCCGTTCCCCTGGGCAGGTTATCGATTCACCCTCAACAAGAGGCATGTAGGGAGCGAAAGGACCTCCGTCTGGGTCCTCGAGTCGGTCAAAGATTGTCGTTCCGAAGATTCCAGTTAAGGTGAAGCTTTGGTTGAAAAACTGGAGGACATCGCCGATCTTAACAGTCAGGCTTTGTGCAGCAGACTCACTTATCAGGATGCCGCCTAGGTCTCCATCTTCGAGGAACCGTCCTTGAATGATAGTTCTGTTTAGCTCGGTGACTTTGTTTTCTTGGCTGGGTAGGATGCCGACTATACCCCAGACTTCAAAGGTTGACCAAGTTGAAGGAGAAACCAGATGCCCCAGTGGAGGTTCCTTGACCATGTTCTCTACCTTCGGTGCTCTTACGGTTAAGTCAAGTCGTTCCTCAAGCCAGCTGTAGGTTTCCCGTTGGATCGAATCGTAGGCGAATCCCCCTTCTGCCAGTTGCTTACGTATGAGAATTCCGTCGGGCAGTCGCGCTTTTCCCAAGTGCTCGACAAGTATCCCGTACTCTAGCGAGAAGGATGTGAGGGCAATGAAGCCAAAAACTGAGGTCAACATAAGTGTTAACGTAAGAAACGTTCGGAGTCTTCTTCGCCTAAGATTCTTGATTGCTATTGAAAACGCCATGATGACGGCGCTGATGCGGGACACACCCTCCTTGGATGTCCTCTCCCTAAAAGCATAAGGCAATCCTGTAACGCCGGAATAGACAACTACAAAAGAGACGAGGCTCAGCGGAACAACGCTTGGTGCACCGAGGATAACATAGCCAGGATAGAACAGATAGAGCAACAAGAGGAGAAAGCCATAGAGGAGCAGGGCAAGAGATAGGAAATGAAGCCGCTTTCCTGAGATGACGGCGGCTGTAGCCATCGCAGTGAAACTTAGGAACGGTGTGATGAAAAGCGCGGAGACTGAGGCGTTCAGGTACATGCTAGGCAAACTTTCTTCTACGCGCCTTATCAGGAAGTAGGCTTCACGAAGATCGGCAAAAGCTTCATCACAGGATTCTTTGGTTACTGCAGACATAGCTGCGTCTAGAAGGTTCTTCGCTTTAAGGAGTTCATTCCTCTCATAACGAACGTAGAAGCCTACTCTCTCCGCTTGGTTGATGAAGGATTGTGTTGAAGCTTCATATTCATTGCAAGAATTTACTTCGAACGGCAGAAGCTGCTTTTCTAGGTCTACGCTCATCAGTTCTCCTCTTCTCAATACAAGGAAGTCGGCACCGCCATCGATGTAGAGACGGAATTGGGTCCCACTAGAATAGAAGATGCTCACTTCAACCTTGATCGGAGTGTCAAAAGGAACAAAGAGAAGTGTGCCCCTTAGGTTCAAAAGCTGCCCCATGATGGAACCCTCGCTGTGGCTCGTTGCATTCGTACGTAGCCCAGATCTGTGAACAATTGTGAAGTTGATGGCGGTTGGCGGCTGAAGGGTCTTGAAGAAACGTAGTTGCCCTTTTGCCTGTATGGACGCACCTGGGATGAGCTCCAGTGACAGCTCACATACTGAGCTCTTAGGGTTGACTTCCGCAAAGGCTGGAATGTAGTCGAAGCCAAGGTTGGACGCACGGTCTTGGTAGGCATAAACGTGATAGCGTCCCTTTCCTGTCAGGTTCATGGCGTAGTAGCCGGATTTGTCTGTTTGCGTGGAGAACATCTTGAATCCGTTCCAGAAAACGACGTGTGCTTCTGGCAGAGGCAGATTCGTAGCGCCATCAATCACCTTCCCAGAAAAGGCGCAATAAGATGATTCTGCTACGGTGTTCTGGCTTTGAATTAACGTCTCATGCTGTCTTTGCTCTGATTCAAGTATTGCGAAGGCCTGAGGTTCTAAGGCTTCGCCCAAGCTTTGGAGAATCCAGTCATTCAGAGCAAGAGCATTTTTGACTGTCAGGACTCCTTCTTTGGAGAAGCCGACGCATACCGATTCGACTGCTATTGCCAGAAGGACAATCCAGACGATAAGAGATCTGTTCACTTCTAGACACCGTCATCGTGGCGAGTTTCTGGTCTATTCAGAACTTGTCCATGGCACATACAGACCTGACTGTTTGAGTGAAACATTAACCAATGTCTAGTGGACGTCGAAACCAAGACATAAGACAGTTATGGTGGGCTTTCTTATTAAAGTGTCTAGAGCCAAAGCAAGCGTATATGTTGAAAAAAATCGTAATGCCTTACTTGATCATCTCAATCCCTCACGTCGTTTACGCCGCCACCAACGGAGATTCATAGCAGCAATCGCTGAACTGGTTGGAACGATCATGCGTTCTCGTTTGGGTAAGAGCATTCAATCACTCGTAGTAGAGGTAGCCATGCTCCCAATGAACCAACTGCACTTAGGGATGATCTCTCGAAAACGTGAGGCAAGCTGATGATTCAGGAGGCGAAAATCCAAACGGAGTTAGTAGAATCGATTGCAGTTTGAATTGTTCAAACAATCTTTTTAAGTAGCCCTTTTTCAAGTATCTACGCCAGAAAAGGAAAACTCCAGCACACCAGACAGTGGCGACAGTAGCCTTGGGGATCATTGAGGCTAAGAGCTTAACGTACACTTATCCAATAGGTTCGAAGCCGGCTTTCGAAGACGTAACCCTTAGAATCGAGAAAGGCGAATTCGTCCTCGTCACAGGTCCAAGCGGATGCGGAAAAACCACTCTCTGCCGCTGCCTTAATGGGTTGATACCGCACTTCTATCTCGGGAAACTCGAAGGCGAGATCACGGTCGCGGGGCTGAAAGTCTCAGACCACCCGATCCACGAGCTTGCTCAGCATGTGGGCATGGTCTTTCAGAACCCCGAGAATCAGCTTTTCGCCTTGACCGTAGAAAAGGATGTCGCCTTCGGACTGGAGAACCTTGGGAAACCACGGGAGGAGATTCGCGAGAGAGTTGACTGGGCACTCAAAACAACAGGAACTTACGAGCTCAGAAACAGGGCGCCCTATGATCTTTCAGGTGGGCAACAGCAAAGAGTCGCCATCGCTTCGGTTCTTGCCATGCAGCCTGAAATAGTTGTTTTCGACGAGCCCACAAGCTTCCTTGACCCGCTGGGCGCGAGGAAAATCTTCGAGGTCATTAACAGTCTAAACAAGGACTTGGGCATAACGGTCATCCTCGTCGAACACCGACTGGACCTAACCACAAGGTACTCCAGTAGAGTCATAGTCCTAGACAAGGGCAGGATAGTGCTAGACGGCGAACCCAGAACTATCTTCAACTCGGAAGCAGTCAGACTTCTCGGAGTCGGAATACCTAAAGCAACAAGGCTATGCCAAATCCTCAAACCCAAAGGTGTTGACCTTGGTAGGACGCCTCTGAGTTCGGAAGAGGCCTATGAGCTCTTAAGGGAGGCGCTTAAGCAGTGATCAAGATCGAAGACCTCTACCATACGTACCCGAACGGCGTCGAAGCCCTGAAGGGGGTGTCCCTCGAAATCCAAGACGGCGAATTCCTAGCAGTCATGGGACAGAATGGTGCCGGGAAAACGACGCTTGTGAAACATATCAACGGGCTCCTGAAACCTACGAAAGGTCGAGTTCTCGTTGATGACACAGATACAACGAAACTCAGTGTTGCCTCCTTAGCCAGAAAAGTTGGCTTCGTCTTCCAAAACCCCGACCATCAGCTCTTCAGCGAGACCGTGGAGGACGAGATTTCCTTCGCGCTCAGAAACTTTGGATACGACGAGAAAACCGTGAAAGAACGAGTTGACTGGGCACTTAACCTTCTAGACCTGGCAGAGTACCAGAAGGTCTCACCATTCATGCTGAGCGGCGGCGAAAGGAAGAGAGTCGCTTTGGCATCGGTTCTGGCTTGGGACCCTAAGATAGTGATCCTAGACGAGCCGACGATCGGGCAAGATAGCCAACAGAAAGAGAGGCTTCGCCAGTTCATCACGCAGCTGAACCGCCAGGAGAAGACAGTAATAATCGTGACGCACGATATCGAGTTCGTAGCTGAATGCAAACCGCGAATGGTGTTGATGGCTGAAGGGAAAATACTTGCAGACGGAGAGGCAAGAAAGGTTCTTACAGACCCTGAACTCGCCAGTCGAGCATCAGTCGTCTTGCCCGAGATCTCCCAGATATTCCTAAGGCTGGAGAACCTCGGGTTCCCAAGAGACGTTATTGATGTGTACGAGGCCGAAAGACTGCTCTTAAAAAGGATGGGTTGAAAGACATGAGCATGTTCGATGGCTTCAGATTCCGCAGCGTGACTTCGCCAATCCATCAAATGGATCCCAGGGCCAAGTTCATCTATGTCTGTGTGCTCTTCGCCGTGGCAGTCACGTTCAACCAGCTTATCCCGCTTGTGGTCCTTTTCATCATTCAGATACCCTTCGTCCTCATCGCTAATGTGCAGAAAGAATGGATCCGCTCAATGAAGGGTTCAGGCATGTTCGCAGTGATAATCTTCTTCATGAATCTTCTGTCGCTTTACTTCTATGGTGGTTACGGCTCGTTCACGGCAGTAGTCGAACGTTCGCTTGCTATGACAGTCCGGTTCATAGTCCTCGTCGAATCCTTCTCAATCTTCTTCCTCACAACCTCCCCGGACCTTCTAGGTTTGGCCTTGGAGCAGAGCCGCGTTCCATATGAGCTATGCTTCGCATTCATAACAGCTGTTCGCTTTGTGCCTGTCTTAGCAGAGGAAGCCCAGGGGATCATGGACGCTCAGAAGGCAAGGGGTTTGGAGCTTGAAGGCGGAAAGTTCATCAAAAGGATCAGGAACTACATCCCGATACTGATCCCACTCATCGTTAACGCGATTCGCAGAAGCTTGGAGCTTGCGGAAACCATGGAATCTAGAGCATGGGGTGCAACCAAGAACCGAACAAACCTCTACGTCCTCAAACCCGGACGGAAAGACTATTACCTGATCTCGTCTGCCTTTCTCATTCTGGCCGTCTCAGTTTATGCGTTAACGTACATTCAGTTCCCGTCCCTAACCCAGATGCTGGGAATATAAGGGGCCCGCTTCATTAGGTTTCGGTCCTCCAAAAAAAGGGGAAACGATTGGGTCTCTTCTCCTTCATGGAATGCAGACCGCAGTCTGGGTGTGTTGGACTCCTTTGACTTGGTGAACTTGCTTCACTACATCTTTAAGGGTCTCAAGGGTGTCTATTTCAGCGAAGACGATCACGTCGTACTGCCCTGTGACCGTGTGAGCTGTCTTCACTCCCTCGATCCTCGAAAGCTCAGTAGCAACCTGCCAGGGCTCGCCCTTCTCAACCTGAACAAGGATGTATACACTTACCTGCATTTATCACACCCCTTAGGAGAATGGTTTCTCTGCACTAAAAAGGATATCGCTGGAGCGGCTGGAAGCAACGTGACGGCGCAGAAAAGCCTTTAAACGGTCGAGCCGAAATAAGAAGTGAGCAACACCAGAAGCCTTGACGACCGCATACACTCATTCTAGCGTTGGGGGAAGAGAGCAGGAATGGAAGAAGAGAAAGTCAGGAAGATTGCAGAGATCAGAGAGATGTTGGAGGAAAGAGCAAAGACCCTTGAAGCTGAGCTTGAGGGAATCCGAACTCTCCTAGACTTCGTCAATGACTTCCTGCTTGAAAAGAGCTTCAGAAGAGCTGCGGAGATCCCCAAACCAGGCGCGCCCAAGCCCGAACCGCAACCACCGCCTGGGAAAAAGGTCACAGTCATCCAGCTCAAGAGCGTCACTGACGAGCACCTCGCGGACCTGCAACTCGAAGACAGATCAATGCGGATCATTATAGCTCCAGACAAGAAGTTCAACGTGAATACACCGCCATTCACAGCATTTCTAATCGAGAGAATCCTTGCGAAGATGCAGGAAGTGGACCAGGAGCAGGTCAGACAGGGCAAACTCGAACAGAACGAAGCCTTCTCGTACGAGATCAAGAAGGATGGCGACATTATCCTAGAAATGACCTTTCGGAACTACGGGGCCCAAAGAGAACGGGAGCTCAGATCAGCAACACGCTGGACTCTCGAGAAGATGCACGAGAAAACGCGAAACCCATAATAAACGTACGAAGGATGAAATGGAGTATCCCACAGAAACCGAGCTACGTCTTCCTCTAGTGTGTTTGTGGACTCAGAAGCGGGAAAAGACTATCATTCTACGCGTCAATGTACCTCGATTTCGTCATCGTCCAGTAGAATCTCTGCGATTCTGAGCTTAAAGGCTTTGCGATTCTGGCGTGCGTCGCGATTGTGTCATATGTATAGACATCCATAAGACTTAACTGCAGAGTCGCTTTCCCTTGATCTAGGCAAGGAGAGGAAGACGGTGAATGCAGCACCAGATCGCACCAAAGGCGAGATGACGAGATCGCCATGCAACGTATCGTGGTCGGACACTGAAAGGACCGGAGGAGAGTAGATCTATTGGACGAAGTCTTCGTGTACCAGCTGACAGGCTTCATGGTTGTGGGCTCCTTGGGTGTTGTTGTGAACGGCGTAATCTATCAGGCCCTCATGCGAACTTCGGCGGGAAGAAGGAAAGTTTTTTCGTTTCTAAAAGTGAAGAGACTTGAGGGATATTTCAGGGACATAACACTGGCATGGTGCCTGGGAATCTTATCCGCTTTCATCTTCAACTTCCTACTGGACAAGTACCTAGTGTTCAAGGTCTGAGATTGCTGCGGCTACAGGGCACCAATGGCAAGAGTAACATCGTACCACAAGACCTTCATACACGCCAAAGCTCCTCGTCAGTAATTCTTATATCTCTTGTTACACCCTTTTCACAAGACACGAGGAAAAGAAGCATGTCAACCTGCGCTGAATGCGCGCATGCGGAGCTCCAATGCCCACCAGTAGTGAAATGCAACAATACAAACACTTTTCTCTATCTGGATAGCCCAGCCTGTGAAGACTTCGAGCCGGTGGAAGAAGATGAAGAGAAGAAGGCTTCTAAGCCTCAATAGGTCAGTTACTGATTACCTTCTCGCTTCCCTTTCCTAGGGCTTGGGAGTCGCCATCATGCTCATCTGGCGCTTCATGAAATCCTTCGCCATCAGGTCACCTGGCGATGGCGAAAGCCCTCCTATGAACTCCCGCAGCTCTCTCTCCATTGACCCAGCTACGGTCTTCTCTTCCTCAGCAATATTCCGCCTTTCGGCCTGGTCTCTGTCTAACTCATACTGCGCAGGCTCAGGTGGAACGAAATGTGTGTCATACCTGTAAAGCTCAGGTTTGTCTTTCGCTCCAGCCATTTTTGGGCCAAGCCAAAGGTAGTGGCTCCATTCGTGGTCTCTGATGCTCCAAGACCTCTCGTGAAAGCCGCTTATTCCGAACTTCATACCTTCTGCTTCACCATGTATCAAAGGCAGAAGGTTCCTGCCGTGCATGAAAGCAGGGGCTTTCACGCCGAAAAGGTTTAGAACTGTGGGCGCTAGATCGGGAAGCCCGACAAAGCTGTCTACACGTCTCTTTTCCGTGCCGATCTTGTCTGGCAGGCGGATGATATATGGTATGTGGGAGAGCTCCTCGTATGGCCACGGCTTAGCCTTTTTGGCTATGCCGTGTTCTCCGAGTGGTTCACCGTGATCGGTTATGAAGACGATTACAGTATTGTCTAAGAGCCCCAGCTCACCTACTCTCTCGAGGAGCATGCCCGTCCACTTGTCGCACAGCGTGATCGTTCCTGCATATTGGGCGCGTAAGTGGCGTACCTCTGCCAAGGTCCAGTCGTCGACTACTCCGCCGCCCCAAGTGATCGGCAGACCATCGTACTCGGGCACGGGATACATTTCTAAGTATTCAGTCGGTGGGTCCCAAGGCTCGTGCGGGTCAAAGCTGTCGATAACCAAGAATAGCCGGTCTCTCTTACCGTTCGAAACTTGCTTGTCCAGCCAGTTCATCGAGGCTTTGACCACTTGCGCGACATGGTGGTCCTCCTCGTCGCGCCAATGCGCCCTATCCTTTAGGTACTGCTCGAATTGCCTCTTCACGATCGCGCCTGGTTGACCGGGGTGGGAGGGATGCCAGTTCTTCTCACTGTATGCTGACAGATTAACTTTCAAGTTGGGGTCGACAACCCACGGGTCACTTTCCTGTCCCCTTACCCACTCCACATAGTCGAAGCCTCTGCAGAAACCCATTTGGGGTTTGTGCATGTGGTACGTGTCAGAGATCAAGGAGGAAGTCACGCCTTTATCCCACAACAGTTCAGCAATAGGCACGTCGAGCTGCTCCATGGGCTGCCACCCTCTGAAAGGCAGAGTGTAGCGACCCGTCAACATGGACACCCTACCGGGTATCGTGGGCAGACCCTCCGTGTACGCGTAGTCGAAGACAACTGATTCGAAGGCGAACTTGTCTATGTATGGGGTCTCTATCCACTCGTTCCCGTAGCATCCAAGATGATCCTTGCGGAAACTGTCCTCCATGAGAATTATGACATTCATGTAGTCACGCTCGAGATGGCATTCTCAGTCTGCCTCAACCATATTAGGCAATTGCCCACACACGATCCGAGAAGGAAAAGGACTGAATGGGTTATGCTGTCTCTTTCTTTGGCGTCAAAGTGAGAGCGATATAGAGTATGTTGTTCCCGCGGACCAGAACTTGGCCGTAATGAGCGATCAACTGACCATCCATGTGTTCAGAGGCACCGTTAAGAATTACATTCATATAGCCATCACAGTGAATCATAGTGCCCCTGTATTCTATGCCGTTCTTGAGTATGATCGCGGCGTAACCGTTCATTTGCCGCATCAACATGTTCAAAGGCTTCTTGCTGGGCTCCATGGTCTACCGCCGAATCGATGCTGGTATCACAATTCAGGGTTTCGATATAAAAAGCTTACCGGAACGCCCTAGCGTGGTGGGGCAGCCTTCTGCGAACAACATCGTCCCTGAAAAGGCAGCTGAGACACGTTTATAAGCAGTGACTTTCCCTTTAAGTGGGATAGATGATAGCATGGCGGTTACAGCAACTGAATCAACATCCTTCTTCATACAGACCGAGGTCGCTCCTTCTTACTTAGGTGACTTACTGAGGTTCGTATACCAAGAGTACATTGTTCCTTACTACCAGAACTTCGCCAATGTCAGAAGATGGATTGACGGAGGAAGGGAGGTCCTTGCCTTCACGCTTGTGGACCCTCACGGTTTGTGGCAGATCGATGTAGAGTTGGTCATGAGCGTTCCTTTGGAAGTGAAGATGACGCCAGTTGGCAGTGTCCCGCATGCGGTTTTGAGCAGACTCAAGGATGACCTGATCATCGCAGTTCAGGTTTTTGAGGAGAAGATTAGGAGAACTACTCTCTACTTCGCGTGGGTTCCAGAAAGGAGCGCTGTACCTGAAAGAACGCTTAGAAAGAGTAGCCCCGCCCTAGGACGAATACTCTTCGGAAACATGCTCATGTTCTTCGTTCTCTTCCTTGCGCTCAGCTACGCTGTTTTCATAGTTGCCACAGAAGTGTTCAGAGTCCCTGTGGAGTACTTTCCGATAGTGATGATAATTACTCAGTTTATCATGGTTCTCTTCTCTGACAAGATTGTAAAGAGCATGGGAGACTGGCCCATCACCGCTTCAAGCCCTTACGCGCATATTCTTCAATACCACGTTCCTCCTGAACAGTTCGAGCAGCTGCAGCGGACGTACACGAGGGACGATCTTCTGGAGATCAAGAAGGAGATCTACGGCAGAACTTTGGCTTTCGGCGCTCTTGTTGACGTACAATCAGCCCAAGAAGTCTTCAGCAGACACGGGTTGGGCATCAGACCGGAGAACCTTCTGATTAGGACGGTCAACGTGTACGAGATAGTGAAAGAAGCTGCGGCTCGATTCAGAATGCCAGTTCCTAAGATCATGATATCAAACGTCATCATGCCCAACGCGGCTGCTACTGGCCCCAGCCCACGTTTCGGTCTGGTTCTCCTTACTACTGGGCTGCTCGCACAGCTTGATGAGAAAGAGGTTCTTGCGGTTGTCGGGCACGAGCTAAGTCATGTGAAGAGAAGGGACCCGATCGCACTCTTCGCCTTGGTGTCTGTCGAGTATCTGCTCCGAGTGTACTATTTTCTGAACTTCTTTTACTACTTTGGGATGCTCTACTTCCTCTTTTCATTGGGAGTCGTATACTTCATCGCCAAGTTCTTCGAGGCCAGAGCGGATCTCGAAGCCGCTGTCGAGTTGGGAAGGCCCGAACTCTTGGCTGGCGCCTTAAGGAAAATTGGCTATAGAAGGTTGCAGCTCGAGAGGCTTCAACAGAACAGGATAGGAAGCTGGGTCGGATGGAACCCGCATCCACCTATATCCTTTAGGGTCGAGAGGCTTGAAAGCCTTAAAGAGCCATACAGCATAAGACACCCCTTCATTGAGTCAGTCAAGGACTGCGTGGCAGGCCTCCTCAGCGAGTTACGGCGATTGTGACGCGGCGAACTGCCAGCTAACTGATCCAAGCTTTCTTCTTGCACAGTAGTCACCGGCCAGTTGATCATTAAGTGGTCGCTTTGCGATGCGGAAGCCTGAGATCGCAGCTTCAGATGTCTACGTTAGCCTTGGGCGATTCTGCATCATTGGCCTTCGGCCTTTCGCGGAATGTGCAAGAGGAGAGCACAGTGGGTTTCAGGCATTTCGGTTGTCCCTTTGCATGGAAGGC
>CAYXIF010000002.1:0-84258 GCA_964465575.1 uncultured Candidatus Bathyarchaeia archaeon | reverse complement strand
AAGAGGAGAGCACAGTGGGTTTCAGGCATTTCGGTTGTCCCTTTGCATGGAAGGCGACCAAGCACTTCGAGCCCAAGAACTCGTTCAAGAACCCAGTTATGCATATAGCCCAGAAGTTCACAGTCCCCCTCATGACCTTGGCATCAGCATGGAAGGCAACGTCTAAGAGGTCTGGACCCTGCCAAGGCCTTACGAAGATCCTCTTGCCACTTGCCTTGCTTGTTCCACTTGGGTTCATCATGGACTTAGTTCACGAACTCGGTCATGCTGCGTGGGGGATAGTTGCGGGCGGAAGACTGGCGTACCTGAAAGTGGCCTACTTCGAGCTCTACCCTAGTTTCGCTGTGACTCCGGATTTTGCCCTAGGTCTTACGCGGGTTACGGGTCTCACAACAGAATTCGGCCACGGTCTCTTCTTACTGGGTGGTTCGGCGACAACAAGCTTCGCAGCGTCGTTGATAGGGCCTTTGCTGATGAAAGTGAGACTCCGACGCAAGGCATTGGTTGTGTTGAGGATGCTCGGTCTCCTCGGCGTCTCCGACCTTCCGTTGTATGTTGTTCTCCCGCAGATGGGTTTTCGACACTGGTTCTTCTTTGGCGGGGAAACACCTGAACCCCTCTTCGGAGCTAGGCGACTGGGCCTGCCGGACCCTGTGTTCTACACGTTAGTTGTTGCCACGACCCTCGCACTCCTATCACTCTATTCAGAACGACTACGTGGTTGGGCCAAAAGGCACCTTCCCACTCTATAAGACCACTCCTCAGTTGGAAGGTCTTAGGAAATCATCCAGAAGGATCTGAAGATAAGTGTTGACTATAGATGCAGCGTTTTCTTCAGGTCCGAGATCAAGCCCAACTGCTTCTCAATCTCCGAGATCCTTTCTACGTACTGGTTTGTACTTTCCTCAAGGTCCCTCTTCATCTCCTCAAGTCTAGGGAGAAGTCTTTCTAGCTCTGCAATCTTCTCCCTTGTCGCCTTGAGCTTCCGCTGTAACCGCTTCTTGTCTTCCTCAAGTGCTGGGATCTTGGCCTGTGCGTCTCGAGCCTTGGCAACCAACGCCTTCCTTAGCCTCTCCAACTCTTCAAACTCAGCCCTCAACTTCTCTGCAACAATGGAAGCGTCTTCTACCGCCACGCATCAACCCTCCAACTAGGACTAGCCACGATATTCGTGGACAGATAGGTGGAAAGACACAAACCGTTATTCTCCTTCCTCTCCCTATAACACTATCCTCGCTTGCTTCTTGTGGCAAAGCGGGTAGAAGTTTTGAGCTAGATGTTGCCTGTTATGCGCTCTATGAAGAAGACGCTCAGACGCCTCAACTGACTGTGTAGTTGGCACATCGGAAAGGCCGTTGTCCCTAGTGCCTCTCTGAAGGTAGCTCTTTTGCCAGCTATGTCTGTGCTATGTCTTCTGAATTAGGCCGTTAGGTTGCCGTTTTGAATCTGTTTTATTACTACTCTCGTTTTGGCTTTCATTTGAATAGTATAGTAATGGTAGTGCTAATAGCATCGAGTTCCAACCCTCATGGGTCAAGGAATACCTCACTCTCAAAGGCGGACCTTGCTCCACCACTCTTTTGGCATAGCCATGTTGGTCCAGAGCTTTAAGCTTGTCCGACAGTGTGCGGGAATTGACGCCAAGTATCTTCCTAAGCTCACTAAAGCCAACAGTCTTTCTTAGGAATAATGTGTAGAGTAGTTGCAGATTCCACTTTTGGGACAGCAAATTGAAGCTTCTCTCTAGCGCCTTTACAGCGTCCCTCAATTCGACTGAATCCATCTCATGACGCAGCAATATCTGTTTGAGCGTTTCCTCTATGCCTTCAAGCGTCTTTTTCATACGGGATTCAACAAGATTGCGGAGCTCGTCATTTAACACTAGTCTGGAGTTCGTCTATTCACACCGAGTGTATGTAAGCTCACCACGGGATTTATAAGGTTTAATACGTAAATCTAGTGTTAAAGATACATCTAGGTCAAGATCTGTAGAAAATCGAGGCAATCGTTGGCAGTCCTGGTGGGTATAGGGGCAACGGTCAACATATGGCAAAGTATGACTACGACGTCATCGTATCCGGCGGGGGTCTGTCTGGCCTTCTCACTTCTGCCGCGATTGGTTTCTACTCAAAGCAGAACGCCCGGATTCTAGTGGTAGACAGAAACCCTCCTACTGAGCCTGGAAAGAAGACAATAAACGGATGGACTTGTGGAGACGGTGCAAGCAAGCGTAGCATTGACTTTCTTGCAGACAATGTCGGAATTAGATATGGTAAACCTGAGCTCGAACACGCCGTAGAGGGATCCTTCGTCTTTTCTCCAGATCACAAGAAAAGGGTCTTGTTCGAGGGACCCGGCTTCATGGTGAACAGAAAAATCCTTGCTCAGCGACAGGTTAAGGACGCAAAGAAGTTTGGAGTCGAATTCATGTTCAATGCAACATGCGATCGTCTCTACGCTGAAGACAAATACATCAGAGGGGTGACCGGTCGCCGTCTTGTTGGCAATGGTTCCTATAAAAAGACGGCAAAAATGGTAGTCGATGCCGCAGGGATAGCCACGAGGCTTCGCCCGAATCTTCCCATAGAGTCAAAGATAGAGAAAGAAATCAACCGCGACGACCTTGAAAGCGTGGGCCGCTATATTTTCTGTTTTGAAAAAGGTGGGGAGGATCCAACTTGGTTTGATCAAAAGCACGCGATAATTCACTTGGATCAATATCTTGCACCTGGTGGATACTGTTGGACCTTTCCCAAAGGGGACAACAAGGTGAATATAGGTCTTGGTGTGCAGAAGAAGGCGCTTGACAAGCGGAACCAGAAGTATGGAAGGGAGGACAGCCTCCAAGATCTTATCGATGAATACGTGGGAAATAACAAGGTGATCAAGAATCCAACACAGTCTTCCGATGAAGCTGATCGGGGGAACACTAAGGGCAGTTGGCCAGTATCGGTGAGAAGACACAATGACTGTCTTGTCGCAAATGGGTACGCGATAGTAGGAGACGCAGCTTGGATGGAAAGGCCCTTGGATGCTGGGGGAATCGGTCCGTCGATCTATGCAAGCGTGATTCTGGGTAAGGTGGTTGCCAAAGCTCTTGAGGGAGATGACGTTAGCGAAACCGGTCTCTGGCAGTACAATGTTGATTACATGCAGCTGTACGGATACCGGATGGCGAGTCTTGAGGTGCTGCGGAAGTATCTTCAGACCCTAACTAATGAGCAGATTAACTATGGGATGAAACATTACCTGTCTGAAGAGGACATCCAGCACATTACGAATAGGGAGCACCCCGAGTTCAACAAGCTGAAAGTGTTCAACCCACTTATGTGGTTTAGAATCTTGAGCGAACCAGGTCTTGCAAGGAGGCTCAAGTTTGTCTCAGATAAGAGCAAAAGGCTCATTGCGCACAACCTCGCTTACCCTGAAAAGCCAAATGGATTTGACACGTGGAAGAAGCAATTACTAGATGAGCTTGAAGAGGCTTCGCGATTCTTGGGTGAAAGAAAACAGTAGAAAACCAGCACATGGCTTATGGGCATGAAATCGTGAGGAATAAGAGAGAACTAGTGAACTCAGCGAGTCCAATGATCTGGTGAACTCCCTGCATGTGATAGGATTTTTTCGGAAAGCCCTCGAATATCAACACAACCACGCGGTACATCGATATTTTGCAGACGCTTGCACCAACCGCAAGAATAATGTCTGCGAGGTTGCCAAAACTACTGAAGAAGTAGAGGCTCTAGTTAAGGCTGGCTTCACTCGGGAATCCGGGCTAGAAGGCGCAAAGCTATTCAAGAAGCCGAAGCTATGGTTAATATGCCCCTGACGAAATGAAACGGGGGGGTGTGGTCCCTCCAAACGGGCCCGTGGTCTAGTCCGGATTAGGACATCAGCCTGCGGAGCTGGAGATCCTGGGTTCAAATCCCAGCGGGCCCGCCTCCCTCTAGCTGCAAGTGCTTACTGGCCTGAAACTTCCTAATTGGTTTGGGGCGCGCATGCCGAGAAGCAAGCATTCAGCGTATCTTCAGGACTTGGGCGTTGACCTGATAATCTGGTTGGAGGAAGCGCCACCAGTGAGGTCGCTATCAGAGGGTTTGGAATGGCTTACGAACTGCCAAGAATGCCCGCCTAAGAAGGTGGTTCAAAGCATGAAAAAGCAACAAGGAGAGGTCTAAGATAGAAACCTAGCTGTCGTGTTTGCAGCTATCCTATCGTCGTCGCTATTGGTTTGGTCCTCCACTTTCCCTCTATCTACAATAGGCTTTACCGTCTCAGAGGCTCCTCAGATGCCACTCTGGGCCAAGTTAGGATTGCGCTCAAGAAGAGGCTTGACATGAGTAAGTCCTCAAAAAAAGCGACATGACCGAAGCAGTCCCAAACCCTTCCGTTATCCGAAATGCCCAAGGCTTCCGTCAATAGTAGTCCCAAGGGCGAACTTGAGTGGAAAGCTCTTCACGAAAGACAATCAACCACTCGTCTCTTTCTACTGAATGCGAAGGCGCCAGCTGAATGCGCTAATCTTTATGGCAACGAATAGCGGAGCTTCCAGAAAGCAATATATCCAGAATCATTCAACGTCTAGACCAATCCGCCCAAGGGTGAGCATTTTTGGGGAAAGCAGTTGGCATAGACGACATAGCAGCGTACGTTCCGAAGATCTGCGTGGATGCTGGGGACATGGCTAGTGCTCGGGGCATCGACGCAGCCAAGATCACAAAGGGACTTGGCATAGAGAAGCTCGCGATCCCAGACGCCCACGAAGATGCGGCGACGATGGCAGCGATGGCTGCTCTCAGACTTATGGAGAAGAACGACCTTCAGCCGAAGGATATAGACTTCATCCACGTGGCTACTGAGACGGGTCCAGACGCGGCAAAACCAATCTCCTGCTATGTCCAAGGCATGTTGGAGCTGAAGTATGGAAAGGGAAGCTTCGATCACGTTGGCGCACCTGAAACGAAGTTTGCCTGCGTAGGCGCAACCTACGCCATGATTGACCGCCTTGCCTACATCGCCTCAGGCTGGAACAGGTCGAAGTGCTCGATAGTGATCGGCACTGATATTGCGAAGTATGAACTGAACTCCTCTGGGGAGCCGACTCAGGGAGCTGCAGCGGTCGCGTTGCTCCTGACGGAAAACCCCCGCCTCCTAGTGTATGAGCCTGAGCTCACTGGTTTCGGCACCGTTGACGACCGAGACTTCTTCAGACCCATCGAGCGGGAGACAGCCGTAGTTGATGGGCAGTACTCGATCGGCTGCTATTTGAGAGACATGAGGATTGCAGCCGACGCCTACAAGAAGAACATGGTCAACTTGGGACCTCTAGGATCACCCAAGGACAGCGTGATCGACAAAACCCATCTAATCTCCTTCCACTCCCCATTTCCCAAGATGGTCCAGTACGCCTTCGCATCTTTTCTGATACATGACTGGCGAAACCTCCCGATATGGGAAAAGATCAGCCAAGAGATAGGTCCAGAACCGAGTCGGAAAGCCCTAGCTGATGTGGAGTTCTACATCTCCGAAGATTACAAGGAATACAGAAAGCGTTTCACAATGACCAAAGAGTTTGCCAAAGAATATCAAGAGAAAGTGGCGGACTCACTGACTGCCCTCAGTCTCATCGGCAACTCCTATACCGCCTCAGTCTGGCTGGGCGCGGCAAACCACTTCGAGGCGAGAAAAGATGACTTGGTAGCCAAAAGGCTTGGCATAGGCTCCTATGGCAGTGGAAGCAGTGCAATAGTGTGCAGCTTCATCGTGCAACCTGACTACAGAGAAGTAACTCCCAAGCTGAACCTGATGCATGAGTTGGGCCAGAGGCAGAAGATATCAATGGACGTTTACGAGGACCTGCACGAAGGAAGACGCAACTTGAACGAAAGCGTCATACCCCCGAAGAACGAGTTCGCCTTGAACTACCTAGGCATACAAAGCCACGACATTGGCTACAGATACTACAAGTACGTGCCTTAGCCTGCCACACCGCCCAAGAGACTTGCTTGGTTTCTGACACCTCGAGTCCTGAGGCTCGAGGAACAGGTCTTGTCTGAACACAGACGCTCTAGCCAAGGTTCCTTGCACTATTGGACATCAAGTACGTCGCTTGTCTTGTCGATGCATTCGCGTCATTTCTCCTGACGTTCCATTGCGGAGCCCGTGACGATTCCGTTGAGGATGTTCATGCCCTCGCGGCACTCGATGCCGGCAACCTCCAGACGTCCTTGTTATCTTCGAGGAAGCGGTAGGCGTAAAGCTCTTAGATGGGCACATCTCAGGGTTCGGTTCGACCTATTCTGTTCCTTGGCCGTGGAACCTACCGACGTTCAAAACTTGGAGGCAAGGTCCCAAGTCAGTCCCAGATACAGTTTTCTAGTCCACACCTACCGGCATAGCTATTTGCCTAGGTCCGCCGAACTCTTTGAGATGGGGAAGGAGAGTGTCTAAAGCAAGAAGATCCGCTACGTTGCTTATGGCGCGAACCCTATCGAGACAGAACACCTCTTATATGCGGCTTAGTGCTTAACCCTGTTTCTAGTTAGCTGGAAGTGTTGTAGGGGGCCGGGTGAAGAGTTTGCCGAACTTGAGCGTCCGAAGGGCTGTGCCACGGGATTCCGAGCAACTGTGCCAGCTTGCTGACGAACTGATACTTCTTCCCATAGGCAGTGACAGAGAAACAATGCTCAAGGCGTTATTACAGGACCACGACCGCGTCGTCTACGTTGCCGATGCTAACGGTCTGCTGGTCGGCTTCATCGAGCTGCGCATTTTCCCGGACTTTGTCGAAGGAGCGCCGATTGCTGTGATCCAGAACCTGATCGTCAGGGAAGCCTACAGACGCCTTGGCATTGGAACTGGGCTCATGGAAAAAGCTTCAGAGGAAGCCAAGAAACGAAGTGCAAAAGAGATACACGTCTGGACCGAGTCCAGCAACGAAAAGGCCATACACTTCTACACCAAGCACGGGTTCGAGAGGAAAGCTCTGCTGTTCGAAAAGATACTGGGATAGGCAAAACGATAGCAACCAAGAACTTCGGAAACCTACGAGCACAAACCAAAAGCCAAATATGCGATCAACGCGCCTTATGTAGACTCGAAACGGAGTTGGCGGCATGAAGATAACCGACTTGAGATGCACGGTCATAGGAAGAAACCCCATAGTCCGCATAGACACCGACGAGGGGATCAGCGGACTCGCAGAGGTTGAAGGCAGCAAAGACTACCTGAAACCTCACGTCATGTTCTACAAACGCTTCATCTTGGGACAGGACCCAACCAACGTAGAACGCGTAATGCTCAAGATACGCCGCCTAGGAAGCTTCAAGCCTTGGGGAAGCAGCGTAAGCGCAATCGAGATGGCTCTCTGGGATATCGCCGGCAAAGCAGCAGGCTTGCCAGTCTACAAACTTCTAGGCGGCAAGGTCCGTGATAAGGTTCGAGTATACAATGGCGGAGTAAGACCGCCAATGAAAGGGGTCTCGCCTGAAGACTACGCGGAGAACGTAGGAGAGATGAAGAAGCTGCCGGAGAGGTTCAGCATCGTGAAAATGAGCATCGGCTTTCACGGCGGCATGTTTGGCAAGGTTCCCGGGTCCTTCTACGGAGAGGTTGAAGAAGGACTTTTCCATCCACTTAGGGGACACGTCAGCGAAAGCGGCTTGAAGTACGTCATCTCATGCGTCAAAGCCATGAAGGAAGTTCTAGGCGAAGAGATCGGGCTAGCTCTTGACTGCGGACCGGGCTGGTCAGTGGCATCAGCGATTAGGCTCGCAAGAGAGTTGGAGGTGTACAACGTGATGTGGCTTGAGGATCTTGTCACAGGGGACTACGTCCCATATGTCCTTGCCGATTCCTACCGTCAAATCAGCGAGAGCACGACGACGCCAATCCACACGGGTGAACAGATCTATTTGCGGCAAGGGTTCAAGGAGCTGATCGAGAGACACGCGGTTGACGTGACCGGTCCTGACCCATGCGACGTAGGTGGCATAGCGGAGCTTAAATGGGTGGCTGAATTCGCCGACCTCTACGGCATTCTCATGGCGCCTCATGGTGTGGGCGACGGGCTGATCGGGCTTGCAGCACTCGTTCAAATGTCCGCTGCTCTACCGCAGAACTACATCGCTTTCGAGTATCCTGTCGGCAACCCCAAATGGTGGTACGACATAGTAGAGGGACTTCCCAACCCCATTGTAAAAGACGGCTTCATAGATGTGTGGGACAAACCGGGCATGGGCGTGGAACTCAACGAGAAAGCCGCGAGAAAGCATCTTCTGGAAGGTGACGACTTCTTCGGCTAGCTGCGGCCTTACACTTGGGCTACGCTCAGGGATCTCCCAGCCTTACTCGGATGACTCATGGAGCTGTTGGCGCGGCTTGGAGCTGAAAGTTTGGGAAGGTGAGAAAGATTGGACGGCTACATTGTTTCAATCGTGAGAGATGAACGCATCGTGGAGAGGACAACTCGTGCAGTCGAGCTTGTCGGTGGCATGGCAAAGTACGTGGGGAAAGGTGACCGCGTCATTATAAAGCCGAACCTTGTCGATGGCAACCCATACGAAACTGGGGAAACTGTTCACCCTGAAACGGTTCGCACACTTGTGAGATTGGCGAAGGCAGCCGGAGCCTCACACATCACCGTAGGAGATTGCATCACCTCAAGAAGCACGATACTCTACGATACCATTGCGAACGTAGCCAAGAAAGAAGGGGCTGAATGGGTCGACTTCAACAAGGCCTCCCAGGTGGAAGTCAATATTGAGAACCCAGTCCACTTTGACAGAGTCAAAGTGCCAGAGTCACTGCTTAGTTGTGATGTGCTTATAAATGTGCCAGCCCTGAAGACTCATCACCTAGCAGGAGTTACCGTTGCCTTCAAGAATCTCTATGGTTTCCTCGAGCTGCAGGACCGCATCTTCTATCATCGGTCTGATAAGATAGAAGAGGTCATAGTCGACCTGAATATTGTCAAGCCAAGTAGCCTCATCGTTGTGGACGGAGGATATTCCACTCACCACTGGCCAGCGTTCGAAGTGCAGAAACTCGACCTCACGATCGCTGGAAACAATGCAGTGCTGGTCGACACAGTGGCCGCCCGTGTGATGGGGGTAGACCCGAAGACCATACGGTACCTCGGATGGGCTGAGGAACGCGGCCTAGGCCCTACAGACATCTCCAAACAAAAGCTAGTTGGGTTGCCGATTGCCGAAGCCTTCCGACACAGAACGAGCAACCTAGTGGACTACATCAATAGGGAAAACGAGAACATCAAGATAGTAAATGGGGGAGCCTGCACAGGGTGCTATGGTAGACTCTCCACTGGACTCTTGTTTAGACACGACCCCCGATCGGCCAAGAAGAAGCTGTACATCCTCATGGGTCCGAAGGCGGAACTTCCAGAGGTGCCAGGCGAAGACCATGTACGCATCCTGTGCGGTAGCTGCTTGGCACCCACGTTCTATAATAAGCTGAAAGGAGAGTTCGTCCCAGGTTGCCCTCCAGACCTAGACGCCTTTGCACATACAATAGGCAAGTTCCTGGCTCCAAGACAGCGTATGACGCGACGTGAATGGGAAGAAGCCCAGTCAAAAGATACCAATGAAAAGTAGCGAGGCAAGTACAGTTGCATGCCCCTCTAAGAGGGGCTGTGCGATCGATACAACGAGCTGAAACAGGTCTAGACTAAGTGAATTCCTGGTCTTCCAGGCCGTGCCTTCTGAGCCTTGTTCTCAGGATCATAGCGATCTGGGTCGTTCGACATGAATACGTGCACTTGGGTGAAGTCCAGATCCCTTCGCAAGAACTCCTTCGCTGAATGGAAGTGTCGGAACTCGTCTTCCGAAGCGGTGTAGAGGTATAGAAGTTCTCTTCGTCCTGTCAGTTCAGCAACGTGTTTGGTGTCCTCGATTGTCTTCTTTAGGACTCCCTCTAGTTCAACCAGATTCGCGTCAAAGTCCTTCTCTTCGCAACCGGGCCATCTCTCCAAAGAGATGAACGAAGTCTCTCCCAGCATGCGCCATAGGTCTTCACAGATGTGTGGAATAAACGGGGCCAGCACCTTTATCCAGGTCCTAACGTGCTCAGCATCAATGGCTTTGCTGCTAGTTCTCTTCAAGTACCATTCGATGTCGCTCCAGAGGCCGAAGAATGCAGCGTCAACAGCTTTCCGTATCTCGCCATCTTCCAAGGCACTAGTCACATCTCTGACGCGCTGGTTGACCACTGATCTAAGCCATGCATCCATTTGAGCGTCCTTTTTCGCTCTAACATTAGTGATTCCAACTAGCGTGTCGCGAAAGCGCTCTAGGTGCCTCTGGTACACGCCGCAGTCTTCGTCTCTCCAGTCGAAGTCTCTCCACTGGTTGGCGCCGTGCATGAGGTAAAGCCGAATCGTGTCAGCACCATGCTTGCGCAATGCATCATCCAAGAAGACGGTGTTTCCCAAGTGCTTTGACATCTTCTGCCCATAGGCGATGAGGTGCCAGTTCACGAAGATGCCTTTGGGCCAACGATTTTCTGGAAAGATAGCCACATGGTGGAAGATGAAGAACGGGAAGTGAACCGTTCTGTGCTCCTTGCCCCCAGCATTCAGATCCAAAGGATACCAATAGTCAAACTCTTGCCTCATCTCAGCCAGCAGGTCTTGTCGTATCCCTGTGCTCGCTGAGACTTCACTAGTTGAACCCAGTCCTAGGAACACATAGTCAAAGAAGCGACTGGTCAGCTGATCCTCCCGGATGAGCGCTTGGTTCAAGCACTTCGTAACTGGAAAGAGGGCCATGTAGAGCGTCGAGTCCGACAAAGCTTCAATCGTCCATTCCTGGTCCAATGGGAAAGGAGTCCCAAGTCCTCTCTTCCTTACGCATGGACGCAAAGCAAGCCAGTCAACGATCTCCGGCAATTGCCTCTTGTATGCGGGCGGATAGGTCCTCAGTCCTGCTATACATCGCTTTGCCTTCAGCTTCCAGTTCGGATCAGCATAGTTGATGAACCACTGATCCTTGATGACTCTGATCTTGATCTCAGCTCCGCACCTGCAGTAGATGGGCTTCACAGACAACTCATAGATCGTGTCCGAGGCTCTGATCTCTGCTAGGTAACGCTTGACTGCTTCTCTTGCCTCGATGGTCTCCATGCCGCCGAATCTGTTGATGGAAGAGACAATCCTGCCCGTGGTCTCTCGCTTGTACAGCTCTTTGACCGCTTCCTCAAGTCGGGGGTCAGTCAGATCTCGGATATCGAATTCTCTTACAATGTGCGCGGCGGGAAGCTTCCCCATATCCTTTAGCTTGATCACTTGGACCGGTTTGATCCTGCCGTACTTGGCTTTGACGTACATATAGTCATAGGGGTCGTGGGCGGGAACAGACATAACAACACCAGTAGCTTCATCGGCGTTCGCAAAGTCAGCTAACAATACCTGCACAACGCTATTAGCGACAGGGCTGGTAACCTCCAGCCCCTCCAGAATAGTCCCTGAAAGCTCCTTGGTGATGCTGATGTTTTTCCCCTGATCAGCGAGTTTCCTGCATGACCGTTTTGACGTGATCCATTTTTCTCCATTGACTTGAGCTTCAACGTAATCTGCTTCTGGGTTCACCCAAAGGTTTGTCACACCGAAAACTGTCTCTGGCCTTAGCGTGGAAGTGGGGAAAACTCTTCCTTCCTGGTCGCGGAACTTGATAATGGTATACTCTTTGATTGCTGCTCCTTTCCATTCCGAGATGTCAGCCTCAGCTGCGTCCAGACTCACAGGGTGACCGCACTTTGAACACCAAGGCAGATAGTGGTCTCTCTGAACCAGCTGGCCCAGCTCATGCAGCTTCTCGAACTGCCATTGAACGAACCTGCCATAAACTGGGGCTAAGGTTGAAAACTTCGGTCGGAAGTCAAGGGATAAACCGAGTCTCTCAAGAGAATCTACGATAAGTCTTTCTAAACACTTCTCCACGTCGAAAGGCGACTGTAGCGTCGCTGCTTCGTCTATTGGGATCCCGTATCTCTTCGCGTTTTCGAGGTTCTCTTTCAGCCGGTCGTGAATGTTGACGCAGTCTAATCCTGTTGCGTGGAAACCCAAAGGGAAGAAGACATTGAAGCCCTGCATTCTCTTGTACCGGGCTATGACATCAGGGATTGTATAGGACCTTGCGTGACCAACGTGAAGTGCGCCTGAAGCAGTTGGATAGGCGAAAAGCGTATAGAACTTGGGCTTCTTTGGGTCAGGTTCAGCCTCAAAAATCCGTCGGTTTCTCCACTCTCGTTGCCATCTTGACTCATCGGACGTAGATATGGAGAACCAAATCCCTCACCATGCAATAACTCCTATCATGAAATCGATATTTAAGGCTGCCGCCCTGACCAGAGTGGCTTTAAAGAACCTCCGCCTTCTTCAACGCTTTTCGTAGCTGTGTCCTTTCAGCATCGCTTATTGGAACGAGAGGAGGGCGAACGTAGGCATGTTTGAGAACCCCGAGCATTACTAGGGCTTCCTTAGTTCTGGCCCTGTAGTTCCTAGCGGGCGGAGCGAAGATCACGTTCACCAGCGGCTGCAAGCGTTCTGCAATCTCCTTGGCTTCGTCATACTTCTTCTTCTGGACAAGCTCGAACATCTCAACCTGAAGGTCTGTGGCAAGCGTGGCGAAACCTATCAGCGCTCCTTCTGCCCCCAACAAGAAAGCCTCAAGGATGAACGTGTCGTTACCCGAGAGGAGCGTGATCTTGCGCGCAGCGCTTCTCAGGACCCGTGCAGTCGCAACGAACTTCGCAGAATCCTCAAGTGACTCCTTTATCGCGATGACCTGCTTGATCTTGGTCAACTCAAGCAAAACTTCGGGCGGATACTCAACCCCACCCAACGCTTGCTCTAGCTGAAAGAGTATGAGGGCTATGTTAGCTTTCACGCCGATGGTTTCATGGTATCGGCAAGGAATCTCAGCTGGCAAAGGCGAACCGCAGAACGCAGGTATAGGAAAGACCAAGAGGGCGTCGGCACCCGCCTCCTTTAGCTCCACTGCTTGCTCAACAGCCTCCTGAGTGAAGCGGGCAGCAAGACCGGCTATAATAGGGAGCTTTCCTCCGACTGCTTCTGCGACCAGTTCCACAATCTTGCTCCTTTCCTCCCTATACAGGTGGGGACCCTCGCTGGAGTCTACATTTATGGCTAGTCCTCCTAGCTTGCGGCCAGCTATCCACTTCACATAGTCTAGTAATGTTTCCTCGTCGACATTGAAGTCGCTGGTCATCGGTGTGACGATGGCGGGTATGATTCCCCCCAGACGAACTTCCTTCATAGACTGTTCTCCTTGAACCAGAATATTGACATTTCAGTCTTAAGGCTTTGCGCCAAAGTGTTGACCATGAGTCAGTCAGGACGATCCAACAAAGGCTTTTATTCATCAGTCCAATGATTAAAACTCATGGAAGTTTTATCAGTCTCCAACACTTCCAAAGAGCTTGAAGACTCTAACGTAGACACAGCTATACTGCCAATCGGTGCCGTCGAGCAACATGGACCACACTTACCTCTTGGCACAGATTGGATTATCATCCAAGAGATTGCAGGGAATGTGGCTGAGAAACTAGGTGCCTGCTATCTTCTGCCAGCGTTGCCCTACAGCAATTCACAAGAGCACCTGGGGTTCAGCGGCACTGTGAGTCTTAGGCCTTCGACTTTGGTCAAGGTTATGAAAGACATCATCCTGTCGCTTCATCTCCACGGCGTAAAGAAGGTCATCGTAATATCCGGGCACGGCGGAAACTGGATCATCAAACCTGCCGTACGTGAGCTGAACTTAGAATATCCAGACATGAAGGTCATACACATGGGACTAAGCGGAGATGAGCCTTCAGATTTGCACGCTGGGAACACGGAGACTTCATGCATGCTTTATCTGAACGAGCAATTGGTTAGGAAGGACGAGATCATAGACAGTGTTCCAGACCAAACTCGTGAATACCTAGACTACGTCGGCATGAAGCCCCTAAGCGAACACGGAACTTGGGGCGTACCAAGCCGAGCCTCAAAGCAGAAAGGCAAGCTGTATATCGAGGCAAACGCGAATCAGATAGCCGACTACGCGAGGAAGACGCTCAGCAAGCTGGATGACCTAGAGCGCGGAGCTCCAAGAAGGAGCATCACCCCGAAGCCGCCTAGCAAGTAAGCTGAGTTCTCTGGATACACCGGAGGCCTGAAACGGATAAATAGGCAGCCTCACACATGGAAATATCCCTCTAAGTGGTCCGTCTTGAACCGTGAAGAAGCGCTAGAACTAGTGAAGTCCAATGTGAAGCGCCGCAATGTTTTCCTTCACATGATTGCTGTTGAGGCGCTGATGAAGGCTGTAGCGGAGCATCTGGGAGACGACAAGGCTCTTTGGGGGGTAACTGGCCTATTACACGACATCGACTATGAACGAACTGCTGATGCCTTTGAGAAACATGGCCTTCTGGCTCAAGAGATCCTTGATGAGAAGATGCTTCCGCAGGTAGTTCTGAGGGCGATCAAGGCTCATAACCATGAGAACACAGGTGTAATGCCTGAAACAAGAATGGAGAAGGCTCTCATCTCGGCTGACGCTGTCTCTGGGTTGATCATAGCCTGCGCCTTGGTCATGCCGTCAAAGAAGGCTAGAGATGTAGAACTGAAAACGGTTGAGAAGAAGTTCAAGGACAAGGATTTCGCGAGAGGGGCAGACCGGCAGAGAATACTCATGTGCGAGGAGATTGGGATACCGAGAGAAGAGTTCTTCCTGATAGCTCTGAGGGCAATCCAGTCCGTTGGCCAGAATCTGGGGATCTAGGACGCGCCGACCCCAAAGCTTTCAACCAGTTCTGAGTAGATACTCTTAAGAGGCAACGCTCGCATTGTATCACGGTCATGGATGAACATCAAAACCACCACTGTGACTCTAACTGCCGTTCTTGCCGCTCTCGTTGTCGTCTTCGACTACGCTATGAAGTTCTCTGGCTTCAAGATACCTTTTCCGTGGCTTCCAGTTTTGAAATTCGATTTCACGGGAGTCCCCATCGTACTGTCCCTTCTTATTCTCGGATTGGTCCCAGGAGCGTTTGCGTCTTCTGTGGCTTTTCTCGCAATAGCGGTCCGTAGCCCTGATCTTATTGGTGCATCGATGAAGGCGTTGGCTGAGTTCTCAACGATCCTTGGTATGTTTGCGGGTTTGGTGTGGCTTGAGAAGAAGCCACGGTTCGCAAAGCTTGCTTCATTTGCACTAGGTTGCCTAGCACGAGTTGCCGTTATGGCCCTTGCCAATCTGGCAGTCCTTCCGATACAGGGCATGCCTTTCAATGCGGTAATCGCAATCAGCCCCTTGGTTGCAGTGTTCAACCTTTTCCATGCGCTCATAAGCATATTCGGAGGTTACCTACTCTACGAGGCGCTTAGGCGCAGAGTCCCTTCTCTTATCCTCGAAGAAGAAGCTAATCGAAATCCATAACTAGGCTGATGAACCAGATAGGCATGGGCCGTCCTCATGCCTGAACAAGAAGATGTTGTCATAGTCCTCGACTGTGGAGCGACAAACATAAAGACCATTGCGGTTGGCTCGGAAGGCAGAATAGTCGCCCAAGCAAGCCGTCCAAATAGTCCCCAGCCCCAGAAAGACGAATCAATAGGCTGGCTTGTCTGGGACTTGGAAGAGATCTGGCTTAAGATCTGTGAGGGAGCTAGGGAAGTCTCCAAGGAAGTGAGGCCAAGGAGCATTAGGGCTGTGACCGTCACCACATGGGGAGCAGACGGTGCACCGATCAGGCGCAACGGAACCCTGACATATCCGCCGATCTCTTGGCAGTGCCCAAGAACAAAAGCGACAGTGAAGAATGTCCTTGCAGAGACGCCGGCGTTCAGAATCTTTCAAGTCACGGGTTACCAGCCTATCTCCTTCAACACACTCTTTAGACTAATATGGCTAAGGGAGCATGCTCCGAAAGCTCTGAGTGACGCCTACACTTGGCTCATGATGCCCGGTCTGATCGTACACAAGATGACAGGCCAGTTCCACATCGAACCCACAAGCGCATCAACTATGATGGCAATGGACCTGAAGAAAAGAGACTGGTCCACCGCCATGCTGGAGCTAGCGGGTTTGGACCCGAGTTTCTTCCCTGACTGGCGCGAGCCTGGCGAAATAGTCGGCTATGTTACAGAAAAGGTAAGCGCACAGAGTGGGATACCCGCGGGTGTGCCTGTGATTGCTGGTGGACATGATACTCAGTTCGCTTTGTATGGGTCTGGAGCAGGGATGGATGAAGCTGTTGTATCAAGCGGGACATGGGAGATCCTTGGCATTCGGTCCGAAAGATTCATCCCCAGCAAGATGGCTTTTGAGAACGGTCTGATCATTGAGGCTGATGTTCAACGGGGACTCTGGAACCCGCAGCTTCTCATGATGGGGTCAGGCGTTCTTGAGTGGGTTCTGGACAAGTTCTTCCCAAGGATGGGCGACGAGAAGTACGCCATCATGACCAAGGAAGCAGAGACCGTGCCTGCTGGATCAGACGGTGTAACCTTCATACCCAGCTTCGTCAAGGAAAGCGGGCCAACCAGGAAGTACTGTGCCATGGGCACGATCCTAGGCTTGAGCTTGATGACCTCAAGGGGTCACGTGACCCGTTCAGCGCTTGAGGGCTTATCCTTCCAACTCAAGCAAGCTCTTTTGGTCCTGAAGGAAGCTGCGAGCATCGATATCAAGAGAATTCGCGTCGTGGGCGGGGGCGCCAAGAACATCCTCTGGAACCAGATCCGTGCTGACGTTCTAGATCTCCCTGTCATGATCACGGAGCAGAAAGAGTACACGACTCTTGGAGCAGCCCTAACGGCGTTTGCTGGCATAGGGCGCTACAAGTCTCTCAAGGAAGCCTTGAAGGCTGTAAACTTGGAACCCAGGGTTTTCGAACCAGGCGGCGACAGAAGTATTTATGAAGCAGGCTTTGATCGCTACATCGCATCTTTGAAGAGCTTAAGGAAGTACTACCTGCACCAAGACGCTTCGATGCCGAAAGGAGACTAGAAAGAGACAAACGCGGAAAAAGGATATGTACGAGCAGCAGAGGAATGTTATATTAAGATGGAGAAGAACAGCAAGGAGAGACCCGAAATGAGTGGCTCTGTCAGGTTTGGCATCCTGGGTCTTGGTATGGGCGCCAATCGGGCCAGACTTATTCCGAAGACAGTGGGCGCTGAGCTCAGATGTGTCTGTGACCTTCAAGAGGAGAAGGCGAGGATGGTGGCTGAAGAGCTGGAATGTGATTGGACCGTCAACTACGACGAGATGCTAGCAAGAGACGACATCGATGTCGTTGGTGTCTTCACTCCAAGCGGCACTCACTGCGACCTCGCGATTGAGGCCATGGAATCGGGCAAACACGCCTTCGTCACCAAGCCAATGGATATTCGTGTTGAGAAGTGCGATGCCGCAATCAAATCGGCTGTAGACTCAGGTGTTTACTTGGCAGTGGATTTCGGGCAACGCTATAGCGACACAAACCAGAAGATCAAGATGGCCCTTGACCACGGACGATTGGGCAAGCTCATCATTGGCGATTTGCGGATGAAATGGTATCGAGACCAGCAGTACTACGAAGGAGGGCATCCTCCGGGCTGGCGGAAACGGACTGTCACAGAGGGCGGTTCAGCTGCGAACCAAGCCATCCACTTCATAGACCTTCTTCAATGGTTCATGGGGCCCGTTGAAACTGTCTATGGCCGGTATGGGACTTTTGCTCATGAGATCGAGACGGAAGATGTTAGCATAGCCCTGTTGACATTCAGGAGTGGGGCTTGGGGATCCCTTGTGACGACAACCACGAGCTACCCTAGCTTGGGCTCCATCATTGAGATGACGGGAGACAATGGCTCGCTTGTTTGGAGTGAGGGAAATATCACCTTGTACAAGCTTAAGAATAATTCGGAACCATCCTTGGACGAATTCCAGCTCGACCCTGATCGACCAAGAAACATTATCGAAGACATGGTTTCAGCTATCCAGAAGAGCAAGCCAGTAATGGTCAACGGCCAAGAAGGAAGGAAGTCTGTTGCCATACTCAACGCAATATACGAGTCCTCAATGGCAGGAAAGCCAGTGAAGCCAAGTTAACGCTAAGACCCAGACTGAAGGCGCCAACCCGCTCGGTCGCACCGCTATCAAGGCCTTCTGAGTCCTAAGGATCTCTAGAGAAAGAATGGAGAGGAGGCCGAAAGACCTCTTCTTACGGGCTTGTGCTGTTGGTGGGTATCTGTATGAACGGCAAAGCTTGTCCGCCGTAGAAGTACGGCATGATGCCATTCCATCTCTGTATCGCCATGTAGGTGAGGTAATCATCGGTCAGTGCCTGTCTGATCAAGGCTATGGCTTCAGCCTGAGCTTGTGCCTTCAAAATCGTTGCATTAGCCTCGGCTTCCGCTTGTATGACGAGCTGCTGAGACTCGTACTTAATTTGCTCCAGTTTATTCTTGGCTTCAAGAGCTTTCTGCTGGGCTGTGACTTTGGCCTCAATTGCCTGGGAAAACCCGACTGAGAACCGGAAATCAACGATCGCGACGGACAGCACCTCAACATGGAAACCTAACAACCTTTCAGCGAGTATATCCTTGAACTCCGTCTTGACAAGCTCCCTTTTTGTAATCAATTCTTCGGCCTCGAAAAGTGCAGTGGTTGCCTTTACGCTCTCTTCGATGTTGGGCCTTATCACTCGAATTTCATATTCCTTGCCGAGGTTCTTGTAGATATCCCCTGCGCGACTAGGTATCAGGCGGTAGTTCACGGCTATCGTTGTGGTGACTTCCTGAAGATCCTTGGAAGCTGTCGACTCCTGCGTTTCGACTTTCTGTATCCTGACGTCCATGAACACGACTGTCTGCGCCACCGGCATGATGAAGTGCAAGCCTTCGTCCATAACCTCTGTTATCGAACCCCATGTGAGGACGACACCTCTGCTTCCCGTTGGAACGATGACAACTCCTTGAGACAGTACTAGGATGCCAGCCAGCAGAAGAACTATCAACGGAACTGCGATGAGCCACGTTTTTCTGCTTCTTTCATACCTTGGAGTTTCCATTTCCACCCTCCTTGCCTTCTAGCCTCATGAGAACCGTATGACTTCCCACGCATATAAAGATGCAGTTAAGCCTCATTGTGTCTATGAGGCTACAATGGTGTTTCGCCTGTGGTCAAATGCATCGCCACGAGCAACGACGCCCCTGTAACCTTGAAGAGGCCTGGCGCAAGAAGGATTGTGTTCCAGTAGTATGAGTGCGCGGTTGGATGCGAAAAGTCACGCTTTGTGCTGGAAGAACGGTATTTAAGTTTGAGCTTTGATGAATGAGACTCTTCCTTTAGCGGTGTCTAGGACAGACTGCACCTGCTCATTGGTAAGGGGGTATCCTTGAAGAATTTTGCCTTTGGCCCCCAAACCGCCTAACGCCGTGTCCTTGATTGGAAGCGGAGGGTCAAACTTGTACAGCTCCTTGAATGCTATCTCGCCTCTCCAGCCCATCTTGACACACTCCTGCCTTTTCTCTTCTGGCAGCTGATCTTTCTTGGTGAAGTCTCCCACGATGCCATACCCAATGAAAGAGTCCGTCTTCTCTGGCTTGCGGACTAGGAGGATCGTGCCGCTTGGGTCCCAACGCCGTCGTACGCCCGGATAGTACTTCTTGATCGTGTATACCTGCCTGTACCATTCTTCCTTTGTGATCCTTAGTACATAGTTTCTGGGATAGTCTATTCTGCTCTTGCTCAATCTTTCCCGCCCCCAGGCGGACTACCGTGTGCCCTTTCCCGCTTATGAAGCTTATCCATGTTTCAGAAGTGGAAAGGGTGTCCGCTTGGCCGGTTCAAATGCTAGGTCTTCTTTCGTGGTGGTCAGTGTTCTGTTCGAAGGCGTACGCGGCTCTTAGTATTGTGCCCTCGTCGAAGGGTCTGCCTATCATCTGCAGCCCGATCGGTAGTCCCTTGCTGAATCCACATGGTATGGAGATCGCCGGGTTGCCTGTGAGGTTCGCCGGAACCGTAAGTACATCGCATGTGTACAACGTTAGGGGGTCATCGATCTTTTCCCCGATATCGAAAGGCAACAAAGGCATCGTTGGCCCAACAAGAACATCGTATTCTCTTAGCGCTTTCTCGAAGTCGCGGCGGATGAGAGTTCGGACCTTCAGAGCCTTCAAATAGTACTGGTCATAGTAGCCAGCCGATAGTGCATATGTTCCGAGGATTAGGCGCCTTCGGACTTCGGGTCCGAATCCACGTCTGCGGTTCTTGGCGTAAACGGTTGGCCAGTCTCCCTCGTCCTTTCTGTTCCGACAACCATAGCGGATACCGTCGTAACGTGCCAGATTGGAGCTTGCCTCAGACATCGCGACGACATAGTACGCCGCTAAAGCGTAGCTCATGCTGGGAAGGGAAAGCTCCTCATAGGAAACGCCGAGGCTTTCAAACTTATGTATGGCCGTCCAGACGGTCTTCTTGACCTCGTCTTCGACGCCTTCACCTAGGAATTCGGTGGGCACACCTATCCTGAGCCCTTCTGTGTTGGATTGGAGGAAAGCCGTGTAGTCCATGGGCGGAATGCTAGCAGAAGTGGTGTCTCTTGGATCGTGGCCGCATAGCGCCGAGAGAAGCAAGGCACAGTCATGTACTGTCTTCGTCAAGGGACCTATCTGCTCAAGGCTGTTAGCGTATGAGATGAGTCCGAACCGGCTGACAAGCCCGTACGTGGGCTTCAGTCCAACCGTAGAGCAGTAGCTAGCCGGACACCTTATTGAGCCTCCTGTGTCGGAACCCAAAGCGAGCGAGGCTTCATCGGCTACCACAGCTGCTGCGCTCCCCCCGGATGATCCGCCTGGCACTTTCTGAGAATCCCAAGGGTTATGTGTGGTTCCGAAGTAGCTGGTCTCGGTGGTTGTTCCCATTGCGAACTCATCCATGTTCGTCTTGCCTATAATAATGGCGTCACAGGTTTTCAGTTTCTCCAAGACCGTCGCATCATACGGCGGAAAGTAGTCCTTGAGCATCCGAGAGGAGCATGTCGTGCGTACTCCTCTAGTGCTAATGTTGTCTTTCACGGCCAGGGCAACACCAGCAAGGAAACCCAACTTCTCCCGCCTACGAACTCTTCGATCGACATCTCTTGCCTTCCTTTTGGCCTCCTCGATCACTGTTACGAAAGCGTGGATCTTCTCGTCTACTTGGTGGACTCTCTCCAGCAGAGAAGCAATGTACTCTTCGGCTGACAACTCCTGACTCTTGATTCTATCTGCAGCTTCTGCGGCTGTCATCTCGTACGGCTTGACCATGGGCCGCCCTCCTTCCCGTTTCGATCACACTATTCTGGGCGATCTGAAGAAGCCCTCCTCCTTCCTTGGAGCGTTCTTGAGAGTCTCCTCTCTTGACAGGGATTCCCGAGTCTCGTCGCAACGAAACACATTGGCCAAGTCGAGAACGTGGTAGGTTGGGGGCAAGTTCTCTGTGTCTGCTTCGGCAATCTTCTTGAAGTAGTCAAGGATCCTGTTGAACTGTCTAGTGAAAAGCGCCTTCTCGTTCTCGGTTAGCTCTACGTGAGCGAGCCAAGCGACGTGCTCAACCTCTTCGCGGGAGATGTGCCGTCTGCTCATAAGAGCCCCGTTAGCCGTACGCGCAGATAAATCTTGACCCTCCGGAAGCATCTTCTTGCTGGTCTAGTAGGCTAGCTTACTCTTCACGTAGGCTGCGTATTCCTCAAACCTCTTCAAGGTGAACTCGACATGGATCAGATGGTCTGCGCTTGGTATGTAGCCGCCAGCTTGCTTGAGTTCTGGCAATCTGGAGTCGACTTCGTTCCTCATCCTTTCCCCGCCCTCTGCCAGTTTCCTCTTGTCCAAGTTCCCAACAAGGAAGAGCTTGTCCCCAAACTTCCTCTTCACCATCTTTGCGTCCATTCCAGCATTGACCTCAAGTGGCCAGAGACCGGTGATCCCTGCCTCTACAATCAGATCGAGTAGGGGGCCTATGTTCCCGTCGCTGTCCATTAGTATTCGATCGATCTTGTTCTTTCTGAAGAAGCCTGTAACCCTCCTGTACCTTGGGAGAAGAAGCTCGCGATAGAGCTTGGGGGATATGCATGGACCGTGCCTTTCAGCTAGGTCCTCCCACCAGAACACTAGGTCTATTCTGTCCCTCAGCGTCTCAACCGCGTTTGTCACTGCTTCCACTGTGAAGTGTTCCCAATGCTCTGCCATATCCTCGACGAGAACGGGGTCTTTGTAGAAGGCTGAGAGGAAGGCGGGTACTCCCATTAGTTGGGCTCCGAAACCGTAGAAGCCGCTGATGGCTAGGGCTGTTCCGCCTGTCTGGTACTTCTCGAAGCTTTCGATGTAGGGGTCTTTTTCCCAGTCTTTTGGGTACCTTCTCACGTCGCACGGGTCGAGGCGTTTCTTGTACTCGTTCCACGTCTTCTGGTCTTTGACGGGGAAGCTGAGAAACATCGGCATATTGTACCATATGTACTCGGCTTGCTTGAACCGCCTCTCGACAGCTCCTGTTTGCGTCAAAGTATCGACGTGCCTGTCAGTCTCCGCAAGAACTCTCTGACTGAATCTGGGAATAGGACCAAGATCGAGGGGAACTGAAAGGCCGCTGAAGTTGGAGCATCCGAAGTAGTTGTACGGATCGAACCCCTTCACTATTGGCCAGTTAAGAAGTGATACGCTTCCAGTTCTGACCTCCCAGTCGATGACGGTGACTTTGTCGGCCGGTAGCCCTTCTTTCAGCCATTTGACAATGGTCTCATCGTAGAACTTCTCGCACCAAGGAAGAGCATCAGGCTTGCGGAAATTGATGGCGGCTTGGATTCTCTCTCTTGGAGTCATCATCTTCAGTCCACGTTGGTTAAATTCATCTTGATCTATATAAGGACAGACCAGGTCCCTTGAGTCTTCACCGTAAGAAGGTTGTCAGTCTAGTCTGTTGCTTTTGCCAAGGCAGAATTCGGCTTCTCTCAAGCCACCTCTCCAAGGGAAGTCTCAGTCTCTTTCGAAGCTCTATGAGGCCATCCTCAAGTGTGTCAAAGATAAGCGGCTTTTTTCTCAGGGCTTCTCGACAGATCTCTCTGAACCTCCAGACGCCAAGTGGAATCCACTCAGGATAGACTTCCATAAGGACCAAGGCTCCGGCCTGTCTTGCGATTCTTCCGAGATACTCCAGAACTGGCAGGCGAGCCGCGTAGTATGCTCCAGCAAGGTTCCCAGCGTATGAGCTGCGACCCCAAACGAGCTCATAGTCGACGCTTGGAATCGGGTTGGAGGAGACTAGCCAGACCTCTTGGGCCTCGAACATCCAGGATGACGGGAGGAGTAGGATTTGAACGTTGTTGCCGAGAGCCTCATGTCCAAAGACCATGAACTTGTTTACCCAAGAATAGCCGAGGATTTCCTTGTAAATGCTCCTTGCTAGAACGTCATCGACCGCTGTTATGCTCCACTCTGTTGGGACTAGGCGCCTCCGCCTCTTCGTTCCAAGAAGCCCAATCGAAAGCATCCTCGTGATCTGGCGTTGACTGATGTCGGAGTTGTATAGGCTTACGAGCCCATCCGTAGCCTTCATGTCTGTGTCGGAGACAACTCTGTCAATAGGTTTCGGAACCTTTGGGTTCTCGGCAACGATCGCTCTTCTGATGACAGCGGAGGGGCCTGACGGAGCTTCCCGCGGTGAGAAGATCATACTCAGACTGGGCTTCTTTGCGAACCACATCTCAGTGTCGGTTGGCTGGGCCGCCATGACGATTTCTTGGGACGTTGAAAGGAGTCGGCCAGGGGTTCTTGCCGATTTGACATCCACTGAGTGTTTTCCCCTCACAAGTGTGAACCGGTAGCGAAGGATCTCGTCCATTGACTTGTCGAGCCACAACTCGGGCAGATCCATGATTGACGAGTCAACAGAAAGAATAGGCGGAACCAGAGGTCCAGCCAAAACCTTTGGGTAGTTCCAAGCACCCACAAACACCGCAGGCGGCGAAGATCCAAATATGTTCTCCTTGGAAAGGCTCTTCTCAAGACCCATTAACGTCTCAGCCTTGGCGAGTATTGGGCAAACGGGTTTGCCGCAAAGCCTTTTGTGCCCTAGGCAAAGGGAACAGAGGTTTCGTCGACGCTCGGCTGCGGTGACCTTGAAGAGCCTTTCCTGCATTACCATCCAGCCTTGCACTAGCCGGGTACAGCTCTAGAATGGCTGGTTTAGGAAATATCCTTATCTGAAGATCAGGTGGGACATGGTGCGTTTTGACAGAAGTCCTTATAAGCGCCAGTTCTCTTCTAAGGCGCAATACACCTGCCAGAGAGTGTTGGCAAACGGATCCTTTAACGATCCTGGGCATAGCGTTAGGTTTGGCGATGGATGCCTTCTCAGTCTCAATTGCGAATGGTCTGGCAACAAGAAACTCGAAACTGGGCAACGCTCTAAAGTTCGGCGGGTCGTTCGGCTTCTTCCAGATGCTTATGCCTGCAATAGGATGGCTAGGAGGAATCATAGCAGCCGACCTAATCTTTGGCGTAGACCACTGGATAGCCTTTGGGCTACTTTGTCTAGTAGGCTGTACGATGATCTATAGGTCGGCGGGAGGTGGGAAGACCAGGAAAGATGGTGATCACCTGAGTTTTCACACCTTGCTTATCCTGTCAATCGCCACAAGCATCGACGCGCTGGCTGTGGGCGTGGGACTTGCATTCCTAAGGGCTACAATTCTGATCCCGGTCATCGTGACGGGTATCATCACATTTCTCTTGTCCTTCATCGGTGTCTACATCGGTAACAGGGTTGGGCGTTCCTTGGGAAGCAAGGTTGAGGTCGCCGGCGGCTTGGTCCTGATGATCATCGGGCTGAAAATACTTTCAGAACATGCAATCTGAGATCAGCTGATTCTGCGAAGGGCGTTGACCATCTCTGAGAATGCTCGGATTTCACTGTCGGGGAAGCAGGGCCCAGCGTTAACCATCTGGCCATTGTTGAGCCAGACTGCCTTCATTCCAGCCCCTTTTGCCCCTACGATGTCTGTGTGCAACAGGTCTCCCAAATGAACGGCTTCGTGTGGCTTCACGTCCAAGGCGGCAAGAGCTCTTTCGAACATCGCATTGTGGGGCTTGTTGTATCCGACCTCATTCGAGAAGACGGTTGAATCAAAGAAGCCTAGGATCCTGTGACTCAAAAGGACCTTCTTCAAGACTCTGCCCGGGGTCAGTCCGCTGTCACTTACTATGCCCATCCGGTAGTCCGATCTCAGCTGGCCAAGGGTCTCTGAAACTCCTTTGGCAAGGGGTGGAGGATCTGTGCCAGCGACCTCTTCAAACGCTCTAAGAACATCCGCCTTCAAGTCTTCAGTCAGCTCAGCGGAAAGCCTCTTCAGAATATATCCGAGCCTTTCTTCAGTTGTCACGTAACGGTAGTTTTCGTTTCTTGAGACTTTGCGAGCATACTCATATGACGAGCTGTATACGCCTTTCACTTGGTCATGGCTTCTTGGGGTGTTCGCCGTTTTCAGGGCCGACAGCAGGTACTGGACTCTTGGTTCAGTGTAGTCTATGTCTTGGACCAGAGTGTTCCACATGTCGAACGTGACGGCTTTTATCATGGCGCCCGCTTCCGCTGTCACCGTTCAATGGGAAGCGTCTTCCTTGTGACTGGTCTCTCTTTGATCTCGTGGATGAGCATCTCCATCCTGTCGCCCACGCCAAGAGCGTACGCCTTCTCTAGTTCCTCGAGAGCTCTTTGTAGCTTCACGCCGCTCTCAGCGTAGACGGTCAGCAGGGCATCATGCTTCTCCACATGGTCGCCGATCTTCTTGTGGAGGCAGACACCTGCTCCCTTGTCTTTTGGTGCGCCGGCAAGCCTGGCAGTCTCAACAAGTGCGGCGTTGTTAACCCAGAGAACATGCCCATCCTTTTCAGAGTGGACAGTGAATGTCTTGTCTCCAACTGGTATGTCTTCGGGTTCGATGTCTGGGTCTCCTCCTTGTGCTGCTATGATCTCCCGAAGTTTCTTCTCGGCCTTGCCAGATCTCAGGACTTCTAGGGCAGATGCTTTTCCGCCGCCTTTCCCACTTATGTCGAGCAGTATCCCAGCTAGGCTAGCCGCCTTGTCCACCAAGTCGAGCATGTCGGTCTTTCTGGTCAATGCTGCAAGGGCTTCCTTAGCCTCCAAGGCTGGTCCAATCGTGCAGCCCACAGGCTGCTCGCCGTACGTTACGGCGCACTGAACCTTGACGTCGAGGCGGCGTCCAAGCTCCATGAAGTCCTTGGCCAAGAGGTCAGCTTCACCAATCGTCTTGACCTTGGTGCCTCTTCCCGTTGGGATATCCACGACTAGCAGGTTCGCGCCAACCGCTTTCTTCTTGCTCATGATCGAAGGCAGAAGAAGCGGATCGATTGAGAGAGGATGCTCAACCCTGACAAAAATGTCATCCGCCGGAGCCAAATACAATGATCCTCCCCAGACTATGCAACCATCAGTCTTCTCAACAACCCTCCGCATTTCATCAAGGTCCAAGCTGACGGGCATTAGAACCTCAGCTCTGTCTGCTGTACCGGCTGCGGAGGTTATGGCTCTGGACGAGGATTTCGGGATGGTCAGACCCACCGCTGCAACGATGGGGACAATAAGAAGGGTTGTCTTGTCTCCAGGGACGCCTCCGATTGAGTGTTTGTCGACGATCAATGTTTTGTCTAGGTCAAGGACGTTTCCTGTCTTTACCATGGCTCGGGCAAGACTTGTCGCCTCGTCAAGGTCCAAGCCGAATGCGTGAAGTGCCGTGACGAAAGATGTGAGCTCGATCTCGCTGAGCCTCCCTTTCACAGCGTCAGTGACGATCTCAAGAATCTCCTCATATGTGAGTTTCCTTCTTGTCAACTTGTTCCTGATGTGGTAGACTGAAGCAGGTGGGGGCGCGATCTGGATGTCGACTTCGTCGCCTTCTCTAAGGCTTAGGCTGCTCTTGACCTCCTCGTAGACTCCTATCGTACCTTGGTTGATGAGCTTGGCCGCAGTATTCACGATCGCAACCACCTCAATCCCTTTAGCTCTGACTCTTACTCTCTCTAAGCTTGAAACGCTAAGGTCCTCAGCGTCTTCGCGGTTCAGAACAATGACGGATTTCCCACCAGCCTCAAGACCAAGAGACTTCGCTTTGAGCTTCATTCAGTAACAACCACCATCAAAACGCGCACCAGGACTCGGGCCATCTGGACAGATAGATTATGAACACCCAAAGATAAACGTGAGCCACGTATCGAGTCTCCTCCGACTGGAACATATCAAGGCGTTGAATCGAAAAGCAAAAGTTAAATTGATTTCAATCGACAGATAAGGCGTAGATGTTTCATGGCGGTTGAAGCAAGAATCAGAGAACTGATGGTTGGACACTTCCCAACGTGTCCCCTCTGCGGTTCAGACGCGGGCTACGATGTCACAAGCGCAATCAAAGGCCACGTGCGATGCAAGTCTTGCTCTACAGAATGGTCATCTCTCGATTTCATTACCGGTGCAACACTGGATAAAATGAAAGTAAGAGAGCTGCCCAAAGGCGCATCCTCATATGTCGTCGGAGGGCACAGGCTAAGGCGGGGCGACGAATACCCCGTCAGCTTCTGGGGATCACTAGCAGAGAGTGAAGAAGAGTTGGTGCAAACTGTGAAGCTTCCCATGGAATACTTGCTCCTTTCCTTGATTCTGCTTGTTGCAGCCTATCTGCGTGTTGCCAACCTCGGCGGCTTGTACATCTACGACTACGATGAGGGAGTCTACTGCGAAAGCGCACGCATGATCGTGAAGGGGAATCTGCCTCACGCACAGGTTTTCAGCAGTCAACCCCCCCACTTCATCCTACTCGTTGCCGCATTCCTGAAGCTGTTCGGAATGGACATCCTCTTCGCTCGCCTTTTCATAGTGTTTACGTCCATGATTGCGATTGTCAGCGTTCACCTCATCGCGAAAAGCATAGAGGACTACAAGGCAGGACTTGCTTCGGCCTTGTTTCTCTCGATATCGCCTTATTTTGTGCGTATGAGCAGATCGGTTCAGGCTGAAGTTCCATCTATAAGCTTCGCCCTGTTGGGCTTCTGGCTATTCTTTAGCGGCTTCAGAAGCAAGAGCGACGTACGTCTCTTTCTAAGCGGCGTCTTGGTCTGCCTGGGTGCGATGATGAAACTGAACGTGGGAATGGTTGCTGCTTTTCTTTTGGTTCTGCTAGTAGCTAGAAAGGAGCTGAGAGGTCTGGCTTTCTTTATGGTCGGCGTGATTGTTCCGTTACTCATTCTGCCGTTTTTCAATCTGAACAAAGTTATTGACCAGATGATTCTTTTCCATTTCACCAAGCCCGACACTGGCACGTGGCAGGATCGCGGGGCAAGCATTTACAGCATGCTTATGATGGATTCGGGACTGACCGTGACCGCTTCCATTGGAGCCGTTTTGTGCGCAACCAAGAAGGCGTTGGAGGGCAGATTCGTCGTGGCTCTAACTGGAGCAACATTTGCTTTTCTACTCTACTACAAGGCTTTCTTCATGCATCAGGCAGTCATCTTGGTTCCGCTCCTAGCGATACTTGGTGGAGTGGCGCTTGTGAACCCCCTGAACCGAGGTTCAAGGTTGCTTTCTGAGAAGGCAAGTTTGAGTTCGGAAACGAATCAAAAAAGTGGCAGAAAGCAGCCTCTAGTAGCGAGGCGTAGGAGACTAGTAGCCTCGGCATTAGTGGTCGCAAGCCTTGTGGAGTCACTGTTCTACGGTGTCACAGCTGTTGGTGTTCTAAGCTATGATTCACGGCTTACATCACCAAGGGACGACCCTCGTTACATACAAGCCGTCAGCGTAATCCGTGCCTACGCCAGTAGCGTTGAATACATAATATCGGATGAGCAAATCCTGGCCTTCTTCGCCGAGAGGGACGTTCCTCCAGACCTAGCTGATACATCCCACATGAGAATAAGTAGCGGTTACCTCAACTCTGAAACTGTCATCGCATTCACCAAAGAGTACAATGTGAAACTTGTGATCTTATGGACTGGCCGCTTGAAGAGGCTCACCAAATTCGTGGACTATGTGAAGGCCAACTATCAGATTGTGGAGACATATGACGGCCGCGAAATCTACTTGCGTGTTCGGTAACAACACTGCAGTTGCGACCCTACCAGAAGACTTGCTGGACAGGCACAATTTCTTGACGGAGCGGATTCTTCAGCCTTGCAGCAGTCCGGCACAAGTTGGGGCTCCCACACTGAGCTGTGCTATCATTGCCACCTTGTTGGAAGAGATATAAGCGTCTTCTATCGAATCAATTAGTCAATCGACTGGTTTGTTGAGAGCTTAATGAGGAAGAAGCATGAGCGAAGTCGAACACAAGTGGATTGCCAGAGACTACCCGAATTGTAGTGGCTGCAGGAGGTGCGAGATCGTCTGTTCCCTAAGCCACGAGGGCAAAATCTGGCCTGAAGCCTCGAGGGTTAGGGTTTTCATGCTCGTTCCAGGTGTTGAGGTCCCACATCTGTGCGCGCAATGTCATGACTACCCTTGTGTCGATGCCTGCCCCACAGGCGCGCTAACCATAAGCAAGGAGACAGAAGCGGTTCTGGTCAACAAGCAGAAATGCACAGCATGCGGAAATTGCATAGATGCCTGCCCTGGAAAGGTCCCTTTCATCCACCCCGCTGAGGACTACGCTGTGATCTGCGACCTCTGCGAAGGGCAACCCAAATGCGTCGAAGCCTGCACGAAAGGTGGATGGAACGCCCTGCAGACGCTCAAGAGGGAGGACAGCCACACCTTCAGGCTTTACTCTAAGCCACCCAAAGAGGTCACTCGAGCTCTGATTGCCCAGTTGTACGGCGAAGAATGGGAGGAGATGGTCTGAGATGCAGGGCTATGCGGGCAAGTTCCTTGAAGTGGACCTTTCCGCGGAGAACATCAAGGAAACCAAGTTCAACAAGCAGACTTTGAGTAACTACATTGGCGGAAGGGGTCTGTCAACCAAGATCCTCTGGGACAGGCTCGGAAAAAGATGGGAGAAGGTTGACCCCCTAGCTCCTGAAAACCTTTTGCTTCTACTTACCGGTCCCCTGACTGGATATGTACCAGGGGCAAGGCTCTGTGTTTCAGGCAAGTCTCCGCAGAGCAACGGTGTTGTCGGATCAACAGTCGGTGGCGAGTTCGGCGTTGAACTAAGATGTGCCGGATACGACGGCCTTATATTCAAGGGTAAGGCTGAGAAGCCGGTCTACCTCTTCATCAAGGACTCAGATGTTGAACTAAAAGATGCATACCATCTGTGGGGGAAGGACTCGAAGGAAACCTCACGAATCCTTGTGAAGGAAGGGCTCGAACAGCTCGAAAGTCACTACCCTGGACATGGACTCTGGAAGGAACCTTCAGCCGTCTATATTGGGCCAGCAGGTGAGAACCAGTCACGGCTTGCCGTTGTGGCAGCCAAATGGGCACATGCCGCAGGCTATGGCGGATACGGCGCGGTCATGGGCTCCAAGAACTTGAAAGCCGTCGTCGTTAAGGGAACTGGTCCCCTGCCCGATGTCGCTGATCTGGCAAGAGTTTCGGAGCTCATCGAGAAAATCCTAGAGATCAATTTCAAAAGCACCATCTTCAGACGTTGGGGCACAGGTTTTCTGGGATACGATGTGGGCGCCCGTCTGAGTTCAGAGCCAGTCAGGAACTGGCAGGAAGAGTGGCACGACGAGAAGAGCTACGGCTCAGACGCGTTCGAGAGGTACTGGGTCAAGAAGTATTGGGGTGACTTCGGCTGCCCGAAAACATGCCTCAAAGTCGCTGTTGTCAAGTCGGGTCCTCTGAAGGGCGCCATAACAGACAACCCGGACTACGAGAACCAAGCCTACTTGGGTCCAAACCTAGGGTTGTTCAAGCCTGAGGAGAACATATACCTTACAGCGCTGATCGACGATCTTGGTCTCTGCGGGATCCAGACTGGAAACGTTCTCGGCTTCGCGGGCGAGCTCTATCAGAGAGGCATCCTGACCCAAGACGACCTCAGTGGTCTGGAGCTCAAGTGGGGAGATGTGCAAGCATTCAGCGCGCTGACTAGGATGATAGCTGAACGGAAAGGAATCGGCGATACCCTTGCTGAGGGCACCTATAGAGCTGCTTTGAGGATCAGCAAGCTTAAGGGTGTCGATGTGTTGCCTTACGCTGTTGTTGCGAAGGGGATAGGCGTTGGTGCTCATGGCATCAGGAGCAAGGAGGACTATCCGGGCTACGAATCTTACACTTGCTCGGTTCAGGGAGGAGATCATACTTCAGTAGCTCGTCTTCCGATCGACCATGGGGACAGTGAGCTGAGAGCTCTCCTGTATGACTCAGGCGTTTTCTGCTGGTTCAACTTCTTCGAGAAAGAGGCGCGGGATCTGCTCTGGGCGTTCCTAGAGGCCGTGACCGGTTTGAGGATAAGCGCGGATGAGTGGTTCGACCTCACGGGCCGAAGGATCATCCACCTTCAGAGAGCCCTAATGCTTCTGGGGGGGCCCGACGTGAGATGGACTCCGAACGTGCACGATGATATTCCAGCTAGATGGTACGAACCATTGGGTCAGGGCCCCTACAAGGGTATGGCTGTGACTCGCGAGAAGATCGAGGAAGCTCGAAAAGAATACTACGGAGCTATAGGTTGGGATGAGAATGGGGTTCCGAAGTCAGAGGAACTCAGGCGAGTCGGACTAACCGAAGTTGACAAAAGGATGAGGCCTTTCAGACGGGAACCCTGAAAGGCTGAACAACCTCACGTATGAACTTTTATATGCAAGGTGTGAAGTTGGCTTGAAGGCGTTTCGCTTCTACGAGCCCAAAGCTCCATGGAGACTAGAGGAGGCCCCAATACCTCGCGTCGGCGCCAAAGACGTGCTGGTCAAGATCAAGGCTAGCGGAATATGCGGCAGCGAGCTTCACTACAGGCATGGCAGATCACAGCCTGGCAAGATTCCCATAATACTTGGGCATGAGATTTCAGGGGTCATTGAGAAGTGCGGAGACGAAGCTCAAACGATCAGTGAGGGGGATAGAGTCTGCGTCCACTACGTAATCTCCTGCGGAGACTGTGTGCACTGCAGTCAAGGAAATGACAACCGCTGCATTAAGCGAGTTTCGATCGGGCATCATGTGGACGGGGGATTCGCTGAGTACATCTCGGTTCCAGAAAGGAATGCATTCAAGCTCTCAGATCAAATACCTTTCGACCAAGGAGCCATCATCGGATGCGCAGTCTCAACGGCATTTCACGCACTCAAGATAGGCGGTCTACAGCCAGGGGACACAGTCGCGGTCTTCGGGTTAGGCGGAGTTGGAATGCATGCCGTTGCATGGGCAAGGGCTTTGGGCGCGGGCAAGATCATAGGCGTCGACATAGATGACTTCAAGCTGCGGCTCGCGGAAGAGTTCGGGGCAGATTTTGCCGTGAACGCCTCGAAAGCAGACCCCACCAAGGAGGTAAAGTCTCTGACGAAGGGGCTAGGCGTGGATGTTGCGCTAGAGGTTGCAGGAACAGCAAAGACAATGGAAGCCGCCATTTTGAGTGTATGCGAGTCCAACTACGCTTCTGGCAGAGTCGTGAGCGTAGCCGCGATGTTCGAGCCGATAAGCATCGTTGGCATGAGGACCCTGCGAGAAGGAGCCTTTAGAAAGTCAGGGGATCATACAAGGGATGACCTTAGAAGGGTAATAGAGCTTGTAGCAACCAAGAGGGTCGACCTGTCGAAGTCAGTAACTCACCGACTGCCATTCGAAGAACTGAACCGTGGACTGGAACTGCTAGATGAGAAGAAAGAGGGCGTCCTCAGGATCGTTCTCCTTCAGTAGCTAAGGCTACCTAGGCGAAACATAAGAGCCCAGAGGAAACGAGAAAGAAGTGGATTCTACTTTGCTGGAGGCCTAACCCCCAAGACTTCCTTGTTAACGAGGTTGGGTGGGACCTTTCCTTCTTGTATGGCTACCATGTTCTCGGCTGCCATAACTGCCATCTTGGTTCGGGTAGCAATGCTTGCGCTTGCGATGTGAGGTGCCACGGTCACGTTGTCAAGTTTGAGCAGAGGATTGTCTTGGTCTGTTGGCTCTTTCTCCCAGACATCTAGGCCTGCGCCCCAGATCCAGCCTTCCGTCAGGGCTTTGTATAGTGCCTTCTCGTCCACGACTTCTCCACGAGACGTGTTGACCAAGCACGCCGTTCTCTTCATCAGCTTCAGAGTCCTCTCGTTGATGAGGTGACGAGTTTCAGGCAGCAATGGGACATGGACACTAACGAAGTCGGACTCCTTCAGCAACGTCTCAAGGTCGACGAACTTCACGCCAAGCTCCTTCTCAGCCTGTTCGTTTCTGTAGATGTCATAGTATATCATTCTCATGTTCATACCTCTGGCTCTTTGCGCCATAGCTGAGCCTATTCTGCCCAAGCCGATTATGCCTAGGGTCTTGCCCCAGACGTCCTGACCTAGCATCATCGTGAGACCCCAAGGAACCTTCCATTTCCTAGCCCTGACGTATCTGTCTGCTTCGGCAACCCTCCTTGCGGTCGCCATCATGAGGGCAAAAGCAAAGTCGGCTGTTGTGTCAGTCAAGACGCCGGGCGTGTTCGTTACATAAATGCCTTTCTCGGTGGCTGCTGCAATGTCGATGTTGTTGAAGCCAACTGCTACTTGGCTGATTCCGCGCAGCTTAGATCCAGCCTCTATGACATCCTTGTCGATCTGTTCGGTTAGGAGGCATATCAGACCATCTGCTTTCTTCACTTTCTTCACGAGACCACTTTTGGAAGGAGGCATCTCGTCGCGCCAGACTTCCACATCGAATCTTGCTTCGAGAACCTTCATGGCATCTTCGGGCAGTTCCCTAGTGATGTAGATCTTCTTTCTCTTTGACTTGCTCAAGTCCTTCACCATCACTTGTGCTTCTTCATGAAGTAATTCTGCTCTTAAGCTTTAGACCAAGCTTCGGCAAAGACCCTCTTCGAGTTTGCGATCAATACTTCAGATGACTCGCCCGGCGCAGGTTTCACCTCAAAGCTGACAACAGGAAGCCTGGTCGCAGTCTTCTTGCTGAAGTAGCCTAGGTCTTTGAGTACGCTGAGGAACTCCGCCAGTTCTGCGACAGAGTTTTCCCCTCCCGGAATGCCGAACCTGGGATGTTGGTCTCCGTAGAGCGGGTGGTTCTTGTCTCTCTTCACGCAGTTGCCGATGTGGACATGCTCAAGGTAAGATTTGGCTGCTGTAAGAGCTTGCTTCGGGGTTTCGTTCAGCAAAGGGAGATGGCTTAGGTCAACGGTCAGCCCGATGTTGTCGCACTTGTCTTTTACCTTCGCTACAACGCCCACAGCGTCGATCACGGGCCCAACAAGGAGTCTCTTGTCGTATTCTTGGTCGAAGTATTCCAGGGAGACCATCAGCGTGTAGTCCTTGCCCTTGTCTTGTGCATACGTACACACTTCCTTCAATGAGTTCACCAGTTGCCGCTTAGCCTTCTCACGTTTGCTAGGACTGACGTCGGGTCCGCTCAAGACAGCTACGATTCTTGCGCCCAGGGCGTAGGCCTCATCTACGAGCAGTTTTACGCCTTTAGTGGCTGCTGATCTGGCGTTCTCGTCGAGCGAGTTCATGTCCAACTTCTGCACTAGAATTGGTGGTCCGCCGCAGTAGACCACATCGATAAATGCCTTTTCCAGCAGGCTTGCTGCTTTACTCCTTGTTTCGTGGTCCTTGATCCATGATACTTCGATGGCTCCGAAGAACTCATCAGCCGCTATTTTAGTCACAGTTTCAAGGATGGGTCCTTCTCCCCGCATTGTCTCCGGGAAGACCATTGGATGAACAATCCCAATATTGATGAGCCCGTTCCAGGGTTCGTTCATACAGAACAGTCTCCACCAAGTTGAGTCTTATCTTCACCAGTGAGGATATTAAGGTTGCGGAGCCATCGCTTAGAGCTCTCCACAAACTATTCAAGAAGGGCCAAGTTCCTGACGGGTCATATTCTTCTTGGCAGCCAAGACCCTCAACATGGCAAATCGAAAATGAAAGAGTTAAGGCACAGGTGCTGCTAGGTCCACTTCTTCCCGCAGAGATGCTTCATAACGGAAGAGACAGCTCTGGGACTGAGCTAAGCTCTTGGGGAATTAGTGTCACCGTGTATGATCCAAGGTTTCGATATTCCGTGCGTTGGAGCTAGTCTACTTGGGTATTTCTAGTATTCAACTGCAATGATTTATATCCTCGCACGTTACTTTGTCTTGAAACCTGACGTAGCTCAAAAGAAAGTGCCAAGTAATGATTGGGCCCGTAGCCTAGCCGGATAGGGCGCAGAAGGGCAAAGAGCCCGGCGCAAGCCTTCGGAGCCAGCCAAGGCGGAGTGAGCCTGAGGTCGAGGGTTCAAATCCCCCCGGGCCCGCCATCTTCCAAGGCAAATGCAACAATCATTATGGAGTAGATAAATACTACAAAACCCAAATCAAATATCAGATCAGAAGACTGGGGGCAGAATAGTGGAGCCTGAAAAACTACGCGAATACCTCATGAGGGGCGCTATGCTTGTTGTTCAGACAACTCCCTTCAAAGATAAGGAGGATTTAGATGTTGAAGGTTTAAAGGAAAATACGGCTTTTCTTGTGGAAAAGAGAAAGCTGGGACCACTAGTACTCGTGCCTACAGGTAGCACTGGTGAGAGCTATGCGCTGAACGATGAGGAGAGAAAGAAGGTTATCGAAACAGTTGTTGATGTCGCGAATGGTAAGGTTCCGGTTATAGCTGGTACGCATAGAGCAGGTACAAAATGGACCATAGAACACAGTAAGTACGCTGAAGACGTGGGAGCTGACGGCGTGATGGTGATTCTACCTTATTATCATGTGCCTGGCGAGAGAGGACTGTACATGCACTATAAGGAGATAGCGGAATCCATAGAGATAGGAATAGTTGTGTACAATAATGCGGATGTCTCAAAGATCTACATAAAGCCACATCTCCTTAGGAAAATGGTTAATGAAATACCTACGATTGTGGCAGTGAAGGAGAACACGCCTTTCATACCAACACTCTATAGTCAGATAAAGGCAATTGGTGACCATACACCAGTGATTCAAGGTAGAGGCGAATGGTGGTTTGCGGCAACAGCATTTCTAGGTTTGAAAGGATACGTGTCTGGCTACGCGAACTTTGCTCCCGAGTTCTGCGTAGACCTTCTGAAAAGTGGAATCAGCGGTGAATATTCCAAGCTGAGGGATCTCTTGGAAAAGATGCGGCCGCTTGAGGAATTCGTAGCGCAAATGAATACAAAATACGGGCCAACGACTTCAATTTTGCCGTACCCATACGTTGACATGTACATGGTCTACGGCGTCATCAAAGCCACAATGGATATGCTTGGCCTTCATGGCGGACATATGAGGTTACCACTCGTTGATATAGATGAAGAAGACAAGAAGAAACTGCAAGAGATAATCTTCGAAAAGCTTGCCTTGCACAAGGTCACATAGTCAGATGAAAACAAATCAACAGAGTCAACAACCAGCAACTTCCTTTCTGCGAAAATCCAGATAGTGTACAACTCCTATATTGGGCCTAACGTGGGCACCTAGCTTTTCACTGCTGCCAATAATGAGGAGAGACACTATACTTGCTGCAGTACAAGGGCTCTAGCTAGATTTCGGTTTGTCCATCAAGTTAAAGTTTTAAGGGGATAGGCACCTTCTTCTTGCATGGGCGAGATTAGGACTGTTCTTGGCGACATTCCCTCGCAAGCATTCGGTTTAGCCTTGGTTCACGAGCATATATCGGTCGACTTCATTGGCGCTGACAAGTGCAGCAAAGACCGCTACGATCCGAAGGAAGTCTTTGATGTCATGCTTCCATACTTGAACGAGATACGTGAGCTAGGGACCTCGGGTTTCGTCGAGTGCACGCCTGCCTTTATGGGAAGAGACGCTGAACTCCTCGCCCACCTTTCAAGGGCGACTGAGATACACATCCTGACCAATACTGGGCTCTACAAGGAACCCTATCTTCCAAAATATGCCTTCGACTATTCAGCCGATCTACTGGCGGATCAATGGATTCGTGAGATTGAGAAGGGGATCGACGGGACGGCTGTCAAAGCTGGTTTCATAAAGATCGCTGTCAACCCCGACCGGATAGTCCCTGTTCAAGAGAAGATTGTGAGGGCTGCTGCTCGTTGCAGCAAATCGACAGGCGCGGTCATCGCCTGCCACACTGCCAGCGGCATTGCCGCCATGCACCTGCTTGAGGTCACTAGCGAGGAGCGGCTAGACCCTGACAGGCTGATTGTCGTCCATTGTGATGCCGAGCCGGACACGAGCTTCCACATCAAGATCGCAAGTCAAGGTGCTTGGGTTGAATACGACGGCTTGAAAGCCGAAACCGCTGAAAGAACCGTGAAGTTTCTGAAGCTCATGGTAGAAAAGAGTTTTGGGGATCAGATTCTCCTTTCACAGGACGCTGGTTGGTACCGCGTCGGGGAACCCCGGGGAGGTAGCATTCGGGGCTACAGCTACCTGATTAGACACTTCGTTCCACTACTGCTGAAAAGCGGCTTTGACCAAAGTCTGATCAGCAAGATCCTTGTGACGAATCCCGCAAGGGCGTTCGCCACGAGTTAGCCTTTCAACAGTCATGAGAGCCGAAACGCCGCCTTAAAGCATTCACTTAGGCAGCAGAAGGTGTCTGGTCCGATTTCAGCGATTTCGGAAACCGTTGGCTGCAAAGTGATGCGCAATTCTTGATGGGGTCGCCCGGATTTGAACCGGGGTCCCGAGCGCCCGAGGCTCGGAGCCTAGACCAAGCTAGCCGACGACCCCATTTGCCCAGACGGCGACCCTAGGAAAGATGTTTTCGGTTTCCTGAAGAGTTTGCAGCCGTCCATTTCGGTCACATATTGGAATCCGGCTTCTATTAGCTCCGTGGCTTCCTTAAGGTTTTTGGCTACCTTGCAAATGTACTCGTCTGTCATGTCCTGGAACAATGCGTGTTCAAGTTGGATGTAGATCAAGGTGTTCTCGATTTTTCTGTGGCCTAGGGGGTTTTGGCAGGTTGGGTTTCCCGGCAGGAAAAAATCTGGCTGGCCTTGCTATAAATCTTTTGATCCTTCAGACTCGTTAAGGTCTGCCTGCTCCTTTTCTTCATATTGCTTGTGTTCGCGTTTCGCTTTCGTCACAGTCAATAGATGTGTAAGTAAGTTTTGTTCTTTAGTTTATGGATATGTCTTCCTCTAGGCTTTATGCTTGGAGGGTTGTTTCATGTATCTTAAGGTTTGGAAGGACGAGATCTGGAAGGCGTCGACCGGAATAAAGGCTTATCTTAGGGAGTTCTTCAGCAACCTTCTGAAGGGGAAGCTTGGTAAGGAACAACAGCATCGGCATGGACATCAATGGCCAAGCAATTTTGTACCGCTCAACGAATAGAGAGATTGCAACGGGGCCTCAAAGAGGTCTAGCGCGATTCTTGCTCTTTTGGACTATTCGTGGGAGTGCTAACACTATGCCCGTCGCGAAAAGTACTTCTGTGATTGTGACAGCACGTTGCCTCGGCACCAAGGTTGCTATTGGTGTTGTCTTCATATCTACACTAGTCGGCGCAAGGGAAGGGTTAGAGACCACTATGGTTACATTGGTCACATTTGGGGGGAAGAATTCGAAGGACCACTCCCCCTTCACACCTTCGTTAAGCATGACATTTTCTGGATGTGTCTGCAAATAGGCCTCTAAAACCGACATATCTAGCGTGGCCCAGTAGGCCTGACTGGCATTAAGCGAAGGGAAATGCTCTTTCACCCACGATAAAGCCCATTCCCTCAATTGTAGAGAGTGGGTGCCGAGCACATATATCTGTAAGCTACTGTTGGAAGTCACTGACATGCGAACACCTTTCTGAGGGTTGCTAGGCGAGTATTGTGGATGAGAATAAGGGGTCCATGTCATGGGCCGTGAAGTCCACCTAGGTTCAATGGTTGGTCCAGAAGTTGCAGGAATTACGCAGACTAGACCGAGAGCTAATCCTGTAGCCAGCAGTATTGAACCAATTCTTCCGAGCAGAACGAACACTCTAGGCTTCATATTTCCAGTCTCCTCTCGAAGTACAAGTATCCCATGGCGAGGACAAAAAACGCCAAAGCATAGCCGGCTCCAATGTAGAAGAGAGATTCATCGAAACTCGGGGTCCAAAGTTTACTTATTGAAGGATCTAGGCCATATTGATAGTGTGATCCTAGGGCTATTCCGGGGAAGAGGATTGCAGCTATCTTGAGTGGAATATCGGAGCTCGTCACGCCGGCCATCGTTAATAGGAGCAGCATGACGACTGAGATCGAAAAGTATAGGCCAATCCCAGTAAACAGGGCTATACTTCCCCTCTTGAATAAAAGCGTCAACAACAACACAAGGCCGGTCACTAAAAGCGGATAGCTGAGAGCCGCCATGAAGGTGAGGAGAACGAATCCAATGTTTTGAGAGACTGTATCGGGGACTAAGATAAAGAGCTCAAAGATTTGGATACCTAACATAAGCATATAGACGACCCCAACAGACGACAAAAGCTTAGCCGTGAGAATGTATCTTCTCTTCAAAGGATAGGAAAGAACGTTTTGTATCACTCCCCTCTCTAGGTCGTTCCCAAGGCTGTAGGCTATGTTCTTTAAGATAAGCATTCCAAAGATCGGTGATGTAAAGACAAAGCTCCATAACCCAGCTAAACTGGAAACTATGATGGCTTTGACCGCTTCAGGGCTTCCGCGTTGGAGGATCTGGAAGACCAGGCCAGGCTGGGCTCCTGGGCCACTTCCAGTACTCACCCAAAGAATAATGAAAATTCCTACAGTGTGAATGGAAACAATGATCTCCAGAGCCGGAAATCTAAAATCCTCATTTAGGGCGGACGCGAAAACCTCCAAGAAGGTCCTCGCCTTACCCATTCTAGGCATCTCCTTCCGCGCCTAGTTTGGTAGCAACCTTAAAGAGTTCCTCTAAGGAGGCTGTTCCGCTTTCTATCCCATAGATATTAGCTCCAACTTTTCTTGCAAGCTTTAGAACATCATCATAGAGCTGTTCGCGGAATCCCTGGGCTGCAAGCACAGATATGCCTCTCTCATCTACCTCCAGTCGCCTCACGTAGCCTAACTCCTCTACCGCTTTGGCAAGGGCTTCAGGCTTGTCTGTTGAGATCCTTGTGGCTCCGGCTCCAGTCTTCTCAAGAAGCTCTATGAGGCGTCCTTGACCCCAAACCTTACCCCCGTTTATTATGGTCGCTACATCGCAGACTCTGCTCAGTTCATACAGAATGTGGGAGGAGATGAGGAACGTCACTTTCTCATCATGGTGAAGTCTCAGAATCAAGTTTAGAATATCGGATCTGGCTTGGGGATCTAGGTGTGCTGTGGGCTCGTCGGCTATGACAAACTCTGGCTTATGCATCAACGCTTGGGCTATCGAAAACTTCTGGAGCATACCAGCTGAAAGGCCCTTGATCTGCCTATTATCGACTCCTTTAAGCCCAACAATCTCCAGCATCTCTTTCGCCCTAGATTCAGGAAATCCAAAAATCCTACATGTCTTCTCAAGGTAATCCAAGACCTTGTGGTGACGAGGAAAACTTGCCTTTTCATAGATAGCTCCAATCCTGGATCTTATGTCAGCGTTGTCCCAAGGGTTTTCGCCGAAAACCTCCACCTTGCCTCGGTCAGGTCTAAGAAGTCCCAAGAGAACCTTTATTGTGGTCGTTTTGCCAGCTCCGTTAGGACCTATTAGACCCATAATGTTTCCTTCTTCGACCTCTAGTGAGAGGCCATCCACAGCCACGACACTCCCATAGCTCTTAGTTAGACCCTCGATAGAAACTATCATAACGTACTCACACCCTACCGAGTTCTTAGCCTAGGTTTATGACTGTTTACTCATAAAAGCCTTTTTTTTATGTCCTAGAAGGATTTTCCACCTGCTCCGCTTGCCCGTCTTTTCGGCATCTACTTGGATGCTCCATCAGAAAACTTTCCGATTTCCTTCTAGTTTGAGACTATTCCGTAACATAAAGAAATTAAGAGGCTCAACTTGCCGGAAACATATCTAAAGCAGGTTCAGCACGAAGAGATACTTCTCAGGAGAAAACTGGGTTATCTCTCTCATACTTCTCCTAACAACAGGAGCCTTACGTGTGGTTGTTGTGCCAAATCCTATCTTCGCGAATCTTTCGGTTCTCAGCCATGCGTCAATTTTCTTTGCTATTTCAAAGAGATTCATGGGAGATGGTGGGTTGGACGGTTAGGTTTCAACATATCAACGTCTTAGTTGGAAAAACGTCTGGTTTGCCATGACTACGCTAGAATTCGGTGCCAACCATGCATTGTTTGGAAGCGGCAACTCTAACTACGATGTAGTGATTCTCCACGCGAAAGACTTTGCAGTAAAGAGTGAAGGCCACCCCGGGAGCAGGAAAGCGAAAAGAGAATACTTGAATGAACTGACAGCGAGAAGGACAAGGGGCAGATGACATGGATGTTCGATCGGCCAACTTGATCAGAGTTTGCTTTTTGCTCTCCTTACTCTTTGGAATGCTGTGAACCACACTTTGGTCCTCTATCATTATCCTCTAGCGCGCTTTTGAACCCTTCAGAAGACTAGGATTAGGAACTGTTTGGGTTGGTGACATCTATTGTGCACTAGATGCTTTGAAACGTCGTCTTAGAAAGTCTTGGAAGCTAATGACAGCAGTCGCGCTTGGATGGCCTGCCATATCTTAACGCCCCGATTCTGAAAATCAGTTGACAAGGTTGCCAAGTTTCTGAGCTGATACCTGAGTTTTTCGTTGAAGAAGGTTATTAGGTGGATGGTGTCTCCGTTTGTTGCGGGTTCAAATCCCGCTCAGCATAAGGAGTTTTGTGGGTCGGAAGAACCTTGCGCGCTTTTTGACGTGTTGGGCTTTGTTCTTTATGCCATTGCGGTTGTTCGGTTGCTCGCGGTTTTCCCGTTCGGCTTTTCCTACTTTGCTGACGTGTTGCCAACCTTTCTCAGGCTTCTGCCGTAATGGATTTCTGATGAATTGCCAGAGTGCCGATGGCGATAGGAATTGTTGCGGCGCCCATCAAACCTCATGGACGACTTATGGTCTTGCGATTTTTTCTTAAATTCCTCTCGTGTGGACTTGATCGTAGTCAAAGGCTGAAGTTTGCCACTAGAATAGGTAAATGGGAAAAGTAATATGGAGAAAACTATTTCTTACTAGTAGGACATGCAAGTCTAAGCTAGTCCTTCTACTATAATAAATGTGGTAGAAATGTCGAAGAAGAAGCTGGGTAGAATAGAGAAGCCGTCAGTGCAAAAGTACGCGGCAGGTAGGAAACTGTATTGTGTGCCTCTTGTATTCTCGGGAAAGGATGCTCCAGAAGACTACCAGAAGCTGTATGATACGTACTGGACCGAAGTGAAAGAGCACATTGAGAAGCTGGGAAAAGTTGGCAGAGCAGCCAAGATCTACCACGAGTCAATCTATTCGGCTGATCAAGATAGCTTAGAGTCAATCAAGCAACAGAACAAGAGGAGCCATGAACTAGTGGAGTCCGAGATAAGCCAGGGGGCCGAGCTCATAGCCCTAGAAGAAAAAAGGTTGTTTGGCGAATACATGGATTGGGGCGTGTGTCTGTCAATAGTCAGAACCCCCGAAGTAGCAGAGAAGATCCAGAACTTCTATCTTGAAGCAGAAAAGAGGCGAGACGAGTATATCCTAAAGCAGATAGATGAGACTCTCAAGGATGGAGAAGCTGGAATTCTGTTAATGAAAGACGAGAATAGAATCCGAATCCAACCAAAACTACCATCGGATATCCACGTGTTCCTAGTTCATCCACCAGCCTTGAACGATGTCTCCCAGTGGATAAGAGACCGGATCAGAGACACCTATAAGAAATTGAGAGAGAGTGTTGACAGCACAAGCTAACGGAGAAGTATGGGAAGAATTGCTTCTGATCCATGGGCTGGATTCGGAAGAGAAACCTTGAAACCTTGATCAACGAAGATCGAGTTCTGCTGCCAGAAGGGGCGATGCTTGTATCCTAGTTTTTCGGAAGTTTGTATGCCCAAAGTATGAAAATTGACCCCAATACTACCATTGAGCAGCTTACACTGATAAGCCATAAGAGGTCTCCGCTAAGTTCTGGACGTGTGAAATATTGTATATCTAAGATTATTCCAAAAACCAATGCATACCACAGTTCAAAAACAAGAGAGATAGAGCCTAAAGTAATCAGAAGAATCCCTGAATAGGCGACAGATTTCTTTTTCAACATGTATCCTTCTAAATCCCAACCCAGTTCAGTGGTTTGTTCTCTGGCTTGTTACTACTTACACTTGCGGCGTCGTTTCTCACTTGTTCATGATACCCTCATCATTCTGCAGGCAGAGTAGCATAGCCGTAGTCCCTGAGCTTGCTTAGCATCTTAACTCTTTCCTTTGGAGGAAGAAGGGCCATGGGTGTCTCCGTAGACAACAAGGCCCCCTGAAACATCACCATATGCTCCTGCTAAGAATAGTAAGTTGAAGGTGAATTCAGCCTATGGCACCCTAAGCATTTCAATATGTTTGATGCCAGCTTCCATGAATGGTTGTCCTTTTGATTTGAAGCCGAAATCTTCATAGAAGCCTCTCAAGTGATGCTGGGCATGTATTACTATCTCGTTTGCACCTATCTGTCTGCAATGGGAAATCAGATACTGCATCAGCATTTTGCCAAATCCCTTGTTTCTTTGTTCCTTCAAAATCGCTATTCTCTCTAACTTCACTTTTCCGTTCATAGGTCTTATTCTTGCACATCCTATTGTTTTGCCATCGAGCCTGACTATGACATGTTCCAGTCTCTGGTCCAAACCATCGAACTCTATCTCTTTAGGAACATCTTGTTCCTCAACAAACACGGTCTTTCTTAATCTCAAAACCTCCTCAAGCTCCTTCCTAGTTTTGACCAGCCGGATATCTAAAGAGTTCGTCATTCAATCACCCCAAATGGTCCGATTCTTGAGATCTTTGAATCCTCTTTCAACGTGTTCATTCTTCCTTCCCGACGCTTTTGAAGTAGTCTCCCAACTCCCTGCATCTCTCTTTTGATCCCAACATATCTTGCTGAAAGCAAGAGGGAGGGAAGTAACGCATCCTTCCCAAACAACACTCCTAAACTCGGAGATGGTCAGATTCGTCGTCACGAGATATTCAAATGGTACAATGAGAACCGGAAAGGAGAGGCCGGGGAGGAATCTGTCCGAAAGCACGCTCACGAGGATAGTAAAAGTCAGAAAAAGATAAAGATTGCTCTCAAGGGCCACTTGCCTAGCCAGAACTTGATGACAGTCCTAAGCAGGGCGCGAGGAAGAAGACTGGCGGATGTTCTGCTTTTCTTCCACAAGGGAGAACTACCGAGGATCAACACAAGCTTTAGGGTAGCAACTCTAGAACGCAAACTGGCAGACGGTGAACACATCGAGCCGACATGAACACATTATGAGGAGAGGCACTAGGCACTTCAGCCTCTTTCCTTGAACCAGCCTAGCCTCTTACGAGCAGAAAAAGGTTATTTTGGAAAGAAAGGATGGAATAGGTGAAGCCACTGATCGAATATCAGAAGCAATTCAAGGTACTAATAAGATAGTGCCCCTAAAACCCTTCTTCCAATAAAGAAACAGATTCATAATGTCGTGAAAAACACGAACATTATCGGTAGTCTCTGCGATAGAGAAACAAAGCTGTAGATGACAAAAATGTCAGATCTTGCAGTAGGGTTTGCCGGTGTAGTCGTACTCACCTTGATTGACACGGAGGGTAAGAAGATCATCTTGGCCGCTGCGATGTAACGTGTTCGTGGAGGTAGAGCCAAACGCGATTAGGATTGACGAAGGAAGAAGCTTTATGTGACTTGGCATGTTATAACTCTGACTCTGTAGAGACGGAGACTAAGTCGGGGAAGCCATCGACCGGAGTCACCGCTAAAGGGTCCACGTGGGCCTTCACAAAAGGTTGGCTTCTTGGAGGTGAGGTGGGTGGAGACTGACATACTGGTAATTGGTGGCGGTATTGTCGGCACAGCGATAGTGCGAGAATTGTCCAAGTACAAGGCGAGGGTTCTCTTGATCGAGAAGGAAGTGGACGTAGCTTTTGGCAGTCCAACGAGGGCGAATACTGCCATTATTCATGCCGGTTACGATGATAAGCCTGGAACCTTAGCGTCTAGGCTCTGTCCCAGAGGAAACTGGCTTTGGCAGAGGATCGCCTTGGAGCTGGGCATACCTTACAGAAGAATAGGCTCTCTTGTTGTTGCTTTGGCTGATGAGGAGACACCTATTCTGGAAAGGTTGCTGGCTCGTGGAAGAAAGAACCGCGTTCCCGAACTGGCGATAATAGATTCCAGGAGGCTTCGAGAGATGGAGCCTAGTCTGAACCCTGATGCTCTTGCTGCACTTTGCGCTCCCACCGCTGGCATAATCTGTCCTTACGAGGGAGCCATAGCCTTATCCGAGAACGCGAGGGAGAACGGAGTCTCTATTCTCCTAGGGACTGAGGCATTGGACATCGTAGTGAAGTGCGGCGAGATGAAGGGTGTAACAACAAAGAAAGGGACGATAGAGGCCGAGTATCTAATCAATGCAGCAGGCCTATTTGCAGATGAAATATCTTCCAAGGTTGGAATATGTGATTTCAAGATAGTCCCAAGGAAAGGCGAGTATATCGTCTATGATAAAGAGCTGGATGGACTCGTGAACCATGTCCTTTTCCCTATGCCCACTCACGTCAGTAAGGGCATCGTTGTCACCCCGACCGTTGACAAGAATCTTCTTGTTGGTCCTAATGCCCGTGATGTCGAGAGTAAGATGGACACAGAGGTCACCTCTTCAGGGATGAGGGAGGTGTTGGACGGTGCCTGCAAACTTGTTCCTAGTCTTTCAAAGAGGCGCGGTGCTGTGATTACGAGTTTCGCTGGCCTACGTCCTGAGCCCGATACAGGAGACTTCATAATCAGACCGTATGAGGAGCCCCGAGGGTTTATCAACGTAGCGGGGGTAAAATCTCCAGGGTTGACCTCGGCACCCGCGATCGCTGAGATGGTCGTAGACATTCTGAAAAAGGAGGGCCTTCAACTAGATGAGAAAGACCGATTCAACCCATTTAGAAAACCCATTGAGCATCCAATCCGTGATTTTCATCCATCCAAAGCGGCGAGCATAATATCCCGGGATTCTCGCTATGGACACGTGGTCTGCCGTTGTGAACAGGTAACCGAAGGGGAGATAGTGGACGCCATAGGACGTGGTGCCACTACGCTTGATGGGGTCAAGTATCGCACAAGAGCCGGCATGGGGAGGTGTCAAGGCGGATTCTGCACCCCACACGTCACGAGGATACTCTCCAGAGAACTTGGGATACGGGTCGAAGATGTGACAAAGAAGGGAGGAGGATCAAGGATCTTGCTCTATCCATCCAAGGAGCTTCTGGTTGGTGATCTGGAAAGATGGAAAGGAAAGAAGTAGACATTATCGTGATCGGAGGCGGGGCTGCTGGCTTAGCTGCCGCCATCGAAGCAAAGGAAAACGGCATCGACTCCATACTGATCCTTGAACGGAATGAAGATCTGGGTGGCATTCTACCCCAATGCATCCACACAGGCTTTGGACTACATTATTTCAAAGAGAATCTGACAGGTCCAGAATATATCACCCGATTTGTCAAGAAAGTGAAGGATTCTGGAATCGAGTACAAGACTGATACGATGGCCTTCGACCTCAACTCTAAGGGAGGAGTGGGAAAAGGGGTCTTGGCAGCTAACCGGACAGATGGCCTGTTGAAGCTCCAAGCGAAAGCGGTCATACTGGCAATGGGATGCCGAGAGAAGAGTCGAGGAGCTCTATGCATTCCTGGGACAAGACCCGCAGGAATCTTTACCGCTGGAACAGCGCAACGGCTCATGGACATCGATGGTTATGTACCGGGCAAAAAGGTGTTGATACTCGGCTCAGGAGACGTAGGGCTCATAATGGCCAGGAGGTTCGCCATGGAAGGAGCTGAGGTTAAAGGTGTGGTTGAGATTATGCCCTTCCCAGGTGGACTGGACAGAAACCTTCAATGCCTCACAGACTTCGGCATTCCCATCTATCTAAGCCATGAGGCAACGTTCATTCATGGGGATGAAAGGGTTGAAGCCGTAACGATAATGGAGCGCGGCGAGAATGAAAGTTCAGTAGCTGGAAGTGAGAAGCGGATTGAATGCGACACGCTCATTCTTTCTGTCGGGTTAATCCCAGAGAACGAGTTATCAAAGAAGGCTTTCATAGAACTTGATTCGAAAACTGGTGGACCCCTCATCAATGAGTACATGGAAGCCTCCATTGATGGGATCTTTGCCTGTGGAAACGTTGTCTATGTTCACGATCTTGTTGACCAAGTTACTGCAGAAGGTGAAAGGGCGGGGTATTGTGCTTCAAAATACGCAAGGGGCGAATTGCCTCCCATGAAGAGAGAAATCTCTCTCGCGGCTGGAAGGGATATAGAGTATGTTGTGCCTCAGTTGATCAGCGGAGAGAATCCTTTAGAGATTCACTTGCGTGTTCGGAGGCCAGCCACGAATGTTAAGATAGGAATAGGGCGAAACATCACTGTGCCTAAGCGTATTGTCAAACCTTCTCAAGTCGCCCAAGTTGAACTGACAGAGAGGATGTTAGAGAAGATAGGTGAGGAGAACGAACTAGTGGTGAGTCTGCATCATGAAAGAAGAACCTTGCATGAAAAAGGAGAGAATCCAAGAAGTCATTTGCGTTCTATGTCCAGAAGGATGTAAAATAACCGTAACCCTCGAGAACACGGACGTAGTCAAGATTGAAAATGCTGGCTGCAAAAGAGGGGAGGACTACAGCATAGAAGAGATCAAATCGCCCAAGAGAGACTTCTTCTCAACAGTTCGAGTTTGTGGGAGGCCCGAGACGCCCCTAACATCAGTACGCTCAACGAAGCCTGTGCCGAAGGAGATGCTTCTGCCATGCGCATCGGAACTAGCCAAACTGGTCGTGCCAGCGCCCGTCAAGATGGGAGACGTCATCGTTAGGAACATTCTAAACTTGGGCGTGGACATAATCGCTACGAGAGAGGTTGAGGAGGCTTGACCAGGAAACTACTGTTCAACCCAGCCTCGGCTTCGCTGGACTGCTCTTTTCCAACCTGTGTACGACGTGTCTCTTCTCTCGTTGGACCACGACGGAGTGAAGATCCTATTGACCTTCCAGTTGCGTTTTATCTCATCTAGGTCTTCCCAGAAGCCCACAGCTAATCCTGCAGCATAGGCCGCTCCAAGAGATGTCGTTTCAGTGACTGTTGGTCGAACAACTCTTGCACCTAGTATGTCTGACTGAAGCTGCATGAGATAATTATTCCCCGAGGCGCCTCCGTTAACCCTCAATTCGCTGAGGTCTACCCCAGAGTCCTCTATCATTGCGTCCAAAACATCCCTCGTTTGATAACAGATTGCCTCAAGAGCAGCATGAACCAAGTGTTCCCTCCTTGTGAACGCTGTTATGCCTACGATGCAGCCTCGGGCGTACATGTCCCAGTACGGAGCGAAGAGCCCACTGAAGGCTGGCACGAAATATATGCCTCCTGACCCCTCCTGACGGACCGACTCTGCGATGACTTCAGTTTCGGAGGCGGAGCTAATCATCTTCATGTTATCCCTCAACCATTGAATGGCTCCACCCGCGATAGCCACTGAACCTTCCAAGGCATATGTACACCTCTTCTTCTCGAAACCATACGCACACGTAGTAAGCAGGCCATGTCTAGACTGAACAGGACTAGGACCCGTATTCATCAACACGAAACAACCCGTTCCGTAAGTGTTCTTGGTTTCTCCCCTCTCGAAGCAGGTCTGACCGACCAGAGCGGCTTGCTGGTCTCCAATATCTCCGCAGACAGGGACCTCCGACTTGAAAACTCCGTCTTTCCTTGCGTTTCCGTACGTCTCCTTATAGGAAGACGGTTTGATCTCTGGAAGCATATCGGACGGTATCTCAAGCTCCTCTAAGAGTTCGTCATCCCAGTCAAGAGTTCTCAGGTTCATAAGCATTGTTCTAGAGGCGTTGGTGCAGTCAGTGATGTGGGCACCTCCGTCAGGCCCTCCGGTAAGGTTCCATATGATCCATGTGTCCATGTTCCCGAAAACAGCCTCGCCCCTTTCAGCCTTCTCCTTAACGCCCGGCACATTGTCCAATATCCACTTCATCTTCGGGCCTGAGAAATAGGTGTAGGCGTACAATCCGGTCTTTTCGCTTATCAGAGGTTCCAGCCCCTTGTCCTTGAGTTCCTCGCATATCTCCCTCGTGCGGGTGCACTGCCAGACAATCGCATTGTAACACGGTTTTCCAGTCTTTAGATCCCATATGACCGTCGTCTCCCTCTGATTTGTGACCCCTAGCGCGGCTATTTCACTAGAGCTGATCCTGAATTCGTCAATAGTCTCTCTTATTATCTTCTGAGTTCTGTTCCATATCTCCAGTGGGTCATGCTCCACCCAGCCTGGCTTGGGATAGAACTGCCTGTGTTCCTCGTATCGTTGTGCAACAATTTCCCCATCCTTCCCGAAGACCATGAAACGGGTCCCGGTTGTACCTTGGTCTACGGTTGCTATGAACTTCTCCGTCATCCGCCGTCCTTCCTCAATTCATGAATGGACAACTAAACCTTTAATGGGTTACTCCATTTCTTGTCTGGCTCCAATTCGCGTTTGGCTCCTTGTTGTGCGTTCCACGTTTTCTTGGTTTGTTCATAGCCGTTCTATGGAAATAAGAATGACTCAGGACTGATACATCCCTATTCTCTTCAGATGATCCCCATTAACGGAATCCATCAAAACAATGTTATTAATGGAAAACTTCGTTGAGAGGAAAGTAATATGACATACCAAAATCAATCCTAACCAATGACAACGCCAGTTTCTTGAAACAGGATCATTCTATCTCCAAGATAGCTCAGCAATGATTGTTCACTAGATCCAAAGTTGCCATAGTTAGGCTCTTCTTTTCGCTTCTTTGTACATGGCGAGAATGTTTTCGAGAGGAGTGCCTGCCTGTATGTTATGCGTGGAGCATAGAATGTATCCGCCTCCCTTCCCCAACGTTTTGATCCGCTCTCTCACTTCTGCACGAACGTCCTTAGTAGTTCCATATGGCAGAGTCCACTGAACGTCCACTGCTCCGTGAAAACAGAGTTTGTCACCAAATTCAACTTTTATTTCCTCAGGATTCATATTCTTGGCTCGCACTTGTATGGGGTTCAATATGTCGACTCCAAGTTCAATTAAGTCGGGGATGATGTTGCGGATGGACCCGCATGTATGCAGCATAACATAAAGCCCATACTTTACAGCAAGCCGGGCATGTTCCGCCAGTACCGGTTTCAAGAATTCCCGAATTATTCTTGGAGAAACGATTAGGCTGTCTTGTGTTCCAAGGTCGTCGCCTATCATGAATATATCGATGCCATCTCCCGCTGCTTCGAAGCAACGACGGTTTACTTCCAGATAGAAGTCAGTTATCTTCCTGTATAGTCTCCTCGTGAAATCCGGCCTTATGAACAGGTCCATAAGGGCTTGCCGCATCCCTCGAAGATATATTGCGGCATGCAGAACGCTTGTTCGATTTGTTCTTTTATCGACCAGAACAGTCGCGTAATCACGGAAACGTTCGCACTGGCGTTTCAGAGAATCATAATCATACCAGTCAGGAGAAGGAGGGGTCCAAACCTCTAGCTCCTCAATTGTGCTTATCGAACTCAACGGATTAGAGATTTCGTGGTCATATTCCCCCATACTCGTTTCCACCCTTTTTCGGCGGACTCCCCAAACATCATCATAGCTTCCATCGGCATAGGTTCTTAGCTCTGGTCCAGCATACTCAGGAAAAACGTAACGAAGATCTACTTCCAGCTTCCTGAGAACCTCCTCTCTTGACTCGACCCCGAAATGCTTACAGAGCAGACTGTCAATGTGTCGTGTTGCCCAGCAATCAATCGGAACACGGTCAGTCTCCTCGTAAGCCAAGGCTTTCAAAACACGCTTCTTCGACTTCAAAGCATAAGCCCACATGGACAAAGTACTTCTAAATGACTGACACATCTTATTTGAAAAGAAGACCAACGATATAAATCCTCCTCGATTAGAGTGGAGTCCAGAAATAGGACCTGAACAATCATCCGATAGCTAGCCGTCTGATTGGGACGAGAAGAGCAACAAAGCCTCTTCCGCTTTCTTGCGAACATATTCATTCTCGTCCCTAAAGCCTGAACTAGCGGGGCCAGGTTCTCTCTTATCCATTTACAGACCTCACTGTCAACGAGTCTGACCGCATCTGTGTGTTCATGCAACAACAAAGGTTTCGCAGCAGGTTTGCTGAGGATTCTTCAACGAAATCCCTGGTCTGCCAAGGATTCTTCAACATTCAAGAACTTCGGTTGTTGACTTCAAAGTTTCCAGCCTTTCCCGTTGAAGTTTCAAAAGTATTTAAGGAAAATTTTTTTTTCTGCGCACAGCGCGAAAAAAAGCTATGAACCAATCGACTCAGAAGATCAGAACGGCATGAAATAGATCTGTTCACGTTACTGAAGAATACCGCATCTTTTCTGATGGAATTTGTGCTCTTCTCTTCCAGTCATTCAAGGTATCGGGGTTGAACGTTGCTAGGATGCGCCTTCATGTAAAGTGGGCCATAAATGTCTACGGTGCGAGCCGAGAAGCTAGATGTGAGTTTCTTTCAAGAGAAGAAGGCTAAGACAAATGTTTCTTAAGTTCGGTCCACGTTCCTTTCTTAGCAGAGCTAGAACAATCAAGTTAATCTGAAAGAAAGGCAATAGTAGCACAATCTGCTCAGGAGACTGAGTTATGCCCGTTGCATATGTGAGAAGCTGGAAAGGCGTCCCAACACTGTTCATAGATGGGGAGCCAACGGCGCCATTGATTCATACAATAGCGGTCACGAACCCACCCGAAAAGAGTTATCTGGCGGACATCGGCACAGGGAATGTGCATCTTTACCGGTTCTACTACAGGCTTATGAGTGAAGGGTGGCCCAGACCTGGCCAGCAGCCCCGATATCCGTCTCTAGACAAGGCCATGGCGAACATAAGAGATGTCGACCCGAACGCTTGGATTCTACCCCATGTGGTTGTAGATCCTCCACTATGGTGGGAGACGGAGCATCCTGACGAACTAACGATCTACGCAGATGAAGTAGGAGACCGCGAGGCCCTAGACCGGTTCTGCAACCTTCAATACATAGACAAAATCGAAGACCGTCTCTACATCAAAAAGGAGAGGCAATCCTTCGCGTCGGAAGTCTGGAGAAAAGAGGCAACGGACGTACTGGAAGGATTCCTCGATCACGTTGCGAAAGGACCACACGGCGACCGTGTAGTAGGCTACCAGGTTGGAGCGGGCTGGGGAACTGAATGGATATACTGGGGGACCTTCGACAACAGGTTTGGGGACTATTCTCCTCACACGGCTGTGGCTTTCCGGATGTGGCTTCGAGACCAATACAACAATGATGTCACTTCATTGAGACATAATTGGAAAGACGCCGAAGTTGATTTTCATTCTGCACAGATTCCCAGCAAAGAGCAAAGACTACAGACCGACCTCTACGGGTTCAGAGACCCCTCACTCAGCAAGCAAGTCATCGACTACTACCGTTTCTCTTCCCAGTTCATGGCTGACAGGCTCCTCTATTTTGCAGAGTTCATAAAGCAGCGGACAAGGCAGATGAAGATAGTGGGAGCCTTCTATGGCTATCTTTCCTACGGCGGAATGTTCCCTTACGTCCTTCAACACTCAGGCCACAGAGCCCTAGAACGCATACTCCATTCACCACACATTGATTTCCTAGCTTCTCCCATCGCCTATAATGATAGAGGCGTCGGCGGAGAAGGCGCCAAGTCCCTGCACTAGAGGATAATGAACGTGTGCATCTATCACGCTCAACCGCGACCACTAAAGTAAGGCTTACAGCGTTCAGGCTATATCAGCCTTTCAGGCGATCTGGCTCTTTGAGCGGCAAAACACTTACATCTCCTTGGAAAGCGAAAACCTCAAGACATACATCGATGATAGACGTTGGCACAAACCCAAGGCACGTGGGTGACGATGGAGTCAGAGGAGAGCTCTGGCATCGAAGAGCTAAGCAAGAAACTTGACATAACCATGGAGAGGCCAGAGGCTCTGGAGTCACTGGTTGAAAGCAACCCAGAATACGCTGATTTAGCTCCCTACCTCCGCATCTCCATCGCGTCTCTTCGTACTGCCATCGCACTGTACGGTGAACCCTTGAAGATCACACAGTACGCGAAGCTCATCAAGCCGCCTCAACCTTAGAGTCTGATAAGTTGGTAGAGGGGCAATGTCGGGAACTGAGGCTCAGATAGGAAGGATTGAGTTCCGCCTTGGTAGCATCAACTCCGTACTTGAGGTTCCTCCATTCTACGTGAACTTTCGCAAGAGGAGCTTCAGCTCCATCATCGAGAGAAGGGACCTCCCAAAAGAGGGCATTGCCATCTACATTTATGTTACACGACACAGGCACGTAGAGAAGCTCTTCATCCTTAAGCGCATGCACCCTGACCTCTACGTCCCTGATGAACAGAAGAACCTCGTCTCAGCCCTCGACAAGCTAAGTGACAGAGAGTTGGCAGAGTTCGTCAGATTCCTAGACATAGAGGAGTTCGTGAGATCCGTCAGAGGATTAGAAGAGAAATGGAGGTACGCAGGAAGCGGCATCTGGCTGAAAACCATAGGGCCATTCACCCTTCACATGATACTGGTGATAGGAAATGCCAGGTGGACAGTCAGACCAGCAATCTCAAAGAAGAACATGAAAGGCTATGGGTTCGAGATACCAGTTGACACGAAACTGCGCAACGCCTTCATGGAAGAACTAAAGGCTGGCGAGCTTGAGGAGATACATGACCACATGGAAAACCTGCACTTCCACTTGACCGTTGAAAGTCTCGAACGCTGTATTAGCTTAGCAAGGACTTGGGACTACTACTTCTCGAACAACACCTTGTGGAGACAGACCGTTCGTCTTGTCACTGACTTGACCTGAGCTGCTCCACTGCTTGCGCTATTCCAAGCCATATAGATTGCTGTACATTGGACACCAGAAGACATGAATACTAGACAGCTGGCTCTAAAAGTGACAAAGGAAGAACAGAATGTGACCAGAAAGGTATTCTTTGATGGGAAGGCTTTCGACATCGATAAGGAAGTCTATGAACCGGCTGAGGACACGCTTCTCTTGGCCAGCAACCTAAAACCAGAAAAGGGAGACGCGGTCCTAGACATCGGAACCGGATGCGGAATACTTGCGGTTCTTACCGCATCCAAAGCCAAGCATGTCGTGGCACTGGACATAAACCCCAACGCGGCAAGGTGTTCACACAGGAACGCAAAAGCCAACGGCGTTTCTGAGAGATTGGATGTGGTATGCGGAGACCTCTTCAGACCCTTAAGAGAGAATGTGCTGTTCGATCTAATCCTGTTCAATGCGCCGTATCTGCCGACGGAAGAAGATGAACGGGTAGACTGGGTAGACTATGCGTGGTCAGGCGGCAGGGGAGGAAGGGAAACCATAGACCGCTTTGTCGCTGATGTGTCTCGACACATGAACCTCAAAGGCCGAGTTCTGCTCGTTCAGTCAACTTTATCAGGCGTTGAGAGGACATTGGAAGAACTGAAGGCACAGGGACTCATGGCAGGAATTCTGGCGCAACGCGAGGTGGCCTTCGAGACAATTACCTTAATAGAAGCGGTGAGGACGCCACACATGCGCCAAGCGCAAGGTTTTTGAAAGCCCGGGCTGATATCAAACTGCTGTGGAATTGAGGGTTACTTATGTGCTCAAAGCTTGCGGGCAAGGTCGCTTTAGTGACGGGTGCGGGCAGAGGGCTTGGACGTGCTTATGCCCTTCACCTCGCTAAGTTGGGCGCCGACGTAGTCATAAATGACATCAACCTAGAGTCCGCGAAGGAATACGGCGAGGAACTCACAGCTCCAACCGTGATGGACGAGATAGGAAGAATGGGCAGGCGGTCGATAGGGATACAAACCGACGTAACAGTAAAGGACAAGGTCGAAGCGATGATCCAGCAGATTCTTGGCGAATTCTCTCGGCTCGATATCCTTGTAAACAACGCCGGCGGGAACCTTAACCGACTAGGTCCGAAGGCCGGGTCTCCTGTCACGTTTCCTTCATCAGCCTCGATGGAAGACCATAAGTTCATTATGGATGTCAACCTGACTGGCACGATCATGTGTTGCCAAGCCGCAAGTGTGCCAATGAAAAGACAGAGATCTGGGAAAATCGTCAACATCGCATCCCAAGCCGGCTTGCACGTGGCCCCGGAAATGGCTAAGGCGATGCCCTACAGTGTTGCGAAAGCTGCGATCATCCATTACACGAGATGCTTGGCTGCAGAGCTCGGACCCTACAACATCAACGTCAACTGTATAGCGCCGGGTTGGATAAGCACTTCAAGGGCCATCGCTGAAGGAAGAACCGGGAAGACCGCGGAAGGGCTTGAGAAACAGATACCTTTGGGGCGTCTAGGCACTTCTGAAGATGTCGCCAAAGTCATGGAGTTCCTCGTAACTGACCTCTCAGACTACGTCACTGGACAATGCATCTCAGTCTGCGGAGGCTACATCCTCTTCTGATAGCCATTACCTTCTTTTCCTTTTCAGGACTCTTCTCACTGTGGCAACCATTGCTTCAACAGATATTCCGTAAGCCTTTAGAAGTTCCCCGTAGTCAAGTCCAGACTCGCATATGACTGACCGAAGGTGCACGAGTCTAGAGTCATCACGCAACAATAAACACATTGCCCAGAGGTATCCAAAGTCTTTTATCGGCTTACCTTCACGTTATATAGTGCACAAAATTGAACTAACCATTTGAAGGGTTGTAGTGAGGATTTTGGCTAGGAGAAAAGGGCTCGGGAGCAGGGTCCTTAAAGCTGTCGCCTCACCGTTGAGGTTGAACATACTTAGGATGCTGTACGAAAGGGGATCTCTATCCTATACCGAGATAATGAACCTTCTCAAGCTGAGTCCAAGCAGGGACGCAGGCAGATTTGCATACCATCTGAAAACGCTTCTCGCCATGGATTTGATTGAGCCTGATCCGACCTCTAGGAAGTATGGTCTGACGGATTTGGGGAAGACCATCGTTGAATTCTCGGACGAACTGGATGAAAGCGCATACCGGAAGAAGCTTCTCGTCAGGACCTCACGTCTTTCGATAGAGACCTTTGACAGGAATAAAATCGCAGAGTCCCTTGTTAGAGAAGCGGACGTGCCTGTAGACCTTGCTCAGCGAATTACAAGGGAAGCCGAGAAACGCCTGCTTAAGTTCGGCACGAAGTACCTGACCGCTCCGCTCATTAGAGAGTTCGTGAATGCGGTTCTGATTGAGCGTGGGTTAGAAGAGTACAGGCATAAGCTCACGCGTCTTGGACTCCCAGTCTACGATGTGACTCAGCTGATAAAGGAGACGAGCACTAAGTCCGCGAATGTCGAGAAGATTCATGCGGCCGCAGGAGACCGCGTGATAGAGGAGTACACTCTTCTAAATGCCCTTCCCAGGGATGTGGCGGACGCTCACATTTCAGGCGCACTTAGCCTCAGCAACCTAGGCTCTTGGGTCCTCAAGACAAGCGGGTTCATGCATGACCTCAGGTACTATCTTCAGCGAGGGCTGGTCAACAGAACTAGGCATTCGGAGCTGGTCTCGCTAGATCCGCCCAAGAGTTTCCGAGCCGCGCTGATGCTAGTCATAAACGTTTTGAGGCTGGCGACTGCTGAACTCTCCTTCGAACAAGGAGTAGACTGCTTCAACATTTTCTTAGCTCCATACATCAGGGGACTGTCAAGGGACGAGGTCAAAGACGAACTGCGGCGGTTCTTGGCGTCTGTGAACCTTTCGGTCTTCACTGGGGTCTCGCTCGGACTGGAGACTGTTGTGCCAGACTTCTTGTCCCAGAGAAGCGTATACGGGCCGACTCGAGAAAACTTGGGAGTGTATGCTGACTACATTCAAGAGAGCAATCTTCTTGCCACTGCTATTGTTGAATGCTTCCGAGAGAGGGAAACCAACAAGCCGATCTTCACCCCAAGCATCATAGTGAAGGTTCGACCTGAGACACTCAGGGATCCTGAGGCTGAGAGTCTACTTCTGAAGGCTCATGGACTCGCTGTCGATGGGCTCCCGTACTTCGCTAACTTGACCCCTAGAGGAGAAACTTATGCTTCCTTCACTGCCACTGGGATGCGGCTTGTGGACGACTGGAAGGAGGACTGGGAGCTCGACACGATCAGAACCGGATGCATCGATCATGTCTCATTGAACTTGCCGAGGGCGATGTACGAGTCCGGGAAGGACAGGAACAGCTTCTTCCGCAACCTTGACGACCTCTCAGAGATGGGTCTTCGAGCCCTTGAGATAAAGTACCACATCATGAGAAAACGAGCACAGGAAGGACTTCTGCCCTTCCTTATGCAGAAAGAGGAGAGGGAGCCGTACTTCAGGCTTGAGAACTCCTGCTGTCTCTTGAGCTTGATTGGGCTGAATGAGGCCGTTGAGTCATTGACTGAGAAGCCTATCCATCAAGCTGGCGATGCGTTGAGCTTCGCGGAGGAGGTGGCGGAGTTCATGTCGAAACTTGTGAAAGGCTACGCCAAGCGCCGCGGAATCCGCTTCACCTTAGCCCTAGCGCCGGACGCAGAGGCGGCAAGGAGGCTAGCACAGTTGGACGTTGAGAAGTACGGGCTGGCTGAGGTACACACTCAAGGCGGAAGAGAAAACCCCTTCTACACGAATATGACTGTTACACCCTACGGAGCAGGATTGCCGCTAGATGATTACTTGGCGATAGAGTCGCGGTTTCATCCAGCATTTTCGAGCAGTCATTTGGTCAAGATCCCGCTTAAAGAGTCGGACGAAGATGCTGAGCAGCTTCTAGCGACAACCAACAAGATCGTGAGGCAGTATAGGATTGGGCTTTACACGTACGATAGGAGCTTGACGTACTGCGGCAACTGTCAGAGAACCTTCTACGGGGAACAGCAAAAATGCCCTGAATGCGGGTCGGTCAACGCGATAACAAGGTTCACAAGGGAACCAGCAAGGTACACGGCCAAGTGATTCATTGAGAAAGGATAATCCTTATCCAAGACGACTGCAAAGTCTTTTATTGACTGGTGAGCTGGCGGGTGGCTTTCGAATACAACTCTCCTTGGAAGCGAGGAGAAGCGTGTTTGAGGAAACTCCGTCCACTGCACAGTCCGCAACGCCGCAAGGCGTGGGGCGAGAGCCTCGGCTCCAGAACAGAAACGGACCGCCCACCGAGCCCGTGACGTTGAGGCGTCAAGTCGCCGAGTAGGCTCAGTGGGATCGATGAAACGGCTGTCCTGCGGGGTGAAAGGGCGAATAGGCGTCAATGAATTCCTGTGAGAGACGCGGGTAGCCCGTTAAGCCGAATGCCGCCTAAAACAGAAGGCGGGTTACAGCCAGCACACCAGTCATTTCTTAAGCAAGAAGATAGTTATTTATGGCAATAGCTCTCGAGTGTCCCATGTGCAAGGTGAATAATATGCCCAAGGAGGATGCGCTTCTGACAGGATGTGGCGAGTTCTGCGGATCCTGCCCATACTACCTTGGAGAGAAACCAATCAGATGCTTAGGCTGCTCAGCGCAAAGGGGGCGTCCCTTCTGGGGTGAATGCAAAATATATTCATGCATAGATTCACACGAGGTTAGTCACTGTGGACTCTGCACAGCTTTTCCATGTGACCAATTCGTCAACCACTACGACCCCAACAACCCCGAGGGGCAGCGAAACGCGGCCGTTCGCGCCGGCGTCCTTGCCTATCGAGCCAAACATGGCGACGAGAAGACGCTAGCACTTATTCAAAAGCTAGGAAAACCCCGCCGCGCCTGATTGAACCATTTCGCTTTTCTTGACGATAGCGGCACGCCAGCGCTCATCTCACCCTCGGCGATCAAGACATCGCTCACGAGCCGGATCTTGCTTAGGTCGCGTACTCCGAACCCAATCTTCGAAGCCAGCATCATATGCCGCGGCATCTCGTCAGGCTGAAACCCGGTGACCCTAGCTCAAACCGCGTTTGCAGCCACGACGTCCCCCGAAGCAATAAGTAAGCCAATCTTTACTGGGCTACTCAACAGTTCGTGCCCTTCGCCTGCAACGGTCCCGTCGACGAGCTCTGCACCATCCGGTCCACGTAGCTAGGCTACAACAGATCCGGTCAACCCCTAGTTATCTCCAAGTCCAACCTGATGTGAGACTCGATGAGGGGTGCACGAGATATGAACCTTGTTCCAACAACGTATCTTTCAGCATGTTAGCAACCTTCTTATTATCTCTCTCTGATTACTGAACCTGTTCTTGCAGCGCGGGGCAAGTGTTGATAAAGAAAGTACCGGGCATGGGGAACGAAACCTCTCTTCATTCGGCTATAAAGTATTGGTACTCTCTTCCTGGAGATCGGTTTGAATCTAAGGTAAACGACTTCGTAGTCGACATTGCCCGTGACGACCTGCTAGTTGAAATACAGACAAAGAACTTCTCTGCTACAAGAGAGAAGTTGGGTAGCCTAGCACGAAATCATAGGGTTCGGCTCGTTTATCCTATAGCCAAAGAGAAGTGGATCGCCCACGTTGACCCTTTGACGGGGAGACTGATTCGGAGAAGGAGGTCGCCGAGAAGAGGCACCGTACTTGACCTGTTCGCAGAGCTCATGTGGATACCAGAGATAACACGCGAACGCAACTTCTCTATAGAGGTCCTGATGATCGAGGAAGAAGAGACCAGATGCGCCGATGGAAAAGGCAGCTGGCGAAGAAGGGGCATAAGCATCAGAGACCGAGAACTCATCGAAGTTGTCGATAGGCTGGTCTTTGCATGCAAAGAAGACTACCTCAACCTCCTGCCAGAGGATTTGGCTCAACCCTTCACAAACAAGACTCTTGCAGAAAGCATGAACATCCCAGTCACGCACGTACGCAGGATGACTTACTGTCTTAGAAAGATGGGAGCGATAAGCGAAGTCGGCAAGAGGAAAAGGGAATCACTGTTTGCTTTTTCTGAATGTGGTCAACAGCAAGACCCTGCGAGGGGCCATCAGTGACAGCAGGCCTAGGCGATGCATCTTCTGGACATCGTCTCGAAATCGCTTCTCGCCTCGTCGTCAGCAAACTGCACTGAACAGCCTTCTGCGTGGATTTTCGCGAGTAGTGCGCTTGGTACTTCGAAGTCCGGACCAACTTCTAGCTCACGGAGCCCATTCTGACCGAAGAGTGTGTAGACTCCCAGAACAACCTTGAAGACGTTCTCCTTTCCAGTGCTCCGCAACCACTTGAGAGCCTTTTCGTGCCATGTTAGCGCACCAGCAAAGGAGAAGAACCGCTCTCCCTCGTTCCTGTTCTCGATCATCAGTCTTCCATCTTTCCTCAGATAGCCTTTCCCTGCATATCCTGAGAGAAACTGGTGACCGAGTACGAGATATGCGCCTCGTCTGAACGTGGGAAGAAACGAAGGGTCTCTTGAGAACTTGTCCAGAAGCGGCTCCGGAGCCTTCGTGTTGTGTTCGGTTCCAGTGAAGACTGGGAAGCCGTGTTTTTCGGCAGCTTCTAGGATTTCCTGAAGCCTTGCTCTAGTGTTCCTCTTTGGGATCACCTCGATGGCGAATATTCCGTGGTCCTCGAGCTCGTAGAACAATGAATCAAGGTTACGTTCCCTCTCTGTCACGGGATTGCCAAGAACAGGGTAGGTCGGAATCGCTCCGTAGTCTCTGAAGAGCTGAACTGCCTCCTCCACGCTGGGGAAGGCTTCAGGAGGCTCTTCGACGTAGGCAGGTCCACCTGCCTTCAGTAGCGCATTCCTTATCAGGTCTTGAAATCGATTCTCACGGGAAAGGTCTCCTTCGTCAAAGCCGCCGAACATCTTGGCAAGGAATCTCTTTCGTTCTGTTTCGTCTGAGAACCTTCGTTTAGCAAGCCCGGCCAAAGCTTGTGCAATATGCCTTTCAGTGACATTCCCTCGCGGCGTGAACCTCAGAACTTCGTCGAAGCCTAGTCTCATAGAGGTGTCGAGGTCGTTCAGTATCACGCTCACCTTCCTAGTCATCTCTTCACATCGTTTCCTGAAAGAAGATCTGACCGTCTTGAGGAGCTTATCGCTTGAAGAACTGGGCCTAAGCTCGCGAACAACCCCCTTTCCGCACAAGTATGTCCTGCCAGCGTTCTTCGGGTCGTTGACCTTCTCTCCTTTCTTCTTTGCTTCCATGTCAAGCGCCATGATTTCTAGGTTGAAGGTTGCTCTAAGCCCGAGGATTCTGCAGGCTTCACGGAACTCTCTATGCCCGTTAGTTGTGTAATGATCGTTTATTCCCAGTACTTCGAGGCCAGCTTTGTACCCTTCCCAAGCGACCTGAGCTGGCGAATCAAAAACGCCAAAAGACTCGTTCGTGTGGATGTGCAGGTTGACCCCGCATGGCATCTGTGGCGGACTGATCGCGCCTACTTCCTCAAGCCTCTTGAGCTCTCTAAGAGCTCCTAAGCGAGAAAGTGGCCTCTCCTTACCATCGTACGTCAGCTCACCTTTCTCCGGGCCCCCGAGTAGACTGACCAACCACCGAACACGTTCGGAGGGGCTTGTCCGATTTGCCTTCGCCATCCTCACCAGTATCCAAAAAATACTATATGGACAGGAAGCCGCAGAGGTTGGTTTGCTAGTTGTACCACCCTTCCTCCAGACCAACGTTGAGCATAGTCAAGTAGTTCTCAAGCGGAACATAGTTAGCGACACTGTTTCCGCTTCCGAGGCAGTATCCACCGCCGGGCTTGCAGACCCTCAAGACTCGGCTGACGTACTCCTTCACTTCTTTTGTAGTTCGCCTAGACAGCACGTCCATGTCTATGCCTCCAACCAATCCGATTCGGTGCCCGTACCGCTTCTTTGCTTCAATCACGGAAAGGTACGTGTCCTCGAAAGAGTGTTTCGCATCTATCTTGACATCGCTTATGATGTCTTCCATGACTGCATCAAGGTTCCCGCAGGAATGCAGAACGTATAGCGAGCCTCTTGAATGTGCAGTCTCAGCCATCTTCCTATGGACCGGGAAGACCCACCTTCTCATCATGGCTGGCGAGATCATGGGGCCGTTCTTGTAGCCCCAGTCATCCGAACCCCAGAACGCAATGATCTTCCGAGTCGTTTTGGCTGCGAGCTCGAAGCGGGCTATGTATACCTCAGCAACCTTCTTGAACAATGCACTTACAAGGTCAGGTTGCCTATAGAGGCTCACATAGAAGTTCTGGATGCCCATCAACCACATGACCGGTTCCAGTATTGTGCCTGCCCCAGTCACGATGCCCATGCAGGAAGGTACGTGATCGCAGACCCACTCTAGCCCCGCGTTGCCTTCTTCTGCGATCGTTTCCGGGTCCTCCCACCTGTAGGCTTTGAAGTCATCCCAGTCACCAATGACGCCCGTTCCTTCGTTAGCCCACGCTCTTTCGCCCCTGTTCAGTTCGGGCGCAGCGTCTTTGGTCTTGTACCTGTACGCCCTTGAGCCCACTTCGCCAGGCGCGAGTTCCTCCGTTGTCTTGTACATTCTTAGAGTTGCCTTGAAGTCTCTCGTGTCAGCTCGAACATAGTCGTATCCCAAGATCTCGTAGAACTCGATCAATGCAAACATGCGCTCCTCCCATTCTTTTTCACTTAGCAACCGCCTAACAAAGAAGTTCAAGGGCTTTCTGAGTACAGTTGCCATCACCTCGCCATCTGCGAAGAGCTCCATGAACGGAACTCGGTCAGGTGTCCCCAACCTCGAAAGAGCCGTCCTCAATCGGTCAACGTCTGGCTCCTGTTTCCGGTCATGAATGCTCTTGAGCAGTTGCCGTGCAATAGGCTTCAGCCCGCCGACCTCCAATGCTTCAGTAGGCAATCTACTTAAGATGCACTACCGTTGATATCGTTTTCGGCAATGCCAGAGGTTTTCGGTCACATGCCTCGGGAAGCCACTCCGAAGTACTTCTGCCAGTTTATCTGAGTGAGCTCAAAGATGTTGCCGTCCAGGTCTTGGAATCTCGCTTGCCGCCCGCCCCAGGGCTCATCATGGGCTTCGATGGTGAAGACTACTCCCTGTTCTTTCAGATTCTGATAGACTACGTCTACGTCATCCACTAGGAATTGTATCGTAGGCGCGTCTTTGCCAATCCCAAGATTCCCTCTTGGAATCAACCCGATCTCGACGCCGCCGCACTCAAACCCAACGTAGCTGGTGTACTCGTACTTCTTGCACAAGCCCAAGACCTTCTCATAGAACTGTCTCGACCTCTCAAGGTCCGACACATACAGGGTTACACTCCAAATTCTCTTCAGCAAGGCCCACCACCATTACACACGGAACGTTTGGACTACTACAGCTCTGATACGACTTATCAATTTGCTGCAGAGCACGGAGGTCGGATCTTGGCCGTTCCTGACGGCTGGAGGCTCCACATCTGCCGTGGAGGGCACATAGACTAAAGGGACAGCCGCTGACCATTCATTAGATGAAGACTACTTACCTGTGAGCCTAAGAATGTTCTTCTCGTCTCGAACTCTCTTTAGGTTGAGGGACTTCAGCTCCATGATAACCAGTTCGCACAGATAGAGCACGCGGCAGCCTTCCTCCAAGTGTCCCAAGTACGCTTTCTCATGATCCGAGACGACTAAGTGGAGGTGAGGTTCTCCGTCGGCTATGACGCCTCCAATATGGGCAAGCTCTAAAGGTCTGTCCTTCCAATGCTCAAAGCGGTTCTCTGGTGGGTACTTCGTAGTCACTACCATATGAAGCCTGCACTCGTCCAGAGTGCCGATTGCCGAAAGCACAACGGCGTCCTTTAGGTTCTCTTTGATGATGAGTTCTCTGATGCTTTCGAGCACGTATTCACCCGGGTCCAATCTGACAACGAAGGCTTTGCTTACTTGCTGGGTTGTGAAGTACTCCAATCACTCTTCCTCCATAGTCAATGGGTTTCGACGCCAATCAACAATGTTTGTGTAGCGCTTCAATTGTGGCTCCCAGCTTGCCCCTAGAGTCGAAGTAGACATAGCAGCCCCCTTTGTAGTCACCTTTCTGCTCAACTTCGATGCCCATTTCACTGAGATTTTGGAGCGTCTCTCCCAAGTTCGAGATGTTGAAGCCCAAATGGTGTAGGCCATTGCCGTGCTTGTCGACTGAGTCTCGCCAAGTGCTTGGTCCGCCAATCGGTTCGATGATCTCTACGACGATGTTTTCGAGGTTAAAGAAGGCCAGTTTGGCTCTTGCGTTCGACACCTTGCCATTGAACATCATGTGGGTTCCCTCCCAGCCTTCGGTCTCGATGATCGGCGGCTCACTGACGCCCAAGAGCTTCGCCCACGTAGCCCGCGTTTTCTCTATGTTGGCAACCACGATTCCTATCTGCGCAACACGTTTGAACCCTTCAGAACTCAAGCATTTCATGCCTCCATTAGCTGATAAAGGGACGAGCTCAGAAAGCCAACCCCATCTTGTCCAAGTAGGGCTTCTGAGCCTTCCTGTCCACGGCGAGCTGTTTCTCCGCCCTTTCTAGGACTTGTGGAGCAATACGTCTGGGCACGACGACAACGCCATCATCGTCTCCCACAATCACATCTCCCGGGTTAACGATCACTCCGCCTATTAGGACCGGAACGTTAACATTGTCGGGTTTGACCTCAACTCTGCCGATGACCTCGGTCCTGCCCTTTGCCCTGCAGAATACGGGGAATCCGATGCGCTGAATCTCCCAAGTGTCTCTGCATCCACCATCCAAGACTATGCCTTCGACAGCTTTACTCTTCGCCACTAAGCCTATCATTGAACCCCAGAAGCCAACGTCGTTGTAGCCAGATACGTTCACGACAAGAACGGCTCCCGGACCAGCAAGCTTCATGAAGTGATCATAGTTTCCTTGGTTTCTATACCAGTCATCAGCATACTTTTCATATTCGTCAGGAGTCATCGTCGAAATCTCCTCCTGAACCCTAGTCGCGTTCACGGTCAATGCGTAACCTGCCATCCTTATCCCCGGAAACAGAGGCCTTATCTCAGAGGAAATGAGGAGCCTGTCATGAAACCCATAGCGGTCCAACGCATCCACAACGTCAGCAACCCTTATCCTCTTGTACCTCTCTACTATTTGAAGATCTGACAACATGTCCACCACCTCAATGAGTTTCGGACAGACATTGCTATGGGCTTTTTATGAAATAAGCCTATCTTGTGGTCTCTATCCGTCTCATTCGTTCCAGTGGCTCAGGGTTCCTCTTGAAGTGTTCCCTCACAGGTTTCAAGAGTCGCAGCAGCGCCTCTGCAACACCGTTCTTCAAGTCCAACGGATGAACAGCTCCCTTGAGATAGGCTTCTCTGAGGGCTTCGTAACTCTCGAAACCTATTTTCCCGCCGTATTTGGGGGGGCGCGGAACCTCTAGACTTCCTAGGGCCGGAAAGACTACGTACTGGGCAAATTCGAGAACGGGGTTCCCTTCGGCTTCCTTCGGCGGGCAGTAAGCATTCCTCATCTTGAACTTGACGTCTTTTGGTGTGTCGTGGACAAAGATGCAGCTCTCTGGCTTGCTCTTAGACATCTTGGCGCTGATCTTGCGACTTAGAGCTGCATCCTCGTCAAACTTCCTTTCGGCTTCGACGATCTCGGGTTTCTGCAACCCCGACACCAAGGGCGTGTGCACGCATGAGGGCTTCTTCCAACCCAGCTTGTCGGCGCTGTCACGGGCTAGCATGTGAGCCTTTCTCTGATCCATGCCTCCTGCGGCCACGTCGAGGTCCAAGTGGAAGATATCAGACGCCTGCATGCACGGGTATAGGACCCATGCTGTTTCGATATCTGACGCGTCTAGCTCGCGTCCCATGATTGTTAATGCCCTGCGAACTCTCGCCAAAGACGAAGCCTTTGCAATCCTAACAACCCTCTCCCAGTATCCTATATCTTCAGCTATCTCCGCAGCCCATACGATCTTTGTCTTGTCGGAGACGACGCCTAGAGCCTCGAAACAGTGCCTGAAGTATTCTCCGCATGCACGTATGTTGTCCATGTCCCCGTCGAGCTTGTTGTTGATCCAGCTATGCCAGTCAGCCAAGAAGATCGTGAAGTTGAAACCAGCTTTGACCATGTCTCTTATCTTGGCTCCAGGAACCAGACCTATCCCAACATGCATGAACCCCGAGCACTCGAAACCCCAGTAGGCCTTAGGTTCAGTTTTGGTTTCTAGTAGGTTGCGTATCTCTTCTGGCGTCACAACTTCCTCGGTGTTTCGTAATACTAGGCTCAGTCGCTCCTCAAGATCCAACGTCAAGCGCCCTCTTACCTAGAATGTGGCACTCTAGATTTCATGGCAACCCTTATTTTAGTCTTTGCAGCGAAAGGAACAAATAGCCCAGAACCGAAGTACCTTCGACGACCTATTACTCTAGAGGCATTAGAAGAAGCAAGACCGCATTAAGTAAGGGAGTGACTGTATGAACCTTGGTGTACAGTACTACCGGCCTCCTTTTCCCGAGGGAAAATATTGGGCGAATGACTTTGCCCGGATAAAGGAGTCTGGGCTAGATACTGTTCAGCTCTGGATCTTGTGGAGCTGGGTTGAGCCAAAGCCTGGGGAGTTCATCTTCGATGACTACGACAGCCTAGTCGAGCTAGCCGAAAAGAACGATCTAGGCCTGATCCTCAGCGCCATCGCCGAGGTTCAGCCCTACTGGATTCATCGCATGGTCCCCGGCAGCGAAATGGTTGATCACATAGGGCACAAGGTCGTCTCGTCAAACCGCAACGAATGTCACTTTGGCCTAACGCCGGGAGGCTGCACCGATCATGTTGGCGTCTGGCAAAGGATGAAGGTCTTTCTTACACAAGTGGTGACTCGGTACCGATTGTCGCCGAGTCTGCGAGGATGGGACGCTTGGAACGAACTCCGCTGGAACGTACAAGCAGACGGGCTTGTGTGCTTCTGCAATCGCACTCTTGCTGCATACAGAAAATGGTTAGACGACAAGTATGGCGGGCTTGATGGGTTGAACAAGGCTTGGAAGCGGCGGTACGGCTCTTGGGAAGACGTCATGCCGGGCAAGCTTCCAGACCGCCCGTACACGGAGATGATGACCTTCGAGCACTTCATCACTTGGCGGGCGAACCAGCACGCAAAGGCAAGATACCAGCTCATGAAGGCTCTAGATCCAAATCACCCGATCACCGTACACGCAGCTTCGCCAAGCGCATTGACCGTGGGAGGCACGTATGACCATGCTGTGAACAGAGGGAACGACTGGTTCTACGCCGACGATCTGGACGGCGTTGGCTGTTCAAGCTTCCCGAAGTGGGCCGGTATGGACGATGCGGATTTCGCCATACGCGTTGAGTTCGTCAAGTCTGCAGGAAGGGACAAGGCAGTCTGGCTAAGCGAGGTTCAGGGTGGACGGGCAGCCATAGGCTACAACATCTACCTGCCAGTAGACGCTCTGTCCCAGCAACGCTGGATCTGGAATGGCATCGCATGTGGAGCTGACACAATACTTTTCTGGTGCTGGCGGGACGAAGTCTTCGGGCGCGAATCGGCTGGGTTCGGCATCGCGGGAGACGACGGCTTAGCCGAAGAACGGTTAGCCGCCATGAAAGTGACGGGCGAAATAGTCAAAAAGCACGGCGACCTCATTGCAGGCTACAAGTCCGCGAAGCCTGAAGTCGGCATTATGTTCAGTCCACAAACATACTATCTGAACTGGGCTCAAGAGGGCAACTCTGACCGTATGATGCGGGCCTTGCTAGGCTATGCGCGCAGTCTGATACGACGCTGCATACCCTACCTTGTTGTTGAAGAAGAACACCTTGATGTCTTGCCCGGACTCAAGGCACTCTTCTTGCCTAGGACCATAGTCGTCGGCGAAAAAGCCGAAGGGAAGCTTGCGGACTTCGTCAAAGGAGGAGGAGCCCTCATCTGCGAGTCAGAATGCGGGGCCTTCAACAACGAAGGACTGTACCGGTACCCGCCAGACCGCTTTACTTCACGGCTCGGCGGCATTCGGGAGCTCGGACGGCGCAACCTGGCTGTTGAGTCCATCAGGGCAAAGATCGATGGCGAAGAACTAAACCTAGGAGTAACGCAATGGCTAACACCTTGGCAGAAAGGTACCGCTAAAGTCTTGGCAGAGAATCAGGATGGAGCTCTCATAACGGAGGTGCCCGTGGGCAAGGGAAAGATGATCCTGTGCGGCGCTTACTTGGGCGACCCTTACTTAAGGAGTTGGACTGCCGATTTCGAAAGGTTCGTCGAGCTCATCGCTCGCGGGGCAGGCTGGAAACCTGAGGTCGAGGTGTTATCGCCGAAGCCGAACAAGAACTCATTCGTCCACCTCAAGTACGGAGAATCAGCCGGGAAGAAAGTGGTTTTCGTCTTCTTCCCGGTGACTCACGATGCCGTCTACCTTAGATTCAGATCGAGGTTCTTCGGGGCAAAGAAGGTCAGCGACATCATTTCAAGCAAGCAAATCTCTATTGCCCAAACAGACGCCGGCCAAGAATGCAAGCTTGACGCGCCTAAATGGAGGTTCAGCGTCCTAGTCGAGGGGTGAAATCTCGGTGTCAAGGGTCCACAAGATCGCTGTTCTTCCAGGTGATGGCATAGGACCAGAAGTCACAGCTGCCGCCGTCAAAGTCCTAGAAGCTGCCCAAAAAGCCAAGAAAGACCTAAAGCTATCGCTGGCCTACGGAGAGGCGGGGCACAACTGCATGGAGAAGTATGGCACGAATCTGCCACCCGAGACCCTGGCCATGCTGAATGAGACTGACGCCTGCCTCAAGGGTCCGATGACCACGCCAGAAGAATCTGGCTCTCCGCCTAGCGTCGCTGTGACACTCAGGAAAGCCTTCAATTTATATGCCAACATAAGACCCTGCAAGACGATGCTGGGAGTCAATGCACTCAAACCTAACATAGACCTTGTGATTGTCAGGGAGAACACTGAAGGGCTCTACTTCGGCAAGGAATATGAGATCTCGCCAGGAAAAGGCATTGCTTTAAGAGTGGTCACAAAGGAAGCTTCGGAAAGGATAGCCAAGATCGGCTTCGAACTGGCATTGAACCGAAGGAAGCATGTGACATGCGTACACAAGAGAAATATCTTGAGAGTGACGGACGGCATCTTTAGGGCTGCTGTATTCAAGGTCGCAGAGAACTACCTGTCCGTCAGCGTGGACGAAGACCACATCGATGCCATGGCTATGAGACTTGTGAAGGAACCCGAGAAGTTTGACGTCATCATCACCACAAACATGTTCGGTGACATCTTATCGGACGAGGCAGCCCAGCTTGTGGGCGGACTGGGTCTTGTGGCGGCAGCCAATGTCGGCAACGGCTATGGGATGTTCGAGCCTGTTCACGGTTCTGCACCTAAGCACGCGGGAAAGAACAAGGTAAACCCTGTTGCGATGATCCTAGCCGCAAAGATGATGACAGAATTCCTCGGCGAGACCGAGACCGCAAGAACCATCGAAGACGCTGTCACTGAAGTCCTGCGAGACGGCAAGGTCCGAACATACGATCTGGGAGGCAACTCGACGACGCAGGAAATGGGTGAAGCGATTGCTGAGGAGGTCCTTGCGAATCCTGGAAAAGCCCATTGATATAGATTTGTGCAAAAGCCGTTTATACATGGTTCATGGATGGTTCTACCCGGAGGCTTTTAGGGATGTTGGGTGGTCTGTTCGGGGTTTACTCGAAGGGTCATCTCTCGACGGACCTGTTCTTCGGGATCGATTACCACTCTCATTTGGGAACCGAAGTCGGTGGCTTGGCTTTTCTCGACGGAAACATAAGACTTATTTCCCGAGACATAAGCAACAGCCAGTTCAAGTCTGAGTTCCACAAGGACCAAGGAAGGATCAAGGGGACACTAGGCATAGGCGTCATAAGCAATGTGCAGGAGGAACAGCCTCTCAGGTTCGAATCGAGGATCGGAGCCTTCGCACTCTGCACAGCTGGCTTCATAGGAAACGCCAAAGAACTCTACTCCGAACTAATCGGAAACGGAGCAACATTCAAGAGATCCCGGACTAGATCAGGAAAGACAGTTCTGAACCAGACAGAGATTGCTGGCGAGCTAGTAAGCAGGGGAAAGAACGTCGTTGACGGAATCGAGCGAATGTACGAGAAGATCGATGGCTCTATCTCATTGCTCCTCCTCTCGGAGGAAGACAAGAGTATATACGCGTGCGGCGGCGCCTTCCCCCTTGTACTAGGCAACAGAGGCGAAGACTGGGCTGTGGCATCGGAGACGAGCGCTTTTCCGAACCTTGGGTTCGAGGTGTACAAGCCTCTCGAATATCGAGAGATCACCTCGGTCTGCGAATCTGGCATCAAAGCGAGGGTTAACACCAGAGGCAAGAAAAAGTTCTGTCCATTCCTTCACGTGTACTTCGGTTTCCCAGCATCCGACTACTACGGAATCAATGCCGAAATTGTGAGAGAAAGATGCGGCGGTTTCCTCGCAGAGAACGACGACATAGAAGCAGACTTTGTGATGGGAATAGCTGACTCGGGTTTTCCCCACTCCATCGGCTACGTAAAAAGAAAGATTGAGCTGGCCCAAGAGAAGATCAGTAGTGCCGTGGAAGATCTCAAACAAGGAAGAATGAACATGAAGGCATTTGAAAGACTAGTGACCGCGACCCTTAGGTCGGTGCCACCGATACGTCGGTCCTTGGTCAAGTATACGCCAGGTTGGGGAAGAAGCTATATACCGCCCAGCCCAGAAACTAGGGAACTCATCGCAAGGTACAAGCAAATACCGAACCCTCAGATCATAAAAAAGAAGAGATTGGTTCTGGTCGACGATTCGATTAGAAGAGGCACGCAACTTCGAGACTTAGTGAGAGAGAAGATTCTGCCCTACGAGCCAAAGGAGGTCCATGGTCGTATAGCGTCTCCACCTCAGATGTATCCCTGCATCTTTGATCTCGGCACAAAAGTCAAAGATTTGGCAACATGCAAGGCAATTGCATCGATCGAAAACGGGAAAGACATAGATAGGTTCCTCGAGCCGAACAGCGAAGAGTACAAGACAATGGTTGAAGAGATCAGGGAGATGATCGGCTTCACGACACTGAAGTTCCAAACACTAGAAGGCTTGGTCAAGGCTGTTATCGAAGCACCTAACAACCAAGGGCTCAAGAGAGAAGACCTCTGTCTGTACTGCTGGACAGGCAGTTACTGACAAGAAGACTGAGGCCCAATGTGACCCTAACTGTGTCTAGCCACGCAAGCGGCACCATTTTATCGCTTGCTGTGCTTTGCCGACTGCTTCTGTAGCTGACCTTCCTAGGAGCCGTATCATAGGCTCCTTCCCAACATCGCCTTCGTCATATATGATGTCAGGCACTTCGCCGAGGCTTTGGATCGCCATCCTTGTCCCCCAAGAAAGCGTCCTTCCTTCAACCGCTTTTGTTTCTTTGGGTTCGAGTCTTCTGTCGAAGCTCGACGTCTTGCAGCCAGTCTTCCTGAAGGCTTCAACCAGCTGAGGGTCGTAATGAAGATTGAAAGCAGCCCTTATTTCTGGGTTGAGTTTCATCGCCGTCAGGACCATGTTGGCAACGTGTCTTGAGGCGCCGAACTTCGCTGATCCTACCGCTTTCGGTCTGCCGCGGAACTTGCCGATCCTGCCTTCGATGGCCGCAACATCTTTGTTGCTCGACGCAAACGGGAGAGCCATGGCAATTTGGGTGCCGACCTCTGCGATGAAGGGCAAGAACTCTGAGCTGGCTTCGATCGATTCCGCAGCTTCCTCAACTTCGGCGAGGGTTCGGAACTTCTCCGCATCGTTGTAGAGGCAGGCCATTGGGTTGACTGGAACTCTTCCGCTACCAACTTTGAACGAGTGCTTGATGCTGGTCTCGACGAGTTCTTCAGTCTTCTTGGCGGCTTCAGCTGGATCTAAGCCCTTAGCTAGATTGGCAGCCATTGCCGCTGAAAAGACGCATCCGCTGCCGTGCGGCTGCGTTCTCAGGCGCCGCTTCTCGAATACCTCGAACCGCTCATTATTGTAGAAGACATCATAGACCCTCCCGCGCTGTTGAACTATGTGACCGCCTTTCACGATGACCGCTTCGGCGCCAAGTTCCGCTATCCGCTGCGCCGCGTCTTTCATGTCGTCTAGCTCTTTGATGCGAACATTGGCGATTGTTTCAGCTTCAGGCACATTAGGAGTGACCACAGAGGCCAAAGGGACAAGTAGCCTAACCAGAGCTTCTCTCCCTTCCTGAGAGATCAAGGGGTCACCAGTGCCAGCGCAAATCACTGGATCCACAACGACTCTAAGTTCGTACTTGCTGATGGTCGCGGCGACAACCTCGACCGTCTCTTCCGAATACAACATACCAGTTTTGACAACCTTCATGGGTATGTCCTCTAAGACCGCTACCATTTGTTTCCTGACGACTTCCGGGGGCACAGCGTGGATCTCAAGCACGCCACGAGTGTTCTGAGCCGTAACCGCCGTTAGGGCACACGTGCCAAAGACGCCAAGTGCAGAGAAGGTTTTGATGTCAGCTATGGCGCCAGCTCCACCGCCGCTGTCCGACCCCGCGACAATCATGGCACTAGGCAGACTTCGCACTCTAGACCGAAAAGTCAAGTTCTCAACCTCGGCAGTTCTAAGGAGAGCAGTGTCGTTTGACTCGAGCGAAGCTATTGCAGCTGCCGTCTTATGGACTTTGTCGGAAACGGACAAGTGAAAAGAGAGAGGTTTTAAATATTGTTGTTCTATTATAGAAGGTCTCGCAACTCGGTTGTTGCCATGACCCGCAGAAGAGTGGTATCGATGTCCCTAAGCGATATCCTGAGAGAGATCCAAGACGAGCTAGTCAAGAGAGACCAAGCCCACCAAGAGGTCCAGACGGCAATGCGTAAAGCCACAAGGCTATCTAAACAGGCCATCTTCATGGTTCATAAAGACAAGCTGTCAGAAGCCAAGAACACATTAGCCGAAGCCGAAAAGATCTTCGCCAAGCTAGACCAGCTATCTCTTAGCTACCCAGACCTTTCTCACACGGGATCTGTTGACGCCGCTCTCCAAGAGTATACAGAAGCCCAGGTGTTGCTTGCATTGGTCGACAAGGGATGTTTCATAGGCTTCCGTGACGTGAATGTACGGATGACATCGTACGTCTTGGGCTTAGCCGACGTGGTGGGCGAGCTAAGACGCCGCGTCCTCGATCTCCTCAGGAAGGGTAACGTCAAGGAAGCTGAGATGTGCCTGGAATTTATGGAAACAATTTATGCAGAGCTGACGAACGTTGATGAGGTTCATTTCCTGATTCCGGGGCTTCGAAGAAAATGTGACACAGCAAGGCATGTGGTAGAAGCCACGAGAAGCGACGTAACTGGCGAAGTCAGAAGAAGCGCGCTGGAGAGCTCGATAAGAGAGCTCAAGAACACGATAGAGGCGAAGCGAAAGGAATGAGTCCACTCAGCCCAAAAGAAATCCTGGGAAGGGTCAAGGAAGAAGGCTTCGAGAACGTGTGGCGAGAAAGTGCAAGACTTCTTCCAAGACAAGCCGAGAGACAAAAACTGGTGTCTGACAGGAGGGGGGTTCCCCACACTTTATACGAATTGATTCAGAAACTAAGGATCTCCTTCCTAGACTTGGGCTTTAGCGAGGTTTCTAATCCAGTCATCGTTGACGAGAGTGAGATCTATAGACAGTATGGGCCAGAAGCTCCCATCATACTTGACCGGTGTTACTACTTGGCAACCCTGCCTCGTCCAGACGTTGGGTTAGGCAGGGCAAAGTGCGAAGCCATCAGGAAGACGGGAGTGAAACTGACCGAAGCCAAGGTCTCGACACTCAAGAAAGTCCTTAGAGACTACAAGAAAGGAGACATTGACTCAGACGACTTGGTTGAAGAAGTTGCTGAAGCCTTAGAGGTTCCGGACACTGTTGCGATGCGCGTCATCTCCGATGTGTTCCCTGAGTTTTTGTCTTTGCGTCCCGAACCGACTAGACAGACCCTCCGTTCCCACATTACGAGTGCATGGTTCATCACCCTTCAGGCACTACAGGGCAAGACTGAGCTCCCTCTAAGGCTGTTCTCCATTGACATTCGGTTTCGAAGGGAGCAAAGGGAAGACCAGACTCATCTTCGTGTTCATCACGCTGCGAGTTGCGTGATCATGGACCAAGCGGTAGCCGTAGAGGATGGAGAGGAGATTACGAAAGCCCTGTTGAAACCGTTGGGTTTTCGGGACTTCCGGTTCATGAAGAAGAAGGTGACCTCTAAGTACTATGCCTTGGGAATGGAGTATGAGGGTTTCGTCTTCAATCCAGCCTCTAGCGAATGGACAGAAGTCGTTGACTACGGACTTTATAGCCCTATAGCTCTTGCGAGATACGAACTGGAGTATCCAGTCCTAAATGTAGGCATTGGTGTCGAGCGGTTAGCCATGATACTGCATGGAGAAGCGGACGTGCGAAAACTTGTCTACCCCCAGTTCAACATGGAGCTAACGCTCTCCGACTCGGAGATAGCCAAGATGATCTGGTTCGAGGAAGAGCCGCAGACCAAGGCTGGGAGAGAGCTGGAGAGAGCACTACTTGCGCAAGCTCTAAGAAACGCAGACGCGCCTAGCCCATGCGAGTTTCTAGCATATGATGGAGAGTTACTAGGCAGGAAAGTAAAGGTCTACCTCTACGAGAAAGAGAGCAACTCAAGGCTCCTAGGAGCAGCAGCGCAAAACCGCATATACGTCCACAAGGGCAATATTGTTGGAGTGCCCCTCGAAGGACTAGATGAAGTCCTCCTCGTGAATCAAGCACGCCTAAGGGGAGTCCCGACAGAAATCAGGTATATCGACGGAATAGCATGCTTCGCAGCTGCAAGGGTTGAGAATGCGGTTAGGACAGGGCAGAAGAGCCTTGACATATGGGTTAGGCAGGCTCGCCGCCTAAGGGACGTGAACGTCAAGATAGGCGAAGTTGCTAGGCGGTTCATAACGAGCAAGAAGAAGAAGATCGAGATATCGGGTCCACTCTTCATCGGGGTTAGGGCTGAAATATCCGAATGACCTTGCCGTCGCTCGTCTTGAGAGACGGTGAACGGATTGGCCTCAAGAACGTATGCTTTGACTCAGATACCTAGGCTGTCGCTTGAAGAAGCTGAAGCCCTACAGACTATGCTGTCGAGGAAGGTTATGCTTGAAGATTGCCTGCCTGACCCGATCAGGACAGTCGCAGGTGTGGATGTTGCCTACAGCGATAGGCACTCGTTTGGTGCGGTTGCGGCTTTCGACTATGCGTCGATGCGGCCGATTGAGACAAGGACAGCTCGTCGAGCGACGCGGTTCCCTTACATTCGCTCTTTCTTGTCCTTTAGGGAGCTTCCGCCAACCTTGGCTGCGATAAGAAAGCTATGCGCGAAACCGGACATCTATCTGGTCGACGGCCATGGTAGAGCCCATCCACGTCGCCTAGGATTTGCCAGTCATCTTGGCGTGGTCTTGGATGTTCCAACAATAGGGGTCGCAAAAGGCCTCCTTTGCGGCGGAATAGGCACTGGAGCAACCCACCGCTGGAGCCCTATAGTTCATGAAGGCGAGATCGTGGGCGCTGCGCTCTACACGAGAGAGAATGCGAAGCCCATTTATGTCAGCATCGGACACAAAGTCTCGCTGGCGATGGCGGTGGGAATCGTTCTGCATTGCACCCGAAGGTATAGGGTTCCTGAGCCGCTTAGAGAAGCACATATGGTAGCGCAGAGATACAGAAAGAGTCAGGGGGCGAAGGAATATCTCGAAAAGCCTTAAGATAGATGCTGCCATCGCCTGTCCAACGACAAGAAGCGCTTCATCTAGATGGTTATCTATGTTTTCAGCAGAATCCTGCTCTGTTGCGAGGTTAGGGAAAGAGGCTTTCACACAGAGGGCGAGAGGCGGACAGTTCTTACGCTCATTGTTCTTGTGTCCAAGATGGCGATCGTCGGAAGTTCGCTCAAGTAGCCGCAGACTTCTCCAGGGTTTACTACCATGGTTCTGTCTTTCTTGTCGATCCTCGATTGGTGAGTGTGTCCGTATACGACCAATTGGTACGCGTCCGTGTTGATGAGTGACTCAAGAAGGTTCGTTTCTTCTCCGTGAAGCATGGCGACCTTCAAGCCTTCGGTGTTGATTTCGGCGAATCTTCCTTCCACAGCGGCGCCGATGTCCTGAAACTTGCTTCGCAGCAGCTCTTTCTCAGCATCGTTGTTCCCGAAAACGCCTATCATCTTGGCTTGCAGAGGTTTGAACCTCGAGACAACGAACGGTGCAATGTAGTCACCAGCGTGCAGAACTAGCTCCACTTTCTCCTTGTTAAGTGTTTGAACAGCCTTGTCGATGAGGGGCAGATTGTCGTGTGTGTCAGCAATGATTCCTACCTTCACGTTCGACACCTATTCAACTTTTCTGCTACCTACCTTTCCATGTTTCCTCATAAGCTTTGTGAGACCTCATGCTGGCTTGCAGATGTCTTTCAGAAACTATTAATAGGCGATGACCAACACAGATATGATTTGTTGTCCTCTTCGCTAGGGAGGAACGTTTGGGTTGGTCAGGTTCAGGGTCAACATCTTTCACGTGATCTCAGGCGTGTGTTCGATCCTTCTACTCGTGTACCTTTGGTACGTGTTCCTTCCGTCATTCAGCAATACCTTGGAGTACCCAGCCATCTACAATACTGGGCTCCTCCTGACCGTTCTTCTGCTTCTAGTGACAGTAGTCCAGTTTGGTCTAGCGCTAAGGAAAGATGGAGCCGAGCAAAACGAGATGGGCAAAGAACTGGAGTCGCTAAGACGTTAGGGCCTCAGGCAATCTGCTTCTTCTGGTTGTTTTCGACCTTGTATCTGGCGAAGCCGCAGTGCCCGCAGGAGTAGCGGGTTCCATGATCAGCCATGAAGTAGCCGGGGCCACATCGTTCACATGTCGGGAGAAGTCTTTCCACCTTGCCTTCATGGATCTTATAGTACGATGAGACCGGCTTTGCTTTCTTTTCAGACATTTGCTCAGCTACTCCTTCTTCTTTTCCTGCCTTGTGTTCCTCAGCACTATGTGTTCCGGTTCGGTGTGCCTAGCTTGGTCAACTGAATCGTAGAGGTTGGCGTGTCCGATTGCTGTCATGCTTCCCTTCTTGGTTTCGAACTTGCTCACGTATACCTTATCGACATCAGCATTGAGCATGCCAGCGAGTTTCTGTCTAGTCTCAAGTCGGGTCGGCGTTCCGCTGCCTTTGTGATCTATGAGGAAAGTCACTTCTTTTCTCTTGAGCAGTTCATTGCGTCTTTGGCTTGTGATCTCGATCTTCAACGCTTCCACCTCTAGTTTCTTTCTAGGTTTGGGTTCCTAACCAACAGTCGTACAGGTTGTTTCTAGTTCCATTGGATGGTTTTTGGTCCTTACATGGATCAGGCGGGATAAAAGAATATCGGTAACGTCCTCGAAGAAAAGCGGGATGTTGCCAGACGCTCATAGTCTAACGCTTCTATAGACTGCTTACAGCGTTGTGCTTTTAGCGTCACTAAGTCCACTGAGTGCAGTATCAGCTATATCTGCGTCAACCTTTCTGAGGCTGAGAAGGCTCGCTCGTCATGCGTTCGATCAACTCAAGCACCCTCTTCTTAGCATCGTCAGTCACCTTGATAGTGACCATCCCTTCATTTGGCTGCCCGTAGACCACGATTGAACCCTCGGGAGCCACTGACGCAGCGACAAGAGTAAGCAGGTCTTCTTCCCCATCAACAACAACCTTTACAGGTCGCTTTGATTCAATGGCCTTCCTCACAATCTCCCAAGACTCATCTGAGATCGTTCCAGCTGGATTGCTAACTCGAAATGTGCTTCGCGCCTCGAAGTCTATGGGGGCAATAGGTTTCCGCATGATCTTGTTATCCATGATTGCTACATCAACCACAATACCTTTGTCGGTCAGACTTCCTGTGACCACGTCGCCGACCGCGATCAGCATCGCTGGTTTCTCATTCTTGACGAGTTCCCTTAGCCTCTTTGTCGTTTCCGTGATGGAGCCTTTTAGAAGCGGACCAAGCGGAGCTTTCAGCTCGTTTCTGAGTTCTGGTGTTAGAACTCGAATCTTGATCACCTGATGCGTATAGCGTATCGCCCTTTCTTATCTATGCCCATGGCTTTGGCGATGGCGGAGGTTTCGGGGTCAATGATCGTTACAACCCCGCTGAAATCGTCGCTTAAGTCGGTTGACTTGCAGGCTGGGCAAGCGTTCCGGTCTGTGATCTGGCGGCAGTTCCTGCAGGCTCTTTCAACCATGCTTCACACTTCCGCATTCGGCTTATCCTTCGGGCTTTGCTTCGATTCTAGCCTTTAGGGCTTCGACATCCTTCTCTACCCATTCCAACTTGCCTAGGAAAGGTTGTCGTGCAGTCACGCCGATTTTCCCGAAGCTGCCTCCTCGTCCCAGAGAAACCGCCGTGGTGCGAACACGCAGTTTGTCTCCCGTCATGATCTTGCGTTTGGATTCCTTACCCATGAGGATTCCTTGCTTGTCGTCGTAGGAGATGAAGTCGTCCATGATCTGGGAGACGTGGATCAATGCGTCGATAGGTCCAACTCTGACGAAGGCGCCGAAGTCGGCGATCTCGACTACCTCACCTTCCACGATCTCTTGAATCTTGGGGTAGAAGGTTAGGAGAGAAAAGGTTACCTTGTGGTGGGTTGCTCCGTCGCCTGCTATGATCTTCCCGATGGGAGAGACCTGAATGTCGGTTACCGCTATGACGTAACCCAGCTCCTCATCGATTATGCCTTCGTACTTTATCTTGAGTTGTTCTCGAGCCACATCCCGTAGCGACCCGCCGAACTTCTCGGGAGGAATGCGGATCGAATCCCCCAATGTGACCACATTGAACGTGAGCAAACACCTCTTGCCGCTGTGCAGTCTGACAAACAATAGGCAGTTAAGGCTTCTAAGCGTAAATGCTAGCCAGCTCGGGTTTAAAAACCTTCTGGAAACCATAAGGAGACAGGGAGCGAAGGCTTGTTTGACAGTCGAATGCTTCGCGGTCTATTGTTCCTTGCCCTTGCCGAGTGACTTCTTTGCCTCAGAAGATGAAAACTCAGAATTGGTCTGCTGCTCTAGCCATGGCTGCGATACAGTACCGGTGGGGGGCTCAGAGGATTTCCCCATCCTTCATTATTGCTTCCTTTGTGTCCAGTCTCTTGATTGTCGCGCTGGGATGGGTGACGAAGTCCCAGTGCATGCTGGAGTTTGAGGTTCCGCCGTAGCCCGTGTTTGAGCCAAAGGCGACGTGCACTGAGCCGCCGAGCTTCTCGTCTGTGAGTATGTAACCGATGGCCTTGTCTACAGCTGGGTTGCAGCCTATGCCGAGCTCAGCTATGTTCGTGGTTCGGATCTCCTTCTCTTTCTTGTCGATTTCAAGGCATCGTTTGAAGGAGTCGATCATCTGGTCGCCGTTGACTTTGGCTGAGCACTCGTTGAGCAAGAGCCTTCCATTCTCGAAGTGTAACGTGACATCCTTGACGATCTTGTTTGTGAGTCTATCGATCGTGACGGGGCAGACCAGAACTCCTTCACCAAAGGTCTCAAGGGGCGCGATGAAGACTTCGCCTGCGGGCAGGTTGTTGCCTAGGTCGCCTACTTCAATGTCGTGGTCGTCGACGACGCCGTCGTCCTCGTTGATGCGGCGGTCCTTTATTCTGCAGGTGAAGTCTGTTCCCTTCTTATCCGTTATCCGTAGCAAGTCTGCGCTCTTGAGTCGTGCGGCTAGTTTCGAGGTGTTCTGCCTAAGGGTTGAGGCTGGCACGGTCATGCCGTCTATGATAAGTCGTTCTAGGTCCTCGAAGAGTATTGAGTAGAAGCCTGCGGCTTCAGGAGTTGGCCACCCAGCATAGGTCCATTTCTTGCCTATGCCGCCGTCTTCGCCGTACAGCACCTTCCTAATGGGAACGTTGGCCTTTGTTCTGGCGGCGATCTTTTCGGGCGGGAACCTTGTTTGGATTCTTGGGTCCTTGAAAGGTTCAACGGTGATGTACGCGTCAGCTTCTTTGACTGCTGCAAGGTAGTGCTTCGGTGTCACCTCAAGTGTTTCCGCTGGGACTTCACTGTAGATCCTGGTAGAGTAGTCGTCGCTTGATGCCATGATCAACGGGTGAGCGCCCTTCTTGTAGCATAGGACGCCGATCTCCTCAAGTAGCTCTTGGGTGTGGGTTCCTCCGCGGATGACGACTGACTCGCGCTGCTTGAGGTTCATGCCGTTCACGATTGCCTCAGCGCACTTGACAATCTTCTCGTGTGTGATCATGAATGTCTCACCGAGTCAACGTAGAACCTAAGGCGTGAAGATGCCTATATAGCCTACTACTACTATACTCGTCCACGGCAGGTGTCGCTGAGATCGGTTTGTTCATTGTTTTTGGGAGACGGCTTTGACGAACTCCGTGACCAGTTTTGCAGTGTTCCCTATGTCGTCTATGTGCGCGACGGAAACAGGACCGTGAATGTACCGACATGGCACAGATACGGTTCCGGTTGGGACACCGGCCTTTTCAAGGTGGATCGCGCCTGCGTCTGTTCCGCCTAATGGGACTTTCTTGAACTGGAACGGTATAGCTTTCTCCTTTCCAACTCTGGTGAGGATCCTGAGGATAGTTGGGTGTGCGATGATGGACCGATCCATTATCGTTATGATTGGTCCGGCTTTGAGGTTGGATGATATCATGTCGGGTCTTGAGCCGGGCACATCTGCTGCGAATGTTCCTTCAAGGGCCAAAGCGTAGTCAGGATCAGTTTGCCAGGCCGCTGTTCGTGCGCCTCTGAGACCCATCTCCTCCTGTATGGTTCCGACGGCGACAAGATTGCATGGTGAATCCTTCAAAGACTTGAAGGCTTCTATGAGGACTGTGCATCCGGCCCTGTCGTCGAAGGCCTTGCCCATGATGTAGCCGCCTCCTAGCTCGGCGAAGTTGACATCGAAGACTCCTATTGTTCCGACTTCCACGTCTTTTGCTTCGGCCTCTTCCAGGCTTTCGGCTCCGATGTCGATGAACAGGTCCTCCATGGGAATAGGCTTGTTCCGTTCCTCTTCCTTCATCAGGTGAGGCGGTTTCGTCCCGATGACGCCCTTGAGGTCGCCCTTAACGCCTCTGAGAAGAATGGTGTGGCCGGGCAGAACGTTGCTTGTGACCCCTCCGACAGGGTGGAACCGGAGGAAACCGTTCTTCTCAATGAACGTGACCATTAATGCGACTTCGTCCATGTGCGCGGCCAACATGACTCTTGGGTAGCCTTTCTCCCCGTGGTGAGAGAAGAATATGTTCCCGAGCTTGTCAACTCTCACGTCATCAGCGTATCCCTCAAGCTCGTTTCTCAGAATCTTTCGCACTTCTTCTTCGTTGCCTGGGGGGCCGTAGGCATTTGAAAGCGACCTTATGAGTCCAACTAGGTCGGACAAGCAGCTCACCTTGCACCTTCCACTATATGGGTTGCTACAGCGGTTAAGTCTTCTTGTTCGAGGCAAGGCGCTTGGGTGTAGTGTGCCGCCGCAGAAAAAACCCCATGTATAGACTTCTTGTGGAATGGCTGGAAGATGACCATCAATCGTGAGCTCGGTTTGGCTCTTGCTGCTGGGTTCTTCTGGGCTTGATCTGGCTTCTTTCTCGGCTTTTTTTCACACTGTGCGCAGAAAAAAAAATTTTCCTTAAATACTTTTGAAACTTCAACGGGAAAGCCTGGAAACTTTGAAGTCAACAATCGAAGCTCTGAAATATTGAAGAATCCTTGGTCTGCCAAGGATTTCGTTGAAGAATCCTCAGCAAGCTTGCTGCGAAACCTTTGCACGATTCAAACGCAGAAACGTACGCGGCGGGAAGAGAACCCACGCATGTTCTAGTGTGGCGTGTGACCAGAAGAGAATTGCTTTCCGTCTTGAATGCAGATTGCAGACGTTCATATAGGCCAAGTGTAGTCTTTAGCAAAAGATGTTTTGTGGATTAACTGGCTGAGATGGCTGATTTGTGCCTTTCTTCGCGTTCTAGCCTATTCTTAGCCCAATTCGAAATCTGGTGAAGGGGAAAGATTCCCCGGCTTTGTTGACGATCTATGGCTGAAAACGGCGAATCTAACACTCCATCGGCATAGCTACTCCACAAAGCAGTGGTTTTCTCCTTGGTCAGAGAAGCTTCTCTGAAGATTGTGTTCGAAAGGCTTGGGAAAAGACCTTGAGCATAAGAAGAAAGCCAGATCAAAGGTTACTCTGGAAGCTTAGTTTTCTCTAATCATAGTATCACTTCCAAGGCCGAGAATACCTTTTTTCCAGAGAGTCTTAGCACAGAGACAAATATGAACGTAATTCAAACTGGACTCATGTATGATACTTCTCAGGATGCCAGAGCTTTGGACCTAAGAGGTATTTGCCTTAATGCCGTTGACAGTTGTCTGGAAAAGCATCTGCAAGTTTGTATCGGGGGTCACCGTCAACGATGCCCAGCACGTTTTTGGCTCCGTCTCCGGCAAGCCCAACTTGATGGTCACCAGTTCCTTTGATCACGAACAGCCCAGGCTTCACCGAAGTGCCTTCAGTGACAAGCTCTTCAACGAGCGGTGTTCCACCGACCAAAATTTTGTTAGTTGGTCTAACGAATGGCATGCTTATGCACTCTCCTTGTGGTAGAGGCAGCCAACCGTCAGCTTCTGCTCGTCTTCGCTTGTGGTTGCCCCGGCGCTTCGGATGTTCTTCACTGTGCCTTTCGCGCTGTCCACGGCTTTCTCAACGAGTTTCAACTGCGGAAGATCCATCTTGTCAAGCTCGTCTTTGCCCCAGTTAGCCTTCTCCATGATAGCTCTGATTGTGGCGTCTTTCTCGCGGTCCACGTAAACCTTCAGCGTCTTGCTTGCTTCGTCAAGCGTTTGGCGCAGCTTCTGATTTTCAGCGTCAAGTTCAACAATGCGTTTCTCTAGGTCTGCGATTTTAGCCTCGAAAGCCTCAACATCTTCACTTTTTTGTTGAGACATTTTTCATCCTTAAAACAAGCCTGCAACAAACGATATTATTTCAGCGGATTTCACCCAAGTAGAATCTGCATGGACTTTACATTTCACTTAAGTAGAATTTTGACAGAGAAAGGTTTCACTAAAGTGTAATGGTGCAGTTTTTTGAATTTTGCATATCAAGCCACTTTTAGCTGAGCAACCAAAGCCTTCACTTTAGCGATTATTGCATCTGCAGCTTCAAATCCTTGCAGTTTTTCCTTCACGCTCGCAGGCAGAGTTCTAGCTTCGGGCAACTCTGGGTTATAGTTTACGTCTATGCCGTATTGTAGTGCACGCCGCACAATGCGCTCGTAGACAATGTTGCGTTCGCTTTGCTCGTACTCCTCTCGGAAGGCGCCCCACCTGGCTAAAGCGTTGCTGCAACGGTCTTCTGGCACAAGCGGATACTTGTAATTCACAGGGTCCCCGTAGTCGTCTTCGTCTGTTGGGTAGCCTTCAGGCGGAGTTAAGTGTCCTTCGTCTTCACGGAATTTGATGCCGTATTTCCTCTCTCGTTCTTCTGCGGCTTTGCGCAGCTTTTCTCTTTCGCCCTCTTCCTCTTCACCTTGATTTTTGCTCACTTTATCACTTTCCTGTTTTGTTGCAGGTTCAAAACTTCCGTCGTGCTCTTGACAGTGCTTGCGGGCTTGGTCTTCAGTCCAAGTTTCGATGGGATAGCGGTAAGCCTGCTCCAGCGAGCCAGCATCCTTCTCGCCCTTCGGCTTGCCATAGATCACGCGGTAGACTTTGCCGTCATGCTCACGTGTGCCAGAGCCCACTATGTCAAGCGTCTCTGGATCTCTGAGTCTGCAGCTGTGCTCATTCGGGTAGGGGTCTGCGCCTTTTAGTGTGTCCACGCCTATTCCGCATGCTGGATAGCTGCATCTTCCAGTCCAGTCTCCAACAGCCACATCGTCGATGAGGATGTCACGTTTAACATACTCGTACTGCTTGCCCTTCCACTCACCGTGCTCTGCAGCGCATTCCCAGAAGAAGCCTATGCTGACGCTTTTAGCCCTGCCACTTTTAATATC
>CAYXIF010000001.1:116697-120605 GCA_964465575.1 uncultured Candidatus Bathyarchaeia archaeon | reverse complement strand
GCTTGCTGCGAAACCTTTGCACGATTCAAACGCAGATTGGTCCTCGCGGGGAAGAGAATTGTTTGTGAAGGAAAACAGTGTTTCAGTTGCGGGATTGTTGAGGGGGGTTGAGGTAACGGTTCTCAAAGTTTTCCGATCTTTTCCTCGAGTCTGGCTGATTACAGTAGCTTGTGGTGGATTGCAGTGGCCCTGGGAGACGTAGTGTTGCTCCTCAACGCGAGTACTGGTGAGACAATGGTCTGGAGAAAAGACGAAAGGTCAAACATCGCCGACCTTAGGACATACAGGCGCAAAAGCTCCGTCTGAAAGGTAGCTCGGCATTTGATACTTGGCGACTTACCGGCGGCCCCAATTCTGTCCGGGCCTTCTTTGGAGAAGGATTCTCTTCTCGAAGTTTCTTCTGAACCTGACCCTTGGCGGCTTGTTGGTTTTCGGAGCGGACTCTATCTTGGGCGTCTGAGAACGAACTTTCCCGGCTTTTGATAGGCTTCCGTGAGTCGGCATTTTCGCTTCACTTTCATACTACATCGTGCGTCCTTTATTTATCCTTTACCTTGCGCGCTCTGCAAACCGCGATGATATCCTGTGTTCGATCCTCAGCTTCTGCTATTGAGAACTCCAGACCCACCTTGCTGAGAACGCCTCCGAGTGTATCCTTTGTGAAAGACTTCCTGAGTCCCGTGACCACGATTGCCGAGTCATGCTTTGCCACACGCATCATCTCCCGCAAGGCCCTAGCAGAGTCAGGCACGTTTTGTAGGAGGGTTAGAGCGAAAACTTTGTCGAAGATTTTATCGACAAATGGCAGGTGATCGGCATCTGCACGTACTAGAATAGCTGATTTCCTTTCGGGGCGAACCTTCATACGCTTCATGGCAATCTTCAAGAGCCCAATAGAATCATCGACTCCAATGAGCATAGCAACTGACTTCTGAATTCTGTCCAACAGAAATCCAGTTCCGCATCCCACATCTATGACTGTGTCAGAACCCTTGACACTGGTAGCATGTAGTGCTGATTCGATCTTCCTGTTCTGTTCGTCTCCGTAAAGGAGGTCATAGATGTCGCCGAGCTCATCGTAATGGCGCATAACCTCTCGCTTCTTTTTCCAACAGTCCAGCGCCATCCTGCTTCCTCAAGAAGACTTATCTGCGCTGAGTTCTAAAAGGTTGTTGGCGAGACAATTGGCCAATCGCAAACCCGTCATCGTTCTTGAGAGCCCGACGTACGACGAGGCGCTGGAATCAATTAAGGTCGCCATCTCTGGACATAAGACTCTTATTGTGGCGGGTAACTGCTGGGTTGATTACCAAGGGCGCGCTAACTCGGCCCTAGAGCCGGGCGAAAGGATTCTGCTTGTCAAAGAGGACGGTTCTGTCCTCGTTCATAGGCCAAAGGGATATGAGCCTGTCAACTGGCAACCCTCAGACTGCCTCTTTCATGTGAGCAAGAGGAAAGATGCGCTTACGATCAAAGCAGTCAGGAGCAAGCCACGAGAGGTGTTGACAGTTCACTTTGACCAGCCATACCTCGTGGCTGTCCTGAGTCTTGTCGATAAAGGCGAGTTCTCTCTTTACGCGAGCGAAGAGGATATGCAGAAGGCGATTCTCCTTCATCCCTCGCTCGTTGAGGATGGTCTGAAACCGATAACTTACGAGAAGAGGGTTGAACCTGGCTTCATAGACGTCTACGCCATAGATAAAAAAGGTAGAATGGTCGTGATAGAGATAAAACGGAAAATAGCTGGTAGAGAAGCAGCCCTGCAGCTCGCAAAGTATGTGGAGTCCCTAAAGCCCATGGTAAACCGCGAAATCAGGGGAATCCTCGCAGCGCCTCAAATATCAAAAGGAGTCCAGAAACTTCTAGTGTCTTTGGGGCTGGACTTCAAGCCTGTTGAGCCGAGAAAGTGTGCCGAAACCCTTAGAAAGATGGAGACAAAGAGGATCGACGACTTCCTTTAGATTTCAACCCTGTTGGCATATCAAGCCTGAGAGTTAGTCTTCAGAAGCCAAGAGCTCCACCATGCTTGTCGCAATCTTGATGATTTCGTCAGCTTCTTTCAGGGCTTCTTCGCCGGCTGACTCAGGTAGACTCTCCATCCTCTGCAGTGTCCGTTCGATCTCAACGAGACACTTAAGGACCGGGCTTTCAACTGTTCTCGTTCCATCACAGAACTCGTTCACAATGGTCTCGATGAAAGAGGGGTCGCCTAGACTGTAGTAGATGGCGGCTTGAGCTTTCCGGGCGGCGTCGACAATAAGGCCCAGAGGACGGGGGCTCCTTACGGATGTTTTCAGCTCATCCTTTGCTTCCCTGATGTACCGCTGGGCCCAGCCTCTCCGGTAATCGTCCAACATCACAATGCCCCGCGTCTTTTCAGTATTGCCAACTGCTAGCCAATCCTTTTCCTAGGTCATATCTAGCCTGCGCCAGGTTGCGACGATTCCTCGGATTGCGATGAAACGACTAACCGAGTTATGTAGCCTGCGATCGTGTTCTTAAGCTTTTTTGATCGTATCCTCGCATAGCTGGCAAGGAGTGCTTTGTTCTCTTCGAAGTCTACAGTGAACTTGCCGGGGTACTTCTTGTGGAGGTCCCGCGCAATCTTCTTTACTTTGTCTGACCGAACACTCCCCAAGACTGTTCTTCCCTTTTTCAATCGTCGCTACGCGCTGGCTTGCCTGTATTCCGTTTCCATCCGTTCGCTTCTCGAATCTGTTGGAGGGTCGCATATATAAGGTTAAGGGGCATTAGTTAGCAAGCTGTTTGAGAGGCCCCGAAAAGCATTTAACAAACGTAGTTAGATAAGAATCAACAAAGAGGGATTGTTATGGGCGAGTTAGCCATAGCCGCGATGCATAGAATCTGCAAGAAAGCCGGGGCTGAAAGGGTCAGCGAGTCAGCCGCCAAGGAGATGGGCAAAGTCCTCGAGGAGATAGGCGTGAGGATAGGGAAGGAAGCCATAGACTGGTCAATGCATGCGGGCAGAAAGACAGTAAAATCCGAGGACGTAAGAAGAGCTGCAGAAAAGGTCTTAGGCAGATAGACACACAAAATACTATTGTCTTTCTTTCTCCGAACGGTCGCCGAGCCATGGGAACCGTCTCTTTCAAAATGGTGTTGCCGAGCGCAAGCCCCCTCAGTCGCAGCTGTGTTTTCGGACGGTGTTCTGCTTGTTCAGTGTAATTGTTCTTCAAAGCCTCTACAAAGACCCCAATAGAAGCAGACTCTGGACGTCACTGTCATGGCCGACGGAATAGAGATATACCGCAGAAGAAAATAGTAGAATAGCTTAGTGCTCCGGTAGTATAGTCCGGTCAAGTATGGCGGCCTCTCGTTGCTGTCAGCTGGCAGAAGAAAGCCGCAAACCCGGGTTCAAATCCCGGCCGGAGCACCAAACTCCTAAATTCAAATTCATTTTCCAAAGTATAGTGGCCGAAAATGCATTAAAGTTCGCCAATATGCATTAGGTTGCAGTTTTGATTATAAAGTCGATGGCTTTTTTTTGTTGGTCTGTTCGTATGTTACCTTTCACTCCATGATCAAGTAAAAGGTCAATCATCTCCCTCACAGTTATGTCTGCTAGGTTGGCAGCTTCAGTGAGAGATGTCTTTCCTTCACGATACAGTTTTACCGCATAGTCCTTCACTCCAATAGCGAGGAGTTGACGGATTGCCGTTGATTCATCTACGTTCTCAAGCCTAGCCCTATGTAAAATGGCCCTCGCCAAATCTTCAGACAACCTAATTGTCTTGATTATAGACATACTCATTCACCTACCCAACTCTTCTATTGAAATCAAGTATTCCTCTAAACTAATTAGTTCTCTCATTTTTTCCAAGTATCCACGTGTTTTTCGCTTGGAAATCTTCCCAGCTTTCCACAAATACAGAAGTAGAGAAGTCGGT
>CAYXIF010000001.1:0-116597 GCA_964465575.1 uncultured Candidatus Bathyarchaeia archaeon | reverse complement strand
TTTTCGCTTGGAAATCTTCCCAGCTTTCCACAAATACAGAAGTAGAGAAGTCGGTGTTGTGAAGGGGATGCCTAAACTGTCAATGAGATCTAAGAATCTCTGATCGTCACTGGTTATAGCGTCATACTTGCCTTGTTTAAAAAGCCTAAAAGAATCTGCTTCTCCACCCAAAAGGTGTAAGCTTTTGATAACGCCTTCTGTAACTTCGTTTGGTTTAGTATCTATCGCATTAATCTTACCCTTCTTGATGTTATCTTCTACGACAATGGCATCTGGGTATCCCTTTATTTTGCCCTCGTCGACTATCTCTCTTTCAACTTCTTCTGGGACAAATACCTCAATGTTAGACACTATCACATCCTTCACCGAAGCCTTTGTTACCTTAATCAAGGCATCAGAGTCCATGATGACCTTCATATTACAAAGATTACAAAATACTACAATTAAAGTTTGCGCTCTATCTTCGTTGCATGTTCTAATCTTAACTGAATTTGCTATCGCCATGGGCTAAATAAATGCACAACCACAGAATTTGAATCGAGATCGTAACCTCAACCAAGCTTGCTCAAACGGTAATTTTAAACGATAATTGTTAACTAGGCCGGAGCACCAAGTAGCATAATAGGAGCTGGGCTCTTCCTTTGTTCTTGTGTTGTCAAAGCGGGATGGGTTGAGCGGAGTCTAGCCATCTTTGTAGCGTCGCAAACCTCCTTAACGCTTAGGATCAGGAAAGCTCTTTCCTACGCTGAACCGGCTTTCGACCAGCAAGCTGATTTTCGCCGGTAGGTGCTGATTGTCAGTTGAAAGACGGCTTCAGTCTGGCTTGGCATTAGACAGTTCGCTGTGTGGAACAGACTCCGCAGTTGGGGTTTCGTTCTATCTCGGCAGCTTCGATGGTCATCTCTTCGCCATCCATGAAAAGCATCCTTCGAACAAGCGGCCTGCCTATCCCGGTTATGAGCTTGATAGCCTCCATGACTTGGAGCGATGCGAGCAGTGCTGGCGTTGCTCCGAACACCGGGATTACGTCGACCTTGGGTGGTTCCTTTGGGAAGATGCAGCGCAGGCACGGTCCTTTCCCGGGCACTATAGTTGTTAACTGGCCATAGAATTCTGAGACGCCAGCATGAACAAATGGGATGTTCTTCTCTACGCAGTAGTCGTTCACTACGAACCGGGTCTGCCAGTTGTCAAGCCCATCCACAACAACATCAACATCTCCTATAATGCCTGACGCCGTCTCCTCCGTTACTTCTCCGATGACGGCTTTGACTTTGATTTCAGGGTTTAGAGCCTCAAGCCTCTTCTTCGCCGCTTCAGCCTTAAGTTGCCCTAGATCGACCTGCGTGAAGAGGATCTGACGGTTCAGGTCACTTAGGCTGGATTCTTCCCGGTCAATCAGAGTCAGGCTTCCAGCACCTGCTGCTGCCAAGTAAAGGGATGACAGACATCCAAGTCCGCCTAAGCCGACCACAGCAACTTTCGAAGCCTTGAGCTTCTTCTGCCCCTCTATTCCCCAACCTTTGATAAGTATCTGCCTATTGTACCGTGTCAACTCGGACTGGGACAAGCACATTTGAAGACCTTCCTTGCAACTAGTGTCGGCTAAGACTCTGGGCGACCAACCTTTTAAATCTAGGCCATCAACTGTCAGGTTCGTTGCCGTATTTGGGAGATCTTAGATATGTCCTTCCTCGACGAGAATCCTGAGGCGAATTGAACCGACTTCAAGCCGTCAGAAAACGTGGGATCTTTCTAACTGCCCAAGACCTAGCCGTATACTGGCATTCTCTCTGGTCTAAGGGTTCTCGACCCAGTAGATGCTTTTCTCGGTTACCTCTTTCTTCCATATGGGCACTTCATGCTTGACTCTGTCGACTATTTCAGGTAGGGCTCTGAAAGCTTCAGCCCTGTGTTTTGACGCGACCACGACATACATTACGTCTTCTCCGACGCGTACGGTTCCAACCCGATGCTCAATGACGGCATCGACTATGCCGTACTTGGCTTTCGACTCCTCGATGATGGTTCTCATTGCCTTTGGCGCTAGAGACTCGTGTGCTTCATACTCAAGCTTCACAACTTTCTCGTCTCCCCGGCTTCCCCTGACGGCTCCGACGAAGACAGCTATGCCTCCGATCTCGCTTGAAGATTGCCTTAGCTTGCTGACAAGAGAGCTTAAGCTGTCCAGCTTCTCGGAAACCTTGACCTTCATGTTGATCCTCAACTGGTGCTACTCGTGTTTTCTTACCCCTCATCATCTCTTGGTTAGCCTCGAGGCTAGCCGCCTCCGAAGGGTGGGAGAACAGCGATCTCGGTCCCGTCTTTGAGCTTGTCGTTCAGCTTTGGTGTTTTGCCGTCTATGAGGATCATGTAGTCGCTCAGAACTGGGGTTCCGTTCCTGCTCGTGAGGACTTCGCCTCTTACAGTTCTAAAGATCTCTTCAAGCCAAGTTCTGGATGCTTCACCGTGCCTATCTGGTATGTGTTTGAGAAGAAGGTCAGCCAATGTAGTTTCCTGTGGGACCTCGTATTCTTCCGATTTGGTGTTTAACAGTTCGCGGAGTTTCCCGAAGTATCTAGCGCTCACTTTTGGCACGAGACCACCTCTACCAAGCCAGCAAACCAATCAAAAAGGAACTGCGGGTTACTTTAATCTTTTCGAATCATCTGTCAAGTGAGAGAAGGAGCTCCTGAAACGCTCTAGGGGTGCAGGTTTTGTGACTTGGACCGTGGGCCTAGGACCTGCTTGACCTTTCGGGCTATGCCTTGTGCATCTATTCCCTGTTCAGCCAAAAGCTCTTCAGGTCTGCCGGAGTGCGGCATCTTCCTCACGGCGAGGATGTGCGGTTTCAGCCCTAGGGAAGCGGCCGCTTCTCCAAGTCCACCTTCTACGTAGTGGTCCTCAACGGTTATGATGCTTCCTGTTTCTTTGAAGGCACTATCAAGCGTTACCTTGTCAAGCGGTTTCACAGAGTAGCAGTCAATCACCCGCGTAGCTATGCCCTCCATCTTCAATGCTTCATGGGCTTTCAATGCTTCGTGTACGGTAACGCCCGCAGCTACAATGGTCGCATCGTCCAGTCTGCCTTGCCTTAGGGTTTTGGAGCCTCCTATGTGGAATTTTTCGTCGTTGCCGTAGATCACGGGAGTTCTCGGTCTCGTGGTTCTGAGGTATGAGATACCATCGTACTCAGCCATTAGGCACGTGAGTTTTTCGCTACTGACTGCGTCGCTTGGGTAGAGGACGATACTGTTCATCAGCACGCGGAAGAGTGCTATGTCCTCTAGACCCATCTGTGATGGTCCATCTTCGCCAATTGAGACGCCTGCGTGTGACCCAGCTACCTTTAGATTGGCTCGGGAGTATGAAGCCATTCTTAACTGGTCATAGGCTCGTGTTAGGAAACAGGCAAAGCTGGACAAGAAGACATCGAATCCTTGTGTCTGAAGTCCCACTGCGATTCCGACCATGTTCTGTTCAGCTATGTAACATTGGAGGCTCCGGCTTGGGTATTTCTGGAAGAAGTTAATTGTGAAGGTTGAGTTCTGGACATCACCGTCCATGACAACCATGTTTTCATTCTGTTCTCCCAACTTTTCGAGCGCCTTTCCGTAGGCTACTCTCGTCGCCACTTCTTGGCCCAGCTTGTAGTCGGTTCTGACCGAGTACTTAGCCTGCTTTCTTTTGGCTGAGACCGTTGCTTTGATGAAGTTCACAGGCTTCATATCAGTATTCTTGATCCTGGGCACGATTTCAGCTTCTGCCTTCTTGAGCTCATCTTGGCCTAGGGCTGTTCCATGTTTACCCTCAATGTTTTCGATGAAGCTGACGCCTTTCCCTTTCACTGTCCTCGCCACGATGAACGTCGGTTTGCCCGATTTCTTTGCGTCGGCGAAGGCTTTGATGATCTCCTTCACGTTGTGCCCATCGCAGACTTGGACGTTCCAGTCGAATGCCCTGACTCTCTGTGCGTAGGCTTCAGCGTCCCACTGGTACATTGTTGGTCCGCTTTGCCCGAGCCTGTTCATGTCGAGTATGGCTGTTAGATTTGAGAGTCCGAGTTTTCCGGCGAAGTTTATGGATTCCCAGACTGATCCTTCAGCCATCTCCCCGTCTCCTACGAGAACGTAGACTCTGCAGCTCATGTTCCTAAGCTTCTTGGCGTATGCCATGCCCAAGCCTATGGCTAAGCCTTGGCCTAGTGAGCCGGTTCCAACTCTTATGCCCTTCACTCTGGGAACTGGGTGACCCTCTAGCTCTGATGTGAACTCCCTTAGCGTTAGGAGTTTTTCCATGGGTAGGGTTCCTATCTCTGCTAGGGCAGCATAGAGAACGGGCGCTGCATGACCTTTTGACAAGATGAATTCGTCGTTGTCGATGTGGTCAAGATTCCTAGGATCGATCTTCATCTCCTTGAAGAACAAGGTTGCGACTATCTCTGCGGCTGAGAGGCAGCTCGTTGGATGTCCTGAGCCAGCTTTCGATGTCGACGTTACGCTGTGCAATCTGAGAATATTTGCCTTGTCTTCCAGATACTTTGCGACGTTCAAATCTTCCAACTCACAAAACGATTGCCCAGAATGTATCTGTCAGCAGAATATTAATCATTCTGTGAGGCGAACAGATGGTCGCGTATGAGAAGCTCTCCTATTGGAGTTTCCTTGCTTCCACTGTAAAGTCCCGGGGGATGCCAAGTTCTTCGTAGAGTTTCCGTCTGCCTTCCTTGTCGCTTTCGTGTATCTTGACAGCGATGCCGGCTACTGTTTGAGCTTTCTCCAACGGGACGACGATGACGCCGTCGCCATCTGCTACTACGACGTCTTCGGGGCGGACCAGGACCCCTCCACAATTTATGGGCTTGTTCGTTGATTCAGACTCCAGTCTTCCTGGACGGATGCCGCGGGATATGTACCTGCTGTAGACGGGGATTTTCTGTTTGATGATCTCGTCTGTGTCTCGGCATCCTGCATTTGTGACGATCCCTTTCGCTCCAGCTTTGGTCCAAGCCAGAGAGTTGTTAGAGCCTATGAAGCCGACATCTTCTGTTCCAGCGGCGTCGATAACGATCACGTCACCAGCTTTGATGTTCTCTCTCAAGTGGTCATTGGCAAGTTCGCGATACCAGTCCCGTTTCCACCTGAAGTGCTCCTCTAGACTCGAAAAACTTGGAGCCCGCCTATTCGTTGGAACGAACCTGACCGTAGGGGCAAACCCGTATATCCGATGCTTGAAGCCTTCTACGTCCCTCCAAAGCGGCCTGATTTCGTTGTCCATTGTTCCTGTGTCTTGGAGCCCTACGGCATCCATCGCGTCACAGACATCAGTCAACCGGAGTCCTTCAAACATCCGGATGACTTGATCCCTTTTTTCCGGAGTTGCCAACCTAGTACCTCCTTTCATTGGTGGTTACGCGTCAAGACTATTAAGACTTTGATGCTGTTGGTTGATGAGCTAATGTTTTAAGGCGGTGGCGGTTAGCTGTACCGCGTCGGTTTGGCAGGTGTTTTCTTTGGAGGATAGATGGCTTGCGTTGTTGGGTGTGATCGGTCCATTGGCAGCATATGCTTTCGTCGGCGTTTCGATCGGTTCGGCGCCTTGGTTTAGCTGGATGAAGAATGCTCTAAGCGATCTCGGTCACGCTTTGAGGAGGGAGACGGCGGTGTACTACAACTTCGGGTTAGCTCTTTCAGGTTTTCTCATCATTGTCTACGCTGTGACTGCCTTTAGGAAGCATGCCAAGTTCACGAGCCTTTGTCTGGCCGGTTCAGCCTTCTTTCTTCAGCTTGTCGCAGTTTTTGATGAGATATATGGCCGCCTTCACGGAATCGTCTCTATCCTATTCTTCGTTTCCTTAGGTGTTGCAGCGCTCGTCTATACCGTTGAGAAGAGATCGGTTCTCGGCGCGGCCTCGTTCGTTATCGGTTCAGTTGCGTGGGCCCTCTATGAGTTTGATGTCTACGAGGCAGGCGTTGCCGTGCCCGAAATCATATCAGCTACAGCCGTCGCGTTATGGATCATGCTGTCAGCCATCAGAATCTACAAGATGCCTCCCCAAGAAAGCAAGTGAGCTGCTCCAATCCCAGCTGGCTGTGGCGTGACTGATCAGAGTATGGTCCTTAGTTGACGGTGCGAAAAGTCATGATGCTGTGTTTAGGATGCGGTTGACTATTGTTTCAGGTTTGAAGGTTTCTAGATCGTTGTAGGTTTGTCCTGTTCCTACATAGAGGATCGGCTTCTTGGTTACATAGGTCACCGAGATGGCTGCTCCTCCCTTCGCATCAGCATCAAGCTTCGCCAAGACTGAGCCGTCGAGTCGGACGGATCTGCCGAACTCTTCTGCTTGTGATACCGCATCATTTCCCGCGAGGGCATCGCCGACAAAGATGACCATGTCAGGGTTGACGACTCGGACGATCTTCTCCATCTCCGCCAGAAGATTCTTGTTCGTCTGCATGCGGCCGGCCGTGTCGATGAGGACAGCATCAATACCACGAGCTTTGGCGTGCTGAACCGCGTCAAATGCTACAGCTGCTGCATCCGCACCGTACTGGTGTTTGACCATGGGGACTCCTAGTCGCTTCGCATGGATCTCAAGCTGCTCGATTGAGCCAGCTCTGAACGTGTCACTTCCAGCCACCACAACCGAGTAGCCCTTCCTAAGAAGAAGATGAGCGATTTTCGCGATCGTTGTCGTTTTCCCTGTTCCATTGATGCCGACGAAGACTACAATGCAAGGCTCTCTAAGACTTCGCTTCTTCTCGACAACCTCAAGCAGATCAATCTTTTCGGGCGCTTGAAGAGTCTCAAGGAGGACAGCTTGAAGAGTCTCCTTGACGCATCGCTTGCGGTCTTCGAGTCGGCTGACCTTCCGCCCTATCAGTCTTTTCTCAATCTCTTCACAGATGTGATCAGCGACACTTATGGCTACGTCGCTTTCGATCAGGGTAAGTTTGAAGTCCCAGAGAACGGAACGGAGGTCTTCGGGTTTGAGCTCAGCCATCGAGATCTTGTTTACAAGGACCCCAATGCTTTCACGGAGCTTCTCGAACATCCTCTCCTCTCTCTTGTCTTCTAAGCTCGCCCGTTAGATCTTGGAACCTAGCCTGATCTTCTTGGATCCTTCTGAGAACCTGTGAGAGCTGTTGCGTTAGGGCCTGCCTTGTGCGTTCGAGTTCAGAGACGCGGTTCCCGATCCCGTCCTTTGCTTCCTTCAAGGTTTTCTCGATGGCTACTCCGGCACCCACGCCGTAGACTACCTTGTCCACCTCGCTCAGCTTTGCCTTGATGTATGATCCTCCCCCCACGGGAACGAGAACAGGAGCATCAGTTGCTTCCTTCTCAAGCCCCTCTAGGGTTCGGTTGGCGAGGCTGAGCTCAGCGTAAGCAGCATTCAGGAAGGTGATTCTTGACTGCAGAGATTCAGCCGTGCCTTCTAGGATTCTGAGTTCGACCGCAAGCCTTCTAATCTCATCCTCGACCGAAAGCTCTCCAGTCTGCTTGGGAGTGCTTGGTTGAGGCCTATAAACTCTGGGCATTCTCGGCTGGAACCTCCTCGACCTTCTCGATTTCTATGTAGAAACGTTTGACCCTATGCTTGCTTCCGATTGTCTTGTAGACCTGCTCCAAAGCTTCCTCTGGCTTTGTGGCCTTGATCTCTTTTCGGAAGCCAGTCTTGAAGTTGGGCTTCTTGATCCTACCCGTAACACGGTAAAGCTTGACTTCGCTCAACTCAATCAGCCACGCCTAGAGCTTGTCCTATCATGAACAGTTCGGGTTCCGTTGTAAGCGAACCGGCGACCGCAACGTTACTGTTTCCTATGAGCCCCATCGCTATATAAGGTATTCCGCAGTTGACTGTACCGAGCCCAACAGGAACCTTCAACACCTCTCTGAGGACATTCTCTTCCTCGGGCTTGACCATGGGATGGGTCATGATCCCCTTGTTCGTTGCTATTGTCAAAGAGCCGACGTAAGGGAGTCCCGTGACCTCTCCATGTACCGCCTCTACACCTAGAGTGTCGGAGACAACTTTCACATCTTCCTCCTTCAGCCTAGGGTCAACGACCGCGCCTCTATCGTTGGCCAGTACAAGGTTGCCGTAGGCCGTTCTCTTCGTCGACATCACGGCTATGTTCACGTCTGCAAGAGACTTCAAAGATGCGAGCTCCTCGTCCCAAACGCCGCGGGGAAGAACAATGCCATGGGAGTTAGCGCAGACTAGGGACCCTATGAGTACAGAGCCTCCGATGTTCGTCTGAACGGTTTCTGTCTTGAACCAGTTCTTGATCTTCCTGATCTTGGTCTCGGGAACATGCCTCGGAGCAATCACGAAGTTGTCTGTGACACGAAAAAAGACGCCTATGCTTGAGCTGCCAAATGTATCTAGGAGAAAGATTGGCAAGAGCTAGTCTCCTTCGGCAAGCCGGACGGTCACGATGCCCTCTGTGTCTTTGGTTGCCCGAATCCTGACTTCACGAGGAGGCTTCTCGATGCCTCTGCTCCAAATCCTTTCGTTCACTTCATTCGTGATCTTTACCGAGTCTTGGCCAACCTTCATGTGCCTTGTAATAAAGCCCCTCAGAAGGCGCACGGCTTTGGGACTGTGCTTCTGCCGTGGCGCGATCCAAGCTCTCCCAAGCGGGACCGTGTAGATTCGCTCCTCAACGATCTCCTCTTCCTCTTCCTTCTCTTTCCTTGCTTTGCGAGCCTGTTCCTCGGCGGTTGCCGTTTTCTCTTTTTCTTTCTCAGGTGTCTTGACCTCTTCGCCGGTCCTCTTCAGTTCCTCCTGTTTGTCTTCTGGCTCTTCCTCGTCAGCTTTCTTTTCTACAGAAAGCTCCCCTTCTACGGGTTTTTTCTTCAGTCTGGTTTTCCTAGCACTCAAGGTTGGGTCCCTCATGCCCTTATTCTGGTTCGACGCCAATGTCTTCTTCTGGGATTAGACCTTACCTTGCCCATTGTCTTGGCCATCACCCAAGCGGGCACAGCCCTCGTTTCCTTCTCAGCCTTTATTAGTCTCCGCTTCTTTGCGGTTGGTTTGTGCCTCGCCACTACTAGATCCTCCTTATCCGGATTTCTTTGCGGTTGCTTTGGAGTCTCCGTAAGATATCCTTCAGCTGTTCGTCGTCAATCGGGATTTTGATCTTCCCTTGCTGTGCAATCTGGATCAACTGGAGCTCAAGCTGTGCGGCAAACTCGGGTTTGACCATCCTCAAGTTTGCCATCCTCTGCCTTGCTTCGGGGGTGAGTATTCTGCGCATCAGGGTTTGTTTCTGCAGCTCGACCTGCCTTTCGGCCTCTGCTTGCTGCTGTTCTTGGACAAGCTTCTCCTGCAATTCCATGAGCCTTCGTCTGCGCAGCGCCTCAAGCTCCTCATCCTCGCTCATAAGTTGTGCACCGTGGCTAGTACTTCCTCAGTTCAGGTTGCTCTTTTTCGAGCTCTCTTTTGATTTCGGTTGAGAGTGAATCAAGCAACTTCCTGCCCTTGGGAGTGACGACGCGGCCCTTCTGCTTCAAGGTCTCAATGAGCTCCGCGTCCTCGAGCTGCTTGAGAGCGTTCCGCAATATCGCTCCGCTCCCCTTCCTCGTGTGCTCGGGTCTCATACCCCGAGACTTCCTCCCGCCATACTCTGAACGGAGGCGCTCCATACCCGCTGGACCCTTCACGTATATCTTCCTAAGCAAAGATGCGCAACGAACAAACCACCAGTCGGGGTTGTCTGGCGCCCTTTGCGTGTGAACCCCAGTCTTTGCGAATAGCGCCCACTCTGGAGGTTTCACGCTGTCTACGTTGTTCTTTAAGTACTGGGCGAGTCTTTCAACCAGGATTGACGGTGGAACATCGTAGGGAGACGGCAAAGTTTTTCCTTCCGAGTCTGGCGTTCCTCTGAGTAATCTGCAGAGTGTTCTATAAAAACTTTTTAACTCCTTTTCAACCTGCGCAGAATGAAGGTGTGACCACGTAGTTGGATGATCCTGGAGCCTGTTTGCTCTGCCACTTGCTGTGCTACCCGTTCGGTGCTAGTGTTTGTTAGCGTGGTCTTGAGTATCTTGACCTTCACAGTTTTCGCTTTTTCCAGCCGCTTGGTAATCTCTCTAGATAGCTCATCTGTGGGTCCCTTCTTGCCGATCCGCACAGTAGGCTTTTCAACAGGTTTCCCTGCCCGTTTCGATCTCCTGGTCTTCCGTCTCTTCATGCCCTTTTCTGCCTTCCTAGGGGGATTCTTGTGTGACTGCCGCAGTATAGACAAGTAACGACAAGATGGGGTTCTCTGCGAGTCTGAACGCGAACACGAGAGTTGACTCCAGGCAAAATGTACCTTTTGCAGTGCCTGCAGACTTGTAGTCGAAATTCTCTCGGTAAGTGTAGTCTAGTCCGCATCGAGATCTTCCGGGCGAGCTCAACGTACCTCTCGGCAAGGTCAGGCCTCTCGTGGACGGCTTCTCTGGCTAGTCGAAAAAGAATACGCACCCGTTCAAGCGCAACCTGACGAGTGTCTCTGCTCATGTTCGTAGGCCTTGATGAACTATTGGACGGACCGTTATTTAAGATGATCAGGCCAAAGGGGTTTGACAGAAGGCCCGAGCGCTACATTTTTATGTACCATTACACAGTTATGTGCATACAGCGCGGTGCGGAATCAATGAAAGACTTTGTCATTGTGAAGGACCCCGAGGTTGCGAAACTATTCGCAGACGAGAACCGAAGGGACATACTGTACAACCTGAGGCACAGGGAGATGACGGCCTGCCAACTAGCTAGGTTGCTCGAAAGGAACGTATCCTCGATCTCTTACCATCTCAACGCCTTGGAGAAGGCTGGACTCATAGAACAGACGAGAACGTCGGTCAGAGGAAACCTCGTTGAGAAGTTCTTCAGAGCAACGGCCGACAGGTTCATAATATCTTACACGCTTAGTGAAGGGCTTGTTCCCGGGTCCGAAGACATCGCTAAGTGGACGAAGGAAGTCTGCAATGGCGCTGTTGAAAGCTTGGAGGTCTTCGGCTACCATGTGCCGACTGATAGGAAAGACGACCTTGGGAAGCTGATAGAAAGATTCTCAGTCCTGCAGAGCATGGCACATGAAGAAGTTGTCTCAAGGCAGAAGACTCCCGTCCACGTGAGTCGCCCAGCCTTAAGACTTCTTCTATCCCTCCTAACAAGCATTAAGCTATCCAGAAATCCAGATTACAGCAAGATCTTGGACAAGATTCACATAGAGCTCGAGAGCAAGTAAAGAGGAGCGACCGCACGATGTCTCTGATAGGAAGGATGTGGAAATATGTTATCAGAAGCTGGCAATGGTTCACATTAACTATTGCTGCAATGATGGTCTCAACGTACTTCAGCGTCTACATTCCCAATCTACAGGGCGTAGTGATCAAGAATATTCTGCAAATGGGCGAATACAACGCGCTCGTACAGCTCGTAATCCAGATACTTGCGCTAACTGGCGTCTTAGGAGTCATCACTCTCGTCCAAAGTTACGCAAACGGGTACTTATCCCAGAAAGTCGTTTACGAGATCAGGAATGACCTTTTCAGATCCATTCAGCGGCAATCGTTCGCGTTCTTTGACAAGGTGGAGACTGGTCAGCTCATGTCAAGAGCAACAACAGACGTTGACAGGATAAGAGAGTTCGTGGGGTGGCAGTTCAGAGTTCTCGTCAGTTCCCTCTTGCTCCTGGGAGCTGTTGTCGTCTCAATGGTCCTGATCGACCCGCAGACAACGCTAGTATGCTTCTCACTGGTCCCAATTCTATTCGTGAGCTTCGCGGTCTACGGAAGAAAGATCCGACCTATTGTGCACATCGGACGGGAGATTTATGGCAACCTAACATCGGTCCTTTGGGAGAACATAACTGGAATAAGAGTAGTCCGCTCCTTCGCCAGTGAAGAGTATGAAAAACAGAAGTTCGGACAACGGAACACTGACTACTACAACAATATGATCCAGGCTGTAAGGATCAGATCGGTCTTCAATCCGTTGCAAAACTTTGTTTTCGGGTTGGGAACCGTCCTAGTCTATTGGTATGGCGGCTCCCAAATCATGAACAACCGCCTGTCAATCGACCAGCTCTACGTCTTCGGCTACTACCTAGCCATGTTGATGCGGCCCATCGCTATGATGGGCATGATATGGACCGGATACCAGAGGATGGCTGCCGCAGCAGAAAGGGTCTTCGAGATCATCGACGCCGTGCCTGAAGTGAGAGACAAGCCTGACGCAGTGGCCTTGCCACCAATCAAGGGACATGTTCTCTTCGAGAACGTCTCCTTCGCTTACAACAAGGACAAGCCGATCCTGAAGAGTGTTAGCTTCGAAGCAAAGCCAGGCGAAACTGTCGCCCTTCTTGGACCGACGGGCTCAGGCAAGAGCACAATAATCCGTCTGTTGCCAAGATTCTACGATGCGAACTCAGGCAGAATACTCGTCGACGGCCAAGAAATCAGGAAGGTAAGAGTCAAGTCACTCAGAAAGCAGATGGGCATAGTCTCCCAAGAGACCTTCTTGTTCAACATGACCGTCAAGGAGAACATCGCCTACGGAAAACCTAACGCAACAAAAGATGAGATCGTGAAGGTTGCCAAGATTGCGAAAGCTCATGATTTCATAGAGAAACTGCCCAAAGGATATGATGCGCTCGTTGGCGAGCGAGGAGTCACGCTTTCTGGAGGTCAGCAACAAAGGGTCGCCATAGCCCGGGCGTTGCTGATGGACCCTAGGATACTAATACTTGATGACTCAACCTCAAGCGTCGACGTCGACACAGAATATGAGATCCAACAAGCACTAAGCGCTTTGCTGAAGAATCGAACAACCTTTGTCATAACCCAGCGTATTTCGACGATCAGGAATGCAGACAAGATCATCGTGCTCGAGAACGGTGAGATTATCGAAGAGGGAAACCACGAGTCGCTCATCGCAAACAAAGGAGCCTACTACAGAATCTACCAAACGCTGTATGAGGCACAGAAAGAGATCTTTCAACCCGAGAAAGAAGGCGTAGTGGAGGACACGGAAGGAGAAGCAGTGTGGTACGAGAAGAAGGAGGGAATGTAGATGGGCTTTCACATGCATCCACACCACCACGGATGGGAACTCGAAGAGAAGACCGAGAGGAAAACGTCGAGCAAAGTGCTGATATCGAGGCTGCTGAGGTACTTCCTTCCCCAAAAGAGACAGCTGGCTGTAATCCTCCTCACGATTGTGGTCACGGCGATCACAGAAGCCGTGACCCCCTACATATTGGGCATGGAGATTGTGGCGAAGCATATTTTGCGGGGGGACTTCACCGGCTTGCAGACTATGACACTTGTCTACCTTGGGATACTTGCCATCAACTGGGTTGCAGGCGCGGTGCACACATACAGTACGGGCAAGATGGGCGAGAGCATGCTTTACGGAATGCGTTCGGACATGTTCGCTCATCTGCAGGATCTTTCGTTCAGCTATTTCGATGGTTCAGACAGCGGTGATATCATATCTAGGATTACAAACGACACAGACAGCATAGGCGAAGCCTTCACATCAGGCATTGTCAGAGTCATTAGCGACATTCTAAGCCTGACATTAACCGTCATGGTCATGTTCAGGATCCATGTACAGCTGACCCTGGGGTCGTTGCTTGTCGTGCCCATCATACTCAGCGTTGCCTTAGCGTTCAATTCGAGGTTTAGAGCGGCATACAGGGCAACGAGGGACAAGATATCAGATGTCACATCAAAACTTGAAGAGAGCATCTCAGGAATACGCGAGATCAAGTCCTTCACCCGCGAACGCGATACGTTGAGGGATTTCAGAGAAGCCAACCTCCAGAACCTTCAGGCAAACATTCAGGCGACGAAGGTTTGGGGGGCCTTCTTCCCGACGATGCAGGTGATCCAAGCCGTAGGAGCCGGAATAGTCATGCTTTACGGTGGGATGCTGGCCTTCAGCGGAGCCCTTGGACCGAGGGAATTGGCAATTGGAACTGTACTAACGTTCCTCATGTACGTCAACAGGTTCTTCCGACCAATCTTCGAGTTGACGGAGTTCTACAACACTGTCCAGTCGGCCCTGGCGGCAGCCGAAAGAATCTTCGAGTTCACGGACACGCAGCCTCAGATTGTTGATGCAAAGGATGCAGCAGAAATGCCGCAGATCACGGGAGAAGTTGCTTTTGAAAGCGTGACTTTCGCCTACAACCCCGAGCATCCAGTGCTGCACGGTGTCAGCTTCCTTGTAAAACCTAAGGAATCCATCGCGCTTGTTGGACCCACTGGCGCTGGCAAGAGCACAATCATCAAGCTGCTTAGCAGGTTCTACGAGCTAGAGACAGGATCGATCAAGATTGACGGGCACGACGTGAAGCAAGTCGTCCAGAAATCACTGCGCGAACAGATGGGGATAGTATTGCAGGATACCTTCCTGTTCACCGGAACCGTAATGGAAAACATAAAGTATGGCAAACCGAAGACCACAGACGAAGAAGCAATGAACGCGGCAAAAATCGTCGGAGCCCACGAGTTCATATCGAAGCTACCCGAAGGCTATAATACTAAGATAGGCGAGAGAGGAGCTGGACTCTCGGTAGGACAGAAGCAGCTTGTCTCATTCGCTCGTGCATTACTCAGAGGCCCCGCGATCCTGATCTTGGACGAGGCAACCTCAAGCATAGATCCCTATACAGACCTTCTCATCAGAAAAGCCATGAAAGTGCTACTGAAGGACAGAACCTCAATCATCATTGCTCACAGGCTTTCTACGGTTAGAAACGTGGATAGGATCTTTGTTATCAACGACGGGAAGATCGTGGAAGAAGGAAACCACGCGCAACTGATGAAGAAGAAAGGTCTTTACAGCCACCTCTACGAGATGCAGTTCAAAGAACCACAGAAACCAGAGATATCGGACGTGCAAGTCACGCTGAAGGAGACCCAGCTAAGAGCGGGAAAAGACAGGCATTCCTAGTTGGCCTTGTGCTGGTATTGCTCTTCTGAAGCTTTCTGCGATTTTACTGCACCATAGATGTTGCTCAAGAGTTGGAGCCAGTTCAGGTATGAATTGATTGATGCTCGTAGAGCCGTTGTATCAGTTGTCTCAAACAGGAGTGTGAGATCTCTTCCTTCTCGCTTCGTCCAGACTTGCGAGCGGCGCGTGAATGAAGACTCTGTCTCTGGTTTCAAAGCTCTGATGACTGCGTCCGCGGCCCTTTCAGAGGGAAGCCTTAGACGTATCACAGCTGAGGCTTTCTTGCTCAGGCCTTTCACACGCCGTGTCGTTTGGTCCTAGGCGCTTCTGGCTGAACGGTCAGCGATCGTCCCCAGCTTGGTTGATGGGACGTATGCCCCTCCTGCGAACCTGAACCCGCACTTCGTGCAGACCCATATCCCGACGCTTTCTCTGCGAACCGTGTTTGAGCTGCACTGCGGGCAGACGCCCCCCCTTTTCATCTCAGACACGACTTCGCTGTACCGTTTTCTAGCCTTGACGCCGTACCGTGCACCGAGCCCCCCGCCCTGTCGAGTCTTCTTTGCTCCTCTTTTGCTCATCAACTCTTCACCACCAGTTTCCTAAGCTCCTCGGCTTTTTTCTCGGCGACGCTCGCAGCTTCGAGAATCTGTTGTGGAGAAAGTGTTCCTGTACCACCCTTCTGCATCGCGCAGAGTCTGCTGTCCTTGTCGAAAGCCATTGTCAGTCTTGCGTCCATAACTTCCTCCTCGTCAAGCCACGGGTCTACAACAAGTCTGCCATTGATGTCCGCAAATGTGACCTCAACGGGGTAGTTCACTATTGGTAGCTTAATAAAGCCCGGTTTGATCACGACTTCGTCGTCTTTGACTTCGTGCTTGAAAACCTTTGTGTTCATTAGAGCTGCAAGTGCAGCCAATGCCGATGCATCTATGAGGTTCCCATCGTGGTTGAGCACATAGACATCCACAAAGACAACCCAAGCTTTCTTTCCTTGGATGATGCAGAGCTTCTCAAGGTCGATTGCTTTAGATTCCCGAACTCCTCTGTCGACAACTCTCGCAAGTTCCATGGATTCCTCGCCGGGAGGGCCAGCCTCGAATGTAGGCGAAGCCAAAGGGACAAGCTCCGTGTTGACCGTGAGAACGCCTTCGTTCGGTCTGTCAGCGAATGGTTCGCCTACCTCAATCTTGACTCCGACCATGACTTCGGTCTTGCCTAGGAGGACTCTTGCTGATCCTTCCGCCCTCTCTATGATTCCCGTTTCTATCTGGATTGGTCGGTAGTCGGTCAGTCCCCTTCCGTCCAGTCTCTTGCCACTGCTGATCAACTGGGCAATCTGTTTCTGCCTTAATCGCGAAACCATCACCGAAGTCATTCTTCTTCCGCCTCCTCCGCCTCTTCTTTGATTGCTAAGTACTTGGCCTTCAAAGCCTCCTTCTGCTGGGCGTAGATCTGCTTACAACCGTCCAACGCCAGCTGCATTACCTGATCGAACTCCCCGATCGTTAGCAGGCCATCCATTTGAAGCAACGCGACAGCGTTTGAGTTGGGCATCAGAGCCAGTGGCACATCAGCCTCCCCCTCCTTGTCTTCCGCGTCGTTCAAGTCCAGTATCAACTGCCCGTCAGCCTTTCCCGCGGCGCAGGAAGCAACTAAATCTCTCATCGGTATACCAGCATCGGCCAACGCCAGAGACGCAATAGTAACGCCTGCACATCTTGTCCCGCCGTCAGCCTGCAGGACTTCGATGAAGAGGTCGATTGATGTTCTAGGAAACTTATCCAGAAAGATAGCCGGTTCAAGTGCTTGACGAATCACTTTGGAGAGCTCCACCTCACGTCTGGATGGCGCCGGAGACTTTCTTTCCTGTACAGAGAACGGCGCCATGTGATACCTGCACCTAAGCAAAGCCCTTTCGGGAAGGGCGAGGTGACGCGGATGAACCTCTCTTGGACCGTAAACAGCGGCAAGGATCTTGTTCTTTCCCTGTTCGATGTAGGCTGATCCGTCGGCGTTGCTGAGTATGCCGACCTCCAGCTTCAACGGTCTCAGCTCGTTCGCTTTTCTCCCGTCTGTTCTGAGCCCCTTTTCGCTAACAAGTGTCGGTTTCTCTGTCATCCAACACTACCTCTTTCTGTTCTAATCATCTCGGAGACGCGATCAGTAAGGCCTGAAGTGTGGGCTTCTTGCTCGATCTTCTGTATGGCCAGCACGGCTAGCTGTTCGTCTCCTTGGTTCCTACCTCGGATCGCTACTAGACCGTTCTGACCGACTGTTATGCTGCATCTCGTCTCCTTCTTCAATAAGGTAATCATGGATCCCTTTCTGCCGATGATTCTCGGAATTTTAGCAGGCGAAACACTGACGATCTGGCCATTTGTTATCTTTCCAAGGTCAGGCTCACGAATTGTCAGTGTTGGGTCACGTGTCCTGTCGTAGGCTATGACCTTTGCCAAGACAAGGTCGCCCACATCGAGGAACTCAGAGAGTTCGTCCCTCTGGGGTCTAAAGGGTCTGTTCAACGCTTCGGAAGCCTTTAGGGTTGCCGTGTACGGAGAGTTGATATCCACAGTCCAGCCATGTAGGTTCGCCTCGACGATCTTCCCAACCACCAGATCACCGACAGCTGGAACGTAGAAGGTGTTCAAAGCCACGACTTGAACTCTTCTTCCCTTATACTCCACAAGGCCGAGTCTGCTCGCGTAAATCTTAGAGTCATCCCTGTGAGTGTTGTTTCCCGAAAGGTAATCCCCTTCAGCAAGCAGATCACCAGGCGTAACAATCTGTCTATTCTCAAGAAGGAAAGGCAAGAACTCACCCCCATACATGTCTACTTCATTATCTCAGCTTGGACATTTCCTCGAGTGATTTCGCCAATCTTCTCCAAGAAAGGAGGGTAGAAACCCGCGGGCATCTCGACTACGGCAGACCACGAGCCGTCGCTGCGCCATGTCTCATTCCTGATCGTTCCGAACGACTTCACGCTTCCGTATGCTCTGGCTGCGTATTGTGGCGGTATCCGGACTGAGACATTTATCCTCTCTATGCTTATAGGCAGAACCGATCGGAGGAGTTTGATGGCTTCGTTTGCCTGTTCCTCGACTTCTTTGAACGGGTCTATAGACATCCGTACTTGCTCTAACGCTTGCTCCACACGCGCTGGAGGATGAGGAAGCTTGGTTCTTGGGTCTACACACTGACGAGAGATGAAAGCCACTATCTGTCTTCGCTTCTCCTCAACCATTCTTCTCCTTTGGTCAGAAGTCAACTGCAAAGTGCCTCTTCTGAGGATAGTCTCAGCAATCTTCTGGGTATCCCGAGTCCCGAAGGCTTGCTCAAGGTCCTTATCCTTAACCCTCAGACCTTTGTTTGCGTCACTAAAGACAGTTTCCGTTACAAGGATCTCCGAGATCGAGATGGCCCTACCTTCGCGGTAGGACAGAGCTCGATCAGGCTTGACGAGCAGCTCAAAGTCCTTACCATCAATGCTTATCCTTGCCACAGTGTAAGCTTTGCTACTCATTGCGTTCCACTGCCCAGTGCTTCCTTCAAGAACTCTCCGGTCTCTTCATCGGGCAAGGTCCTGAATGCTCTTGTGTCCGATGGCACAACTGCCAGCTTTATCTTGGGCTGCTCTTCTCTTGCTTGGAGCGATTTCACAAGGCATTTCACAGCTAACTTGACCTCCTCGGTTAGCGCGGCATCTTCCTGGTAGCCCTCTCTAAGTATGTTTTCCGCGGTCTCACTTCCGATGCCGATTGCCACGGCCTTGTAGGCCCTGTAAGAACCGCTGGGGTCTGTTGCGAACAGTCGTGCTCCCATCTTGTCGACGCCAGCGAAGATGATTGAGACGCCGAAGGGCCTGACACCTGCATGCTGCGTGTACAACTGCATCACGTCGCCTATCCTCTTCGTGACGATCTCCACATCGACTGGCTCGTCATACATCAGTCGGTTGCTTTGCGAGTAAATTCTCGCTTCGTCGATCAAGATGCGTGCATCCGAGCTTATACCCACAACAGCTGCCCCAAGATGCCCATCAACTTCGTATATCTTTTGGCTGAAATTGGGGTCCTGAAGCCTTGACTCTACCTTCTCTTCCGCTCCGATCACAACTCCCTTAGGGCACGAGATCCCAATAATAGTGGGTCCTCGCCGAACAGTCTCAAGCGCATATTCTACCTGAAAGAGACGCCCATCCGGAGAAAAGACAGTGATCGCACGGTCATAAGCTCCGGGAACAGCAAACACTGACAAACTCATCACCTCTTCCAGTCTAGCTTTTCACTCCACTCCCTCAGAAGTAAATAAGCGACACTAAAAAACCTTTGCTTGGCCTTGGAACTCGTTCTAGTTTCTCTATGTGCTGAGGCATGCTTCGTACAGAGATTTCGTTGTTCCCGTGACGAAACAGATAGAGGCTGGGCGGGATAGGAACAAATCAGTGAAGATGAAGCGCCGCATCTGGAAGATGTAACAGCGACAATCTGACCACTCCATTGGGCGGAGTGATAGGATGAGAGCGAATGGGGAGGGAGAGAGCTTGGCGAACAGTTCGTACACACTGCCGGGGTAGAGGTACCTCGATGTCAAAACCTAGGCAAGGGTGCCAGAGTCGTGATGTACGTTCACAGGACTCAGGGCGAACGAACTTGCCCCTCAAGAGTTAGCGGCATTCAAGAAGAGCCAGAAAACGATAGCATTCGGGCGATTGGGCCCAAGAGTTCCTTCTGTTTCCAGAATATAGTCTATGGCCTATCCTAAAGCCGGTTGAGTCTTCTTGATTGCTCTGAAAGTCTTCTCGGCCCCTGAAACGCAGCTGAGTAGATCATCAATTGTTGAAAGAAACGTCATAATGTTGTCTCCAGAGTATTCTATGAATGTGACGACTCGACTGCTTTTGCTATACGTCTTTATGGAAAGGTTCTTAGTTGCACGGATGTTATCTGGCGAGACGGCGTCCGAAATCGCCTTGGCCAGTTTAGGGCTTTCATAGAACAGTGTGATCTCTGCTTCCATCGTTCTCCAGCCTTTGGAGGTCGTCCTTTACTAGCTTGTTCATGTATCTCAGGAATAAGTCCTTTTGGTCCAAGGGAATTTGGCCGCCTGCTGCGACATTGTGCCCTCCTCCGCTCCCAGAATGCCTCTCCGTCGCGACGCGCAGGATTTCGCCGAGGTTAAAGCCCTTCTTGGTTAGCGGGTCGGCTGCACGAGCTGAAATCTTGATCGTGTTCTCCTCGGGAATAACGGAGTATGCGATTATGGGTTTCTGCATATTGGGCATGCTTGTTGAAAGGATTGTTGAGATTGCGCTCACGATTTTCTCGTCTATGGCCTCGCCCCCGTGCAGAACATAAATGCTCTCCATTTCCTCTATCCGGTCGGGGTTTGCTTCCAACCATCGCAAGTACCCGGTAATCGTCTGCCTATACTCTTCAAGGGCCTTGTTCGCTTCATCTAATCCTCTGCCACGGTCTCCCATGCATATCGCGACACCTAGGCTCGGCTTTCCTGTTCTGCCCGCAGCGTTCAAGAGCAGAGCGAACTCTCTTGCATCGCGTAGTGGAGTCCACGGCTCCTCGTGCGTAAGTATGTATACCGTGCCTAGAAGGCTTAGAGCAGTGTCGCTTTTGTAGCCCTTAGAAACAAGGTAATCGGACAGGGCGGAAAACAGCTTCTGCTTCTCCTCCTGAGACATGTCTCTTAATGCCCGCCACTTGTCGTTCTTCTTCGGCTTGATGCCCAGCTCCAAGAGGAGGGCTAGGCTCTTGTCTTCTTCTCCAGTAATGCCCGGGATGAACATGGTCATGGAGTACGCCAAAGACTTGTGGATGGGTCGAGTTTCTCTCCCAAAGAACAGAAGATCGGTTTCAGTTTGAAGGTAACCGGCTTCGACTGCATCGTCGACTATGATTGTATTGACGCCTCCTAACTTGTGATCTTCGTGTTTGTCCTGCAGATCCCCCAGTGCGCCCACGATAGCAACGCAGGCCAGGTCCACGTTCCTCTCTGAAAGCTCCCTTGCTGTGAGGTAGGCGGTTCCCGCGCCGCTCAAGTCCTTTGCGCTGTCGATGCCGAAGAGGTGTGGGTTCACGTGCACAAAACCTTCATCAGCTTCGCCCAGCGGCTGGTGATGATCAAGAATAACAAGAGGTTGCGCTTCCATCTTTCTGCTCAGAGCGTCAAGGTATCCGCTCCCCATATCAGTCAGAACGGTTAAGCAGTCTTTCGCAGCGGCTATCTGGTCGGCGACATCCTCATCAAACCATCTCGCAATACGGATACGGAAATCCGCCTCGATCCTTTTGAGCGCGGTGCCCAAGATTCCTGCCGCTGACAAGCCATCAGCGTCTAGGTGCGAAACTATGAGAATGCTTCGCCCAGTTTCAACGTTCTCGAGAATGGTTTTGGCAGCTACCTTGGTTTCATGCAGGAGAGCCTTGATCTTCTCATCATCAACTGCCATGAAGATCACGGCTACGTGATGGCAAGCACAGTAGGAGTGTACTTCCAGTCTCTAGGTAGTAGGCCTTCACGCTTGTAATACTCCGACAAACGGTGAATCTTGGCCTCCACAATCTGGAGGGACTTCGTGCCGTACCTGTCTGACTTATTCTTTCCGAGGTGAGAGCGGAGCCGAGCACTTTTCCTCAGAAGCGCCTCAAGATCCTCCGGCACAGTAGCGGCAAGATTGTTCGCCTTCAGGATCTCGTAAACGCCCTTGCCAACTACCGCCTTGGCGAGAGGAATGCCATACTGGTCACGTAGGACTGTCCCTATCCTGCTGGGCGGATTCCCTTCCCTGGCGAGCTTGATGACCAACGCTTCGACTTCCTCAGCCGTGTACCTGCACCAGCTTGGGCTTCTCCTACCCAACGGTCGAGTGGAATGTGACTGGCCTCTCTCTTTTTTGGGCACGGCTCAACCTCCATCAGAGTCTCCATAAAACAAAACAAGCCATATTTAAAAGCTTTGTTTGCCACAACAACTGAGGATAAACTTGTCTTTCATATAGCCCGGAAAGAACTGCTGAGACAGAAGTGACTCACATCTCGTCTTGTTTGGCGCAAATCCTCTAGTACCTGCTGCTATCATAGCTGGGCCTTGGAGTTTCATTGTTGACTACAGTTCGAGTATCCCTTTGAAGGAGAAGCCTAGGGAAGAGTTCGTTCTCAGTGGTACTTCCCCATGTCCCTATTCTGAAACCCCACACTATTGCCAGACCGACAAATCGACCCCTAACGAGTTCGCGATGACTTCTCTTCCTTCCGTGGTCGGAGTGGAGTTTCATCTTTTCCTTGTATTTCTTCGGAGGATGCCTGATCAGCTCTTCCTGCCTAGTATGCCAGCTCTGTGCTCGAGTTCTCGAAAGTGACTTACTTCACAACAAGCTCCCCAGTCATTGTGCTGTGCCCGCTCCCACAGAACACTGTGCAATGGAACGTGAATGTTCCTGCTTTGTTAGCGACAAAATCCACTGTCACCGTCTGGCCCATTCTGATGACTTTGTCTACTCCGAATTCCAGTATTGCCAGACCGTGCCCATCCCCAATTCCATCATCGAAACCTGTGATCTTCAGCCTGATAGTGTCGCCTGCGTTAACCTCTATCGTCTTGAGACTGAACTCCCAACTCCTAGCAGAGATCTCGAACTCTCTGACTTGTCCTGTCGGAGGCACTTCTCCTGAAGTTGGAAAAAGGTAACTCGGTAGAACAAAGTAGCCGGTTGCAGCGACAACCACTGCAGCCAACAGCCCAGCAATCAATGGTGGGTTTCTCACCACTTGTCTTCACCTCCTGATCACTTTGCGAGAAATCGGAACTAGCGAGGTTCTTGCATCTGATGGACCTCTAATTATAACGGCGTTATTGGACTACTTAAGCATTGCTGAAACGTAATGCAAGACAGATCGAGGTTGCGATGAGATATCAGACCCATATGATTCAGCTAAGGCTGCATACTGCATTGCTGCCGCGGTTCATCGAGCAAATCCTCTTTCCTCTTCCCATGATCTTGAGAGGCGATGTAGCTGGCTATTGTTGACTGCTACCCTAGTCGGTGCCGTTCAGTCATATTGTTCCTTACCCTAAAGAAGCAAAAGGCGAAGTAATACCTAAAGAGTTTTTAGGATTTTGGCACCTAGAGGAATGTCAGAGGAACGGATGTGCATACTCGATGCCCTCCCTGACCCGCGCCTCTTCTTCTCTTTCGGTTTCGTCCTCCGTACCGTTCCTTCCCATGGACTGGTCCAGCAATATGTCGGCGTCGCTTCCAGCGTCCCTAAGCATGTTGAGCACGGCCTTCACGTTGAGTGTGCCTTTGCCGACTGGTGTGCCGAGAATGGAGACTCCGCTGACACTTGTGCGTATGATGCAACAGTCTTTGAGACGTACGCGTAGGGCGTAAGGTCAAGGGATCTAACAGTGTTCAAATGATTCCCAAGGTTACGGTTGAGTTCTCGGTATCGATACAGGTTCTAACCAAAGGATCGTTGACCCTCTGGATCATCCTCGCCAGTTCGTAGCACGTGTAGTATCCAACAGCCAACCGAAAAGTGTAACTCGTTAACCCCAGCCTCATATAGCCACCCTTCTGACCCTTTTCAGTTGCTTTCCGATGCGCGCAATGATTCACTGGTCCAGTGCGCTCATGTGGGGGTCTGGAGTGTATAGGAAGCCTACGGGGAGGCAGCGAATGTGGAGTGTCGTAAGCGGACAATAGCAGTAGCAGGTTCTCACAGCCAGCTTTAAGACCGTCGATCCCCAGAACAAGCAAGTTCGGTTTATGTTCAGTCACATGTCTAACACCAAAACATTCCAAATAAACCGCCGTCTTCTTGTTACTTGGCCTAGGTGTAGCCAAATCATACAGCGCATTTGCTCCTAGGGCCTTGGCAATCAGCCGTCAAGATTCAGAGCAGTTAGCCTTCATCCGGCGAGTCGTTCATGCTTTTGGCAGACAGCGCTTTCGGGGTTATTGCCTTGATCAGTTCGAATATCAAGAAGCATGTGCAACCCCATGAGATCGCAGAGAGCGCAACCAACAGCCGAGACTTGATGAGGAACCAGTAGATGAACGAGTCAACGTCGTTAACTCTAGTAAGCGCCTCCAGTGGCCCTGGTTCTTGTGGCCAAGGGAATAGTGAGCCGGCGGGCATGCTCCGCCACCACAGCCCTCCTTCGTTATCGTCGTTGATGCTCCGAAAGGCAAGAGCGTGAGCTTCGACAGTGTACAATGTCAGCCAAGCAGAAACAGCGGCAAGAAGCACTGCTAATAAGACTGATCCCTTTCTTGCCTTCATCCTTCTTCGCACGTGACAAGAGGATTGGAAGATTTAACTCTAGAGATTAGAACACCATTCTATCGCTGATGACCTGACTCAAGTTCTCGGGACAGGTCTGCGAACTGATCGACTAGAAAAAGGTCCCTGCTTGTACCATTCGGCGAACTCTCTTAGAGCTCGAGCGCGATGCGAGATTCTGCCTTTCTCACTTGCGGTCATCTCTCCAAACGTCTTGCCAGTGGTCTCAGATGGTGCGAAGATAGGATCAAAGCCGAAACCTAAACTTCCTTTGATCTCGGTTGTTATTCTTCCTTCCACGACGCCCTGAAAGCACCTTAGGTCCCTTTGCGGACCACAGAAGGCCACCACAGACCTGAAAAAAGCCCTGCGGTCTTGGCGTTTCTCTAGTAGCTTAAGGATGCCTTCTTTTCCTATTGTTCGGAAGGCGTGTTCGGAGTAGGGTCCTGGAAAGCCGTTCAACGCGTCTATGTAGAGTCCAGCGTCTTCAACGATGACTGGCAAGTGGCTTCTCTTTGCAGCGTCTAAAGCGCAACTCATGGCGATGATCTCCGAGTTGTCGTCTTGGATCTCTGGGGCTTTCATCCTCAGCATAGCCATTGCGATGCCGCACTCTGACAATGTTTTTCTTGCTTCGTCAAACTTATGAAGGTTTGATGTGACAAAGAAAACCAGTCTACCCCACGGAAATCGTCTTTGTGCCAACCAAACTCACTCTTGCTTATGGAGCGCGGGTGCTTCCTACCTATTAGAGACATATCTGCCTCTTCTTTCTATCTCTCTTATCTTGCGCAGAACCTCCCTTGTTGCCTTTCGGCCCGCTACGGTCTCGTACCCCTTGATGACCGCCTTGAAACACTCGTCCGAGAAACCATAGTGCGTGCTAGTTAACGCTCTCTTCATAAGGTGAAGATCCACGCCCCTAGCTTCCAACTCGAATGTCTGTTCGCTCAGTCCGAAGTCTAGGAACACAACTTCACTCTGAGGCGTGAAGATGAGGTTCGATGTTGTTAGATCCCCGTGCATGATCCCATTGCCGTGGAGCTTGCCGATGGACTCGCCTACGACCCGGCAAAGGCCCGTTCTTTCGTCAGCTGGCATATCGTCTAAGACTTGCTTGACTTGTTTTCCTTCGACGTATTCCATCACTATTGTTGCTTTGGGCAGGTCCACGACGTAGACGATCGGTGTAGGAACACCAGCCTCCTTTGCCTTGTGGATCATCTGAGGCTCGTGCTTGGTTCTCTGAGTCTGAATCTCCCTGTCTAGTTTATGGTGACGGTAGCTTTTCGGTAGCCTTCTCTTCAGAACGACCCTCCGATCCTGCAAATCTTCCATATACAGGCTTGCTTCTGCACCTTTCTTGATAAGCATATCAGTTCTCAACCCATGGGACTTCGGCTTCGTCCAAGCGCCACTTCAGCTTGACATGGCTTTCCTCGATAGGCACCGTTAGGTTGTGCCCATAGCGAAGAGCACCAGTCCAAGCGATCATGGCTCCGTTGTCCAGCGCGTATTCGATTGGAACGGCACAGAATCTCGCGTCGTGCTCTCGCGTCATGGTCTCAAGCATAGATTGGAGCCTCTTGTTAGCAGCGACCCCGCCAGTCAGAAGGACCTCAGTCTTCCCAGTGTGGACTAGAGCTCTCTCCGTGATCTCGGTAAGCATCGAGAACGCGGTTTCTTGGAAGCTATGGCATATGTCTTCGAGTCTGTACCGCTGCTGGCGGACAAGGTTGACTGCAGCTGTCAGCAACCCACTGAAGGAAAGATCCATTCCCTTCACGGTGTAAGGGAGCGTGATGAACTTCCTGCCACGTTTGGCAGACTCCTCGACCATTCTACCCAAAGGTTTACCTTTCTCTGGTCTTAGCCCAGTTTCTCTGGCGAACACATCTAGGCAGTTTCCTACGGCTATATCCAGAGTCTCACCGAAGACGCGGTATCGTTTAGCCTTAAAAGCAGTAACGATAGTGTTCCCGCCAGAAACGTAAAGCGTAACGGGGTCGGTCGATCTGCTGACCAGCTTCCCGATCTCAATATGGGCGATGCAATGGTTTACCCCAACAAGAGGAAGATCAAGATACGAGGCTAAGGCTCGCGCGGCCGTTGCTCCAGTCCGTAGGCAAGGACCTAACCCTGGGCCCTGAGAGAAGGCAATCACATTCAGTTCTTCGGCTTTCAGCCCTGCCTTGTTGAAGGCTCCTGACAAAACTCTTCCCGCAACCAAAGCATGGTGTCTAGCTGCCTCTCTTGGGTGTATGCCCCCCTCCTTGGGCATGTAAGTGTCGTTGACGTTGGCGAGTATGCGGCCTTGGAAAGAGGCGATTCCGACGCCGAAATCGTCAGCCGTACTCTCGATGCCTAAACAGTACCCGTCTTGCACGCAAGCAACTATTGAGAGGGTGATTCTTAAGGATACGGATGACAACGAAAGGGCTTAGATTCTTTAGTTCGACAAAACCCAATCGTCAGGCGATGATGAGGAAGCAAGGACTACCATCGAACCCAGAGTGGCCGATAGACACAATGGGTTCACCGTCCTCAGCATGTCAGAAACCTTAGATATTACGCAGCAACGAAGCATCAAACTCATTGGATTGTGAGACTTGGCTCATCGTTGGGCTACTTTGGGTTCTTCTACTCTCCTTCTCCGTAGCCCCTAGCTTGCAGTAGGCTGGCCCTGTTGTTTTTGACCCTTCATGGTTGCCTATCGCACAGGATAGACGTCCATACTCTTTTATGGCACAACCGCCATATAGTATGCAGTCGAGCGGGGCTCAGAGGAGAGCCTTATGCCAAAGCAGAATGACCTAGAACAGAAGGCGTTACAGATAGTGGCGAGCATGGGGGACCTAGGGCTTCTCCAGTCTGAGCTGTGGAGGAAAATGGGCGCTAGCAGCAGAGAGGGTTCACGGATATCGATCAAGCTGGAAAGGAAAGGGCTCATCTATCGTGATCGCGAACTCTCAAACGGCAGATGGACCTACCGGCTTTTCTCCACGAGGCAGCCCGTCTCCATCGACTCAATACTGGCTTGCCCATGCTTGACATGCCAAGAAAGTGTCAGATGCGGCGCGGGTGGCAGGATTTCGCCAAATGAGTGTGACCTGTTGACGCAATGGATTCTGGACTCAAGCACCAAGGAAGCGTCCTCTTCCGGTGATACCTAGTTGCCCAAAGCTTGGGTAAGGCAACGCAAAAGAGAACACTATTACCGGAAAGCAAAGCAAGAGGCGTACAGGTCGCGAGCATCCTTCAAGCTCTTGCAGGCCGTTCAGAAATTCTGTTTCATGCGTCTTGGCGATGTCGTAGTGGATCTGGGTGCGGCTCCTGGAGGCTGGCTACAGATCGTCAGACAAGTCGTAGGCGAGAAAGGCTTTGTGCTTGGTGTTGACCTTAGCGAGATTGAGCCACTAGGTTACCCGAATGTGCATACGATTGTGGCAGACATAATCGAGCCTGAAACGGCCAAGAGAATCAGAGCAATTCTGCCTAGGGCTCCGGACGTTGTTGTCTCAGATGCTTCGCCTAGTGTCTCGGGGGTTTGGGAGGTTGACCACGCTAGACAGGTTGAGCTTGCTGAGTGCTCATTGCAGATCGCGGTTTCAGTGCTGAAGACGAACGGTTGCTTCTTCGTGAAGGTCTTCCAAGGAGAGATGTTCAACTGGTTCCTCGAGAAAATGCGGGGCAATTTCGCCCTCGTTAGGATCTTCAAACCCAAAGCCAGCAGGGCGGAGAGCGCTGAGATATACGTATTGGGCTTAGGCTGCAAAAGCAAAGCGTAAACCCCTTTCTTGCACTCTACTTGCTGTTCTCTACAACGTGGATGATGGTGTCGACGACGCTCTTTAGTCCGTTCAACCCGGAAGTCTCTCTCTGGGCTTCTTCTATCCTCCTCTTGTAGTTTTCGTCACTGAGCACCTTCCTGATCACAGTGGCAAGTGCTTTCTTGCTGACATCTTCTTGGTCAAGCACCTCCGCTAAGCCGAGCTCTTTGACTCGGTAGGCGTTGTTCAGCTGCTCAGTATGACCTGGGGTCGGGATGAGAACCATCGGTTTGCCGTAACTTATTCCTTGCGTCAGAGTGCCGTGCCCCGCTCTGGACACTACGAGATCGCATGCCTTCAGGTATTCGAATCTGTTGGGAACCCAGCCGTGGATAGTGACATTTCTCTTGCGGACTGGCTTGAAAGAGGCATTGGGGTATCCAAGCGACATGACAATCTGATAATCCTTCGGGAGAGTCATAACAAGGCGCCGAAGAACGCTGGTAATGTAAGCCCGTTCCTTAGATGGTCCGCTTACAGGTAGGAAGATGAATGGAGAGTCCGTCTGCAATCCGAGTTTCTTTCTGAGCTCCTCTTCACTTGGAAGATCGTCTGTATGGACTGGCAATATGGGTCCGATCAGTCGAGCGCGTTGCTGGTAAGACTTTGGAATCCTTAAGTTTCCAGCTGACAGAGTATATGGAAGTGGGAAATCAGGTATCATAAGATGTGCGGCGCCGCTTGTCCAGAGCTTGCCGATCATCGCAAGCGCGCCTGTGTCAACAAGTTTGGCTAGCCTCAGAAGCCGTGACTTGCGAGGGATTATGATTTGGAACTGGTTCAGGATACAGACATCTGGAATTTTGAGCATCTTTGCAGCCAGCAACGGGGAAACACGCGAATCCGAAACGACAACATCGGGTTTGAAGGCTCTCATGAACCTGATCTCGGCTTCAACCTGCTTCGCTACGGTGAAGGAAGCCAAGAAAGGTCCTGGATTAGCGACCGTTTGCCTGAAATCCACTGTGCCATCAGGCTTGACAACGAACCCGACCGAGGGCGCTTCAACAAGAGGAAACCCAGCCTGAGATATGTGCCCAACTCCGTCCCTGTATGTTGAGAACAAAACCTCGGCACCCTTTTCTGTGAGTTTCTCAGCTATCGGAATGCATCTTCCAGAGTGCCCAAGCCCGATCCCGCATACGCCGAAGTAGATCCTCAACCTCTAGTTCCCTTCCAGATGCTTTGTTCTATCTGTTCATCGCGGGGTCCAATGTGTACGCTGAGCTGTATAGCGTAATTGGGCTCGATAGTTCTTAACGATTTTGGAAATCGAGTGCGAATCTGAGCGGAAGACTGCTTCAACGTTGACTTCCCCACAAGTAGGCCGGAAATCCTTCTAGGAAAGTGATCAGCCAAGCCGTCAGATGAGGGTAGGGGATAGGAAGAACTATCGCTATGAAAAGGTTTCTAACTTCCTTTCCTCTGCTCCACGCAACAGAAAAGCCATAGCAACCCCTTTCAGTGACCTAGATATCCTATAGTTTCCTTGCAGCCGAACGTCAGAACTGCTCCGACGTTGCAGGCGAAGCAGAGGAGCGCTGCCAAGTCTGTAGGCATAGAAAGAACTCAAGAGAGCGGCTTGCAAGTATGTGGCTGCCAACGTGATGCTTACGGGGGAGACCCGACTACCATCGAATGCAATCCATAGACATAGGTGCTCAAGATGAACGTTGCCATGCCGCCGATGAAGAAGGCTTCAATCGCTCTTGCACCGCCAATCTATCTCCCCAATGCTGAACCAAAGACATAAAGGAACAGCGTGCTCTCCTAGCCGGCCCCAAGTATGCCAGTATAATTGGGCGGGTGAATGCTACCCAGATAAGTCCTTAAAGGAATCTTGCTCAAACGCGAGCGAGGCAAGCTACCATCTGAAGTCAGAGAGGACATAGAGAATGATGCGCATTGACTGTAGGCTTCAAGCGGACACACTTTTCCGCTGTTCAGCGTCTTTCCTTCTCGCGTTCAATGAGGCTCGGAGGAACATCGGTTGCACGCCTTCAGCGTAGGTGCCTGGTTCGGTCTCCCTGACTGTGGCATTGTCCACATCCAGAATGTAGACGGTATGGATCCTAGCATGCCTTATCTCTTCAAGGCTAACAGGTGGGTTACTGTAGTAGAGGTCGCACAGAGCCTTGACTTCCCTTACCTCATCCGAACTTCGGTCGCGGGGTGGCCTTGTCAGAGCCGGATGGATCGGCATGGCGTAGTGCGAAGGAACGGCCAGCCCAAACTTTTCTGCGTAGCTGCTATAACGGGTTACCTTGCTGGCAATCCTCGCACGAATGTAGGTTGATGGATCAAGTGCGTGTTCTGGCGGTACGAAGCCCGTCTCAACCTCAACTATTAGGCTACCGAAGCCTTTCCGTGCATAGATGTCACATGATAGCCCGTCCAAAACACGTTCCAGATTGACAGTGTATCCGGCCTGTATGAGGTACTTTGCGCAAACGAGCTCCATGACCGAGTGGCTGATCTTGACAAGGTTCTCCTTGTGGAGAGAAAGGAGCTGGCCTTTCAGCCGCCTGATTTCCTTGGAGACTAACTCGTCCTCGCGTTCGGTGAGCTTCTTAGATAGTGACTCCAGGTCTTCCTCGAATCTCTCCAAAGCAGCTCCTTCCGTCTCTACAGAATATTAGACAGAACCATTTAAGATTTTGTGCACAGAGACGTGGTGAGTAGGCTGTACGTCCGCTCTTGTGGGTCACGCTGCACTGTGAACTCATGAGAGGGGATTGCCCGCCTTGACTACACGCGCCAGATGCCTATCATACTCCTGAGAGCAGCTGCCCAAAGCTCTCGGCACCAACTCAGCTCCAGCTGATACTAACCGTTTTTTTCCGCGAAGTTCCCACCGAGAGGGTGGAAGCAGGAAAAGGGTTAGATCCGAGAGTCTCCTAGTGCCTGAGTTCTTTTTTTCCCGTCTTTTTACTTCGGAATACAGTCCGCTTCATTTTTCTGTGCTAAAACCTTATATCTAGCGTCTGACACTAGTTGCAATTCCAAGCTGGGAAGCAAGCTTCAAGTGTTGCATTGAAGCGAAGAGCGCGTTGGTCAAAACGGCGAAAGGCGAACGTGCGACGAAGACTTTGCTCCAATGGGTCGGACAACACTAAAAGCGCAATGCGTAAGGGCATTGAGCGCACCAGGCGAAACAGCTAAAGTCTAGTGCGCGGCCAACACAGTACCCTGTCGGGCTGTACATGCGCTGGAGGCTTAGACCCAGCTTGGAGTTCTGGACAAGAAATCGATCATGAGTTCCTCTAGCTCCTTTGAAGATCTCTCTGTTCGGTCTATATGGTCTTTAGCTGGCTTTTGTACATCTCGACGATCTCGACGGCTGTTGTTGCGTCTTCTGCGGATTTGTCTTCTCGGTACTTCCCGGTGAACCTCGGGAACCTGATGGCTAAGCCGCTTTCCTCTCTGATGGCGCCCATTGCGCAGGTGTGAACAGGGCTGAGAGTTACCTCAGCTCCAATGACCTCTAGAACCACCTTTGGTTCGAACCAGACATCGGCCTCGAGCTTCGACTTAACTCTTGGGTTCATGTGCCGTATCTTGTGGGATTCCATCCTGTTCGGTATCCTCGAAAGGTCTTTATCCGTGAATCCAGAGCCGCACCTGCAGACTGTTTCGAAGCTGTCTTCTTGTGGGTTGTAGGCTGCGAGGAGAAGTGAGCCGTATGTCCCGGCTCTCTTTCCTCTTCCGTAGAAGGCTCCTACAATCACTAGGTCAACTGTGTCGGTCATCTCGCTCTTGTAGTCTCGCTTGTACTTTATCCACAGCCATCCCCTAGCTCCAGCTTGGTATATGGAGTCGTTGCTCACGGATTTGCACATTAACCCTTCGCATCCGTACTCGATTGCTTCTTGGAAGAACCTCTCCAGGTCTTCTGTGTTGTCTGTCATGATGTACTTTGCCATTCGCACGCGTTCGTTCTCTCTAATGATGCCTTCAGTAGTCTTGTGGCGGATTGGATATGTCTCCAGAGTCAAATCTTTTCCTTCAATGTACAGAACATCGAAAACGAACAGAGAGACCGGGTTCTCCTGTATGGCCTCTCTGATACCATACTTACGTCTTCGGTGCATAAGCTCTTGGAAGGGCTTCATCTCGCCCGTGTCTGGTTCAATCGCGACACATTCGACCTCCAGGACCGCTTTCTTGGGTATGATGTTCTCTCTGATGAGCTCGATCACGTCTGGGTACTGTTCTGTTATGTTCTCGAGTCTTCTTGAGAATAGTGTGACTTCATCGCCGTTTTTGTGAACTTGAATTCTCTCACCGTCATACTTGTACTCAGCTATGCACATGCCGCCAAGCTTCTCAAGAATTTCTTTTGAGGAACTTAGCCGTTCAGCCTGCATTGGCCTAATGGGTTCTCCCAATGAGACCTTGAAGTCCTCTAGTCCTCCGACCCCTGTTTCCCCAACAGTCCTAGCGACCCTTCCCAAGTCCGAAGAGACATTGTAGGCTCGCTCCAAAATGGGTCTTGAGTCTTTGCTGCCTCCATAAGCGATTGCTAGCGCGTCAAGGACGGTCATGTCAGCTATGCCCAGCCGCAGCTGCCCCGTGACAGTTCTTATGATGTACTTCGCCTCCGCAGGCTTGGCGTCAGCCAACAACCCAACAAGGAGATTTATCTTCTGGTCGAGCGATCCAGTGCCTGAGGCTTTCGCAACCCTGTCAAGAGTCGAGTAGACCCTTTCGACAGAGAGGGGTTCGGGAAAGAAGGTGACTTGGAGCCTCTTCTCCAGGAACTTCTGGGTAGTCTCACCAAGGTCTCCGGTTTTCTCTATGTCCTCTTCTATATCTTTCTCTTTCCTTCCCGCTGCTTTTGCGACCGCTTTGATAGCAAGCTTCTCAGCCATGCCGATCTCGATGCCTGTGAAGTCAGGATGCAACTTCCCTTGAGTCAGGTAGACGACCTTATCAATGGCACTTTCTGGTGTGTTCCTGAGCAGCTCCACTAGATGATCTGTCATCTCCAACCGTTTCGTCGTAGCCCCAATCTTTTCGTAAGCATCGGCAACCAACGAATACCGCAAATCGGACGCCCTTAGCTAACTAAGAGTTCTCGCGGGACGTATTAAAGCTGAACGTTGCTCGGCCACAGGCAAACAATGAGCTAACCGTATTATGGAATAGGTCTAAGCTGTGTGGCTAGGGCCTTACTCTTACTCCGCAGTGAGGACAGTAGGTAGCATTCGACGGGAGGCTCTGCCCACATTTGTAGCAGAATCTCAGACGGGGAGCGGGCACAGCCGACTCAAGCGAACGAGTCGGTGGTTGGGCAGCTGGAACCATGGGCTGTACCATCATTTCAGATTCCCTAAGCTTCTCCTTTATGCGCAACGAATAGTAAAGGTAAGTTAGTGTAATCGCGTAGAGCGGCTCCGTGACGGAAGTAGCGATGCTTGTGGCTATCCATCTTCCGGAACTTGATAGAATCCCCAGTTGGTCTCCAAACATATCTCCTACCACGTAAGTTGCGGCTGAGACCAGAGAAACAACCAAGAGAACCGCAAATGTCTTCCCCCACCTTTCCGCCACGAGTTTCCTGCTCCTCCGTAGACTTTCAAAGGCGCTGAGCCGCTCTATCATGATCACCTGAGGGGGGAGACTAAACGCCACGGCCACTATGACACCGGGGACTACGAACAAGACGAGACCGAGAACAGTCAGGATCGCTGTTATGAACCCCGCTGCCAAGAGAGAGGAAACCTTGGAGACCACAAAACCGAAGCCAGCTCCCACACTTGGTTGCCGTCGTTCAATAACATCCGACGAATACTTGACGCACACTCCTGATGAGACAGCGATCAAGGTTCTCTCGATCACAATGAACGTAGCGGAGATTGGCACCGAGATCATTAGATAGTTGATGAGCTGAAGGAAGAACTCCTCCGAGAAGTTCAGCGGGAAAACGAGGTCAGGCACGAAGTAATCCATGAGTTGCCACAAGACAACTCTTGTCGAAACTATGAGTAGAAGAGGAATCATGAATTGCCCAAACCTTGAGAGGTAAAGACCAACTGACTTGCCAAGAATCTCTACAACTGAAAGCTCACGAGGTTGAGTCAAAGAGGTCATGGTTGCTTCACGCCAGTGGTCAGTATACCTATCCTACTAGAGTGGTGGATTTATAGTTATTCAAGAGAACATGGAAGGACCAAAAGATAGAACCCTAGAGTAAGCCCGAAAGGTTTTAATCGCCTTCCCACGTAAGACGGTTTGAGGCTATTCTTTCACGTTTCACTTGGAAGGGACGGGTCGTGCATGGGAGTCGATCTGGGCAATCTTGTGCCTAAGTCAACAGTCGACTTGAAGAACCTCGCAGGAAAAAGGGTAGCAATCGATGCGTACAATGCACTTTACCAGTTTCTTGCGATCATAAGGCAACCGGACGGAACACCTCTCAAGGACCACACTGGTAAGGTAACTAGCCACCTGAGCGGAGTGTTCTACAGAACATGCAACCTTCTCGAGATGGGGATCAAAGCTATCTATGTTTTCGACGGGGCTCCACCCGCTCTAAAAGAGGCTGAGATCAAGAGAAGATCAATGGTGAAGGAGGAGGCACAAAGAAAGTACGAGAGAGCCCTTAGCGAAGGAAAGACCGAGGACGCTCGTGTCTACGCTCAGATGACTTCGAGACTAAAGGACTACATGGCTGAGGACTCAAAAAGACTGCTGGGACACATGGGCGTTCCTTGGGTTCAAGCACCGTCCGAAGGCGAAGCACAAGCCGCACACCTCGTCAAGAAGGTCGATGCCGATTACTGCGCCAGCCAAGACTATGACAGCGTACTATTCGGCGCGCCGTTCCTTCTTAGGAACTTGACGATCTCAGGCAGAAGGAAGCTGCCGAGGAAGAATGTCTATATCGAAGTTGTTCCCGAAACTATCGAACTTCGAAAAATCCTGAGCCACCTAGGCGTTAATCAAGAACAGCTAATTGACATTGGTATTCTCATAGGCACAGACTTCAACCCCGACGGCGTAAGAGGCATAGGACCTAAGACAGCCTTGAAACTTGTCAAGGAACACGGAACATTGGAGAAAATCTTGACGTGTTTGAATGAAGCGGAATTTCCAACCGAACCGAGTCAGATAAGAGATGTTTTCCTTCACCCAAAGGTAACAGATAACTACAAGATCATTTGGAATGAACCTGATGTCGAAGACGTTGTGGACTTTCTTTGTCGGGAAAAGGACTTCTCGGAAGACCGCGTGAGGAAAGCTCTCGAGAAAACGACCGAAGGCATGCAGAAGGCCAAGACCAGAACAACACTGGAAGCATGGTTTGGCTAAGTTTGATGCCCTTATCTGCACACGCCAAAATAGATCAAGTGTAAGAAAGCATGGTTCTAACGGCGAACCTGTTTGGCCAAGATTTATTAGTTGAGCATGAGTCATTAGATAAGGCACTGGTTAGTTCACGTCTCCAAAAATGAAGTCTAGGTCTCATTTGGAAGGCAGGAACCATGGTTGATCTTCGAGAGAACGAAGCTAAGACTATGCTTGCTCTGGGGGATTCTGAGGGATTCAGAACCGTTTCTGAAATTGTCGAGGTAACAGGCCTAGCCCATGCAGCTGTCATGCGAGCCGCCCTCTCACTTGAAGCCAAGAACCTAGTGAAGGTCCAAGAGAAAAAGACCCAAATTCTAGCGCTCACAGAAGAAGGAGGAAAGTACGCCGAAGGAAGGCTTCCGGAAAGACGCCTGCTCAATGCATTAGGCATGATGGGCGGAGAAGCGTCCGTCAACGCGGTTTTGGAAGCTGCGTCATTGGATAAGAGTCTTACAGTCATTGCTCTCGGTTGGCTTAGCCGAAAGGGATGGGCAAGAATAGAGAAGAGGAACCAAAGGTTAAAGTCATTGGGAGAGCAACCAGAAGGCGTTGACGAGAAGCTTCTGTCCATGCTGAAAGAGCATGGAACCATGGTTGCCGAGGATCTCCCTCAAGAGTTGCGGGCCTCAGTTCCGATTCTGAGAGGAAGGAACCTTCTTGCCGTTAGTGAAGAAGCCGAGAGAAAGCTGGAACTCACCAAGGCTGGATGGGACATGATCAAGAGAGGAATCGGGGTCATTGAAGAAGTTAGCCAGCTAACACCCGAGCATGTGGCTGCAGGGAAGTGGCGCGAAGTTAAGCTCTTGAGGTACAACATCGAGGCTCCTGTGGCTCGCACATGGCCTGGCAAGAGGCATCCCTATCTCCGGTTCTTGGATGATCTGAAGTGGAGGCTCATCGCACTTGGGTTCAAAGAGATGATTGGGCCGAATGTTGAGCTCAGTTTCTTCAACTGCGACAGCTTGTATATGCCTCAAGACCATCCAGCGAGGGAAGTTCACGATATGTACTTCGTGAAGGAGCCTGAATACGGAAACCTAGACCAGTACAGACAGTTCCTAGCGAAAGTAAAGAAGACTCATGAGAATGGCTGGAAGATCGGTTCTAGAGGGTGGGGATACACATTCTCAATGCTTGAGGCTGCACGTCTAATGCTTAGAAGCCAGACAACCTCGGTTAGCGCAAGAACCATGATAAGCAAGGAACTGGAGATCCCCGGAAAATACTTCGCAATAGCCCGTTGTTTCCGTCCCGACGTGGTTGACAAAACGCATCTACCCGAGTTCTTCCAAGTCGAAGGCATAGTTCTAGACGAAGATTTAACATTGAGAGATCTGTTAGGGGTGCTCGAAAGGTTCGCCAAGGATGTCGCTGGCGCAGACAAGGTGAGGTTCAGACCTGACTATTTCCCGTTTACTGAGCCTAGTGTAGAGCTCGTTGCCTATAGGGAAGGCTATGGGTGGCTCGAGTTCGGAGGCTCAGGCCTCTTCCGCCCCGAAGTCACGCTACCACTGGGCATCAGTGTGCCGGTCTTAGCTTGGGGGCTAGGTGTCGAACGGCTATTCATGATGAAAGCTAGAATCGACGATATTCGCTACCTCTTCTCGCAGGACTTGGACTGGTTAAGACGAATGGAAGTGATCTAGATGCCGACGATCGAAGTTAGGCGGGACGATCTTGAGTCACTTCTTGGCATAGAACTTCCAAAGGATCTAGAAGAGCTCAACAGCATTCTGGCATTTGTCAAAGGTGAGGCCAAGCTTGCTGAAGGTCCAGAGATCCGTATCGAGTTGAAGGATAGCAACCGCGCTGACATCTGGGGAGTAGAAGGGCTAGCCCGGGCACTAAAAGGTTATCTGGACCTTGAGAGAGGGTTAAAAAACTACCAGATTGTGGACGCCTCAGGCGTAGATGTGAATGTCGACCCTAGACTAAAAGATATACGCCCATATATTGCGTGCTCAGTTGTGAAAAACGTCAAGCTAACAGACGCTGCGATCAAGCAGATCATGCATTTCCAGGACAAGATGGATCAGACCTACGGGCGAAACCGCCGGAGAACGTCCATTGGGGTATACGACTTCGACTTGATCACACCACCACTCCGCTATGGAGTTGCAAAACCCCAAGAGATCAGTTTTGTCCCCCTTGAGTTAGTTGAGAAGCTGACACTTGAGGAGATTCTGGAGAAACATCCAAAAGGCATTGAGTACGGGCACATCGTTCGTCACCACCCCGTATGGCCGATATTTATAGATTCTGAGGACAAGGTTCTATCTTTCCCACCCATCATCAACTCTATTGACCTTGGAAGAGTTACCGAACAGACGCGAAACGTGCTCGTAGAGGTGACCGGAACAACCCATGAAACCGTGTTGGATACGCTGACGAATGTGACTCTTTCGCTAGCCGACCGTGAGGGAAGAATCCACTCAACCAGAATTCACTATCCCTACAGGGGTATGGGGGAGGTTGAGACCCCCCTGCTAAGTACGGACGTGTTTCAGATAAACGTCGACTACGTCAAGAAGGTCCTTGGCATAAAGCTTACTATACGAGAAATCAGAAGTCTGCTTGAACGTTCTCGGTACGGAGTAGTCAAAATCACAAAGACCCAAATGGTTGTGAAAGTGCCCTGCTACCGCGTTGACATCCTGCATCCCATCGACATCGTTGAGGACATAGCCATCGCTTATGACTATAATATGATTCAGCCGAGATGGCCTCAGCTTCTAACGATTGGGGGCTTGGCTTCCGAGACTGAATTCCGCAACGTGATCAGAGAGATTATGATTGGCTTGGGCTACCAAGAAATCCTATCGTTCAGTATGACCGATCCAGAGAACTTGTTCACGAAAATGGAGAGCAAGCCAGAAAAGGTCGTTGAAGTGGCCAATCCGAAACTCGCATCGATGACGTGCTTGAGGAACTGGTTGCTGCCGAGCCTCTTGGAATTCCTCAGCAATAACACACACCTACAGTACCCGCAAAGGATCTTTGAGATAGGCTACTGTGCCTTGCACGACGAGGAGCAAGAAACTAAGACCAAGGAGCCTGAGAAGCTTGCTGCGGTGACAATCCATTCGCAAGCTAGCTTTACAGAGGCGAAATCAATCATGGATGCCCTGTTGGCTAACCTTGGGATCAGCTTTCAGCTAGAGCCCTGTAGCCATGGAAGCTTCATTGAAGGAAGAGCAGGCAATGTACTTGTCAGGAATTGCAGAGCCGGTATCATCGGAGAGCTTCATCCCCAAGTCATCCAAAACTGGGGACTTGAAAACCCGACAGCGGCGTTTGAAGTTAACCTAGCCGACCTTAAGCAAGGTGCGGGAAGGAGTATTGAAACTGCGCACCCTTGAACCTGATTAAGAAAGGTTTATCAGAAAACCCACCCTTCCATAGATCAGCGATGATATGAGCTTCTGGAATCCCGCCTGAACCCTCTCGGGGCCCGCCTAGACGGACTCGACCAAAACGGTTTGACAAGCCGTTCATGAAGGAGGGTTTACCCAGATGCGGGACAAGGCGGGCGTGGGCGCTAAGAAATCCGCGTTAGAGAGAGCTTGGCTGAGAAGAGCGAACCCGCTCGGCTGTGATGCTGAGTGTTAGTTACGTGGAACACAAAAGCGCCCACGATAAACTCGTAACCCGCTTAAGAGGCACAGAATAGAAAATGCATTGTTTAGGAAAGCATCCGAAAGTAAGGGAGTAGCACGTTTCTCACACTTTTGCTTTCTCTTCCTTTCGGTAGTGGGCGGTCCATTTGAGCTTGCGTGGGTCACGTCTCAGCTTCAGCGCGTTCTTTCTGCATTTGCTCGAACAGAACCACCTAGTTGAGCCGTCAAGGTTGACGTACATGATCCCTGTGCCTGAGGAAAAATCGCGTCCACAGAATGAGCATATTTGAAGTCTGGGCATTTCTGGTTCCTCTTGAACGCCTAGTCATAGTTGCGTGAGGCGGGTTCACGATGGCTTCGGCTCTTGGGTTGTCAGCGTATTTTTCTTGCTTCCCTTTCAGTCTCTCTCAACATAAGGATGTCTTCCAGCCGGACAGGTCCCTTAACATTTCTGGTTATTATGCGTCCCTTGTCTGGACCGTCGAGTATCCGAACTCTAACCTGTCTGATCTCGCCAGTGGCTCCAGTTCTGCCAACTATCTGGATGACCTGCGCAGGCGTCAGGGTTTCCTCGGCGTGTTCCTTCTGGCTCATCCGCTAGGTCCTTCCTTAAGCCTCAGAACCCGGGTGATGATCTCCTTGACGAGGTCTGTGGCGTCTCCAGTTTCTATTATGCACACTGCAGCGGACTGGACATCTATCCCTACGGATGTGCCGAGCTGAACCTTGCTCGGGACGAAGACATAAGCGATCTTCCTTTCCTCGCATAGGATCGGGAGGTGCGCCACAACCTCTGGCGGGTCAACATCCTCTGCTATGACAACTAGCTTCGCCTGCCCCCTTTCAACTGCTTTAGTGGTCTCGTTCGTGCCCTTGCGAACTGCACCGGACCTTGCCGCTATCTGTAAAGCCTCGTAAGTAGCGTTAGCGACCTCGTCCGGAACGTCAAACTTGACGTAGAACGGTTTCGACATTCCCGATCACCGAAACTTCATCAACATGTGTCTCAGTTTGCATTAACCCCTAACTAAGAAAAACTCCCCTCTATATAGATTGCGGTAAACTCGAATCGCAACTCCCAGAGCGTTCAGAAGCGTTGATGAGCTATACACGCATATGTCGAGGCACTTCTGAGGCCGGCGAAACTGGCCGCGCATTCTCAGCATCTCAGCTGGATTCCAACACACAAGTCGAGTTCCCCACCGCTCTCCGTGCTTGTTGTTTTGTGCTCTTCACGCTGGTCCAATTGGCGACCACCTATCTGATCTCGAAAAAGGAAGGACCAATGATGAGGGGATTCAGAGAAGAACCCTAAAGGTCTGAAGAATGCCAACGCAAGGCTTCCAAGATTCTGCGAGCCACAAAAGGAAGAGGGTTGTGACAACGAGGTGAAGTCTACACTGTTTCTACGCTTCTCACTTGTGGAACCTTCTGTTTCAGGTATCGTTCGACCCCCATTTTTAGGGTCATCTGTGCCATGGGGCACCCGAAGCAGGCACCCTTCAGCCTGACTTTGACGATCCCTTCATTGTCTACATCAACGAGTTCTATGTCTCCGCCATCCGCTCTCAGGTGAGGTTGAATCTCTTTGATGACTTTCTCGACTTCGGCCTTCAATACGAGATGCTCCCTTGACCATGTTACGGGGTTCCATCTTACATATAAACCTTGCCAGATGGACCCGGCATACTGGCACAAGAGATCGTCCCGGGCACGTTGCTTACTTGTGGGCGTAGAACGCAACCACTTCCTGTCCGACTTGGTCGATCCGGACGAAACCAAAACGCTCAAACTGGACAACTTGACCAGCAGCGACGCGGAGGACGTTACTTTCAGCCAACCCATGCCCAACCGAACCGTCAGGCATAACAGTCTCGCACCGAACCCCTCCCGCGCTCGGCAACCAATGAATAAGGGGAGCACCCAACCTCCTCGCTTCCCTGTAGGGTTCGCTATGGTACACTGCGACGACTTCTTCTTCGGTTACAGTCTCAGCTCTGACATTGAAGAGGCCCATTAGCCGCACGATGCCCTTCTTGAACAAGGCTAGGTCTCTGCTTGATATAAGTAGGCGCGCTTCGCCCTTCTCAGGTTTCACGGAGAGCGTCCGAGTTCCCCGTTCTAGATAGTCAGGATGAAGCGGAACATGGGCTGTGAACTCTCTCCGCATATCTTTGATAACTAGCGTCTTTGGGTCTTGCACGAAGAAGTATCTGTCTGCTATTCGGTCAATCATCTTACGGTTATGAGCGTATAGGTTCTCCCAGCTAACAGTTATGTCAACTGGGCTGGGGCCTATGTCAACTATGAGCTGTCGTATGGATGCAGGTCTGATACCCCTCCGTTTCAACGCAAGGAAGGTTGCCAGCCTGGGGTCGTCCCAGCCTTTGTATGTTCCGTCTTGGACGCCGCGTAGAATCTTTGACTTGCTCAACGAGGCACCAACGATCTTAAGTCTGCCATAATGAATAGCTTCGGGATACTCCCAGCCAAGGTACCGGTAAAGGTACTCCTGCCTAGCTTGGTTCGTCAAGTGTTCCTTGCCTCTGATGATGTGGGTAACACCGTTGAGGTGGTCATCAACCCCATTAGCGAACGCAAACAAGGGCCAAACGCGATACCTGTCGCCAACCCGTGGATGTGGATGCTTCTTTGTGTCTATGATCCTGAATGCAGGCCAATCTCGGATAGCCGGGTTAGGATGGTCCAGATGTGTCCTGACTCTCACGACGGCTTCGCCTTCGCCAAACTCGCCACTGAGCATGGCTTCCCAACGGTTTAGCTGAAGTTCTGGTCTTAGGCTTCTACACGAACATGGTTCCTTGCGTGACACTCTCTCCCGGAAATCCTCTCGCTTGCAGGTGCAAACATAAGCATGGCCCTTGCGAAGCAGTTGCTCAGCGTATCTGTAGTAGATCTCAATTCTGTCGCTTTGAATGCACTCTTCATCCCATTTGCACCCAAGCCATTCGATATCCTTCCTTATCAAGTCGAAGAACGCGAGCGACGATTTCTTGAGCCTCGGGTCCGTGTCCTCAAACCGCAGGATGAAGTGGCCATTGTACACCCTCGCGTATTCATGGCAGAGAATGATGGCCCGTGCTGATCCCAAATGGAGAACACAATCTGGGTTAGGAGCATAACGTGTCACAACTCGACTGTACCACTCAACATTCGGTAGCGGCGGAAGCAGTTTCCTTTCTTCGACCCTCTTCTCTTTCGCCAGAAGCTCAGGCCATTTTCTCTTTGCGGTTTCGATCTGCTGGTCTAGGGGAACGGTGTTCAACTCCCCTACAACATCGTTGACTAGCAGAGCCACTTCCAGTACCCTGTTCTTAAGCTCGGGTTTCTCGTTCAGCAGTTTCCCGAGGACGGGCTTCTGTTGAGCTCTCCCTTCGTGGGCTATGGCGTTCGCCAGTGCTATCTTCTGGATAAGCTCCTTGAGTTCCAGATCCGCGTCAGTAGGGTTCAACCGAAGCCTCCATGTAAAGGTCCATCCAGCAAAGGCTTGCTAGACTTGTCTCTTGATGAGGTACTCAGCAAGATTTCTGAGAGCTTTCTTAGCATTAGACGGCGGGAGGATTCTGTTCACTTCGCTCCAGCTCTCCTTCACTATTTCGGCGGTGAAGTTCCTAGCGTATTCTATTGACCCATGCTTCTTGATGATGCTGATCGCCTTTTCTCTCAGAACTTCGTCCCGTGTGTGCTTCGAAAGGATACATCTCAACTCTTCTTTCTCTGAAGGGTCAGCCTTTTGAAGGGTGTGGATGACCATGAGGCTGAGCTTGCCTTCCGTAATGTCCATTCCCGCTCCGCCTTTCCCCTTGGCAAATTCCTCGCCAACAAGGTCTAGTACGTCATCTTGGATCTGGAATGCGACTCCAACAGATTCTGCGAATCTCCCAATCTTCTCAACCACATCGTCGTCAGCACCAACGAGTACAGATGCCATCCTAGCTGCCATTCTTGCCAAGGTTCCAGTCTTGTATGCACACATTTGGAGATACTGCGCTTCTGTGACTTCGTGAGCGGGGGTCAAGCCTCTATGCCAAGCGATGTCAATGGCTTGTCCCAAGCTGACATTAACCATTTCCTGAACATATATCTCATATACTCTCCTTGCCTTCTCAGGAGGGATTTCGGCCTTTCTCTCAGCCAGAGCTATCATTGGTGCAAAGTACATCATGTCTGACAAGTTCACCGCTACATCGAGACCAAAGAGCCTATACGTGCACAGTTTTCCCCTGCGGAATTCCGACGAATCCTCAACATCATCGGCCACAAGCGTCCCGTTATGTATGACCTCGGGTATAGCCGCGAAATCCAAGAAATCGTCCGGATTACCGCCCAACGCCTCACATATCAAGAGAAAAAGCGCTGGCCTCCACCGCTTTCCCCCTCTGCCCAGGAATTCCCAGAAAGGTTCCGCCACAGCTTTGTTCAGTGCTTCGTAGTCCGGCATATGCTTTGGAGGGCTGACCTTGAACACCAATGAGTTCTTCGTGAACTTCTTTGGGACGTACTTCTCGATGTGAGCGTCGATTAGGCGAGCCTTTTCTCTCAAAATACGCTCCACTTCGACATCCAAGCCAGTGTTCATCCCTCAACCTCCCCGCTTCGCGTAAGATGACACTTCAAAATCCCTAGACCGTAACCACTCGGCCGGTCTTCCCGTTACCACGACGGGTGTGGTCTTCAACTTTTCCAATGAACCGGCGCCGACCAGAAACATAACGGTTTTCAACTGATGAAGCATGAGACTGATCTTTCTCTTCACTTCATCGCAGCTTTTCAGTGCCGGACCGAGGATTGGAAAGGCAAACCCAGCCATGCTAGCGCCTAAAGCTAGTGCCTTTGCTATGTCGCTACCGGTACGTATACCACCCGATGCGATGACTGGCACTCTGACCGACTGCACAACCTCGACGAGGCTGACTACGGTTGGTATGCCCCAGTCCCAAAGGTCTCTACCAAGCTCCTGCCCGAACGGGTCTCCTCGCTCCTTCGCCCTGTAATATTCGACAGCTGCCCAGCTGGTTCCGCCCGCTCCGGCAATGTCTATGCCTGATACATTGGCTTCTTCGATCTTTTTGGCCTCTTCGGCTGCTATGCCTGCACCCGTTTCTTTGACAATTACTGGCGTATTGATGCTGCATGCAATCTCCTCTATCTTCTCCAAGATTTTGGCATAGGTCGTTTCTCCTTCCGGCTGCACGGCTTCCTGAAGAGGGTTCAAATGGATTGCCAAGGCGTCGGCGTCGATCATATCAACAGCCTTCCTCACTGCCTTGAGGTCGTGTTCTCTCACAATCTGGGACCCGCCAATATTTGCAATGAGGAAGGCGTTCGGAGCCCTCTTCCTCGCAATCGTATAGGTTCTTTCCAGTTCAGGCTTCTCTAGTGCTGCTCGTTGGCTTCCTACGCCCATTCCGATGCCCAATTCTTCGACTGCCCGTGCGATCGTGGCGTTGATCTTGAGAGCTTTCTCTGTTCCGCCCGTTATGGCCTCCACGATCGCCGGAGCTGAGAACCTGTGGCCGAAAACTGTGGTCGAAAGGTCTATCTCGTCTCGGTTGATCTCAGGCAGAGCCCTGTGTACTAGGAAGACATCCTCGAAGCCTGTTGTGATTCGACGGGCTTTTACATCTTTCTCTAGACTCACGCGTATGTGGTTGCTCTTCCTCTCCTCTGTCTGGTTCGTTGGAGGTTCATATCTCGATCTTGGTCCCAACTACTTCCTCTCCTCTCAAAGCCTTCAAGGTGACACCTGGCTTTAACGCGTTCAAGATCGTAGTCTGGACTCCCTTAGCGACTGGCGTCTTCAGCTCTAGGATCTTCCCCCACATCCCGCCTGTTACGTCAGGAGTTCTCGTTCCCTGAATCTTGGCCTTCACTTCCTCGAGCTTGTCCAATTTCAGATGCGGCATCAGACGGGCGGTGGGATCCCTCTTAGGGTCTGCATCGAATACTCCATCCACATCAACCCCCATAATGAGCCTGTCAGCATCAAGTCTGACAGCTAGGAAGGACGAGATCTGGTCTCCTGAAAGAATTGAGAACCCTTGGTCAACGTCTAACATAGCGTCTCCATATAGGACCGGGACGAGTCCAGTATTGATCGCTTGTTTCAACGGTTCGTCAGCAAAGAAGTGAATCCGCCCATTCTTTGTGACGATGAAGGACGAGGGTGCCATTCCAAGAGCTGGAAGACCCTGATCCAAGAAATTCCCCACCAGCAGCGTGTTCAGTGAGACCATGGCTTCATGAGTCCTTGAGAAGCCAACGATTTGGGTTCTGTCTTTGAAGCCTAAAGAAATCCTGTGTGCGCTCGCAATAGGGTGCCCGTAGCTACCTCCACCATGAACAAGCACTAGCGATGTAACGTTCGCCTGAGCTATCTCGCCAGACAGCCTTCTAATCGCTTGAAGGTTAGGCGTCAAAGGTTTGTTCTTCTCTGTGATGACGGAGCCTCCGAGCTTCAGGACTACCAGCTCACTCCTCAATCCTCACGCCTTCCGCAGTCTTTCTAGTGATAAAGGCTTCTCCGCCAGCCCGTCTAATCGCATCCGCAACATCATCAAGCTTTTCGGGAAACGCCAGTGCGATCATACACCCCCCGCCCCCTGCACCCGTCAGCTTCGCACCCAAAGCGCCGGCTTCTCTAGCTGCACGGACTAGTTTCTCAAGTCGTTCGTTGGAGACTCCGACGGCACAGAGAAGGGCATGGTTCATGTTCATCAACTCGCCTAAGATTTCGAGGTCTCCGGTCTGCAGGGCTTCAATGCTATGCAAGGCGATCTTTCCGCCAGCTCTCATCATATTACTGATAACAAGAGGGTAGCGTCTTCTAAGCCCATTCACATGAGCAACCATCTTGCCCGTTGGCCGCTCCTGCATCGTATCCCCGATCACCAATGGCAGATCCACTTGGATGTTCAAGGGCTTGACGTTCTTGCCACTCCGGTAGAGGAGGACGCCACCGTAGGTCGATATGGCTGGGTCAATGCCTGACGGAGTTCCATGAACGATCTTCTCAGCATCAAAAGCCAATTGAAAAACTCCGTCTTTCGACAAACCTGCGCCCAAGAGCTCATTTAGAGCGGCTGCAGAAGCCACAGCGACCGCCGCAGAGGAGCCCAGACCGGCTGAGATTGGGATGGATGAATTGATCTCTACATCGACGCCGCAATCTCGTCCTGAAATGCCAAGAACACTCTTGGCGACAGCGTAGACAGGTTCAAACCTCTCTTCTGTGCTTTCTTCTCCTTTTTGAGTGTGGAACCTGTCGTTCACAAAATAGCCACTGGCCTTCAATGTTTCTGACCAAACCCATATCCTTCTGTCGTCTCGGAGCTGTGCTGTGACCACTGCACGTTTGTCTATGGCTAAGACTATGGCTGGCTCTCCATGTACTACGAAGTGTTCACCTAAGAGAATAATTTTGCCGGGAGCTGAGGCTCTGGCTCTAGTCCTCAACCATGTGTTCTCCAGACTGTCTCACTTTTCGATGACGAGAGCGGCGTAGCCGACAACAGCTGATGTGTCGCCCGTTATTTCCCCACTCGTCCTATAGGTCAGTAGCTCAGCCTTTTGGGCCTTGAGATTCTTCGCCGCCTTCAAGAGTGCCATCACGGGACCATACCCGCATGCCGAAATGCTGTATGAGTCCAGAGCGGAGTAGAACTGTTCCTCGTCAAGCTTGGTGATAGCTTCGAGTGCTTTTCTGTCTTTCTCCACTGCTTTGTTGTGGGGTTCATAGTGGGTCATGTCCGTGGAGGCGACTATCACAGCGTTCCTATCTCCCAGAACCTCGGCCAATGTATGCCCAACCTCTTCAGAGGTCTCAAGGTCCTGCATCAAGAAGCAGAGGGGAACAAACTTGAAAGTCGAGCCGTAGACGTACTGCAGGAACGGTAGCTGGACCTCGATCGAATGCTCATAGGCATGGGCCGAGTCATCTATGTCGACTATACTGGACTGCCGCACGATCTCCCTTGCCGTCTGCGTGTCTATCTCAATGTTTCCAAGCGGCGTCCGCCAAACACCACTATCCATAACAGCTACGCCGCTTCCGATACCATGGTGGTTTGGACCCATGATCACGAAAAGACTTGGTGAGCCGTCCAACGCAAGACGGTGATAAGCATTCGCTGCAACTGGACCAGAATACATGTAACCTGCGTGAGGACAGATCAGCCCAACTATTTTTCGCGCTCCCTTTTCGTTCACCTCAGGCAGCTCTCGGGGTCCGTACCTGTGCAAGAAGCATTCATCGATCTGTCGCCTCAGGGATTCGGTTGAACCTTCGTAGAAACTTCCTGCCATTTTCGGAGCCCTAACCCTACCTGACAGCTCTAATCCTCCCTCTGCGATGCCAAATATGCCTTGAGCTAGATATACTGTCAGATCGAGGATATAAAACACTTCAACGCCTAGGCGTTTTGTCTAGGCTACCTTCTGCCTTAACCTGCTTGTTGCGGGGTCTTCTCGGCGAGCTTCACTTCGAAGTCCTCGATTGAGACGGATAGATCACCGTCGGGGGGCACCTCACCCCTTTCACGCATGACTTGCCTTGCGAGAAGCCAGTATATCACAGCTAGAGCTCTTCTGCCCTTATTGTTTGTAGGAATAGCCAAGTCAGCGAAGCTGAAATCGTTATCCGTGCTACAGAGCGCCACAACTGGGATTCCGAGGCTTGAGGCTTCCTTCACAGCTTGGAAATCTGCCTTTGGATCAGAGACAAGAATGACATCGGGCTCGATACGGTTTGGGTAAAGCGGGTTCAAAAGCATCCCGGGAATGAAGCGACCCGTTATGGAGGTTGCTCGGATAGTCTCACAAAACTTTGCGACAGGCTCACGAGCGTACAGCCTGACCGCTACAACCGCGATTTTGGATGGTTCAAAGCGCGCTAGGAACTTAGCTGTGGTTCTTATGCGCTCATCAGTCTTCTTGAGGTCTAGGACATAGAGGCCGTCGCCTCTGACCCTGTAAATGAAGGGCTCCATGTCTTTCGTCTTTATTTTTGTGCCGATGTGAATGCCTGCTGAAAGAAGAACATCCTGAGCTAGTAGCAAGCCTTCGATTGCGGCGCTGGCCGCCTCTTTAGTCTCCTTGACCTCTTCTGCTTGCTTCTCTGCATTAGACATCGCTTTTCATCCTCAGATCCCCAGTTTTGCCATTCGAGCCTTGTCGCCGAGACTCTCTTCGATTCGGATGAGCTCGTTTAGCTTGGTTATTCTCTCGCCGCCCACAACGCCTGCCTTTATGATGGGTACATCAAATGCCACTGCTAGGTGGGCTATATGAAATGCTGATGTTTCTCCCGATCTGTGGGAGACGACGGGAATGTAGCCGTTCTCCTTCGCTAGCCGGGTGGTCTCCCAAGTATCTGTAAGAGTTCCGACTTGGTTCATCTTGATGATGATTGCATTGCCAGCGTGGCTCTTTATTCCTTGTCGTAGCCGTTTGACGTTGGTGGCGAAAAGGTCGTCTCCGCAGATCAAGCAGCCTCGGGACTTGGATGTGAGCTCCTTGAAGGAGGTGAAATCGTCTTCGTGGAACGGGTCTTCTACATAAGCAAGCCTATACTTTTCAATCAGGTCTAGAATGTAGTCTATCTGTTCACCTTTGTCTCGGCTTAGGCCGTCTCTTGCGTAGACGTAGCTCTTCTTTTCTGGATCCCATAGAGAAGAAGCAGCCAGATCGAGACCAGCTTTGCACCTGAGCCCTAGCTCCTCTGAAACTTGCTTGCACGCTTTGGTGACTGCCTCGAGAGCTTGATCGTTGGAGACATTCGGCGCCCAAGCACCCTCGTCGCCCCTTCCACCCGTAAATGTTGCGTCGACTTCCCTCAGAAGAGCCTTCAGTCTCCTGTGTATCGCCGCATTCGCTTCGACAGCGGCTAGGAAAGATGTCGCGCCTAGCGGGAGGACCAGGAACTCTTGGATGTCAGTTGCCTTGCCAGTAGCATGTTTGCCACCACCAACAACGTTCCCTAAAGGAGTGGGAAGGACAGAAGCTAAGGAGCCGCCCAGATACTGGAACAGAGGCAAACCGTATGAATCTGCAGCCGCGTCAGCCACTGCGAGCGACACGGCGTAGGCGGTGTTGCCACCTATGTTCCGGAAACTATCTGTTCCATCGAGCTCGTGGAGTATGGTGTCTATCTCTTCTTGTTCATCAGCGTAAAGTCCGATGACCTCGGGGGCGATCAGTTCTTCTACTTTCTTCACGGCTTCGTCGACCCCACCCTCTGGAAAGGCAATGGCTTCGGCTTTCCCTGTGCTTGCTCCGCTCGGTGCTGAGGCACTTCCGAATCCATCGACAGTCGTTACATCAACTTCGATCGTTGGTTCTCCCCGGCTATCTAGGATTTTTCGAGCTGCTACTTCTTCGATCAACGCAGACATCCTAAGCTCGTGCCTCCTTGTTCTTTACGTTGCCTCTCTCATAGAACTTGATGATTTCATCAATAATTTCCACATGGGACAAGAGCATGCGTCGGCAACAGTAACGGGTTATGTCCAGATCGTCCAAGACCTTTCCTGCGACTCCTCCCTCCTTCACTCTTCTGGCAAACTCCTCCCACTTGTCTCCGATCAGCTTTCCGCAAGTAAAACACCTAACTGGTATAATCATGATCGTCTCCAGCCTATCTGTAGCTTTTCTGGTCCCTAGCCCTCGCTCCCGGTCCCCCGAACTTTCTTGGTTCCTTGCGTCTGGGGTCCCCTGCTATCATCGTCCTGTCGTACTTCAGTAACTCAGTCTTCAGATGGGCGCTCTTCGTCCATCTCAATAGGGCTTTAGCCACTGCCATCCTGCTTGCTTCAGCTTGCCCCATAAACCCACCGCCCCTGACCCTTATGCTCACGTCCACCTGCTTCCAGATGTCGTCGCCAGCCTCCAAAAGTGGCTCACGGATCTTCTCGCGGGCGATAGCAGGCTCATAAACATCGAGAGGCACGTTGTTCACCCATACTCTTCCCGTTCCTTGCCTGAGAGTAGCTCTGGCCATAGCAGTTTTGCGTTTACCGCCTACGACAACTACTTTTCTTGACCCGGTCACATTATGCACCTTCCTTCCATCCGACATTGCGCGCCAGTTCCGAGACTCTTATGAAAGAACCCCTAAGATTGCTTATATCCGCTTTGGGAATCGTTTCTTTCTCCGTCCCCCTGAACTCTTGGGGGATGCCTACATAGACTCTTAGCCTTTTTAAGGCTTCTTTTCCTTTAGGCCTACTTCGTGGAAGCATGCCTCTAACAACTTTCCTTACAATCATGTCAGGTCTCCTAGGGTGCAAGGGTCCTTTTCTAAAGTGGCCGATCTGCAGGTAATCTTCGTATTCTTTGAGGATGCTTTGCCTTTTCCCAGAGATGACGGCTTCGTCGGCGTTGACAATGACTATTCTTTCGCCAGCAAGAAGTCTCTTGGCTACTATGCTCGCCATCCTGCCGAGTACTAAGCCCTTTGCATCAATCATTGCAGTCCTAGTGCCTTTCGCTTCGCTCATCGAACTCACCCAATCATCTTGACTTTAAACGCTTTAGGGTTGCTCTTTGCGAGCTCCGCTATAGACAGGCATGTCCCCTTTGCAGTGGCAATCTTCGACCTTGCCTGGTCGGAAAAATCAAGCGCCGCTACCTTCACAGGATGGTCAATGAGACCGGCACCCAAGACTTTTCCTGGAACAACAACCTCATCATTCTCTTTTGTGTGGCGGTTTATCTTGCTCAGGTTTATTGTAAGCCGCTTTCTCTTGGGTTTGGACAGCAACTCAGCAGTAGTCTTCCAGATGGCAGCGTCGTCCTCTTTGGCCCTCTTCTGCAGAAGGCGGATTAGGCTATTGAGACTTGGGTTAGTGCTTCTAGACTGCTTCTTGGGGCTCATTCTGGGTTCCTGCAAGCTGCTTCAAGAACTCTGAGTACTTGCTTTCATAGATCCTTAGGGCTTCGGATATGACACGTTCGACTGGAAGGCAGCCAGTGGATTCCGCGTAGAATATGAAGGAATCACGCTTCGGGGCGACATTGATAGCTGGCGGTTCCTTGGGGCATGCCGCGACACAGTCGTTGCAGAGGATACACTCGACGAGTCTGGCCACTTTGACCTTGTTGTCGTCTTTCTGCAGAACTCGTCTTGGGCAAACGTCAGCACAGGCGCCGCATGCATCGCAGCTAGCAGAGTCTAGGTGGATTGCTGGCATGCACCGGTAGGTGCAAGCGGAGACCGGCTGCCATTTCGCATGAGCATTTCCCTTGCCAAGCCTTGCATAAGCCTCTAACCTCACCCTTTGGCCGGGTGCGAGTTTCACGATTGGAATCTTGTCGCTGACTGGTGATACGTTCGGGTCCTCCAGTACTAAGTCTCTTGAGTAGACCGTTCTGACCTCGTTCTCAGCTTGCGTGTCCAGAGTAAGAACTGTACGGCATAAGTGGCACCCTAGTTCGCTCTTGCAGGTGCACTCCTCCGGAAGGTTATAGGCATCAAGATTCGTCCTGAGCGGGATCAGACCTAGTCTTAAGGCGAGAATTTCGTCATGGAGGACAGATGAATTTTCTATAACCATAACGTCGTCGACCGCCATGGAGGGAACTTCAGCAAGCATTATCCTGCGAAGGGTATTGGCTAGTGGCGTGTCGATGCCTTCTGCTACGAAACGTACTGAATCAGTGTCTTTCTCAAGGATGCGGAGGTTCATTAGTCACATCCTCGTTCGTCACGAGGATCGAGGTTCATCCAGATCTCGTTTCTCTCTTAAGGAATGACGAGCCATATTTCAACCTTTCTCCCCGCTTGCACTCTCAAGACGCAGTCACTTTCGTCTCGCAAGCGAGAGATTCTAAACTCTTCGCCCTCTTCGTCCGCCCTTTCGTCTGGTGCCGTCATGAGGCAAAGGAGTGGCTTCTTCTATTCGGCCAATGGCCCTGAAACCAGCTCGTGCCAGAGCTCTGATGGCTGCCTGTGCGCCTTGACCTGGGGTTCTTGCGCCAGAGCCACCTGGCGCTCGAACTTTGATGTGTATGGCAGTTATCCCTTTCTCTCTTGCCACACTGGCGGCATGTGCCGCTGCTCTCATGGCAGCGTATGGTGAAGATTCCAGCCTATCTGCCTTTACAAACATTCCTCCGCAGCCCTTCGAGATGGTTTCGGCTCCTGAAAGGTCTGTTATGTGCACAATTGTGTTGTTGTATGAGCTGTAAATATGGACAACTCCCCATCTCTCATCTTTCTTACTCACTTCTGCTTCCTCCACCAACGCTGACGTCTATCGATTGCCGCAGTGGGTGCTCCATACTATTCAGCGGACTAGTTGGCGCGAAGGCTATGTTGTCTTCTTCTTCTTTCAGGACAAGGTAACTGGGAGAGAAGACCTTCTTGCCTCCAATGGCAACATGTCCATGTGTGATAAGCTGACGAGCTTGATAGGGCGTCTTTGCCAGACCTCTTCTGAGAACGAGAGTCTGAAGTCTCCTTTCGAGGATCGATTCCATCGCCAAATCCAAAACATTGTCCAGAACAGAGCCTTCGGGCAAAATGCCGAGGTGCTTCAGCCTGCCAAGGAGCTGAGATTCAGGTTCCACTCTTTCAGATTCTGACATGCTCAAAAGGGATCTAGCCATGCCACGGAATTTCGAAAGCATCGACCTATGGCGCCAAAGCTCCCGCTTGTTCCTAAGGCCGTAGTCGCCAAGCAGCTTGAGTTCGCTTTCCATAACGTCCGATCTCCAAGGGAATCTTGGAGATTCGTATTTCTTTTTCTGTTTTCTAGGATCCCCCACCGGTTCCTCCCCCTGTTATAGCTAGCGCTGCCGCCTTCTTCTTCACACCTATTGCCTTTCCTTTTCTACCGGTTGTTCTCGTTTTCTGCCCTCTAACCCTAAGCCCGTATGAGTGGCGATATCCTCTCCATGACCTCATAGTCTTCATCTCTTCGATGTCGTTTTTGGTCTGCAGGTCCAAGTCCGAGGTTGTCAGGTGAATGTCCTTTCCTGTTCCAAGGTCCTTCCGGCGGTTAAGGAGCCATGGCGGCAAGTCGTAGTTCTCAATGTTTCTGATTACGTCCTCTATCCTTCTGACTTCGACATCTGAGAGGAGGCCTAGGCGTTTCTCTAGGGGTATCTCGGCTTTCTTCACGATTGCGTCTGCAAGTCTGATGCTGATTCCGCTGACCTGAGTTAGGGCGTACACTATATTCCTTGTGCCGTCCAAGTCTTTGCCCATCAGCCGTACGATGTGCCTGAACTCTGAGGACATTCAGGTTGACCTTCTACCGTTCTTCTAAGACCAAGTATGCAGAAAGATGTTCATTATTTAAAGGTTGCGCCAAAGGCCCAAAGTCAAAGAGCTATCAGAGACTAGGTCGCGTGCAAAGGAACCCTCTCTCTCCTTGGGCGTACGAGGCGGAGTCACATCGCCTCAATAGCCGAAAGCAAGTAAGGAGGCTACCTTGTACAGAATCATGCTCATGATCGCCGTGGAGGGCACCGTTAAACCCCAGGTCAAGATCAGCCGGGCTATGATCGTCTTGTTGATGGCTCTGCGGTTCCTCGCCAAGCCGACGCCTATTATGGCTCCCACGCTTGCTATAGAGGTGGAGATGGGAAGGCCGAAGCCAAGATAGACGTAGGGTAAGGTCACAAAAAGATACACTACTAATGCGTTTGAGAGTTCCGCGGCGAATCCCGAGCATAAGTCCAGACGGATGATCTTGTAGGCAACAGTCTCTATGACCCTGTGCCCCCAAGTCAGTCCGCCCAAGGCGATCCCTACAGACCCGAAGGCGGCTAATGCAATCATGGCAGTGAAGGTTGCGACGCTTCCCAGTTCCTGCGCGACAGTCAAGTAGACACCGGTAGCATTTCCAACATCGTTTGCACCAAACGAGTACGCGGAAAAGCAGAGAGCTCCAATCAGCAAGAGCGACAGGGCTTTATTAAATCGTTCATTGTTCAGGACATTCCGAAAGGCCTTTCTCAGAAGAAGATATATGACTGATGACAAAAGCATGGCCAAGACAGGCGACGCAATCCATGAGACAACAAGCTTCACGAGAATGTCGCTCATCGTTTGCATGGGGCCGTAGACGATCAGCCCATAGCCAATGACGCTTCCGATTACGGAGTATGTGTTCGAGATCTCGAGGCCCTTCCATGTGCAGAAGGTAACCCACAAACATGACGAAAGCGTTATCGTGAGCGCCCCCAAAGCATCAATGTCAGGCACTATGCCCGTGCCTATGGTTTTGATGCTCATGAAACCTTGGGCCAATGCTCCAAGTGCAGAGAAAAAGGCAAAGAGAACCACGGCTTGCCTTGTAGAGATGGCCCCTGACCCAACGGCGCAGTCGGTTGGCGTTGCGGCGTCGTTCGCTCCAAGGTTCCAAGCCATGTAGAAAGACAGTCCAAGTCCGCAAGCTAGTAGGATCATGTGCGCGTCCACGCTACTGGCACCTCCTTTCCGCGGCGAAGGAGCAAGAGCTTGACATGCGTCGTTGGTTGCGAGTTAGCCAAGAATCGCTATGCCACGTATGACATCAGCGACATCTTCTGAGCGGTCTGCTATGTTCTCAAGGTTTTCGACGGCTTCTTTCAGCATCAGCCACCCGGCTATGCTCTTGACACTGTCTCCATATTTCAGTATCCTTTCAACGAGGGTGACGCGGTGTTCGTCAATCTCCTCTTCCATCTTTTCCACTTCATGAGTGATGAGGATGGCGGCCTTGGGGTCTTCAAGAAGCTTCACAAAGGCTTCTCTCATTAGCTCCGCTATCTTGAGATCCATATCTGCGAGGTGTCTTAACCCCTTCTTGATTTCGTCTGGTAGGTCTTTGGGTGACGACGCGCTAATTTTTCTTGCAGCAGACTTGGCGTTCGCGGCTACGTCATCAGCTGTTAATACGACTCTAACGACTTCCTCCCTCGTGATGGGATGAAAGACTCCTCTGGCAAGTTTGTCTAGGATCTCCCTCTTCAGGTTGTCGGCGTCCCTTTCTTGCTTGAACACTGACTCAAAGTTTTTCTTAAGGTTCTCCAGGTCGCCTTCGCAGAAGTCGTATATGACCTTCCTGGTCTCGACAACCGTAGCTACAATTGCGTCCGCATGAAGCTTGCATTCGCCAAGGATTTCCCTTTCCGCTTTTCTGGAAAGCCAGACCGAAACATGACTAGACTTGAACATTGAAGTTCGCCGGTAGAATGTAAGACCTTGGTCTTTAAAAGCCTATCAAGACCGGCAGGGCCCAGTTTCGGCCTGCGCTGGATGCAACTCCAGAAATTGTGTGTTATGGTTGGACCCAAAGAGGTCGCTGGGTGCGTGGGCTGATGCTGCAACACTTCGATGCTTTACCTGGCTTGGCTAGTACTTCTAGGTATCTGCTGAATGCGCTTCCAGAATGAAGGCTGGCTCTGGTCTCGTATAGGGTTTCGGGACCTAGTATGCTGGAACAAGAGTGAACTGAGAGCAAGTGTGAGCCAGAAAATCTTAAAAAAGCTACTGAACAACTCTATGGTTGGTTGTTGCGTTGGAGAGAAAGACAAGAGACCGCTTGGCCTACGTATACTTCCTCGCTCTGTGGTTGTGCTTCTCCGTCTTTGCCTATGCAGTCTTGGCTACGAGTCAGGCAAACATATTCAATGCACAGATAGAAGCCGAAGATTCGTACCTTCGGGAACTCATAGGATGGGAGCTAAGCAGGCGAAGCACGTGGGCTGTTCTTGTTGTCCCTTCTCTCCTGGGGATCTTCTTCCTAATGAAGTCCGTGAAGAATTGTCATTCACCTTACGAACTGTTCTTAGCATCTCTAGCCTACTTAGGATTTACATTGCTTTTGGGATACTGTGTCCTAAAGTTGCTGCGTTCTTACCAAATCGTGAGGATGTACGAAGTGTTGCTAGGCAGAGTTGCGGGAGTAGCTGACCCAGTTCAGTGCTTCCTATTCGCATCCGAAGGAACGCTGGAATCTCATGGGGCTGTGACAGTGTCCGCGCTATTGGGTGCAATGGCTACTTGGCTCTTCCAAGTCTTTCAGTTCAGCTTTCCTGAGAGAAGAAAGGAAGAAAACACGTCATCCGTTGAGAGAGCCCTAACACTGCTGGAAAAGGAAGAGGGTAAGCGGCCAAGAAGCAGGTCCAAACGCAAACCCATATGACTTTCATAAGCAAGCCTGAGATGAGTGCGAAGCCTTAATGCTCACATCTCCGACGAAAGCAAGTCCGACTACTCCCAGCTGGGCCATGAAAGTGGCCAGCCCCTTCATGAGTGATCCCTTAGGTCTATCTGCAGAACCAACCAGAAAACACCTGACTTGTGTCCATCTAGAATCACGCTTTGCTTTCCGCGGCATCTCGGGCTGCCTGCAACAAGGCCTCTGTGGCTTCATCACTGAGGGCAGATTCGTCTTGTACTGACCCCTTGCCCTCCTCCACAACAGTCTCTGCACACGGTATTTTCGACAGATTCTCCACTATCCTGTCAAGTCTCTCGATCAGCAAAGACAGGTTTTTTTCGTGGGCTGTGAGTGCTGTTGCCAGAAGATCCAGATACGCATATCTAGAGCCTTCATCGTTGTTCTGCATCTTCACTTACCAAGTAATAGGGTGCGGGTGGGGCTTGTCTTAAGGATTGCGAAAGACTGTTAAGTAGGTTTCTTCGAGGCCTCTTGTGAGAGGCGAAACGCCTTCGACATTGCTCGTATCGATAAGCGCTAATAAAGGGCCTAGAGCAATGTGCTCCCGAACGCTCTATTTGGGTTTGCATTGCGAGATGTAGCCGGATTGGGCAATGGGTGAGGCTACACAGAAATAGAGATCTTTCAACGATTTCTTTTGTTGGAATATACTAGTGTGCTCAGTAAGTCTACGCCGTATTTCTGTACAGTCATCATCTGATTGGTCTGTTCAGTTATCCTGGATACTTCGGCCTGCTTTTCCTGCACAATCTTCTGGATCTTGTCTCTTTGTCGATCAAGCTTCGGCATGAGTTCGTTGATTTCGGCGATCTTCTCTTGTTGTTCATGAACGGCTTTCTCAAGAAGCTCTATCTCTGCACGCTTTTGTTGCATTTCCTCCTGTAGGTCTACTCTCTTTCTTTCTAGCTTCGGGACGAGTTCGTCTATTTCGGCGATCTTCTCTTGTTGTTCATGAACGGCTTTCCCTAGTAGTTCTTTCTTCTCATTGAGTTTCGGAACAAGTCTTGATGTTGATTCGACCTTTGCCTTGAGAACTTCCCTGATTTTTTCAAAATCATTGAGGTCGGCCTTTAGCTTCTCCAAGATCGTAAGAGTATCTGTCTCATTGATCTCTTGTTTTGCATGGGTTTCCTCTTTCTTGGGTGCCTTCTCTGTAGGCTCCTTTTGGCTTTCATCATCTGGGAGTCTTCTTTCCTTAGGCTTCCCCGTTTTCTGGTCTTTGTCCGAGGCGACGCCTTCAAGGTATTCAGCAGCATCAACCATGTCTCCTCCCTGTTCAAGTTTTTTCTTCTTGAATAGGCCCACGGGTGTTCCACCGTCCAGTTTCGTGCGCTTCGCGTTTGCACGAAAAAAGATTCCAGATGTATATCTAGGTTACGAACGCTAGATTAGGACTATAGGTTCGTGGGGGGCCTTCTCGTCTCTAGCTGAACATGAACCACGCGAAGTTGCAGATCACCGATCGTCTCGAACACTTTGGCCACCTTGTTGCCTCGATCGGCGAGGTGAACGTCTAGTGAATAGAGGTCAGCTTCCAGCGCTCGCATTGTTTTTTGCGCGTTGATATGATCAGGGGCTTTCAGGTACGAGCAAGACCTTTAGTACGCCAGCTTTCTTTTCGTGAAGCAGTTCGAACCCCCTCTTCGCTTCATACAGCGGTAGCACGTCCGTTACCAGAGGCTTTACATCGATTCTTTTCTCTTTGATATAGCTGAAGGCTCTTCTGAAGTCGTGCGAAGCGTAGGCATACGACCCCTTTATATCGAGCTCTCTGACAACCGCGTCTAGGACATCTAGCATCATGGCCTTTGAAAGCATTCCTGCTATTGTCACCTTTCCGCCCGTGCGTGCTATTCTCATTGCATGCTGAACAGTGGCCTCGACACCAACAGCTTCGAGCGTCACGTCTACACCTAGCCCGCTGGTTGCTTCTCGGATTGTCGCAACAGGGTCCTCGACTTTCGAGTTCACTGTGATGTCGGCGCCAAGCTTCCTTCCAAAGTCTAGCCTGTAGTCTAGTACATCGGTTATGAAGGTTTTTCCTGCGCCAGCTGCTTTTGCGGCCTGCAAAAGCATCAGCCCGATGATTCCTGCTCCGATCACAGCGACTGTGTCCCCGAGCTTGACCGGCGTTCGGTTGATGGCGCGTAAAGCGACCGAGAAGGGCTCCACCATGCTTCCCTCCTCGAAAGACATGTCAGCGGGCATCCTGTAACAGTTCCTTGCTGGTGCGGACACGTATTCAGCGAAAGCGCCGTTTGTGTGCAACCCAATGAGGCAGATCTTTCGGCAGAGGTTGTCTCGACCTCCTAGGCATTGCTCGCATTTCCCGCAGCGGGTGAATGGGTCGACGACGACTCTGTCACAAATGCCCAAGTCCTTAACGTCCGTTCCCGCTTCAGCCACCTCACCTGAGAACTCGTGACCCATGATGAGCGGTGGCCTCCTCCTCTCAGATACGCCTTCATAGGCATGGAGGTCGGAGCCACAGATGCCTGCAGCCTTGACCCTCACAAGAACTTCATCAGTTTTCACTTTAGGCTTAGGGACATCCTCGATTCTAACGTCTTTCCCTCCGTGCCAGACTGCTGCCCTCATAAGAGTTTCTCACCAGTTGGAGTAGCCGCCGCCTGATTTATCATTTGCTGATAAACTGTCGTGATACAGGGAAGGAAGGTTCAGTTGGCGTCAGCAAGTGTTAGACTTCCCGAATAGTAAGGCTTAGAGAACGCTTCTGGCGCCCTAGTTGTCCTAGGTACGGTCACTACAGGATTAGAAAGGAACGTAGGTCTCATTGTCAGGCTTTCTTGCCTTACGTTGTGGCTGCACAAAGCAGGGATTGCGGGGAAAGGTTCGGAAAAGGGCTCGAACCTACTTCAGTCTTGCATGTCAAACGTTTGTGGCGTATCGGCTTCGCAGAGCATGGAGTAACCCCAAGACGTTGGGGATATTATTATATCGCGATGAGTGTCTATTGCTAGGTGAGGGACGTTGGTTGGTTTCGGCTTGTGTGTTGATTAGGACATCGCAAGGGAAGTATGAGGAGGTCGTCAAGATGATCAGCCAAGTTAAGGGTGTCAGAGGCGTCTTTCCTGTCCTTGGCAGGTACGATGTTGTGGTCGACGTTGACGACATGAATCTAGCTGACCTTGGGGCGACCGTCCTTAGGATAGGCAGAGTTGGGGGCGTCGTTTTCACGGAAACCTTAGTGGAGATCGAACAGTGAGTGGAGGATGAAAAATGCTCAATGCATGTGTTTTGTTAAAGGTTGTGCCAACAAAGGCGGATGCCATTTTGAGTGTCATCAAGGTGATCAAGGGTGTTCGCAAAGCCTACTTCACGTATGGCAGATTCGATATAGTCGCCTTCGTCGAAGTAGAAGACTACAAGGAACTGAGGAAGATAACGAGCCGGATCAACGAGATCGCAGGCGTGAGGAGCTCTGAGACTCTAGCTGAAGCCTAAACTCGCCACCTATGAGGGAAAGCGAGACTCATAGCATAAGGCAGCTTTCGCTGGAGAATTGTAGTGAAGATTGGACTACATAACACTTTCCTCGAAGTTATCCATTACGGGAACTAGCGGCAAACGTGGGAATGAGCATGGCGGTTGAGCTGCCCATACAGTTTCTGCGGTGGAATTACTTCTCAAGACTAGAGGCTATCAAGGAGTTATCTGAGCGTGAGCTTCCCGAGGACATGAACCTTTTCCTCTTGGACAGCACGCGGCACAACCCTGCCTTGTGCACCGCTTGTGCAAAGCCGGATGGTAGCATATATGTAAATGCCAAGATAGTCGGCATGGGCTATGTGTTGAGAAAGCAGTTCTTACGTGATGCAACCGAAGATCTGAGCCGCCACATCGAATGGGGTGACAAGATTATAGCCGAATCCCGTACTGATGAGCAAAAGAGAGTGGCATTAAGCAGATACCAGAGAGGCGGTCTGCTTCTGCTCTTACAGCACCTCTACTTGGAACCTGAAGAAGCCATGCGACGGGTTGACTTTACGAAGATGTCCACGATTGAGCTCGCCAAGAGTAGGCGGCAGTCATCCAAGCACACATGGAGCATTGTTCAGGGGAATAGAACGGCGTGCTTGGTTTTCTATAGGCCGCCGAGCGTAAGCTTCGAGGTTCATGGGTGGCTAGATGTGCAAGAGAAAGGCGAGTACTTCGATTTTGTGAACGCGGTCCATGATGTGTTCCACTATGTTTCTCCAGAAAGACGCGGGATGGAAAGACCAGTCTACATCCTGAACGTCGAAGAAGTGTATGACAACAGCCCGACACTAGAAGGCTTCGGCAAGAGAATCGCATGATAGGATCGTCGGCAGAACCGTATCGAGAACCCACCACGGTCTGAACGTTCTTAAGGTGAAGAGTCTTCGTTTAGGGGAAAGAAGCTCTTGCTACAGGTGCTATCAGAAAAGTCGTGGCGTTCCTTGACGCGAAAGAGATAAAGTTCGGGAAGGTAACCTGTGATAAAATGCGAATTGACGGATCCGCCCCTCGAAAACCAGAGGGAAACGACGATACTGCTTATAGCGTCAAGAAAAGACGTAGCCGCTATGAACATTGCCAACCAGCTCATATCGAACCATGGGTTTGCTGAAACTTCGGAGAGAACCTTTGGCAACCCGGTTTACATAAAGGAAATCGGAAACGGACGGATCGCAAAGCTCGCCTTCATAGACGTAGAGTCCGTGGACGCCCAGTCCCTTTGCATCTCTGTTGCTCCGAGATTGCTGGTCTTTCTATCTAGGCACAGAAGCGAAAGCGGGACACCGACGCTTTCGGTTCACACGCCCGGGAACCTCGGCGAAGCGGTTCTTGGCGGTCTCCCAAGTACCGTGTCAGTCTCTCCAGCAAGCTCCATGAAAGAGGCTTTGAAGTCCATGAAGAAGCGCCAAGAAGAGATGAGTCTGGAATATGAGGTTTCATATGAATGCACGCACCACGGGCCTTCTCTGGCCTTCGCAACCATGTTTCTGGAGCTGGGCAGCTCGCCGATGCAGTGGGGTGACTCCGAGGCTGCTGAAGCCGTAGCGAGAGGCGCCTTAGCCGCCGTGTCCAGGACGAAATCGTACCCAGCTGTTCTGGGGATCGGTGGACCGCACTACAACTCGAAATTCACGAAAGTGGCCTTGAACACCGAGACAGCTTTTGGACACATCGTGCCAAAGTATGCGGTCAGAACATTAGATACAGAAGTATTGAGGCAGTGTATAGACAGAACGGTCGAGCCTGTCACAAAGGTTGTGTTGGACTGGAAAGGTATAAAGGGAGACGACAAAGACAGACTGCTTAGGTTGCTACGTGATATCGGAACAGAGACTGTCAAGATCTAATTGAACTGGCTAGCGCACTACTTCGCTATCTCAGTAATGTCAGCAGGTATCTTGGCTACCAAAGCTAGGGCTTGGAAATATGCCTTTCTGATCAGGTCTGCGATTGTGTCGCGCGTCAGAAATGATGCGTTGAAAGCAAGGTTGAATGCCTCTGTAGAAGCCATCAGCACAAGCATCGCGATGTTCTCTGCCGTAGGATATGTCGCATTCAAGGAAAGGGTAAGACCTTGGATGTAGGCTTCGCCAATGCTCTTCCTGTGCTCTTCCAAGTCAAGCTTGAGGTCTTCTTCCGGGACGATGGTACCGTCGTCGTAGACGACCTTGAGCGATAGCCCCATCTCTATGGCTTTGATGCCAAGCTTCGACAGGACAGGCGCAAGGGTTTCGGAGATGACTTCTCCCCTTCTCGCGACGACTGTGTCTCGGTTTACCCAGACACTTCCAGATTCTATTCGTGTCGGGATACCGACGGAACCTAGCTGACTTATGATCGGTCCTGGCGGGATGCCCGTATTTCCGGCTGGCACTACTACATCCTCAGTGGCGATGTCCCCGGCTTTCGCGATGTCCTTGACCTTGCTCTTCTCAAGAAGGAGCGCAAGCCTGAAGGGGTTCAGGTTAGTGAACAAGAACAGGTTTGAACCCTTAAGGTACTCATTCAGCTTCTCTACGTTCGGTCTTTCTTGAGATTGGTGGATGGCTTGCTCCACGAGGGTGTTCTTGATGACGCGGATGTGGGCAGTGTGTTTCAGTCTCCTTCTGAGTTCCTGGAGCTGAGAAGCCCTAACCTTTTGCAGACTAGCAATCCCGATGACTTGGTACTTCTGGATAGTATCTCTCACTTCTCGGACTTTTTCGCCTTTCGTCAGCAATGCCTGCCGCTGCAACTTCCTTTCTCCTAGACACTCACCTTTACGCTTGGCCCCATCGTCATCTTGATTTGTACAGAGTCAATGTTCTTGGCACCTCTCTTGAGCTTCCCTCTGATTCCTGTCAGGACTGCCTGCACATTTTCAGATATCTCATCATCCGGCATTCCTTCTGTGCCGACTCTGCACTGGACGATTGGTTGGTTGCGAGTTCTAACGAGAATAATCCTTCTTTCCCTTTCAATCTCGCCCTCTATGTTTGCCGTGGGGGCAACGGGGATTGGCATCTTGTTTCTAGGTCCTAGGACCGCTCCGAAGACTCGGCCCACAACAGGCATCAACGGGGCCGCGGCTATGAAGGCATCCATGCTTTTGGCTATCTGCCTCTGCCGTTTCTTGTCGTTCGCCAAGCTTTCGATCTCTGTGCCTTCGAGAACAAGGTCTGCGCCGCCTCTTTTCGCTCTTAGAGCCATGTCCCCGCTGGCGAAGACGCAGATGTTAATCTTCTTGCCTATGGGATGCGGCAGTTCCATCCTCTCTTGGATTTTGCCTTCGGGCTTCTTGACATCGACATCGCGAAGGCCAATCACAAGTTCCACTGACTGATTGAAGTTCTTCTTAGCTGATTTGTCACGCATTTCATTTATGGCGGCTTTGATGCTCTTAGTCTCCACTGACATCTACAATGCCTCAGACCGTGACAAGATGCCGGGTCGCCAATAAAAATGTTATTGTCCAGCTTCCTGCTTCTCGAGTATGTTGTCGTATGTTCCTTCATCAATCTCTCGTAGCACATCCTTAGGGTCTTTCTGGTCTACTGTTACGCCCATGCTTACGCAGCTGCCGACAACTTCTTTGACGGCTGCCTTGAGGCTCTTTGCCAAGAGAGTTGGTTTCTTGATCTCAGCTATTGTTATTGCTTGAGCTAACGAAAGGTTGCCGACTTTTTCTGTGTTGGGCTTGCCGGAGCCCTTTCCCAGGCCAGCTTCCTTGACTATCAGAGCTGAGGTTGTGGGTATTCCAACGTTTACTTCGAATTCTTTGGTCTCAGAGTCAACAGTGATCGTGACTGGAACCTTCATGCCTGCGTAGGCTTTCGTCTCCTCGTTGATTTTGTTCACGATGACGAGAACGTTAACCCCCAGTGGTCCCAATGCTGGTCCTAGTGGTGGTCCTGCGGTTGCCTGTCCTCCGCTCACAAGAGCTTCCACTGTCTTCTTTTCGCCCATGCTACTTTCCCACCGTCTCTTGGCTCTTCTTCTCAACGATCTTCACGTAGTCTGCATGAACCGTGATCGGCAACGTAAACGTGGCTTCCAGCAGCTCTATCGTCACTTCCTCCTTGGTCTTGTCTATGTCGGTTATCTTTGCTCTCATCCCCTTGAAGGGCCCGCCTATGACCTCCACGATGTCGTCGATGCTAAGCTCCTCGATCGAAGGCTTCACAACAATGTACTTCTCAACCTCATGGAAGGATACAAGGCCGGGAACCCTTGACCTAATGTGCTTGATCCCCGTGATGGCCTGTTCCACTATGTGCGGGCCCTCAGCCTCGAAAAAAATGTACCCCTTCAACATCTCGGGGACAAGAATCGCTTTTATGGGTATCGCGTTGGTCTCAGCTCTGCCTGTGACAAGGTTGGAAACATTCCTCTCTTGCCCCACTGTCGTTCTTACGGCAAAGATCGTGGTCGACGGCTGTTTTTGGCTCATCTTCTCTCTCCTACACGGGGAAGGCGCTGGCTAGAAAGGCTGAAAGGAGCTTCACCACAAAACCAACGACACCGATCAAGGTGATTCCTAGTGAACAGACCTTGATCGTGAGCCACAGCTCGCTACCCCCAGGTTTCCTTGCAAGCCTTAGTAGCCTCGAACACGACCTTAAGAACGATCGCAAACCCAAACTGACTCAACCTAAGCCTGCTTTCCTACACAGAAGGAGAATCGTCTTATATATAAGAATATGTCCGCTGTATGCAGGTGCTAGATTTGCACGGTAGTTGCAGCGTTCCACCTTTCCAAAAAGCTCTATAGTAGCTCTTCTATACGCGCCTACGACCTTTGGCTCGCCTTGCACGGGGCATGAAGGAGCCTCAAGCTTGTTAGGTCTCTTGAGTCCTTGGCGGAGACTGGCTGAACCTAGTCGAGCTTCTGAGTCTTGATTGAGCCGAAGGCACGTATGTTCCGTCATCCAACTGGTCAATAATATCATGCTCAGCCAAGAATTCACAGGTTTCAAGGATTGTAGTCAGCGGGTACTCTCTTATTTCTCTGTATTCGTCTCTCCAGAAGTCGCAGATGTTGAAACCTTTGTCCCATGCTATTTCAATGATGGAGGGTAGCAACATGTCCTGTCGGTTCTTTGTGGCCATTTCAGTCTCGCCGACGCAGCGTATATCCTCTGGAACGAACTTAGGGGTTATGAACCAGCAATACGTACTAGCGAGTCTCCGTTCTGAAATCAGGGCACGTGCACGTAGCCCTGAACCCGGAGGTCGGCCGCGTCCCGAAGGGACATGAAGAGCTTGTCTATGCTTTGGCGTCGTCTGTGCATCTGCCTGACAAAGGTAGCCGCCTAGAGGCCTCCGTGGTTTGTGCTTCCGACAGATTTAAGTATAGGACTTGCCATGTTCCAGAGGTTGATCGATCGTTTGGACCAATGAAAGAATAAAGGGTGGAAGTCTGATGGAGTACGTTTACGCGGCTATGCTTCTGCACAAGGCTGGCAAGCCGATCGATGAAGGCAATGTGACAAGGATCCTCCAGGCAGCCGGAATCGAAGCAGACCCAGCGAGAGTGAAAGCCCTTGTGGCAGCGCTTTCAGAGATCAACATCGAAGATGCAATAAAGACTGCTCCCGCCTTCATGCCCGCTGCCGTGCCCGCGGCAGTAGCTGCTCCAACTGCACCTGCGGCTGAAGAGAAGCCAAAGGAAGAAAAGAAGGAAGAAAAGAAGGAAGAGGAAGCCCTAGAAGGGCTGGGAGCCCTCTTCGGATAGTCGGCCTACCGCTTCTATTCTCTCTTCCGGTCTGGCGCTGAGTAGGAACTTGCTGAAGAATCTGGATGACATCTCGGCGGACTAACACGCTTTCCTTGTTCAAGGGGCGAGAGTGCCTGCAAGAGTTCATTGTGCTACTTACCGGTTCTCGGTTTGCCATGCGGGGAAAGCAGAGGCAAAAGATTCCTGTCTACTAGTACTCATACTCTCTGACATCAGTCTTAGATGGAGAAAGATAAAGACCAACGCTGCGTCTGCCCGACCTAGATATGCTTAAATCACCAGTCTTCGTACATGTAGCAAGGTTCATGATGCTTCCACAAGATGAAGTCCCATGCGCTTTCCAGAGGAAGAGTATCACCTTCCGTTCTTTGACGAGTTCGGTTACATAAGAAAGCTGTGCCCTGAATGCGAAGAACATTTCTGGACTCAGCATGCTGACCAGACACTATGCGGTGAGTCAACGGTTCAAGGCTGTGCGGACTACGGTTTCATCGGCAACCCGCCGACACGTAAACCGTACAGTTTTCAAGAAATGAGGGAGGCTTTCCTACTTTTCTTCGAAGAGAGAGGGCACGAACGGATCAAGCCCTACCCGGTTGTAGCCCGTTGGAGAGATGACCTCTACTTTACGAACGCTAGCATAATCGACTTTCAACCTTACGTGACAGAAGGTCTGGTTCCTCCTCCAGCCAATCCGCTCGTCATCAGCCAGCCTTGCGTAAGGTTTCCTGACGTGGAGAGCGTTGGACCGACTTTTGGCCGGCACCTCACTATCTTTGAGATGGGCGGTCATCATGCCTTCAATTACTCAGACAAGGAGGTTTACTGGAAAGATCAAACTGTTCGATACCATCATGAGTTCGTGACCAAGACGCTGGGTGTCAAGTCCGAAGAGGTTATATACAAAGAGGGAACGTGGATAGGAGGCGGAAATGCAGGGCCAGATGTTGAAAGCATAGTCAGCGGGCTGGAAGTCGCAACTCTGGTCTTCATGAAGTACAAGGTGGTGGGTGGAGAGTTCATCGAGCTCCCCATAAGAACAGTTGACACCGGCTATGGCATAGAACGGTTCACTTGGCTTTCGCAAGGGTCCATAAGCGCCTTTCAAGCTGTCTACGACGACCTCCTACGCAAGATAACGGACATGGCTGGCGTAGGACCTGTTGACGAGAAGCTGCTAACAGAAATGTCCAAGGTCTCCGGCCTGATCGCGGTCACTAAAGCTTCGAGCCGAGCTGAGAACTGGCGGAGGATATCACAGAAGATCGATGTAGACGTGGGGGATCTTCAACGTCGAGTGACGCCGGTTGTGGATGTCTATGCCGTTGCTGATCATACGAAGTGCTTGGCTTTCCTGTTGGCTGAGGGGGTTGTGCCCTCGAACGTTCGGGAAGGTTATCTTACAAGGTTGATGATTCGGAAGACGTGCCGGCTATTAGCTGGTCTTTCAGTTGAGGGTAAGCTCTCAGACATAGTAGACATGCAGATTTCCTACTGGTCAAGAGACTTCCCACATCTGAAGGAGATGCGAGACGAAATCCTCGAGCTTCTCGACATTGAAGGAGAGAAATATGAACAGACAATCCAGCGAGGACATGGGCTCGTGAAAAGGCTGGTTCAAGAACAGAGGGCGAGTGGTGCCGCGGTGATGCCGCTGGAAAGGCTAGTTGAACTCTATGACTCGCATGGGCTAACACCCGAAGTGGTTAAGGACATAGTGCGATCGGAGGGGGCAGACGTAAGCGTGCCAGAGAACTTCTACAGCTTTGTGGCTGAAAGACACGTTGAGGCCCCCCGATTGGTAAAGGAAGCCGTTGCTGAAAGTGTCCAAGGCGTGGAAGAGGTGTTCTCAGACTTAGCTGAGACGCGAAGACTCTACTATGAGGATGCTTACATCCCGGAGTTCAAGGCTAAGGTTCTGCGTGTCTCGGGGAACTGCGTTGTGCTTGACCAAACTGCTTTCTATCCCGAAGGCGGAGGACAGCCGGCCGATTATGGTTGGCTAGATTTCAATGGAATGCGGTCTCACGTTACTGATGTCCAGAAAGCTGGCGGCGTCATAATCCACACGGTTGAGGGCACGCTCCCTAGAGAAGGCAAAACGATCAAAGGGACAATCGACTGGGAACGGCGCATCAGCCTCATGAGGGGCCACACCGCTACGCATATTGTGATGGGCGCAGCTAGGCGCGTTCTCGGCCAACATGTATGGCAGTGCGGAGCCCAGAAAGATGTGGACCGTACACGCCTAGACATTTCCCATCCAAAGCGGCTAACTGTCAAAGAGACAAGCAGGATCGAGAAGCTGGCAAATGACGCCGTGATGAGAAACCTGCCTGTAGAGACTTTCTGGATGCATAGAGAGGAGGCTGAGAGGCAATACGGTTTCAGACTCTATCAAGGCGGAGTAGTTCCAGGTCGTGAGATACGCGTCGTCAAGACTGAGAAATGGGAGGTTGAAGCCTGCGGCGGAACGCATTGTAGGTCAACTGGCGAAGTCGGTTTGATCAAGATAGTTCGCACAGAGAGGATCCAAGACGGGGTTGAAAGGCTAATCTTTAGCGCTGGCACCTCGGCAGTCAATGCGGTTCAGGAGATAGAAGCCAGAGTTCTGAGGGCTGCGGAGCTCCTCGAGGTTCAAGCCGAGAAGGTTGAGAAAACCCTTGAACGAGTTGTCTCAGAATGGAAGGAGCTACGCCGCAACAAGGAGCATCTTACTGGAAGTCTCGCGAGACTCATGGCTGAGAAGTTTCTTTCCACTGCAGAGGACATATCAGGGTTGAGGCTGGTGTCTCAGATCTTCGGGGTTACCAGTGCTGACGTGGAGCTCCTTATCAAAGTGTCGAACGAGCTGGTCAAGATGGATTCCAAAGCTATAGCCATCTTTGTCTCTGTCGATGGCAACGCGAGGATTGTTGCCATGGTTGGGAAGGCAGCTCAGAAGATCGGCGTAGACGCTCAAGAGATAGCTCAAGTCGCAGCCTCGGAGCTGGGTGGGGGTGGCAGCGGAAGACGGGACTTCGCTCAGGGCGGAGGAACCCGAATCGAAGGAGCGCCCAAGGCTCTGGAGAAGGCTAGGCTTATCGTCTACGAGAAGGTTGGTGGATGAAGACTGTGTCGGTTGACTGGAAAGATATCGAAGATAAGTGGAGAACAGAATGGGAGAAAGCACGCGTATTCGAAAGTAACCTCGATCCTAGACGCGAGAAGTGCTTCGTGACCTTTCCCTATCCTTACATGAACGGTCCTTTACATCTGGGGCACGGTTTCACCGCAACGCGGGTCGACGTCTACGTTCGTTTTATGCGGATGAACGGGTTCAACGCGCTCTTTCCTTGGGCTTGGCACTGGACAGGGGAGCCCATCTTAGGAGCAGCGTTACGCGTACAGAAAGGCGATGCTGAGATCATCAGAGCACTCAAAGAGATCGACGGGGTGTCTGAGGAAGAGCTTGGGAAATTCGTTGACCCTGTTTTCATGGCTGAGTACTACACGCGTGAAGGAAGAGAGGTTGTCAAGAAGATCGGATTCTCTGTTGATTGGAGAAGAGAGTTCCATACCACAAGCTTGGAGCCGACGTACAGCCGCTTCATAGAATGGCAGTACGAGACCCTACGCACGAAAGGTTATGTGGCAAGGGGGACTCACCCAGTTGTCTGGTGCCCGAATTGTGAGAGTCCAACGGGCGACCATGACCGCCTCGAAGGCGAAGGCGTCTCGCCAGAAGAATACACCTTACTAAAATTCAAGTACGACGGCGCCTTCCTGCCGGCAGCAACGTTCAGACCTGAGACGATCTACGGCGTCACAAACATGTTCATCAACCCCGATGCCACATACGTCGAAGCGAGAGTTGGCAGCGAGATATGGATCATAAGCAAGGAAGCCGCCCCAAAGCTCTCGGAGCAACTGAAAGCTAACGAAGTGCTCCGTGAGTTCAAGGGCGCGGAGTTGATCGGCAAGCATTTCCAAGACCCCGTAACTGGTAGGAAACTTCCTATTCTGCCAGGGCGGTTTGTCAACCCAGAGGCGGCGACTGGAGTCGTCTATAGTGTCCCAGCCCACGCGCCAGCTGACTGGATAGCACTCAAGGACTTGGCTGCAAAGCCTGATGAGCTGGAGAAGTTTGGGATTCGTCTCAAATCCGTTAGAGCGATCAAGCCGATCTCCCTTATTAGCGTAGAAGGGTACGGCGAAAACCCAGCTGTCGAGATCGTTGAGCGGATGGCTATCAAGGATCAATTCGATCCAAAAGTCGAAGAGGCAACTTTGATCATCTACAGAAAAGAGTTTCACACGGGGATCTTGAAACCTATCACAGGCAAGTATGCTGGCAAGCAAGTTCAGGAAGTCAAGACGGAGCTCATAGAAGACTTCAGGAAGGCCAACATAGCTGACTCAATGCTTGATCTACCCCAGAAGGTTGTCTGCCGATGCACGACTAGATGCATCGTCAAGATTCTTTCTGATCAGTGGTTCCTCAGGTACTCAGACCTAGAATGGAAAAGGATGGCCCACATAGCGGTTGACGAGGCACAGATATTCCCAGAAGCAGCTCGAGCTTACTTCCATGACAAGATCGATTGGCTTCACGACTGGGCGTGCGCCCGCAGAACGGGTTTAGGAACGCCATTGCCTTGGAGTCCGGGTTGGATAGTGGAAACCTTAAGCGACTCAACCGTCTATATGGCATTCTACACTATCGTCAGACACATCCGAAAGTATGGGATCAAACCTGAACAGCTGACGAACGCAGTTTTCGACTATATTTTCCTAGGAAAGAGCAACCCAGAAGCGTTGTCGAAGAGTGCAGCGATTCCGATTTCTGTCCTGCAGGCTATGAGGGACGAGTTCATGTACTGGTACCCAGTAGACTTAAGAGTATCAGCCAAGGAGCTCGTTCCTAACCACCTTTCCTTCTTCATCCTCCAACACACTGCGCTTTTCCCGAGGCAACACTGGCCTAAAAGTGTGGGTGTCAATGGCATGCTTACGATAGAAGGTCAGAAGATGTCAAAGTCAAAGGGCAACTTCCGAACTCTCAGAGAGACCGTGAGCCGTTACGGCGCAGATGTGACTCGTTTGACCCTAGTGTTAGGCGCGGAAGATATGGAAGACCCTGACTGGCGGGAAGAGAACGCGAAGAGCACTGCGGCCAAGCTGAAGTCTCTGCTGAAGTTCGTCAGCCAGATCATAGGCCTCAAGGGTGCCTCGGAGACCGGGAGCGTCGACCGCTGGCTACTATCCGCTCTTCAGACCAGAGTGGTCACCATTTCGAACGCGATAAAGACGTTGAAGACAAGGACAGCCGCCGAGATCGCATTTTTTGAGATCTGGAACGACGTTAGATGGTACCTCAGGCGAACCAGTAGTCCAAACCCCAAGGTCTTGAGAGAAGCGGCAAGTATCTGGGTCCGTTTGCTGACGCCGTTCACACCGTACCTAAGCGAGGAGCTGTGGCACAAGCTTGGCAACAACGGGCTTGTTTCCACGGCTGAGTGGCCATGCTATGACAGCTCAAAAGCGGATGTCGCAGCTGAAGAAGCTGAGGATCTGATCAAATCTCTCCTCGAGGACACGACCAACATTACCAAGGCTACGAAGACAAAGCCCAAGAGAATCTGCTACTACGTGGCGGCAGACTGGAAGTGGATGGTTTACCTAAAGGTTCTAGAAGGTTCATTGGCTAAAAAGGTCGAGATGCAGGACGTGATGAAGAACCTTATTGCGGACCCAGAGCTAAGGAAGAAGGCTAAGGACGCCGCGGCTTACGCGGCCAAAGCGATCGGTGAGATCAACGTGGCTCCCAAGGACCAGAAGAACAGAAGACTGAGGACAGGAAGACTGGACGAAAAGGCATTGCTCACAGAAGCAAGATGCTTCCTAGAGAAGGAGTTCAACGCCAATGTCTCCGTCTATCACGAAGAGGAGCCGCAGAGACATGACCCAAAAGCAAGAGCTGACCTTGCGAAGCCCTACAGACCTGCGATCTATGTAGAGTGAAGGCTCATGAACAAACGTGACTTTCTCACGCTGCAGGACTATTCTAAGGATGAGATATGGGGTCTCCTTAGAAGCACTCAAAGGTTCAAGCAAGAGACGGCCACGCGGCAGGAAGCCAAGAAGCTCAAGGGGAAGTCTATTATATTGCTTTTCCAGAAGGCGTCAACACGAACCCGTGTCTCCTTCGAGGTTGCTGTCAGCCATCTTGGTGGACAGCCTATCTACTTGGGCTGGGAAGAGGCCCATCTGGGCAGAGGCGAGACGATCCCTGACACAGCTCGCGTCCTAAGCCGATATGTTCACGGCATCGTTGCTAGAGTCCACAGGCAAACAGACCTTGAGGAACTGGCAAGATACGCGAGCATACCCGTAGTCAACGCCCTATCGGACCTTTTCCACCCTTGCCAGATTGTGGCTGATCTGTACACGATCTGGGAGAAGCGCGGCGTCCTAGAAGGTTTGAAGATTGCATATTTAGGAGACGGGAACAACGTCTGCAACTCATTGCTCGTCGGGTGTAGCAAGATGGGCGTCAACCTGTCCGTCGCATGCCCATCTGCATACGAGCCTAACAGCAAAGCCATCGAATGGGCTCGAAAGAACTCTAAGACAAGCGGATCAATCATTAAGATACTGCGTGATCCGGGGAGCGCCGTTAAGGGAGCTGACGTGGTCTATACGGACACGTTTGTCTCGATGGGCAACGAAGCAGAAAAAGAAGAAAGGCTCAAGACCTTTATGCCAAGATACCAAGTGACAGCAGAACTCTTTAGACATGCGAAGGCAGATGCCCTCTTTATGCATTGCCTACCAGCCCACCGCAACGAAGAGGTCACAGACCAGGTCATAGACGGACCGAGATCAGTCGTGTGGGACGAGGCAGAAAACCGCTTACACACAGCGAAAGCAATTCTAGCCGAAACGATTGGCTGAGGATCACGAGGCAGAATCTGAAGCCAAAGGATGAACCATCTTACTTATCCGGCGTCATCTTGGGCATTTCACAACCCTTAAATAACCGGTCAAGTTTCAAACATAGACGTTTCGGCGTAAGGTGAAGCGAGTGAGTGACAAAACCGGGCACATCCTCTTCGGAAAATGGAGCTACGAAGTCGAAGTGAAAGACCTAGGACTCCAAAGGTACATATCAGTAACTCCAATGCATGTTCCGCACAGCATGGGCAGACATGAACACCACAAGTTCCACAAGGCCAAGTTGAACATTGTCGAGAGACTAGTGAACAACCTTATGAGGCCCGGGAAGAACGCTGGCAAGAAAGCGCGCGCGCTCAACTTCGTAAGAAACGCCTTCGAAATCGCCTACCTACGAACCGGACAGAACCCGGTGGAGGTTTTGGTTAAGGCGGTCGAGAACTCAGCTCCATGCGAGGACACGACCCGTATCAGCTACGGTGGGATTGCCTACCACCAAGCCGTGGACATATCACCGCAACGCAGAGCCGATCTGGCTTTACGGTTCATAACCGAAGGAGCCAGAAAGGCATCGTTCAGTAACCCGAGACCTTTTGAAGAGTGCCTCGCAGAAGAGCTAGTTGCCGCAGCAAGTAGAGACGCAGGAAGCTACGCTGTCAAGAAGAGGAACGAGATGGAAAGAATCGCCCTCCATGCGCGATAGTAACCATAATTTTCCCTCAGTTCCACGTCTTGCTGGAGAGCGTGCACGCTCAGGAAAAGGCTCTTGAGATCGAGATCTTATCCAGTGGATCATGCGCAAAGTCCCCCTCTGGGGGGCACGGCGAACTTGTCAAAGAGTCGAAGCCGAGCCCGTTGATGAAACATTAAATAAGCGTCTTGAATATTCTTAACAGCATTCAGCTTTACAGACATGTGAACCGAAAGCCGCTCTGTCGAAGGGTTGCCAAACTGAGCAAAGGAGAAGGCTCCATATGAGCTTGCTGGTGAAGAACGGGTTCGTGTACGACCCAGCCAACAACGTAAAAGGGGACAGAATGGATATCGCGATAGAGAACGGCAAGATTGTTGAGAAGGTGTGCCAAAGAAAAGCAAGGGTTATCGATGCTTCCGGAATGGTTGTGATGCCAGGAGGGGTCGACATTCACACCCACATCGCCGGCTCAGAAGTAAACGCAGGAAGGCTTCTCAGGCCCGAAGACCATGTCAAGGATGTGGAAGCCAGAACCGCAACCACAAGATCAGGCGTGGGTCATTCCATACCTTCTACTTTCACGACTGGCTACCGGTACGCGCGGATGGGGTACACTATGATCTGCAACCCTTCCATGCCGCCGCTCGAAGCAAGGCATACGCACGAGGAGCTTGATGACACCCCGATTGTCGACAAGGCTACGTTTCCGCTATTTGGGGATTGGTGGTTCGTTCTGGAATACCTCAGGGACGGACAGATCAAAGAGTGCGCTTCTCACGTTGCGTGGATGCTATTGGCAACGAAAGGTTACGCTATCAAGATTGTCAACCCCGGCGGCGTTGAAGCTTGGGGCTTCGGAAGAAACGTCAAGGACTTAGATGATGCCGTCCCAAACTTCGGCATCACTCCTCGAGAGATCATCCGAGGGCTGTGCAAGGTCAACCAGATGCTGAACATGCCGCACACGATCCATGTACATACGAACCGCTTGGGACAACCTGGCAACTATGATATGGCGATTGAAACCATGAAATGCGTGGAAGACTTGGCGGCTGGTGATCGCCCCACGATTCATGTAACACACTGCCAATTCAGCGCCTTCAAAGGGGACGATTGGGGAACCTTGAGATCAGGAGCAGAAGAGATAGCCAAGTATGTGAACCACCGCGCCCATGTGACACTTGACATGGGACAGGTAGTCTTCACGGACACAACGACGATGACAGCCGACGGCCCATGGCAATACACGTTGCATGAGCTAAGCGGAAACAAGTGGCTCAACCATGATGTGGAGACTGAAACGGGCGCGGGTATAGTTCCCTTCAGGTATAGGCGAACCAGCTCTGTTCACGCAACCATGTGGTCGATTGCGCTTGAACTCGCCCTCCTCATCGAAGACCCTTGGAAGATCTATCTAACCACTGATCATCCCAACGGTGCACCTTTCTTCACCTATCCCAAGATTATCTCTTGGCTGGCGAGCCGCAAAGCCCGAGACAGAACGCTCAAGACTGTCAGCAGGAAAGCCAGAAGCAGATCACTGCTCCCCAGCATCGACAGGGAATACGACCTTCATGAGATAGCCATCGTGACACGAGCTGGGCAAGCGAAAGCACTGGGTCTCAAAAACAAAGGACACTTGGGTGTTGGAGCTGACGCGGATGTAGCCATCTATGATTTGAACGCCAAGAAGACGGATATCTCTAAAGCTCGCACCACACTCCGCAAGGCATTTGAAAAAACTGCATGTACGATCAAAGGCGGCAAGATCGTGTCTAGAGCCGATGCCATAGTGCAACCGGCTGAAGGAAGAACTTTCTGGACCGCTCCTCAAATCCCATCTTGCCTGGAAGCCGAATCCTGCCCTGAAGTCCTTCGAGACCTCAAGAGGAAGTTCAGGGAGTACTGGACTGTTGAGTTCGAGAACTACTTCATCCCAGAAAGGTTCCTAAAAGCCTCGGCACCAATCCCAGTCAAACTGGAGGTATGAAGCATCCTTGTGACTCTGAGCCCCAGGTACTCTTTCAGATACCCAGTCTACGCCGAATGCATATCACCCGATATTTTTGTGGGCAAATCCTTGTCAGAGATACTGGAGCTAGAGGTATGGGAAGGAAACAAACGACGAAGTTTAGGAAGCCTCTTCGACGTAGAGTGTGGTGATGCGAACGAGTCCGAGAATGTCACCTTGCAGATCAGGGGGGATCTCCGGAAGGTTCGCATGGTTGGCGCAGAAATGACGATAGGAACAATCGTCATAGAGGGCGATGTTGGCTTAAGGCTGGGGGAATATATGAAGGGCGGCGAGATCATTGTCAAAGGAAATGTCGATTCATGGGCCGGATCCTCGATGGAAGGCGGCAGAATTGAGGTTAATGGGTCAGCCGCCGACTATGTGGGGGGGCCCTACAGAGGTAGCACCGAAGGGATGAAGAACGGATCGGTGCTCATACACGGCGACGCTGGAAATGAGGTCGGGTGCTACATGAGGGGGGGACTCCTCAAGGTGGACGGGAGCGTCGGGGATTTCGCAGGTATCCACATGAGAGACGGAACCATACTCATCCAAGGAGACTCCAAGTGTCGACCTGGCGCTGGCATGCTTGATGGCAGAGTAATCATCTGTGGACGTGTCGAATCGATCTTGCCCACGTTCACCATTGATAGCATTCGACCCACAGCTAGGACTGACGGGGAGAAAGTGACAGGGCCCTTCTACTTATTCACTGGAGACATCGCCGACGATGGCAAGGGGAGACTGTTCATTGCGAAGGACAAGAATCCGCACCTAAGCTTCTATGAAAAGTATCTCTAAGAACTACACCACCAGGAGGCGATATCACGTCTGCGCCAAGTGTGAACCGCAAAGCACTACCACTCGTTAGGGAGCTTTGTTGCAAAGCAGACGAATACGGAGTGCTCGTCGAAAGGAATGATCAGGGCGCATGCTTCATAGATGCCGGGATAAGAGTTCCCGCCGGCATTGAGGCGGGCAGGCTTGTGACTGAGATCTGTGCCGGCGGACTTGGCAAGGCTACAATCTCCACCAAGGCTTTTGGAAACATGAAGCTACCTTTGATCTCTTTTTCAACGAACTATCCCGCCATATCCCTGCTTGGGGCTCAGCTAGCAGGGTGGAAAATCAAGATCGGCGACTTCTCTGCGATCGGTTCAGGTCCAGCACGCGCCTTGGCTTTGAAGCCCAAGTCTGTTTTCGAGAAGATTGGCTACAAGGACGAATCCGACGTAGCAGTCCTTGTGCTTGAGACCTCCGAGAAGCCGTCTGAAGAAGCAGTGGCCGTTATCTCCAGTTCTTGCCGGATCTCGCCTCAGAACCTCTTCCTGATTTTGGCGCCGACATCATCACTTGTTGGGTTCACTCAAATCTCAGGTAGAATCGCCGAGACGGGCGTTCACAAGCTTTCTGAATTGGGCTTCGATCCTAAGCTTATCGTCGGCGCAGAAGGGTGTGCGCCGATTCTGCCCGTCCACTCGGACACTGCTAAAGCCATGGGAAGAACGAACGATGCCATACTGTACGGAGGCGAAGTGCATTTGACCGTACAATGCGAGGATGACAACGAGCTCGTGGCGCTTGCAGGACAATCGGTTTCTTCTGCCTCAGAGCAGTACGGGCGGCCTTTCGCGGAGATCTTCGAAGAAGCGGGGTTTGACTTCTACAAGATTGATCCAGCTCTCTTTGCGCCCGCCATAATGGTGATCACCAGTGCTATCACAGGAAAGGCATTTGGAGCTGGCAAGCTCAACATAGAAGTCCTGAAGAGATCAGCGGCTCCTTGAGGCGAAGATCTCGCTGTACTGACTTCTCAGGCTAGGGGAGAATGCAAGCCCAAGAAACCTATCAGGGTTTCGGTTTGCTTTTATGGCCGAAGTGGTTGGCGACGAAGCTATTGAAGCCTTGATTCCCGACGAGAGCTGCCATGAAGAAGCTCATGAAGGTTATCTCTGCCCAGGCCTTAGGCAGGATAAACATGAGCATACCTGCTCCTCCTCTTCCGACAACATACGGCAGCAATGTAACGAAGTAGAAGACGGTGAAGATTGCCTCTGGAACATATGAGACCAGCACTAGAGGAACTGTGAGAAGCGATCTGCGGTTTCTTCGATCCATTTCCAGAACTTGGTAAACCAGCCCGGATGTGAGTCCTGTAAGCGCCTTCCCAACTGGAAGCCCAATGAGTGCGATCCAAGACCCAAAAGGCGAAAGCGGACCATACTGGATTCCTGGGAAGATTCCCACAATCAATCCAGCTGCGAAGCCCACTGCTGGTCCTCCGTAAAGTGCTGCGATGAAAGTCGGAATATGCGAAAGGTCGATTGAGACTCCAGGAACAAGCGGTCCTAGATAGTTTGATAGCCCGAACAGGATATTTCCGAGTGCGCCCATCAAAGCCACGAGCGCTATCGTCTTGGAATCCATCTCAGTTGCTTCCCTCGTCTTTCCCGTCTCTCCGTCTTATTACTTAAGAGTTGCTACTCAAAAATGAGTAAAGCGCCCCCCACTATGATGATGCGAGCAGAGGGAGATTAGAGCTCCAGTGCCGTAGCGGTTTCACGTTTTCTTGCTGACAACCCAACCAACAGGTCGAGGACTCTTTTGTCCTCCTCAGCTGGCCTTGTTGCTAACAGTCCTGCCGACTCGACTTCTCTAAAGAGATCTTCACCTTTCTGGGTACGCAGAATGGTGAGCGTCCATCCGTCCAAACCTAGTCCTCCCGCTGATATATCAGCCAGCTCGGCGGAGAAATCAGGGCACTTTTTGACGCATTTGCTGGCGTACTTCTTTGCTTCTTGCAGAGGGACCGTAGCGACTGCACCTGATTTCGCTGTTACGACGAGTTTTCCTTTTATGTTGACCTTCTTCACTTCGAGCGGGTTAATCCCGAGTTTGCCTTGGATCAGTTCCCCGACGAACGCATCATAAGCGAAGCATTCGCTACAGAAGACGCCAACCGCGAAGCTTAGGGCATCAGAGTACTTCCTCAGCGGGATGGCTTCTACTCTCCTGATTGCGTGCATCTGGCATGGGGTGCCCACAAGCGCTAGGCCCTTCCTTTTCTGTTGGATGCCCTCTCCAAGTGCGAGCATGTTCGGCGAGTACGAGTACCTTGTTCCGGCGCTTCCAACGATATCTGCTCTAGTTGTGGCCAGCTTTGGGACAGGTCTCAATGGATTCTCTTCGACGACCCCCGAGACAACCGCGCCGTCGATTAGTCCTTTTTCCAAAGCGTGAACTAGAAGGGTTGTGACAACTCCGCCGTCTTGGCAGGCTCTCATTATGGTCTCGTCCTTGGTCTGCGCAATAACCATGCGTCTGTAGATGCCGAAGTCTTCGTCCGCTTTTCTTTCCCTGCCAAAGACGAGCTTCTCCAGAGCGGGCAATGAGACGCCATATCTGGGGCAGACTTGAGCACATATGCCACACGATTTGCATTCCTTCACCAGAGCTGGTTTCTCGTTGATGTAATCAAGACAGTTGAAGGGGCACACAACCGCGCATGAGGCGCAACCTATGCACGCTGAAGGCAAGACATACTTCTCTAGAGTTTCCTCAAAGCTCACTTTTGGAAAGGCAGGCAAAGCATTCGCCCCTCAACCAAGTCGCCTACTTGATACCTCAAACCTTAATATATCTGTCTCGGAATCTTGAACCAGAGTCCGAATGAGAACTCTTTCCGAGCTCGTTGGCGATGCAAAGACGATGAATTCAAAAGTCTTCCTCCAGCTCATCAGTGAAGTGAGTCAAGTCCTCAAAGACGAAACAAGAAAACTCGGAATGCTGCAGATGACTGGAAGGTTGATCCGTCTCCCAAGGTCAGGAGAAGTAACGGTTGTCGGCGACTTGCACGGCGACTTCGCCTCCCTAACTTACATTCTAGCTGATTCAAGTTTCATGGAAAAGGCCTCGAACCAGCAAGATGCACACCTAGTCTTCCTCGGAGACTATGGGGACAGAGGCCCGTACTCGCCAGAGGTCTACTGCACTGTCTTGAACCTGAAGGCCAAATTCCCAGACAAGGTTGTGCTTCTACAGGGCAACCATGAAGGACCCGAAGACCTTCTGGCCTACCCGCATGATCTGCCCTCGCACCTGCAAAGAAGATTCCGCTCAGACTGGCGCGTCGTCTATGACGAGCTAGGCCGATTGTTTAGGCAATTTCCCACCGCTGTACTTGCTGATGAAAGATGCGTGATGCTCCACGGAGGGATTCCAAGCAAAGCTAAGGCGCCCGACGATGTTGCCTACGCGTACGAGAGGCATCCCGCCGAGAGTCATCTTGAGGAGATTCTCTGGGGTGACCCGATTGACGGCTTCACTGGAATCCATCATTCACCAAGGGGAGCTGGAAACCTCTTCGGCAAGGACGTGACAGACGCTTTCGTCAAGATGCTTGGTGTACGTTTCGTCGTCAGGGGACACGAACCAACAGACGAAGGATACAAAATCAACCACGACGGCAAGATCCTGACCCTTTTCTCAAGGAAAGGCTCGCCCTACTTCAATAGTGACGCCGCCTACGTCACTTTTGATCTCTCTGAGGATTACGATTCCGCGTGGCAGCTCAAACCTTTCATACGCAAGTTCTGACCGTGATCTTTGAGAACTGTCTTGTTGAACGCTTATTAGTGACTGTCAACAACTGTGAAGAGTCAAATATGGAGGGCGTAGGTGCAACACCGGGTTGACGGCTTGGGTAGGCTTCTTCTTGGCAATGGTTGCCCTACTCGTCATTTCCCAAAAAAACCTGGGCATTGCCATGATCTTGGGCGCTTTGATCCTAGGCGCGTCAACCATACCTCAGAACTTGGCTATGCTATTCTCCTCGACGATCACCGCTCCCTCGACTGTTCTCCTGGCCGCGGTAGTTGCCCTGATCCCTGTGATTGGTGCATCCCTCAAAGCTTCGGGGCAGTTAGACAACCTAGTTAGCAACATGAGGATAGGGAAGATACCGTTCCTGATGCTTTCCCCAGCAATAGTCGGGTTGCTTCCTATGCCTGGAGGCGCTCTTCTTTCAGCGCCACTTGTAGAGAAGGCTGGAAGAGACATCCCAAACGAGAAGAAAGCAGGAATTAACGTTTGGTTCCGTCACGTTCTGTACTTGGTCTACCCTTTGTCGCCTGATCTGATAATCTCAGCTCAGGCAGCGCAGCTGGACACTTATCAGACGGTTCCGTACCTCGTTCCGGCACTTGTGCTCTCTCTAGCGCTGGGTTACCTTTTTTTCCTCAGGGCGGCTCATGAAGGAATTGACTACAGCGGAAGATTTTCAGCCAAGAAACTATTCGTGCCTTTAGCTGTATTGCTTGTTGCCCCAACAATAGACATTTTGGTCGAGGCACTTTTTGCTCCGCCGGTTGAAGAAGCATCAACCCTGATTGGCGTGTCGACCAGTCTGGTCATGGCTCTGTTCATCGGACGAATGCAACTAGGGAACTTCGGTCGGATCGTCCGTCAAGCTAGGCCTTGGAATTTCGCGGTCACCATGGTGGGCATATTATTCTTCCTGAACGTGTTTAAGAGTTCAGGAATCCCGCAACTCTTAGGGAGTCTTAGCATCACGCCAGAATTCCTCCTTGCCACGGCGTTCCTTCTGGGGTTCGGGACTGGAAGGATAATTACTCCTGCGGGCATAGTCTTCCCAATCTTCCTCACAAAGTTCAGCGCCATACCTCTCCCGGCTTTCGCCATACTTTACTTTGGCATCTTCCTTGGCTACGTCGTAACCCCCGTGCACCCATGCGTCTCACTTTCGGTTGAGTCGTTCAAGACCGGAATGAAAGACTACTTCAAAGCCGTTACTCCCTTGACACTGATCGCGCTTGCAGTCAGCTTTATGCTATTATACACCATGAACTTGTAGGGTGAGACTCGAGCCGTCATATGCTACCCTTGTCTTAGCACTATTGCAGATCGCTCCGTAGTGCCTTCACATCTCAATATGCATCTTGGGGTTACGAACCTGCAAGCGTCCTGGGCCCGACGCGAAGATGCGGAAGCTTTTGGCGCTTCTCTCCCCAGCTTTCTGTCATGGCAAATCACTTTGCTTCTAGGCGCCGAGTAACCTCTCTCTCTGTAGCAGCGATCGGGGCAATAGCGATAATAGCCCTAGCGTTTCATTTCTATCTGCCAGGAAGAGAGAGAGCCTTGGTCATGCCATCGGTGGCAATTAGAAGCGTTAGCCTGCAAACCGTGCCACTCTATGGTCTTATAGAGATAGACCTGAATGTGACCGCCAACTTCAGGAACCCGTTCAGCCCCGACGAGGTGAATGTGACAGGCGTGTTCACGACTCCTAATGGACATGTCCTAAACGTTCCTGCATTCTACTATCAAGAATATAGTCGTGCCTTGGAGAGCAACAAGGAACAGCTCACAGAGGTCGGCAGACCATACTGGAAAGTGAGATTCACCCCGACGGAGATTGGCAAGTACACTTTCCATGCCCAGTTGGAGAATGAACAGAAGAAGGCAACGACGCCAGACGTATATTTCACCGTCTCCCCGTCGCAACGAAGCCGCGGATTCGTTAGGCTTAGTGGCAAGGACTGGCGGTACTTCCGGTTTGACGACAACACATCTTTGATCTTGATAGGGCATAATGTCTGTTGGTTCGGTTCAAATGGCACATATGACTATGACGCATGGTTCTCTTCGATGAGCCTAAACAAAGAAAAGATTACGCGGATTTGGATGGCTCCTTGGGCTATGAGCATCGAGTGGAAGACGCTTGGAGAATACGACATGGCTGAAGCTTGGCGGCTAGACTATGTTCTCAGGCTCGCTGAAGAGAAGGACATCTATGTGCTCCTTTGCTTCATGAACCATGGGCAGCTTCAAGCAGGAGGGATGACCTCCCAGTGGAGGAACAACCCTTACAACTCCGCGAATGGGGGACCAGTCTCAAGGCCTGAGGACTTTTTCAAGAGCGAAGATGCAGTGAAACTGTTCAAGAAGCGTTTGGCTTACATCGTCGCCAGATGGGGGTACAACACTCATGTTCTCGCTTGGGAACTCTGGAACGAAGTTGAGCTAACTGACAAGTACGATTTTGGGGCAGTCGCCGAATGGCACGGCGACGTGGTTCAGTACCTGAGGCAGATCGATCCCTACAATCATCTGATCACTACAAGTTCCGATCCCCGGTTTGGTAGTTTGAACTCGATAGACTTACTAACTGTACACCGATATGGGCCATCGGGCTTCTTGGACATCGCAGGAGCACTGCACAGCTGGACAAGGGATCTTCTGACGCGCTATGGCAAGCCGACTTTAGTCTCAGAATTCGGCGCCGACTGGAGGTGGTTCGACGACCCCTACACGACGAAAGACAAGGATGGAGTTCAGATACACAATGGCATATGGTCTTCGGTTCTATCGGGCTCCGCTTGTTCAGCGATGCTTTGGTGGTGGGACAACTACATACACCCCTTTGACCTGTACTATCACTTTCGAGCCCTAAGCAGATTCCTCGAAGGAGTCCAACCTGACAGGGAGGGATTCAAGAACCTTGAAGTAGGGATTATCCCGCCAGAGGAGATCGATCCCAAAGACCTGTGCGACTTAACAGTCTACCCGAGTCTGGGATGGGCTAGACCTAGAGCTAGTCAGTTTGAGGTCGACCTCTACGGGAACGTGACGAACCTCTCTGAATTCAGTGCTTTCGTGCAAGGCCAGTACCATCCGGAGCTAAGGAACAACCCGACGTTCATCATCAACCTCACGTACGGCGGAGAAGCAGTGGTACATGTGAACTCAGTTGCCAACTCAGGCGCTGTGATGCAGATTTACATAGACGGCTCATTAGCGAAAACAGTCTCATTGGCAGATAAGGACGGTAAGAATGCCGATCATGTCAACGAGTACAACGTAGACGTGAAGGTGACGATCCCTCCGGGCAAGCATCAGATAAGGATCGACAACTCTGGCAACGACTGGTTCACAATCGACTCTCTGAAAGTCACGGGAGCTGTGCTGAGCATAAGCAAAACCAGAGTCATCGGACTGAGTAACGGCACCTTCGCCTTGGTTTGGATACAGAACAAAGATAACACTTGGTGGAACGCAGTCAACAATGTCACAATTGGAGCCCCGAAGGATGTAAGCCTTGTGCTTCAGGGGTTCCAGAACGGCGAATATGTGGTTGAGTGGTGGAGCACCTATACGGGGGAAGTAACCGGTCGAGAGACTGTTCGGGTAACTGACGGCACGCTCCTGCTTCACGTGGAAAGACTAGAAAAAGATATAGCTGTCAAGGCTTATCTAGGCAGATAGACGCTGCACTGAAAGAATCATGGACTTTTGATTCCTAAGCTTTAAAAGGCGATCTTAAGCTCCTTCTTGATCAATGAAAACCCGGCGGTAGAGATATGGGGCAGATATCCGTGTTCAGAATCGACCTGACTCAGATTGAGGGCGAAGGAGATTTTCTGTGCCCATCGTGCAAGACGCCGATTTCTCCAGACGATGAGTCAGAGGTCACATACCAAGTCGCAGACGTCAAGACCGGAAAGGATGGTGCACTGGAGTCGCTCACGATTCGCTGCAAGAAGTGTAGAAGCACGATTCACCTTGTCGGCTTTGAAGCTCTAAACGAGCTTGACGAGCCTAACGAGCCTGCAGCCTGGGACGAGTAGAGTATTTCTCAGTCCCATCCTCTTGATACAAAAGCGAAAGGGTTTTCTCCAAGCACTGTGTTTCCTCTGCTAGGTGTGAGACCTGAAGCTAACTGGCGTTTACACCTCGACGATTGGGAGTTACCCCTTAGATGATACTATAGACAACAGAAGAAGATGCTTAGAAGACCTTCTCGACCTGCGTCTCGGATTCCCCGCATACCCGCAGCTGACAGATATGGGCAAGCAGTTTCTGGACAGCATGGCTAGGGAAGGATGCGGGATCGTCCCGGAAAAAGACCACTACAAGCTCGTGGCCAAGGAACTGACCGATTGCGTTTCGCCGCCAGGCTTGGAGCTTTTCCGCTGGACTCTGAAATACCTCCGGGAAAAGGGTGTGAAAGACATTGTTAGGCTGAAGGCGCCCATAACCGGACCATTCACACTTGCATCATACATTGAGACCGGACCCGGAGTCTTTCCGTTCAACAGAGCAATCTCTGATCTGAAGTTGGTTGAGCAGATTGCCCGGATTCTAGATAAGAGCTGCAGGGAAGCTTCGGAACAGGCTGACCTAGTATCAATTGATGAGCCCATACTCGGGACAGTCGTGGGAGGAAGAGTCGCTTTGAAGTGCAGTGAAGAAGATATTATCGAGGTCTACAACACCGTCAAGAAGGCTTGCGGAGACAAAGCCGCTGGTACTCATATCTGCGGAAGGATTTCCCCGAGACTCGCTAAGATTCTTTTGCAGACTGACCTTGGCTTCCTGAGCCACGAGTTCTATGACACGCCAACGAACATGGATGTCTACGTGCCAAAAGAAGTACAGCAGAGCGGGAAGATACTTTCAGTTGGCTGTCTATCCAGCAAGAAACCAAGAATAGAGAGTCCTGAAGAGATTCTGGCGGTAATGGAGAAGTTCCGGAAGTACGGCGACACCTTGATGTTTACGCCTGACTGCGGCTTCAGGCCATTGATTGTGGAATGCTCCAAAGAGAAAGGATACGAGACATCGATGAGGAAGCTCAGAAATTTGGCTGAGGCCGCAAGAAGGTTCAAAGCCGCCCAATAACCGCCCTAAGCCTGAACTCTTCAAGCCAATAGCCCAGCTTCTCGAAGTATCCTTTTGAACTCCTCTTCTCTTAGCGATGCTTTCCTTCCCCTGCTATAGATCTGTTTGATCCTTTGTACGATTGTGTCAAGATGGTCCTTGGTCGGCGTCTTTCCAGCAACTTCCTTAGTCTTGTACTTGATGATGGCTTTTCCTGACTGTTTGCCGATCGTCAGTCGCCTCGCGTTTCCCACAAGCTCGGGCGGATACGGTTCATAAGTTGCAGTGTCGCTCAGAACGCCATGAGTATGGATACCTGACTCGTGAGCAAAGGCATAGTCGCCTACTATGGCTTTGTTCGGTGGGACGGTGTAACCAGTAGCTCGACCAATGAACTCCGCTATCTCCTTGAGCCTTTTGACCTTGCCCTCGAACTTCCCTACTCCATGATGCATGAAAAGGTTCATGATGACCTTCTCAGTCTCAGCGTTTCCAGCTCTTTCGCCAATGCCTAAGTAGGTTGTGCTGGCATAGACTCTGTCCCAGATGCCTGAGGCGGCCCTGACCGCAGCCAAAGTGTTCTCAACAGCGTTGCCGAAGTCATCGTGGGCATGGATCTCGACATCTTTGATCTTGGTCTCAGCCTTGATCGCCCTTATCTTGATAGGAATCCCGCTTGGCAGCGGAGCGTTGACAGCTGATAACCCGACTCCAACGGTATCGCAGACCCGGTAGCATTCTGCACCAGCCTCAGCGATGGCGTTGATGTACTTTCGTTCAAAGCTCCAGTCTGCTCTGGTGCTGTCTTCCCCGTGCACGAAGACTCTGAGGCCATGGTCCTTGGCAGCATATTCCACAACTTCTACAACTCTGCTCAGAAGCTCGTCCGGAGTCTTCTCGGGCCATTTTGCCCGGAAATGAATGTGTGATACTGGGTGCGAGATTCCGACGTCTTCGAAGCCGCAGCTTATTGCATCGTCTACGTCTTCCTTCAAGGCTCTGCACCAACCCGCTATCCTTGCGTTCAGACCCATGCGCTGGATCAGCTTTGCTGCCGTCTTGTCTGTCTTCTGGTAATGATGCAGCTCGATTCTCTCGACCCCGATTTCGTCCAACAGCCGAGCTATCTGGGCGGCATCCTCTGGAGAAACGGCTAACCCAGGCATCTGCACGCCGTCTCTTAGAGTAGTGTCGTCGATTACGGGATTAGTCTTTAACGGCAGCTTCCCAAAACCAAGACTTTCTAGATCCATGTCCGAGCATTCTCCGGTCCTTGCTAGAGGACTTCTCACTGTTGGAGAGAAGGGTTCATGGCAGGGCCAACTGTGCTGGATGAAATATCGATATCAGTGTCTCAGTATGGACGACATTCGGGTGTCGCTCGACCATCTCATAGATTATCATTCCCAGTTCCTCTAGACTCTCTGCTTCGACAACAACGACAACATCAAACCTTCCTAGAACTGAATTCGCCATCTTGACACCTTTGATGCGTCTGGACCTCACAAGTTCCTCTGAAGTCCCTGGCTTTACAGTGACCATTATGAAGGCTCGCAGAACTTTATGACGCAGGTCCTTAGTTGGAGCCAAGGCATAATCCCTCTCTATCTCACACTGGCTCAACAGTTTCGCCTGACGACGGACTCTCCAACACCAGAGATGTTTCCGTGTGTATGATATTTGGATCCTTCTCGATGATCTTGTAGAGAATCTCGTTTACGCTCTCAAGGTTTGGGGCTTCAATTATTAGGATTGCGTCGTATCGGCCGTAGATCGCATCTGCTTGAATGACTTCTTTGACCTTCTTCCTAATTCGCTCCACTACTTGCAGAGATGTCGCAGGCTTCGTCTCTATGAACACGTATGCTCTCATTCAATCCACCACCTTAATAGTCTAGGTACTTCATTATCTCCCAAGGCGTCACATAGAGGCAGTACTGATTCCAATCGTTCATCTTGTACTCGATGAAGGCCTCGAAAATGTGGCTTCCTAGCGTTCTATGGATCACCTCGTCGCTCTTCATCTCCTCTAATGCATCCCTCAACGTCGTCGGAAGCTCCCCTATTCCCAAGGCTCTCCGCCTTTCAGATGTCAGTTTGTAGACATCCTCGTCAACGGGATCGCCAGGATCCATCTTCCTTCTGATCCCGTCAAGACCGGCCATGAGGAGACATGAGAAAGCTAGGTAAACATTACATGATGGGTCTGCGCCTCGGTACTCGACCCGTTTGTGGGATGCGAACTTTGCTCCTTTGTAGTACACGGGTATTCGGGCTAGTGCTGACCTGTTACGCCGAGACCACATGATGTAGATCGGAGCCTCAAAGCCGGGCACAAGCCTTTTGTATGAGCTAACAGTGGGTGAGCACACAGCAGTCAAGGCCTTTGCATGTTCCAGCAGTCCTCCGACAAAATATCTTCCAGTCTGACTCAGCTCTGCATACTCGTCGTTCTTGTCGTACATTATATTCTCGTTGTCTTTCCATATGGATGTGTGGACGTGCATTCCGCTAGCGTTGTCAAGGTAAACCGGCTTGGGCATGAATGTAGCAATCATGCCGTGCTTCTTGGCTACGTTCTTCGCTACGAATTTGTAGTAGATCGCCTTGTCCGCAGTTTCTACTAAGGTCCCGAAGCGGAAAGCTATTTCGAGTTGGCCGGCCGTGGCAACTTCGTGGTGGTGCTTTTCGATTGTGAAGCCGAAGTAGTCCTCGAGGACTGAAGAGACTTCATTGCGGTACTCAACGGTTGTATCTTCCGGTGGCGGTCTGCAGAAGGCTTCTTTGGGTCTCAACGTGAAGTTTCCTGGAGTGATCTCTGGCGACTGTGGCACAACTCTTGGCGCTCCCCATGAATCCCCTTCACCCCCCTTTGGGCTTACCCAAAGGTCCCAAGTGAGCTTTGTCGGATCGATCGAAGCGAATAGGAAGTGTTCTAGTTCTGGAGCAAAGTGTGGAGTGTACCCGAGCTCCGCTGCTGCGCTCACAGCTCTTTTTGCGACGCATCCCCTTGGGCATACTTCAGAGGCTTCTTTTCCGCCGTAGGCTTCGTAGACATCGCCTAGGGTGATTGCGCTTTTTTGGTTTTCGCCGCTGGTCCATGGGATGATAGCTAATGTCTTCGGGTCGGGCTTGAGTATCATGTCTGATTCTTCGATGGATTTAAAGCCTCTAACTGACGAGCCGTCGAAGCCTAGGCCGGAAGTGAAGGCGGAGCCGTCTGTGAAATCTCTTGCCGGGATGACCATGTCCTGCATTAGACCGCGCATGTCCACGAAAGCCGCGTGTATCCACCTGACCTTGTGCTTCTTCAGAGTCTCTATGGCCTTCCTTTGAGCGTCGGCCTCCACGTGATCACCTTCGATTCATTCAACGGATCCACACTAAGTGTCAGAATCGTATATAAGTCTTTCGGATTTAGGTCGAAACGTTTAAATATTGAGAGAAAAGTTGAATAAACGTTCAGCACCATCTGTGGCGGTGAAGGGTTTGGAGTCCGCTCCAGTCGAAGAATTTGACGAGATTGACTTCGGTATCATCAAGTTGCTTCAGGAAGACTCCCGCCTAAGCTTCAGCAAGATTGCGGGCAGACTCGGGATATCAGTTGGAACTGCATACAACCGGATCAAGGGCTTGGAAGACAAAGGCGTGATCAAGGGTTACACAGTATTGGCTGATCCCATCAAGCTCGGGTTCGCAATGGCTGCGGTCGTTTTGATACAAGCTGAGGGAACCCACTTAGTCGAAGTGGAAAAGGAGATTGCGAAGATGAAGAGTGTTGTTTCCGTCTATGATATTACTGGAGACTTCGACGTTGCAGCCGTTGTCCGATTTAAGGACAGAATAGAATTGAACGACTTCGTGAAGAACTTGCTATCCATTCCCTACGTAAGGAGAACTGTTACGAACGTAGTGCTCAACGTTATCAAAGAAGACTTCAGGATCCATCTTTCCTAAGTAAAGCGTTGGCTCTGATGTTTTTTTAGGATTGGTAAGGCACACCTGAGACTGTGTCTTTAGGTCCTGTTAGTTTTTCAGGATATCGGGTTTGTCGCTGGTTATGCCGTCTACGCCTTTCTTGACATACACAGGGACCTCTTCTTTGTTGTTGATTGTCCACACGATGACCTTTAGCCCGTTAGCGTGGGCTTTCTGGACGTCTGCAGAGTGAATGAAGCGGTAGAGAGCAACCAAGTAGCTGGCTTTCAACTCCAAAGCTGCCTCTACAGGGTTCTTGTGCTTAACATAAATCAGTCCAGTCTCGACCTCACTATTCAGCTTCCTGACTCTTCTCAAGGCGTCTTCAATGAAGGAGATCAATATCACGTTGTCGGTCAGTTCCTTTGTGCGGACAATGTTCAACACTTGTTCCTCAACGCCTGTCTCTTTCAGTTCGATGAGGATTCTGACCTTCTTGTCCAGAAAATCAAGAGCTTCCTCTAAGGTGGGAACCCTCTCATCGTTCACGGTCACAAGTTGCTTTATCTCATCAAGCGTCAGTTGGTTTACTGCGCCTTTGCCGCTTGTGGTTCTATCGACCTTCGCATCATGGATGACGACCAGCCTATTGTCCTTGGTCTTTCTGACATCAAGTTCCACTGCATCTACACCTATCTCTAGAGCCCTACTGAAGCTTCTGATTGTATTCTCTGGTTCGTAAGCTCCTGCCCCTCTATGACCAATCTTCAACATACCTTAGTGTTAACTTTCGGGCACTTAACCATGAATATGTTCTCAAGGCAAACGTAGCCTCGCAAGATGGCTTGCTTCGGTTTCGAGCGCGCTTATTGCTGGACCAAGCGACAGGAATTGTATGTGATCTTGCCCGCACCTTGGAGATGATGAAGAGGGTTCACTAGTGATCGGTTGTGGACGGTTTCGAGTTACAGCTAGGGCCTGAGTAGGACGGCGCGTCCTCTCCGCTGACCGGTGCCCACATCAGACTGGAATATGACTCCGAAGTAGTCTGGGGAAGGTTCTATCTGGTTGGTGCACCGGGAGCAATTGCCGATCCTGTCTGTTCATGCGAGTAGAGACTAGGATCATGCCGTTGCTCATGTCGAGAGCAGGATTTCAAGAAAGGAACGTTTGATTCAGATTCGCTCTCTGGAACATTCGGGAGACTGGATGGCAAGAGGGATGGCAAAAGCTCCCTAGTTTTTGTTAGAGCAATGAAGAGACGTCGGGGCTAGCCTGTGGCACATACGGTTGCCTGAATCCTTGGGAATTCTAGGGCACAGCGGTGGACATTATGGTCGAAATGACTTTTAGAAGATCGGAACGGGTGATTATCCCTGCAAGCTTTCCTTCTTTTGTGACGAGCACGCCAGGATGAGTTTCAACAAGCGGCCTTATTACACTCACGTCTGTGTCTTCTGTCACAGTTGGGAGTGGAGGCACCATGACCCTCTCAACTAGCTCATTCGCAATGTTTGGATTGAGGTTTCTCACGATTCCTTCCTCAGTGATCATTCCTATTGCTTTGTCGCCCTGAACAACAGGCAACTGAGAGATAGCGTGCTTTATCATGAGCTCGCTTACCTTGCTGACCTTGTCCTTAGGGTCTGCTACGATCACGCCTCTTGTCATTATTTCGCCGCATTTCTTTCCTCTTCCGCCTGCAACAATCTGAAGTATCTTGTTCACAGTGGACAACCTAGGGTCGACCTTTTCTCCCTCGATCTTTGCGATGTGGGCTTGAGACACGCCTACCATCCTTGCGAGTTGGCTCTGCGTAAGGCCGGCATCAATCCGCATCTTCTTCAACATTAGACCTCTGACAAGCATCTTGATAACCTGTAGTTATTTTTTCCACATACAATGGTTGCTTCTGTGAATATCTGCTTTTCTGTATGATCGCCTATCATTCGGGCGGTTATGTAGAATAATGTATACTGGAAATGGAGATTATACCGTAAGGTATATATCGCCTCTAGTCCTATCTCATTCGGCGGCCTATGAACGGTGACTTCCTATGAGAAACATACTAGTCACGCGGCTAGAGCAGGCTCCATTGGAGGACCAAAAGATTGAAGTTGTTGAAAGAAAAGGCCTCGGCCACCCGGACACAATCTGCGACTGCATAATGAACCAGGTTTCGGTCGCCTTGAGCAAGGAGTATTTGGACAAGACAGGGTTCATAATGCACCATAACATCGACAAGTCTTTGCTAGCCGCAGGAGACGTGGAGACAAGGTTCGGTGGCGGAGTCGTCAAGAAACCCATGAAGCTGATTTTTGGAGACAGAGCGACGTTCAAGGTTGACGAGACGGAGATACCGGTTGAAGAGATTGCTGTCCAAACAGCCAAGCAATGGTTTGAGAGGAACTTGAGGTTCGTGAACCCGGAGCACCATGTCATATACCAAGTTGAGATTCTGCCAGGATCCTCGGCGCTCACTGACATATTTAGGAGAGGCAGGAAAATCCTCGAAGCGAATGACACATCTGCGGCTGTGGGATGGGCACCGTTGACGAACACTGAGAAAGCTGTCTTGAGAACAGAGAACTACCTGAACTCCAAGGATTTCAAGAAAAGGTTCCCTGAGACAGGGGAGGACATAAAGGTGATGGGACTGCGGAAAGGCGACGAGCTAGATCTTACGGTTTCGGTGGCCTATGTCGATCGCTTCATCGAGAGTGAGAGGCATTATTTTGAGAAGAAGGCTGAAGCCCTTGAGGATCTAACTCGGTTTGTTAAGGAGAACAACAACTTCAGCAAGGTGAGTGTCCAACTGAACACACTTGACGCCCCGGGCAGAGGCATCGGGGGAGTCTACTTGACTGTGCTGGGAACGAGCGCAGACGGGGCAGATTCAGGCCAAGTTGGGAGAGGAAACCGGGTGAACGGACTGATCTCACTTAACAGGCCTCAGTGCTCCGAGGCTGCGGCTGGGAAGAACCCAGTCAGCCATGTTGGGAAAATCTATAACCTCTTAACCCATAGGATCGCCAACGAGATAAATCGCCAAGTGCTAGAGGCAGAAGAGGTCTACGTTTGGATGCTGAGCAGGATTGGTCACCCCATAGATCATCCAACGGTCGCAGCCGTGCAGCTGATCACGAAGAGAGGAACAGCATTCAACAAGGTGAAGAAAGCGGCAGCAGAGATTGTTGACCACGAGCTGGAGAACATAGACAAGTTTTGCATGGACCTAGCCCAAGGCAAAATACCGATATGCTAGAGCTTTGTTTCATTCGTTTTCTCTTTCTGAAGAGTCTCGGCCACTCGATTCTGCGGCGTGATCGGTACATGCTTCAATCCTTTCTCCACCTTTCCTGGGGTTCACCCGCATGACTCAGTGATTCTACCACAAGTAGCCGCTCGTCATTCGTGTTGTTCATGACAAGCCAAAGGTTTCAGATAGGTTTCTAGTGAATCCTGACTTCGGGCGGAGGAAGAGACATTTGCGCAGGAAAGTCGCGCTTTCTGTCATCTTGAGATGGTGATAGGGGCTTTTCTTTCGTAGCGCGCCTCTAGCTCTAAACAGGAGGCGTTCAGCTATTACCGCTTCTTACATGGAGGTTATCACTTAGACTTGCGAGCAGAGTAGCTGTCTGTCCGTGTTCCCTGTACTGCTTTCTCGCCTCATTCTTGGAATGTGCCGCCAAGAAGTCCCCACAACTCTTAAATAAACTGTATGTTACCGTAGGTTGTGGCGGAGGAACATTTCTTGAACCAAAGTCGAGAAGAAGATATGGCTTTCGGAACTCTGCTCTCAAAGCTGGGACGGCGTGAGATCTACGCGACAATCCTCATCTGCATCTTCGCCGCCTCCGTGATCTATCTGCAGATGTCTTCTAGGTACCCTTCGGCCGAACGCAGGAACCTAGTGGGGGTAATAAAGGTGGAGGGTTACATCGAGACATCTTGGACTGTTGCCTATTGCACTGACCTCATCAGCCAAGCCGTGTTCAACGAAAGTGTGAAAGCCGTTGTGCTCGTAGTTGACTCAGCAGGTGGCTATGCTGATTATGTTGAAAGGATATACCTAGACCTCCTCGAGCTTAAGGCAAAGAAACCCTTGGTCGCCTCAATCACCACGGCGCTTTCTGGAGGGTATTACATTGCTGTTGCTGCTGATCACATTTTCGTACCACCCACATCATTCGTCGGAAGCATAGGAGTCATAGGAAGAGGACCACCGGTGCTTATACCTCAGGAATCAGTAATGGAGACCGGGGCCCACAAGGCAACAGGGTTCTCCAAGCTCCTATTTCCCCTTAACCTGAGCCACGCGCTCGACAACTTCGTATCAGCAGTCGAGAAGAGCAGAGGCAACCGCCTCAAGCTGTCTTCGACCCAGCTGAGAAGGGCAACGATTTATCTGGGGAGCGAAGCCGTGGCCGTCGGCTTGGCTGACGAAGCAGGCTCTTTCCTGAAGGCCGTGGAGAAGGTAGCCAAGCAGGCAAACCTCGTTCAGTACGAGGTTGCTGAGCTTGTCCCACGACAGATTGGGGTCTCTACATCTTGGCAGGGCTCGTCTAACGCAACATCTATGAGATGGGAAAACATAACCTTAAGGGTTCTCGATGAGATTCATCCTCCACCGGCAGTTCACTATATCTACCTTCCCCCTCAAGCCATGGCTCAAGGCACTAACCCGTTCGCGTCTCCAGCTACGCAGGACGCTCGAGAAGGCGATGTACTTGTGGATACGTCGCATGGGAACCAGATCTTGTGGTGGGACATTGACATCCTCATAGCCGAGCTGGCAAAAAGAAACGTGACGGTTAGTTTTATTTCACAGTGGTATGACCTTGAGTCTAAGCTTGAGAGTGCATCGTGCTTCATAGTTGCCTCCCCAACCGAAGTCTACAGTGAGACAGAGTGCAAGACCATCGAGAAGTTTGTGGATGATGGGGGGCTACTGCTTCTGTTTTTTGATCCAGCTTGGGAATACCTTGGATACGAAGGGTTGGCCGCGGGAATTATTGCTCCAGTTAACTCAATTTCCACAAGATTCGGTTTCTCCTTCGCCAAGGGTTACCTCTACAACGAAGAGGAACACTACGGGATATACCGCAACATCTACGCGAAGAACTTCTCGGCAAACTCCCTAACCACGGGTTTGAGGTCCTTGCTTCTTTGTACAGCAACCCACATCTACTCGATGCAAAAAGGGTTGGCTTGGACATCTGTCACTACGTACTCTTCTGTGGCTGAAAGAGCAGACAGCTACGCAGTGATTGCTTTGGCAAAAAGGGGAAATGGTGCTGTAGCTGCCTTTGGTGACCTGACCTTCCTCAGTGAGCCATACTGTTTCTCGGAAGACAATTACCAGCTGATACTCAACCTAGTGTCGTTGATTGCTGAAACTGAGACACGGGTAGTAGGAACAGGGAAGGATTCCGCTGAACAGATTGGCATGCCTATTCTTCCTGACGGGACAGAGAAGATCTTCACTGAGTGGGCTGATGGTAAAGAAAGCTCAGTAAGATGGCTTAAGGTAAGCGAAACGGAAATCAGGATTGAGAGGCCCCAGGAGACAACTTACTACTACCTCACAGAAGGCGGCTCACTGCGAAAATGGGTATCAGATGGAACGGAATGCACATACGATAGCCCCTTGCCAGGTCCTCCATACCCCCTGGCTAGAGGGAAGAGTTGGGAATATGCAAGCAACTTCACGGTGTTCATGCAGGGAAATGCTTACAGCGGAAGCATCGTGGGCAAGGAAGAAGTGGAGGATCTGGAGAGCGTAAGCGCCCAGAATGGTGCAACATACTTCTGTGCAAGGGTGAAGACCACAGAAGTGGAAGGGATAATGCTTGATGGACAGAGCATGCGAATAGTCACAACAGCATACTACTGGGTGTCAAGTGATGTTGGCACGGTTAAGCAAGATGCAACCATCAAATACTACCTGAACGGTCTGCTCACAAGTGAATCAAGAAGAACACTTATACTGCGATCTGTCCGAGTGGGCCAAAGCTTATAGACCTGCACAAGAGCCTCCCAAGAGGAGGACCAGCCAAACACAGGACCGTACTGCATCAGTGCCGCCGTGCTAGATAGACTATGTATTCTTCCCGAAGTGTGGGATCACCTTTTCCCCGTAAAGGCATAGAGCTTCTTGGGTCAAGGGGACTATCTTGACAATAATGTGTTCCGCACCAGCCTCTATGTACTCGTTGATTCGGGTGACCCATTCGTCAGGATCGCCGATGAGGCAGATGTCACCCACTTCCTTAAGGGTCAGCCCCGGGTTCAGAGCTCTGCGTCTCTCAGGCAAGATAAGATCCTTGGCGTATCTCCACGCTTGGTTTGAGCTTGAGGATAAGCTGGCATATGCGTAGTGGGCAGGTTCGATGTCGCTTGCGGTTCGGCCAACCTTTCTAGCTTTCTCTTTGATGAACTCCCATTTTTGGCGGTAATCCTCTACGCTTTGGTTGGGTATGACCCAGCCGTCGCCAAGTTCAGCCGTCAATCTTAGCATACGCGGCCCTTGGCTGCCAATCCATATGGGCGGATGAGGCTTCTGGACAGGCAACGGTAAGGACACAGCTCCGCGAATCGTGTAATACTTCCCTTCATAATCCACAACGGGCTGCGTCCAAGACTTTCTGATGATCTCCACAGTCTCTCGCATTCGTTCGAATCTTTTTTCAAAAGGAAATCCGAAGGCGTCAAACTCCGCCTTGAACCAGCCGGTGCCAATCCCAAGGACGAAGCGACCGCCAGAGATTATGTCCAATGTTGTCCCCGCTCTTGCCAAGAGCCCGGGATGCCGAATAGGCGCACAGACCACCTTCGTACCCAGAACTACGTTGCGAGTCTTGGCAGCCACGGCAGCTAAAGCAGCGAACACCTCCAGCGAGCCAACATTTGGCGTTGTGTACATGAGGTGATCTGACATCCATAAGGAGTCTACTCCTAGACTCTCAGCTAGCTGGGCGATCTCAACAATCTCGTCGAAAGTTTCATATTCCCAAGGCCAGATTGTTAAATCCAACCCGAACTTAACCATGCGCTACTCCCTCAGATCCCTTTGCAGTTGATGATTCTGGCATCGAATGCCAGAGCGCACTTTCAGATATGATTGTCAATGGCAACATATATCTTCTTGCAGCCCTAGGCAACCCTTAAAGCATGGCAAGCAGACTCAATCTATAACACGATGTTGCCCGCGCGGGTATCATTGAGGGTATCAAGATTTGAGACTGAAGAATCAGGTTGCTACTTGGCTCACTGACTGTAGAAGGCTCGCGGTACTTGGGATTGGCAACCCTTTCCGTGGCGACGATGCTGTTGGCATAGAAGTTCTTAAACGGCTTAAAGGAAAGGTACCAGAGAACGCCAGACTCTTCGAGTGCGAGACAGTACCAGAGAACCGCCTAGATGAGATAGAGTCGTTTCAGCCCTCCCATGTGTTGATGATCGACGCAGCACAACTCAATGTAGATCCTGGAGGAGCCAGGCTTGTCTTACCAGAAGAGTTTGCCAGAACCGTCTTGTCCACGCATGCCATGCCCCTCTTCATTCTTGCTGAGGTCCTGAGGAAAAGCCTGAACGCGAAGGTCATGCTGTTGGGCGTGCAGCCGGAAAGGGTGGAATTTGGGGAGAACCTGTCGCCCAAGCTTCGAAAGGCGTCAAGGGAGATCGCACAAATCCTCATGGAAGCCATAAGAGCAGTTCTCTGAGCCGCATGTATGGTATGGGCGCTGTTAGGGTAATGTTTTATTGCTCGTCGTTTCGTTCTTAGTAAGAGAGATGTTGCGTTGTGCGTTTGAAGATCAGAGTCACAGGCATAGTTCAGGGAGTAGGCTTTCGTCCTTTCATCTACCGCACTGCCAGAAGGAATGCACTGACAGGTTATGTTCAAAACAGAGGAGACGCCGGAGTAGACATACTGGTTGAGGGTAGGGAACAAGACATCAAGAACTTCCTGAGGGACCTTAAGGACAAGAAACCTCCTCTGGCGCAGATCTACGACGTAATCACCTCGCCTATGAAAGGGAAGCAAGAGCGTAGGAGATTCACTATCCTAAAGAGCTCAGACGCGACTGAACTTTCGGGTTCAGTCATCCCGCCAGACGTTGCTATATGCGACGAGTGTTTGGATGAGCTCCGTGACCCCAAAAACCCGAGGCATGAGTTCTTCTTCATTACCTGTACAGACTGTGGTCCCCGATACACTATCATCGATAGGCTCCCCTACGACCGCAAGAACACCACGATGTCCGCGTTTCAGATATGCAGCTTCTGCAGCGACGAGTACGAGAACCCACAGAAAAGACGGTTCCACGCCCAAACTGTTGCATGTCCCGAGTGTGGACCAAGCGTCAGCCTGACAAATAATGGGGGCGAGAGAGTGGCTGCATGTCGCAACCCGATTCGCGAGGCGGGCAGGCTTATCTCAGAAGGACACATTGTTGCCATCAAGGGCTACGGTGGCTTCCACGTTGCTGCTTCTACAGTGATGGATGAGCCCTTAGTCAGACTCAGAAAGGTCAAGCACCGGAGAGAGAAACCATTCTCAGTGATGGCTGCAGGCCTAAGAGCCATCGAGACGTTTGCCGAGGTGAAAGAAAGAGATAGGCAGCTTCTAACTTCTCCAGCACGCCCCATAGTCTTGCTGGACAAGAGCGAAGACTACTACCTCTCAGACCTGATCTCGCCAAGATTGCATAATGTTGGCGTCATGTTACCCTATACTGGTCTGCATTACATCCTTTTCAGCGATGTAGGGGACCCAGCTTTTGTGATGACGAGTGCCAATCCGCCTAACCAGCCAATCATAAAGGACGATGAGGAAGCCCTGGAGAAACTCAGCGGCGTTGTGGACTATTTCCTGTTTCACAATCGACAGATCACTCATAGATGCGACGACTCAGTTGTCCGAGTTCATGACCGAAAGCAAGCTTTCATAAGGCGTTCACGGGGGTACGCTCCTGCGCCGGTCTTCTTGAGGAAGAAGACTGAGCGTTGCGCCGTCGGTTTAGGTGGGGAGCTAAACAACACAGCGTGCGTCGTTCTAGGTGGAAAAGCGTTCATCTCGCAGCATATAGGCGATGTCGAGAATGTTGAGACTTGTGGGTTCCTCGAGAACGCAGCCAAGCACTTGATTCGGCTGACAAACGCTAAGGTTGAAACGATCGGGTACGATCTTCATCCCAGATTCGCAACGACGCAGCTTGCACGTGAACTTGCCGAAGCGAACAGCTGGGAACTCATCCAAGTGCAGCATCACTACGCGCACGCGGCAGCCCTGATGGCTGAGCATGGCGTTGATGAGCTTGTGGGCATCTGCTGCGACGGATATGGGTACGGGCTGGATGGCGAAGCTTGGGGTGGTGAGGTTCTCTTCTGTAGCCAGGCATCTGAAGGATTCGAACGGCTAGCTCACCTTGAGAAGCAACCCCTAATCGGAGGGGACCTAGCAACCAGATACCCTCTAAGAGTCGCAGCGGGCATACTGCATGGAGAAGTCGACGTAGAGACATGGCTTCAAGAAAACCAAGAAAGGTTTCCACATGGCGAGAGAGAAGTCCGCGTGATTCTGAATCAGCTGGAGAGACATGACAGCGCGGTCAAGACGACAAGTTGCGGAAGAATTCTGGACGCAATCGCAGCCGTCTTGGGCATATGTTACGAGAGGACTTACGAAGGTGAGCCCGCGATGAAACTCGAATCGCTCGCTTTGAAGGGCAAGGACGTTCTAGGCCTTGAACCCGAGTTCAAGAATAACGTTCTGCACACAAAAGGACTCGTTCGCGCCGTATTCGAGAATAGGGATGAGATCAGCAAGGCGAATCTGGCTCACTCAGTTCACGCCTATCTGGCAAAGGGTCTAGCTACATTAGCGATCGAAAAAGCCAGTGAAAAGGGCGTAAGCTCCGTTGGCTTCACAGGCGGAGTTGCTTGTAACGAGATTATGACACAAACGTTGCGGAGCATCATAGAAGCATCTGGTCTGGATTTCCTAGTTCACGAGGCCGTTCCGCCGGGCGACGGCGGCGTATCGTTTGGCCAAGCTGTTGTGGCAAGTTTCTGAGTTTCTTGGACAGCAATGGATTTATTTGGCTCAGAGAGTCATGATTATTTAAGTTGATGGCGATGTGCCTAGCGATCCCAGCAAAGGTCTTGGAGGTCAAAGCCGGCGTGGCTCAGGTTGATTTCGGAAGCGGCGTTCTGCGGGAAGTGAACGTCATGCTTGTTGAGACAAAGATAGGCGACTACGTTCTAGTTCATGCGGGATACGCGATTCAGGTCCTCGATGAAAAAGAAGCAAGAGAAACGCTGCGACTGTGGGAGGAGATGTTGAAGAGTGAACCCCAACGAGAAGCAGCGAGTGAAAAGAATGCACTATTGCCGTAGCTAACTCACAAAACTCTAGGTTCATTCATGCAACGAAAAGTCGGAGGTTTGGTTGTTGATTCTGGACCCGTCCGAATCTTCAATGAAGCTCTTTGTTCATTGCCTGTCTACTTTTGTTCTTAACTGCCCTTGGTGGTAACTACCAGTCTTCGTCCTCTTCAGTTTCCTCTTCTTCCCAGTCCTCTTCCCAGTCCTCTTCAGTTTCCTCTTCTTCCCACTCTTCCTCTTCTTCCTCTTCTTTCTTCTCTGCTGGTGGCTTTTCTTGAGACATGAGTTTGCACCCCGCAAAATACCCCCCATCAGCTGTAATCAGATAAAGCTTTGCGGCCTGCAGCGAAGCCAGAAACTTCAACTCTGCGGCATTTGAATGGAGAAATCGAACTCGGTCGCCCGATCAATGCTTTCTTACCGCGTTTTTTTCTAGAAAGTTCTGTTTTCTCCTCCAACGTCCCGAACAACCCAGAAAGATTATTCTGAAAAGTCAACCATGGCAAGCGGTCGCCTATGCTCAGCTACTTGCATACCTGACGTTCTTCAGCCGTTGCTGATGGGTTGAAAGTGGCCGCCTTGTGACAATAAATATGACCATCGCACTAGGGAATAGTATGGCTAGGAACATGAGGTTCAGGGACGCGACACTTGCCAACCAAGTGGCCAAGAGAATCTGTGAACTCGCTGGTAATGAACGCAACGTCAAAATCTGCCATGTCTGCGGCACGCATGAATGGACGATTACCCATTTCGGGCTACGTGAGCTCTTGCCCTCAAATGTTGAGGTTATTGCTGGTCCCGGTTGCCCTGTCTGCATAGTGCCAGCATCAGAGATCGATGAAGCTGTTGAGTTGGCCCTTAGAGGCGTGACAACCATTTGCTTTGGCGACATCCTTCGGGTTCCTGGCTCACGAAGATCACTTCTAGATGCTAAGGCTGAAGGAGCCGACGTTAGGGTCGTTTACAGTATCGGAGACGCAGTCAAGATCGCGAAAAGGATTAGTGGGGAAACCGTCTTCTTCGCTGTTGGTTTCGAGACCACTGCGCCCTCAACAGCTGTGGAAGCGGTGGGAAAACCGCCGCGGAATCTTAGCCTGTTGGTTTCGCACCGGCTCATTCCCCCTGCCATGGAAATAATGGCCGAGATGAGGGACTTAGGCCTAGACGGGTTCATCGCCCCCGGCCATGTTAGCACGGTGATAGGGCTTGAGCCTTACAGAGTTTTCCCCGAAAAGTACGGCATGCCAACCGTCGTGGCAGGCTTTGAGCCCTTGGATGTGCTGATCGGTATCTATATGATTCTGAAACAGCTGCGCGAAGGGAAGCCCCGTCTTGAGAACGAGTACACCAGAGCCGTCCGGCGGGAGGGGAATGCTAAGGCGCAGCAACTCATGCAAAAGGTCTTCGAGGTGGCCGACGGGAGCTGGCGCGGACTAGGCACAATCCGATTCTCCAAACTTACGCTCTCCAAGGAGTACTCAGAACTCGATGCCCACTTGAGACATGGCTTGAAGGTCGAGACGGGCGTGGACTTGCAGCCCGGTTGCAGATGCCACCTCGTCATAGTCGGCAGGATCAGACCGAATGAGTGCTCGTTGTTCATGAAGGCGTGCACACCACGGAAACCAGTGGGTGCATGTATGGTCAGTAGTGAGGGAACCTGCAGAATATGGGCGAGGTCCACGTAGTCCCCAAGGTTCCGGTTCTGCAAGTTCAGGTATGAAAGCAGCTTCCACTATATCTGCTACACAGTAAGTTAAGGATATATGAAGCATGAGACGATTGTAAGTGCGGTGGTGTGGTGACGACCAAACTGAGGATTGGAGTTATTGGTCTGGTTCACGACCACGTTTGGGGAGTACTCGAAGAGGTCAAGAAGGTCGAAAACGCCATCGTAACCTGCGTCGCAGATGTCAACAAGCCTCTTCTAGCCAAAGCCAAAGAGCGAGGTATCAAGACCTATGAGTCTCACGCGGATCTTCTTGCTGAAGAGAAGATCGATGCAGTGTTCGTCTACACTGAGAACAGCCGTCACGCGGACGTGACCGAACTAGCAGCTGAAAAAGGGCTACATGTGCTGGTAGAGAAGCCTATGGCCGCGACATTGGCCCAAGCTAGTAGGATGGTAAGAGCCTCAAAGAAATATGGGGTCAAGCTTATGGTGAATTACCCAACTGCTTGGAATGCGAACTTCCGAGAAGCCCGTAGATTGGCTAACGAGGGTGAGGTCGGCAGAGTCTACCAAGTGCGGTACAGAGCAGCTCACGCGGGACCCAAGGAGATCGGGTGCTCGCCTTACTTTTACGATTGGCTGTACAATAGAGATCTAAACGGAGCTGGAGCCTTCATGGATTACTGCTGCTATGGGGCTAACATATGCCGATGGATACTTGGAGTGCCAGAGAAAGCTGTGGCTCTCGGGGGAACCTACGTACGGGACTACTTGACTGTGGAAGACAACGCCGTGTTGTTGATGGGGTACAAGAAGGCAATGGGCATATCCGAGGCTTCATGGTCTCAAGTTGGCGAAGGCGTGCCGCCACAGTACACCCTCTCCATTAACGGAAGTGAAGGAAACATGGTAGCAGCAAAGGAGTTGCGTGTGTTCAAGCCTGAAAGGAGATCTTGGGAAGCAATTGCGGTTCCGCCTCTTGAGGATGGCAAACGAAATGCAGTGGAGCACTTTGTATCCTGCATTCGAGAAGACGAGCCCTTTGACGACGTTGTGTCTGCAGAGCTTAACAGGGATGCTCAAGCCATCCTTGAGGCTGGACTCATGTCCATGCAGCAGGACAGAGCCGTATACCTTCGCGAACTCGGATCGGGAGAGTAGGGCAGTCTGATGTTGAAAGTGGGGCTTGTTGGTTGCGGCCGCATCATGCCTGCGCATCTGCACGGGTACAAGGCACTCATTGAAAAGGGCGTTGACGTCAGAATAAAGGCTCTGTGTGCAAGAAGGACCGAAGACGCCAAGAGGTTTAGCCGTCCGGGGGAAGGGTTGCCTCCGCGAGAGCCAGTTGGCCCGCCCGGCGACCCGCTAGCTGTGCCGCACATCTACGTCTCTGATTTCCAGACAGACACGGATGTCGATGTATACGACGACTATGTCAGGATGCTCAGGGAAGCAGACCTTGATGCCGTTGACATTTACACTTCGGTCTTTTCGCATCATGACATAGCACTAGCCAGTATCCATGCTGGCAAGCATGTTCTTATTGAAAAGCCCTTTGCGTTGACGGTCAAGGCCGGGCGCAAGATGGTTGAGGCTGCTAAGAATGCTGACGTAGTCTTGGGTGTTGCAGAGAACGCTAGGTACTTTCCGGAAGTCAGAATGGCTAGGTGGGCTATCGAACGGGGCTACGTCGGCGACATGCAAGTTGTCCTGAGCGGAGGCATAGGCGGATACTGGTCTCCAAGCAAGATAGTTGCTGAGACAGCTTGGCGGCACAAGAAGCTCCTCGGCGGAGGCGGACCGACAATAGACTTGGGGGTTCACTTGTTCGACGTTCTGAGGTACCTTTGTGGAGAACTTGACGAAGTCATAAGCATGGTCGAAACGCTTGAGAAGACAAGATACACTCGTGACTCCGCAGGAGGGATCACAGAGAAAGTCGAAAGCGACGTTGACGACACTTTCTTGGGCATATTGAGGTTCAGAAGCGGAGCCTTGGGAAATATATTCTCCTCGTGGGGCGGGCATGGCGAAGGGCTTTCCATCCCAAGAACGATATACGGAACGAGGGGATGTATTAAAGGCAACACGCTCGTTCTTGACGACGGAACAAAGGAAGAGATCAGAGATCTTTTCGAAATGAATGCAGGCAAGGAAGTCAAGGAAAGATACTTCCCGATGGGCATAGGGGACGCGATGGCTCTGGAGACGCTTGAGTTCATAAGATCGATCAAAGAGAGGCGAGAGATGGAGACAAGCGGGCGGGAAGGGCTCCGAGACTTAGCCGCCTCGTACGCTTTGATCGAATCCTCCTTGGCTCGCAAAGCGGTCAAGGTTGACGATGTAGAGTCAGGCAAGAGCCGCCTCTATGAAGAAGAGATCAATAAACACTACGGAATATAGAAACTGCCAAGTGAGCGGAGGCGAGTTCTGGTTGGAGCCATCAGAGTTCAAGGATATCCCTGTTATCGACTGCCACGCACACTTCGCGGGCGTTGGCGCGGGACGCTTGCAGCTCAGCCCGACCGAACTGAACAAGATGGGCGCTTTCATGGCTGAAGTCATCAAGAGAGGGAGGCTGAGCCAGACGTACATATCTGGACGCGATGCAGCATTGTACTCGAAGGCTCAATACCCGGAATTGTTCTACGCAGGCGGGTTTGCGCCATGGTCGGGCGAGACCGACCAACTGCCAGACGCGGATTGGGAAAAGTACATTAGGTCACTTATCGAGCTGGGGTTCGACGGCGTGGGCGAGATGGGCTCAAAACCCGTCCCCAGAAGCAGGCACGTGCCGTTAGATGGTTGTTATTATGAAGGTTTCTGGGACGCGTGCGAAGCTCAAGGTTTCCCTGTTCTGTGTCATGTGGCGGACCCAGAGGAGTTCTGGGATGAGAAGCTGGCCCCAGACTGGGCGAAGAAGAAGGGTTGGGTGTACTATCTCGAGGACTATCCGACCAAGGAGGAGCTGTATAGAGAGACTGAGAGCGTTCTCGATGCTCATCCTGACCTTCGGATAGTGTTATGCCACTTCTACTTCATCTCGGCGGACATTGAGAGAGCGTCTACGTTTCTAGACTGCTACAGGAATGCTAACTTTGACCTGACGCTGGGTATAGAGCTCATGCACAATATCTCACGCCGGAGAGACGACTGGAGAGACTTCTTCATTAAGTATCAAGACAGGATCTTCTTCGGAACGGACATTTCAACCTGGCAGACGGTGGAAGAGGCGATTGACAGAATATGGCTCGTCAGAAACTTCTTGGAATCGGACGATAAGTTCCACACGCCGGAAACGGCTGATGAGCTTCTAACAAGGTACAAGGCGCCTTTCCTTGGTCTTGACTTGCCGCCGCGTGCGTTGAGGAAGATATACTCGGAGAACTTCCAGCGACTATGGGGGAGCAAACCGAGGAAGGTCAACACTGAAGTAGCCATAAGCACACTCAGAAGCAAAGGTGAGACAGCAATCGCGGAGGCCCTAGAAAGATTAGCTCAGGAGCCAAAGAAATGTTCATCGACACCATCCTGACGCACGGATTGGTAAGCTATTGAGAAGAACATAGCATGAGTCAAGAAGGACTTGCTCCCATTAGACGGTTGCTGAACCAAGTTCGGAAAGCTCTCAATGACCGCATGCAAAAACGATAAATCTCTTGGGCTACACTTTTTCGTTTGGTTTGGCGGATCGGTGGCGTGGCAATGAGTAACACTTCTGCTAGGGGAAAAGCCTTCCTGAGGGCTCTATATCCCGGGCGTTTCCAGCCTTTTCATCTGGGTCACCTTGAGGCCATCAAACACATTCTGAACGAGTCTTCTGAGATCATTGTGATGATCGGTAGCGCGTTGCAGAGCCACACTTTGAAGAATCCCTTCACTGCTGGCGAGAGAACGTTCATGATTCGGTTGGCTCTTGACGAGGCAGGCATAGACCCCTCAAGGCACTTTATTATTCCGGTCGCCGACCTCAGGATTCACGGCATCTGGGTCTCACATGTCTGCTCATTGGTTCCAAAGTTCGGCGTTGTCTTCTCGAACGAACCGTTGACGAGAAGACTGTTCATCGAAGCTGGCTTCACTGTGAAAAGCATTCCATTCTTTGATAGAGAGATGTGTTCGGCCACTGAGATCAGAGAAAAGATGGTGCAGAACTCAAGCTGGGAGAAACTCCTCCCGAAGAGCGTGGCTAGATACATCCGGGAGATACACGGAGTCGAAAGACTGACAGCCCTGATGAAGACTGACAAGGTTGATGTTGGCAGCTGACCCGCTTCTAGGAAAAGCTCTGAGATATCCTCTTGGATTTGGAAGCTCCAGCTTTCACCGCTGAGACTATTGCCTCGGTCACAAAGTATTTTTCCAGTTCCTGAAGCCCATCCTCTGTGACGCCGCCAGGCGTTGCAACCATGCCTATTATCTCGGAAGGCTCCTTCGCGGCCTCCAACGCAAGCTTGCCTGTTCCTGCCATCGTATGGGCGGCTGCTGCAAGAGCTAAGTCCTTGGGCAATCCAGCCTCTATTCCGCCCTGAACCATGGCTCCCATTATCACTGAAAGGTAGGCGGGAGAGCAACCGCTAAGGGCTGTCACCGCGTCCATGTGTTTCTCGTCTATCTGAACGACTCTTCCTAGGATGTGAAGAAGCTGCTCAGCTTCTACTCTCTCGTTCGAGGTTAGGTCTGAGCCTGCACAGTAGGCTGTGAAGGATTCCTGAACTAGGACGGCTATGTTGGGCATCGCTCTCACGAACTTGGCTTCAGGAGCTATAGCTTTCAGGAAAGACAGGTGCACGCCTGCGGCGAAGGATACTACAAGCTTGCCTTTGATCTCGTCCTTTATCTCTTCGAGTACTCCCTGAATATCCTTTGGCTTCACACACAAAATGACGATGCGAGCTTCTTTGGCAGCTTTCCTGTTGCTTCTTGTGACTCGTACACCTGACTCCTCAAGTTCCTTTGCCCGTTCAATGTGCCTTCTAGTGGCTGAAATCTCTTCGTGTCCGCTCTTGAGAAGGCTCTTTGCCACGGCTGTGCCTATAGTTCCGGCGCCTATAACAGTGACAACCATGTTACCACATCCAGAGAACTGGGTAAGAACAATCTGCAAGACACAACCAGAATCACTCGCGCAGTGTATAAGTCTTTCTTGGCTGCCGGAATCACCTGCTACAGCCTTATTAGCGTAGACATCGTTAGCTACCCAAATGCTCCAAGGAGCATCCGAGATGCTTCAAGCTTGGAGGCGTTGTTCGTGTACGGTGAGTCTCTTGCCGTGCTGACGGCTGTATTATGGGCTGTTTCGACCATTCTCTCAGCAGAGGCACTGAAGAAGGTAGATGCCATCCGCGCGAATGCAGTTAAGACGTTCTTCTCTTCGGCTCTTATGCTTCTCATCGCTTACGTTGCGGGCGAGATGAACAATCTGACAAGCGTAAGCATTCAAGGGCTGCTCTTTGTGGTCGCTGCAGCCATCGTTGGGTTCGGGATAGGCGACACGCTTCTTAACCTGAGCATCAGGCTTGTTGGCGTCTCGCAGGCTTACACCTTCGCCTACACCTCCCCGCTGCTCACGACTGTCATTGCCATCGTTTTTCTGGGAGAACCATCTCACTTTGGAACCTTGATCGGCACCGTTCTGACCGTGTTCAGTGTGATTCTGATTGCCACAGAGAGCACAAGACAGGGCCAAGATGAAAGTAGCTCGAAGGGGCTATTGATGGCCTTCGGAGCTGCGGTCGCTTGGGCCGCTGGCGTGACATTCGTAGCTTTAGGACTGAAAGACACAAGTGTTCTTCTAGCCAATGCGCTTCGTTACCCAGTGTTGTCCGCGTTCCTCTTTCTGATTTCGAAGCCCAAGGAGAAGTGGGATCTTGACAAGCGAAGCCTAATGCTTCTTTGGGGTTCAGGGTTTTTTGGTATGGTCTTGGGAGGAATCACGTTCCTTTACAGCATGAGATTGATAGGAGCATCAAGAGCAAACCCGCTCAGCGCATCCTCACCAGTATGGGCGTCGATCATGTCCAGCATTTTCTTAAAAGAGAGGGTCACGGCGCGGCTTCTCTTGTCTTCGGTGGTAATGTTTTTCGGCATATACTCTCTTACATTGTAGGAAGACAAGGCGCAGGGATTGCCATTCTCTCTTTCCTATTCGGTTTGGAAATCATCCAAGAATATATGCCGCTTATGACATACTCTAAGTGTCGCGGGGAGGAACCTTGAGCTTTGCAGAAGTTGACGTTTTGGCTACTTGACATTAACTATGAGAAGCGGGATGGAAAGCCGGAGCTATGGATGTGGGGCATTGATGGTGAAGGAAGACGCGTCCTCGTCATAGAGAGGAGCTTTGTCATGTACTTCTACCTTGTCTTGAAAAGCCAGGAAGACCCAAAGACTGTGCTTGGAAGAATCCATCAACAAGCATCGGAGATGCCCTTCTTAGGCCAGATTGAGCTTACCGTCAAAAGGTTTTTTGGGCGAGAGGTGCAGGCAATCAAGGTTTCCTGTTTGGACCCTGATTTCGTTCCTCAGTGTGCGAAGGCTCTCTCAGGGATCGAGGGTGTAGAAAAGTGCCTTGAGGACGATTTCCGCTACTCAATGCGTTACCTCATAGACAGCGGTGTGACTCCATGTAGCTGGCATCGGGCGGACGTGGAGGAGGCGGACCGTGATGTGAAAGCCCAAGTTGACGACGTGTACATTGCCAAGACTGTGCCGGCTAGAATGGAGGAGAAGGGTGCTCCTCCACCATTCAGAACAATAAGCTTCTTTCCAGTTTACCACGCGTCTAGGGGAGCTCCAAAACCGGAAACGGACCCCGTAGTGATTATTTCGACCATCACGAATACGGGAGAGACAAGGCGCTTCAAAGCCAGCAACTTGGACGATCGAAGTTTGATGGAATCCTTCGTTGAGTATGTTAGAGGCTTTGACCCAGACGTGATTGTTGGTTTCGAGACGAACAGACGGCACCTCCAATTCCTCACGGCAAGAGCTAGAAAGCTTGGTCTAAAGCTCTCGATTGACCGGGTGAACGCGGAGCCGCATCAAAGTGTGTACGGTCATGTCTCCATCACTGGACGGGCCGGCATGGACATGCTTGACATGGCGGACGAACTGCAAGAGGTTAAGGTAAAGACGATAGAGAACGTGGCAGCCTTTCTCGGCGTCAAGAGATTGGATGAACAGGTTATGATAGATGAGACGGACTTCGCAAGCTATTGGGACGACTTGGAGAAAAGGACACAGCTGCTTCGGTACGCTGCTGAGAAGACAGAATGCCTACTAGGGATCTTCGAGAGCATGTTCCCCTACGCTTCGCAGCTTTCGAGGCTCGTTGGGTTGCCTCTGGATCAGATCGGCAGAGTAGCCGTGGGTTTCAGGATTGAATGGTATCTGATCCGTGAAGCCTTTAGGATTGGTGAGATTGTGCCCGAAAGAGTTGAGCGCCCATATATACCGTACGCAGGTGGGATGGTTCTCGCACCCAAGCCGGGCGTACATGAAAACATCGCAGTTCTTGACTTTAAGTCCATGTACCCAAATATCATGATTGAGAAGAACGTCTCGCCAGACACGTATATTCCTCCCTCCGTTTCAAAGCTGCCGACGGAGGTGAACATCGCGCCCGTGGTTGGGCACAAGTTCCTCAAGGAGCCGGCGGGGTTCTACAAGCGGGTCCTGTCAGACCTGATCGCGTTCAGAGACCAAATCCGAGCGAGAATGAAGGAGCTAGATCAACAGAGCTCGGAATACAGGCTCTTGGACGCACGGCAGCAAGCGGTGAAAGTGATCACGAATGCAGCCTATGGTTACGCCGGCTGGATAGGTGCTCGATGGTTCGAGAAGCCTGTCGCAGAAGCTACGGCGGCTTGGGGGCGCGAGATGATCATAAATGCCATACAGGCGGCTGAGGAACTGGGCTTGAACGTAGTCTACGGCGACACGGACAGCATCTTCGTGGAGCGTGAACCAGAAAGGATCGAGACCCTATCCTCCATGATCAAGAGGGAACTTGGACTGGAGATCAGACCGGACAAGGTCTATGAGCGCATCCTTTTCACTGAGGCGAAGAAACGTTACTGCGGTCTACTCCCTAACGGCAACCTTGAAATAGTCGGCTTGGAGGTTGTCCGAGGGGACTGGGCGAACGTAGCTAGGACTACGCAGGAACGGATATTAGAGCTGATCCTGAAGGAGCAGTCGCCGGGGAAGGCGCTGGAATTCGTCCAGCAGTTCATTGTTCAGCTACGCCAACGGAAGGTTCCCTATAGAGATCTCATCATCTGGAAGACCCTCACGAAACCTGTTGCAGAGTACGAAGTGAACGCACCCCACGTGGCGGCTGCAAGAAAGCTTGAGAATGAAGGATGGGCGTTAACCGTTGGCGACAAGGTCGGCTACATTATCACTCAAGGCTCAGGCAAGCTGTACGAGAGAGCCAAGCCTTACATGCTAACATCCTACGAGGAGGTTGACGCCGAATACTACGTGGCGAACCAGGTTGTTCCTGCGGCTCTGAGAATTCTGTCAATGTTTGGGGTGAGAGAAGCAGATGTAACCGCTTCTGCTCCCTCCAAAAAACCAGGAACATTAGCTGAGTTCTTCTAGGCTCGTCTCTACTCAGTCACGTCGTCAAAAGTCAGTAAGTGCACGTTCAGCGGCTGTTTTACCACGTCCGAGACTCGGGCAGCAACAAGATACTTGATGTTCTTCTCGCTTGCAATGTCTACCAGTCTCTGCGTCGTTACTCCATCAAAGACCACGGTGTTCACGGCTTCGGTCTCGCGAAGCTTCTCAGCAAGCTCGCTGACTGGCAGGCGGCCTACCTCCTTCATGTGCTCATCCAAGAGGACAGCCTCAAGCGTTCCTTTCAGGCTGTTGGCAGCATTGACGATTTCGTTGGGCACCAGGATTCTTCTCCGTTTCTTCTTCTTTTCCTTTACCTCTTCGATGGGTACTTTGCTCTGAAGGGCGGCTTCGATCTCCTTCACGGTTAGGTCCTCAACTTCCTTGCCTTTGGGTGCCCGTGCAACATATCTGACACTGGCCACTTGAAGAAGCTCCTTTAGGATGAGGTCTCCTCCTCTGTCCCCGTCCAAGAAGGCTGTGGTTTCTTTCTCCTTTGTCAGTTTTATGATCGTCTCAGGGACCTTCACACCCTCTAAGGCAACCACGTTCTGAATTCCCATCTTGAGCAGGTTTAGCACATCGGCTCTTCCCTCGACAATGACGATCTCCTTATAAGAGTCAACACCGGGACCAGCGGTCAGCTTCTCGGGCCCATAGGTTTCAGCTCGTGCGGCTCTAAGAATCTCGGATACCTCTCGGAAGATCTCCTCTGTTTCAGGTCTCTTCTCCAAGTTCCATGCGTGCAAGATCTCCTTAGCCCTTTCGATTATGGACTTTCTCTTCGTCTCTCTTACGTCTTCAATCTTCTCCAGGATAACATGGGCTGAGCAGGGGCCTATGCGTTCTATGCTTTCAATGCTTGCGGCAATGATTGCTGTTGAAACCCTGTCCAGACTCGTCGGGATAATGATTGAGCCATTCGTCTGGTCTTTCGCTGACTTTAGGTCGATTTCTATCCTTCCGATTCTTCCCGACTTCTGCAGGTCTCTCAGGTCAAGCTCCGTTCCGAACAGCCCTTCCGTCTGCCCAAAAACGGCGCCTATGACATCTGGTTTCTCAACGACTCCTTCAACATCAAACTTGGCACGTACTACATACTTGACTGTGAATGGTTGGAATTGCATTCCAGATCACCTCACCAGCTCCTAACCTGTTAAGATTTGAAGGTCAACTTCTTTAGGTCAAATCCGACACGTAGTATCTATATCTACACTTCCTCGTTGAATATATTCTTACCTATAGAAAGGACATCCCTTTATCAGGATTCCCACTGTGCACAGCGGAAGAAAGTCCCTTAGATAGTTGATGGAAGTTTTGAAGAGGTTATCGTTCTTCAAGATGGGGTTCTGCTTGATAGGCACGATCATAGGCCTCTTTGTGAGAGCAAAAACGTGAAAAAATATAGGGGGGTATCGTTTTTACGGTGAAAACATCTGTTAAAAACAACATTTCTCGGCGCACACTCTCGTTGAAGAGGACTGTTAAGGTTGACACGTCCAAGGCATGCTACTGCGAGAAATCTTCCCCAATACAGGATACCTCCCTACACCCCCAGGTTTTTGCCGAAGAATCTAAACCAAGATCTCTATTGAGAGAAATTCTTGCGAATAGAGATACCCCCCCTAGGTTTTTTTCTGAAGAATCTAAGCCAAGATCTCTCCCTGGAATAGAGGGCCCCTAGATCCGGAAGCTTTCGATTCCCTTTGTTGGGATTACGTCGTCGAGACTGATGTATTTGAGACTTCCCAAGAATATTCTTACCTATTTCCGCTTTGACTCTACCTATCTGGGTTTGCGGAAAATCTCTGCTTCGTGGGTTTTCCCCGCGTACTCAAAGCGCGCCTCGAACAACATATAATTCTCTTCCATCTCGGAGGATAGGAAATATGTGAGGCCATACCTCTCTCCAGCGGATGTGATTATTCCGTTCTTCTCAAGGACTTTGAGGTGATGCCTTATCGTTCTATAGTCCATTTCAAGCAGATTCGCCAACTGATTTGCATTTTGCGGAGCATCCTTTAAAGCCCTAATTACTTGGGCGCGAGTGATGCCTCCTCTAGTGGCAGCAATGAGCCATCCCAGCACATGCTTCAATTGGCGAGCGCGATAAGACATCCATATAGCTCCAGACACTTGAAGTACGTTTTCTTTCACTGAACCTATTTAGGCTTCAACAATAAATACTCGTCTCATATCGTTACAAGTGCACAATCTAGAGATGGCGGAAGAAAGTTGGCTAGGTGGGCAAAGGTGGCTTCATGGCGAAGACAGATCTGATTGTCATTAAGAAGAAATAAGTGAATGAAAAATGAAGGGAACTCGCGGGGTCCTAGTTTCAGTTTCAAACCTTTCGCACGCAAGGTTACTGGCAAGAATGAAGGGGGAAGTTCGAGTTCTTGCTGAGAACCTTTTCAATGAAATCGAGAATATTTCTAATCGAGATATTCCGCCTCTAGGGATTTGTCTTCACGATCGATTCTCGGCTCTGCTCTGCGCGCCTCTTCCTTTTTGGTTTTTATGTTGTCATGATATGGAAAAATGGGCTGCGATCATTGAGGCCTGACGTTCAAGCTCATGACTTCTGGTAATTTTCTCTTGTTTGCAGAATCTCTTTGACTCTCTGTATGAAGATTCGGGCTTTTTCCACCACTTCACCAGCACCAGTTTCAGAAAAGACCATTCCGTAATCTGCTGCTTCTCTCAGATCCATTGCATCGCTTAGGTATTCTATAAGTTCATTGTCAAGCTCTCCACCTCTTAGGAATAGCTCTCTCACGGCAGTCAATAATGCACGATGACTCTTCTCCCTGTAGCCTTGACTACATAATAATGCCCTAGCTGCATGGAACATAGCATAGTAGGCTTGTACAGTAGCCTACTTGAAATCCTCATCGTCCAGAGATCTTCTAGCCCTTTCTAAATCGTATCTTGCGCCATCCATTTCCTTGATAATAAGGTTTCTGTTAATTCGTATTCTCACTAGCCTTCTTTCATCCAGCAATCTTTGTGGATATTTTTCAGGTTTCTCTGTTAATCGCGGTTATCAGAAATATCAGCGGTTTTCTTTCAGTGTTCTATGGTTCCAGAAGCTATTTTGGCGGCTACTTGTAGTGCTTGAAGAAGAAAATTGAGGGCTCTGTTGGTCGTCATCGCCTTGGGCTCTCAATGGCAGCGGATGAAATCTCTCAAACAGAACCCGACTCGGAAAAGGACATGTTCTTGCCCATAGGCATAGTCGAGGATTGCAGAAGCAGGGTCTTAAACAGCACAGCTGGATGACAAAGGTTGTGGCGGAACAGGTTGATTTTTCAATCGATTTGAGTGGGAAAAGGATGGGTTACCATCCCAGTGGTTCACCTATGTTCTCCAGCTTTATTCCCAGTTCATTCAGCCTGAGTTCTTCCTTGAGCTCTTTCAGAATTCTCGTCAACGCCATATACTGCACCTCTGCTAGGCGAAGGTTTCTGTCTTCGGGGTCATCGTCTGACTGCTTTATGAAGTATACAAAGTGTCGTTTGCCGTCACCGTTTGGGGGTTCGGCTAGTTCACTGATGAAGGCCTTGTAAAAGCGTGTCCCTAGCTGGAAGAAGTAGACCGCTGCAGCCCTATACAAGTGAACCCTCAAATCCTTGACCCTAGTCTTTTCCGCAGCCTTATGCTCGCCTTGAGGTAGGATGTCGAGCAGCTTCTTTATTCCCTTCATGTATCCTTCAGTTAGTCTTTCGAGTATCTCTCTATCAAGCACGATGTCCCGCGGGGTTTTGCCCTGTTTCCAAATGTTTTCCCCCAGAACGTTGATCATTGAACGGGCTGCGTCGCCGAAATCGTCCAATGCGGTATAGAGGCCAATAGTGTCTAGGTCAATGAAGCATTTGACGTGATGTGGATTGCCCCTTGCGTCTGGAGCCCAGATTACGTTGTTGACTTTGAGGTCTCCGTGGGCAACAGCTCGCTGCAGATAGGTTGGTAAGCTATCGAATGCATTGGCTAAGGGGCTTGTGCTTCGGAATATCTGTCTCATCCTTTCTACCCTAGCAGTGTATCTTCCGTTTTGGTATGTGCCTTCGAGCAGTCCGTCAATCATTTTCGCTTTCGGAGAACTGAACCCGGGACGCACTGCAACCTCTCTTCCTTCTAGTAGGGCATATACTTCGTCGACGTATCCTTGGGTATCGTGGAAACCCGGCAGTGTGTCCATGAATTGGGCGTCTTTTGGCAAAAAACTCATCAGGATAACGAATTTGGTGATTGCTTCGCCAAACAGCATTGCAGCATTCAGTTGACATTGGCGTCTACGTTCCGTCTCCTTCTCTTCTGCTCCTATATCCGCGAGTCTATCGTAGATGCCTCCTTCTACGAAATCCATGACTCGCCAAGCCCTAAAGGGTGTCCCTTGCTCATCATACTCGTACAGGATTTTCTGTCCGACTTTCCTACCGGAAATCTCTCTGGTATTTCCATTTTTGACGTTGAAATACCTGACTTTTGTCCAGCCCTCTAGGACGCCGCCTCTTTCGAACGCACCTCTGGATTCCGCAAGGTCTTGAGCAACCTCCAATAACTGGAACATGAGCTCTACTGCTTCAAGGTCAAAGGGTCTCAAACTCAAGCATTGAACTACGAACCTCCTACTCCTGACTTTATCTGCCGCACTTGAATCTGTCAAGATAAACGTCCTATGAAGACGACCAGCCAAAGGGGGTGGAACAATGCTGCAATTCCCTTGGTGTGCCATGAACCCCGTATCAAAACGGTTGAACGCTGACATCACCATCTCAGGGTCTAAGTCTCTTGTCTCCTTCCTCTTCATGTCATTCATCCCTCACGTGCTCATTTTAGCATATCAAGGTATTCAATACACCACAACTGTGGAGTTCAGGTTTGGGGATAAACCCTAAATATTCGGTCCTTTCCCCCCGAGAAAGAAAGCAACGAATCAATGAATCAGTAGGAAGAACCCGGAGAAGAAGAGACTTGCCGTAATACTTCTCCCGGTTGAAGCCAGATGGCAACGAACTGGCCAGACCCCACATCAGGGTGATGCACGTTGGGGCGCAGACATCAGAACTCCCCGCTGAGGAGAACCCCGACGCTACGTCAACAACTTTCTGTCAAAATGGTTTTTATCTTAGCTCATTTCTTGAATAGTTTGGGTTAAGTGGATGCACAAACATCGCGGCGTCATCGGAGTATTCTCGCTTGATGGATATAACGCAGTCGCTGTGCTTCTAGTCGGTCTAGAGTCCCTTCAGCGCACAGGGGGCTTGAGGGGATTGCAGCACATTGGGGCATCACTTCTTGAATTCCTCTCTTATCTCTACTTCAGCCCGGAGGGCAAAGGACTATGGGAGGCTTTGGGTCGAAGTCTAGGAAGCTAATGGCTGACACGATACTCGTGCTTGACTTCGGTGGTCAGTACTGCCACCTTATCGCGAGAAGGGTCAGAGAACTTAGAGTGTATTCTGAAATAGTTTCGTCCGACATTACCTGCGAAGAGATCGATGGCATGAGCGCAAGCCTGAGAGTTAAGGGGCTAATCCTCTCGGGCGGTCCTTCCAGCGTATACAATGATGACTCCCCAAAGATCGACCTTAGAATCCTGAGTACGGGCATTCCGATACTTGGTTTGTGCTATGGTCACCAGCTTCTTGCCCATCTCCTCGGGGGAAGAGTGGAGCGAGGTGTCAAGCAAGAGTACGGGATAACGTATGTTACCGTGAAGGAACCCGTCGGGGTTCTGAAAGGGCTAGGTAGCTCTGAACAGGTTTGGATGAGCCACGGAGACTCCGTCCAAAGCCTTCCTGGAGACCTTCAAGTCTTAGCTTACAGCGAGAATTGTCCGGCAGCTGCTTTCCGGCATGTGATGAAGCCAATCTACGGTCTGCAGTGGCATCCGGAAGTCGTCCATACAAAGCGTGGGAAGAAGATGCTGCGAAACTTTGTCTTCGAGGTCTGTAAGTGCGAAGCCAATTGGAAGCCGTCTGCATTCATAGACGACAAAATCCGCGAAATCAAGGAGACAGTTGGCAATCGGAAGGCAATAATCGCTTTGAGCGGAGGAATCGACTCGAGCACAGCGGCGATTGTCGCAGCAAAGGCTCTTGGAGAGAACTTGAGAGCAGTCTTTGTGGATCACGGTTTCATGCGTGAAGGTGAACCTGAATTCGTTAGGGAAGCATTTGAGAAGTTGAGTGTGAAAGTCACCGTTGTTGAGGTTCGTGAACGCTTCTTTGCGAAACTGAGGGGGGTCACGGACCCCGAGGAAAAGAGGAGAGTCATTGGCAATGAGTTCATAAGGGTTTTTGAGGAGACAGCGAGAACCGTCGGGGCGGAATACCTTGTACAGGGAACCATCTACCCTGACCGGATAGAGTCCGGGTGCCGGAAGCATTCTGACAAGATCAAGAGCCACCATAATGTTGCCGGTCTGCCTACAAAGATCGAGTTCAAGGCGGTTATCGAGCCTCTGAGAGACTTGTATAAGGACGAGGTCAGAAGACTGGCCAAGACTCTCGGACTACCACCTGAGATTGTTGGGAGGCAACCATTTCCTGGGCCTGGCTTAGCGGTACGGGTCATTGGGGAAGTAACCCCTGAAAGAGTTGAGCTGGTGAGAAAGGCAGATAAGATAGTCTCTGAAGAGCTCGAGAAGAGCGGACTTAAGGACGATCTGTGGCAGTATTTTGCTGTTCAAACCGATACGAAGAGTACAGGTGTGAAAGGCGACTCCAGAGCCTACGGCTACGTTTTGGCGATCAGGGCCGTCGAGAGCCGTGAAGCCATGACAGCAAGGTTTGCCGAAGTTCCTTATGGCCTACTCGAGCAGATATCGACGAGAATGACCAACGAACTACCCTCGGTAACGAGAGTCGTCTATGACGTCACTCACAAGCCGCCATCAACAATCGAATGGGAATAGTGCTTCCAACGAACTCGGGTGAGTAGGGCTCATATGTGAATGCGTCGCCAAGAACCCCATGTGGGTATCTGCATTCGTGGGAAAGGTCTAGTCGCCAACGATTCCCTTGTTCGGTGGAACCACATACCCCGTCGCACAGCCAATGAACTCTGCAACCTTTTTCAGCTTCCTTTGCTCGCTGTAGTAGAATATTCTGGAACCTCCTGCCTTCCAGGAATCTCTCCGCGTTTGAATCGTGCAAAGGTTTCGCAGCAAGCTGGTTAAAGAATCTTCAACGAA